>NZ_JAEQMY010000009.1 GCF_016743775.1 Microvirga aerilata | reverse complement strand
GCAAGAAGCACGAGCTTCTTGCGTTGGACGAGGACGCGGTAGGCACCGCGTCCCTGCGGCATGGCGATGGCGGGAGAGTGGGCCAAGAGCCTTATTCCTTGTCGGTGAGGGATACCCAGTAGCCGGTCTTGTAGGGCACGGGCAGGAAGCGCTCGTAGAGGGTCTTCATGGTCGCTTCGGGATCGAGATCCCGGAACAGCTCAGGGTGCAGCCACTTGGCCATCGCCTGAATGGCGACGAACTGGTAGGGGCTGTTGTAGAACTGGTGCCAGACTGCATGCACCTTGCTGTCCTTCACGGCCTTCACGCCCGTATAGGCGGGACGCTTCATCAGCGCCGCAAGCTTCTCCCGGGCCTTCGCCTTGTTGGCGCCCGAGCCCACGCCCACCCATGCGCCGCCGGGAACGTAAAGCTCCCAGTTCGAGCCCGTGACGATCACGTGGTCGGGGTTCGAGGCGATGATCTGCTCCGGGTTCACGACGCCGAAGGTGCCGGGAATGATCGAGGCTGCGAGATTGCGGCCGCCCGCGACCTCCACGAACTTGCCGAAGTTCTCGTTGCCGAAGGACATGCAGCAATCGTCGGAGTAACCGCCGGCGCGTTCCATCATCACGAGCGGCCGGGCCGGGTTCGCCTGGGCGAGCGTCTGCGTGACGCGCTCGATCTGCTCCTTGCGGAACGCGATGAACTCTTCCGCACGCGCTTCCTTGCCGAACAGCTTGCCGATGATGCGCATGCTCGGGTCGGTGTTCTCGAAGGGCTTCTCGCGGAAGTCCACGAACACCACCGGGATGTCGATCTTGGCGAGCTTCTCGATGAGCTTGGCGTCGTCTGTGGCGGTCTTGGCCTCGACGTTGAGGATGATCACGTCGGGCTGGAGCGAGACGGCCTGCTCCACGTCGAAGGTGCCTTCCTTGAAGCCGCCGAAGGTCGGGATCTTGCCGATCTGCGGGTACCGGGCGAGGTAGTCGTTGTAGCCGTCGAGATCCGCCTTCTGCAGGTCGTCGCGCCAGCCGACGACGCGCCGGAAGGGCTGGTCCGTGTCGAGGGCCGCGACGAAATACATCTGCCGCCCCTCGCCGAGGATCACCTTCTCGGCAGGCGCCCTGACCTCGACCTGACGGCCGGTGATGTCCGTGACCGTGATCTTGGAGCCGGCCGCATGGGAGGAGACGGGCAGGAGCCCTGCAAGCGCCAGGGCGGCACCGATAACCAGTTTGGAGAGTTGCATCACGCGCCTCGCATCAGGAAGAAAGCGGGCTTCTCCTAAGGTGGGCTCGACTACAGTGCAAGAATTATCTTTTAGAACTACTTTAATGAAAACTCCAACATCTGTAGTTTAGAACAATTATATTCTGCAGTTTATAATGATTACAATTTGACGACTTGCGGATTTGCGACTAGAGGAGCGCCGAAAACCATTTATGCCATGAGCCTCCCCATGAATGCGAACTACACGCTGCGCGACGAAATCCGCGACTACTGGTCGGCCCGCGCGGCGACCTTCGACGAGCAGGTGGGTCACGAGATTTTCTCGGAAGGGGAGCGCGAGGCCTGGCGCGCGCTGTTCCTGCGCCATCTGGGCCCGGGCGAGGGCCGCAGGGCGCTCGATCTGGCCAGCGGCACGGGGGTGATCTCCCATCTGCTCCACGGCCTCGGCTTCGACGTCACGGGGCTCGACTGGTCCGAGGCGATGCTGAAGCAGGCGCGCATGAAAGCCGCGCGCACCGGCGCGGATATCCGCTTCGTCATGGGAGACGCCGAGCGCACCCTGGAGGCGCCGGGAAGCTACGACGTGCTCGTCACCCGCCACCTGGTGTGGACGCTCGTCGACCCGAAGGCGGCGTTTCGCGAATGGCATTCGCTTCTCAGGCCGGGCGGCAGGCTTCTCGTCGTGGACGGCGATTCCGTGTCCGACACCCTTGCCCGGCGCATGATCCGCCTCGTCGAGCGGCTGGTGCCGGGGCTTGCGGGAGCGCCGCACGCGCCCAGCGCCATGCGCGAAACCCATGAGCGCATCCTCAAGCGGGTTTATTTCTCGAACGGCGCGCGGGCGCAGGAGGTCGCCTCCCTGCTGCGCGATGCCGGATTCGCCCAAACGGCCATCGACCGCAATCTCAAGCCGATTCACCGGGAGCAGGCGAAGAACCTGCCGCTGCTCAAAGGGCTCGAACGCGCCACGCAGCATCGCTATGCCGTTGTGGCCGTGAAGGCGTCCGCCTGAAATCCGGTGGCCTGCGGGCCCGGATCGTGCTCTCCTGATGCGGCCCGACAAGGGGCCGCATCGCCGGGGGAGACGAGTGGGACAAGGCTTTTTTCGTGTTCTCGCCCTCTGTGCCGCGCTGACGGCAACAGCCTTCGAGGCTCGCTCGCAGCAGAATGCCGATGCTGCAACAGTGCCGGGCCTGCCTGCCATCGGCAAATGGATGCTCACGAGCCAAGGGGTGCCGTCCGACTGGCTCGGCGAAGTTTATCAGGGCAGGAACCTGCGCGAGCCGATCAACGTGATCATCGTCGACGAGGGCGCGTCAAGCGCCGAGGATGCGAAGGCGAGGCTCCTGGCGGCGGCCGCCCACGCCGGATACCCTATCCGCTTCGGGCATTCGACAGGCTATCGGGGCTTCATCGGCGGGCAGCTCTACACGCAACTGCCGCAGGGCCGGGACGATGCCTTCTCCAACGACGTGTTCGAGGTCAGCAACAACCACGGCCGGATCTTCGGGCCGCACGCATTCGAGCAAGGCTATCTGTTCACCGGCGCCTTCAGCCGCGAGGAGGTCGATCCGCTCCGCTATCCGCCGCATCGCTACGGCTCGTTCAACCGGGCGCGGGACGACTTCACGCAACGCCTCGACCGAAGCACCGCGTTCAAGGTGAGCGGGTTCGTGGATCTCGGCAACGCATTGATCCACGATCCGAAGCTCACGACAGGCGATCACGACGGCATGGCGGTCGTGGTGCGCGCCGGGCGGTAGAGGAATGCGCCTTTCCTGACACCCTCTCGTCATCCCGGGCGAGCGGAGCAGAACGCGGGATAGGATGCAGGGAGGATGCCGGAACCTCAACACTGTCATCCCCGCGCAGGCGGGGATCCATAACCACGACGTCTTCGGACGAGGCGATCAGCGCTGCGCATCATTCTGCACCGCTAGTGGCTATGGATCCCGGGCTCCGCTTAAGCGGCCCCGGGATGACAGTGTCGGGCTGGTTTGAAAAACCCCGGATCGTCGCCGTGCGCCCCCCGGGACTGCATGCCGAAAAGCCCGTCTGCCTACCCGGCCAAGAACCCCGCGAGCGCCTTCGGGTCCACGTTGCCGCCGCTGATGATGATGCCGACGCGCTTGCCCCGGCAGGGCACGATGCCGTTGAGCGCCGCCGCGGCCGCAAGGCAGCCGGTGGGCTCCACCACGATCTTCATGCGCTCCACGAAGAACCGCATGGTGTCCACGAGTTGCTGGTCAGACACGGTGAGCATGTCGTCCACGAGCGCCTGAATGATCGGGAAGGTTTTGCCGCCCACATAGGTGGTCTGCGCGCCGTCCGCGATGGTGACGGGCACGGGGATCCGCACGATGCTTCCTGAGCGGAACGATTGCTGCGCATCGTTGCCCGCCTCCGGCTCGACGCCGTAGATGCGGCAGTCCGGCGAGAGCGCCTTTGCGGCCAGCGCCGAGCCCGCGAGCAGGCCGCCGCCGCCGACGCAGACGAGCAGCATGTCGAGGGGGCCTGCCTCCTCGATCAGCTCCTTGGTGGCCGTGCCCTGGCCGGCGATCACGTCCTCATGGTCGTAGGGCGGGATGAGGGTCAGGCCGCGCTCCTGCGAGAGCCTGCGCCCGATCGCCTCGCGGTCCTCCGTGTAGCGGTCGTAGGCGACCACCTCGCCGCCATAGCCCCGGGTGGCGGCCACCTTCATGGCCGGCGCATCCTTCGGCATGATGATCACGGTGGGCACGTCCTGCAGCTGGCCCGCATAGGCGATGGCCTGGGCATGGTTGCCGGAGGAAAACGCCACGACCCCGCGCCGCTTGGCGTCGTCGGACAGCCGCGCGATGGCGTTGTACGCGCCGCGAAACTTGAAGGCTCCCGCCCGCTGGAAATTCTCCGCCTTGAAGAACAGTGTTCCGCCCGTGCGCTCATCGGCGGTGCGGGAGGTGAGAACCGGCGTGCGAAAGGCGGCGCCGCCGATGCGCGCGGCGGCTGCGGCCACGTCGTCATAGGTTGGCAGGCCGGCGGCGAGTGTGTCTTGCGGCGATGGGGTCATGGTCGATGCATCGGCTCCCTTGAGGCCCGGGATCCTTACACCTTTCGGGGTACATTTCGAGTCCGCCGGCGAAAGGGAGGGCACCGCCCTTCAGGAGGATGCTATCCTTCCGGGCATCTATACAACCTTACATTGAATTGAGACATTGGGCCGGGGGCTTAGGAGGAACGCGGATCTGCGGGCGAGAAGAACAGGCCCTTGCCCTTGGATGATTATTGGACGTGGCACAGCCGCTCCGCACCCGCGTTGCTCCCATGCAGTGGAGATCACATGTCCAGCTCACCGCAAACCCTGCGCTACGTTTTCTACGGCGGCGTCGAGGGCCTCTACCAGAACCAGGATATCGACGATTTCGATCTTGCGTCCCCGCAGCATGGAGCCGCCGCATTCGGGTACAGGGAAGCGCAGCTCATCACCGGCCATCTGTCCCTCTCCGGCGAGGCCCTCGCGATCGCCACGTCCGTTCCCCGCGGCGATGACGTTTTCCTGTCCCCGGCACAATCTGGCTTCTCGTTCTTCTTCGAGCAGCCGAACTTCGGAAGCCAGGGGGGCTACACCGAGAAGGACATCGATCTCAACTCATCGGTCTGGCTCAATCTCGGGGCCGGGGATGCGCCGCTGGCGGGCCTGCGCATCTCGATCGCCGAGATCCCGAACCCCCTCATCCTGTCGTCGGGCACGACCCTGGAGCATGCGCCGACCGGCATCGGCGCCCGCATCGACGGCATCTGGCTGCCATCGACCGTCAAGCCGCTCGTGCTCAGCGGCACCAACGGCGACAACAGCCTGCGCGGAACGGCGCAGTACAACTTTCTCTCCGGCCGCGACGGCGACGACACCCTGTTCCTCAAAACAGGGCAAGGCTGGCTCTGGGGCGGTTTCGGGGACGATTACCTCAAGGGCGGAGGCAAGAACGACTTCCTGTTCGGGGGCTACGGCGACGACAAGATCCTGGGGCGCGGCGGGAGCGACGTCATCCGGGGCGGCGATGGGGTCGACGAGCTGCGGGGCGAGCAGGGCAGGGACACCATCGACGGCGGCTTCGGCGACGATTCCGTCAAGGGCGGCAGCGGCGACGACACCTTGGGCGGCCAGCACGGGACGGACAGGCTGCACGGCAACGACGGCCGGGATACCCTCGACGGCGGCTACGGCAACGACCTCCTGGATGCGGGAAGCGGCGACGACTGGCTCTTTGGGGGATTGGGCGACGACTGGCTCTTTGGGGGATTGGGCCGGGATCTTTTCTGGGTCTCCTTCGGGCGGCCGAACCATGGCCGCGACACCATCGTGGACTTCAAGCCCGGCTACGACCGGATCGCCATCGAGAGCGATCTGTTCGAAACATTCCGGCAGATGATCGACGGGAACTATGCCGTCCAGTCCGGCGACGATGTGCAGATCACCTATGGCTACGGCGCCGCATCCTTCGTGCTGACGATCGAGGACGTCCGCTTGGCCCATCTGCGCGCGAGCGACTTCGGCATCTCGCCGAACGGCTGATCCCTGCGCGGCGGCCCCGGGCGCTCCACGGGTCGGGTTCCGTGGAGCGCCTGCGCCTCGGTTGCCGGTCGAGCGCCTTTGCGGGCGGAACAGGTGCCCGCCACAGCCGTTCATGCATGAGGCAAAGGCTCTGAAGGAGGCTTCGATGGACCTATGGCAGATGGTGACGAACGATCACGCGAATATCGAGGAGCTCTGCCGTGAGGTGCTGCATGCCACCGGCAGCGGACCGAACAGCCGCGCCGAGCTTTTCGCCGACCTCCAGGACGAGCTGGAGCGCCACATCGCGGCCCAGCAGAACGTTCTTTACCCGGCCCTGTCAGGTCACGAGCGCACCGCGAGCTACGTCGCCGACTTGGAACGGGAGCAGGAGGCCATCCTGCGGCGGCTCGACGAACTCGCCGCCCGGCCGGACAAGGACAGCCGCGAATGGGCCACCGAATTCAAGGAGCTCATGGGCTCCATCCGCCACGCCTTCACCCTGGAGGAGAACGGGGTGATGATCGTCGCCCGCGGCGTCTTCTCCCCGAGCGAGCTCAAGGAGCTGCGCCGCTCCTACGAGCGCGAGCGCATCGCGTCCTATGAGGCCGACCGCTGGCATATGCCGCAGTCGGTCATGCCGAGCCGCTACGGCCTTCCCACGGGCACGGTCTTCGGGATCCTCGCCGGGATCGCCGCCATCGGGACCGGCGCCCTCCTGTGGAACATGAATCGGTCCGGGCAATCCGGCTCCCGGCAGAACGGGGGCCTGCGCCCGGCGCCCCGG
Organism: Microvirga aerilata; assembly: GCF_016743775.1. Taxonomy (GTDB): domain Bacteria; phylum Pseudomonadota; class Alphaproteobacteria; order Rhizobiales; family Beijerinckiaceae; genus Microvirga; species Microvirga aerilata. The sequence continues at coordinate 152,341 of NZ_JAEQMY010000009.1, read as the reverse complement.
CGCCCCGAGCCGCCGTTCCCGCTCGAAAGCGGCGTGATCGACCGCAGCCTCGAAGGCTCCCGCACCACGGCCGGACGAGCATCATCCACCACCCGCATGTCCTCCGGCGCCGGAGCATCCGCGCCCCCGCGGGCCTCCTCGGCCAGGATGTCCGACCAGGCCGGACAGGCGGACGACGCCCTGCTTCACGGCGCCGGCACGGGCATGGGTACAGGGACGGGCATGGGTACAGGGACGGGCATGGGTGCCGGGGCGGGTACAGGGACGGGCGCAAGCACGGGTGCAACCGCATCGACCGCACCCGGTGCGGGCGGCAGCCCCGCCGACGACAACTGGTTCTCCTCGGCCAATCCGCCGAGCGCCCCTTCGGGCCTGTCGACGCCCCTGCAGCCCGGCGGAACGCTGCCGGCCGGCGGTCCCGCAACCTCGCCGGGGGCCATCGGCACCGGCGGCGCCCAGACGGGGGCTGCGGATACCGGCGGGCTGAAGCGGGACGGGCAGTAAGAGCCGCACCCATCGTCAAAGGCGGTTTTTGCCTCCGGAGCAGCACCGGATGGCAAGAACCGCCGGCACCGCTATGGCAGCGGGCCGCCGGACCCCAGGCGCTCCCGCTGCCGCAGCGGGAGCATGCACCGCCCTCGAGGGTAGCGCCCGCACCTCCTCTCCAATCTCGCCCGAACCCGTCATTTTTGGCGGTTTTCCGCCAAAATACCTCCCGTGGGCCGGCAATGTTAACCAGCCGGTAACCATACTTGGCGCGCAATAGGCTTCCTTACAAAGCGTAGGGAATCGCGACAGCTTCAAGCCGCCTCCGCTCTCCGAACATGTTCTGCGGTCCTCCGGGGAACCTGCTGGTGATGCCGTCGCAAGCACAGATTCGAACGGGATAGGAGAACCAAGGATGGCGAAAGTACTGGTCGTGACATCGGGCAAGGGAGGCGTCGGCAAGACCACCTCCACGGCTGCCCTGGGCGCGGCGCTGGCTCAATCGGGGCAGAAGGTGGCGATGATCGACTTCGATGTCGGCCTGCGCAACCTCGACCTGATCATGGGCGCCGAGCGGCGGGTGGTGTTTGATCTGATCAACGTGATCAAGGGCGACGCGAAGCTCGAGCAGGCACTGATCCGCGACAAGCGCGTGGAGACCCTGCACCTGCTGCCGGCCTCCCAGACCCGCGACAAGGACAACCTCACCGACGAGGGAGTCGGGCGCGTCATCGAGGGCTTGCGCGAGAAGTTCGACTGGATCATCTGCGACAGCCCGGCCGGCATCGAGCGCGGCGCGACGCTGGCCATGCGCCACGCCGACGTAGCCGTGGTCGTCACCAACCCGGAAGTGTCGTCCATCCGCGATTCCGACCGCATCATCGGCCTGCTCGACTCCAAGACCCTGAAGGCGGAGAACGGCGAGCAGGTCGAGAAGCACCTGCTGCTCACCCGCTACGATCCCGCCCGCGCGCAGCGCGGCGAGATCCTGAAGGTGGAGGACGTGCTCGACATCCTGTCTATCCCGCTGCTGGCCATCATCCCGGAAAGCACCGAGGTGCTGCGCTCGTCGAACCTCGGCGCGCCCGTCACCCTCGGCAGCCCCAATTCCGCGCCCGCCCGCGCCTATCTCGAAGCGGTGCGCAAGCTTCAGGGCCAGACCGTCGAGGTGCAGAAGCAGCGTGGTCTGTTCAGCAAACTGTTCGCCAGGAGGGCCGCATGAGCCTGTTCAGCTTCTTCAACCGCCGCACCTCGGCACCGGTCGCCCGCGAGCGGCTTCAGGTTCTGCTCGCCCATGAGCGCACCATCGTGGGCGGCGAGTCCGATCTCGTGGCCATCCTGCGCGAGGAGATCCTCGCCGTGATCGCCAAGCACATGGCGGTGCCGCAGGACAGCGTGCAGATCAAGATGGACCGCGGCGCCTCCGTGTCGACGCTCGAGGTCGACATCGAGATCCCGACCTCCATCACCGCCGGCATGCGCCCGGCCGCTTGAGGCCCATCGGCCGCAGGCGCGTGGCTGCTCCGAAGAGTTGTTCACCGCCTGCGGCCCGCCCGCTATACTTCTCCGCTCTGGGGCATCGCGTGAGAAACGGGAGCCGGGTTTTCGTGTCGAACGATGCGTCAGGAAATGGCTGCTCGGCCCTCCCGTGCCATTCCCGGCCGGAGATGGCGCGACCGGTGGAGGGGAAGGGAATCGATGGCTGCTGCGCGTGAACGTGGATCCCCGTCCCGGCCCGCGGAACCCGAGGACGCCGCAGGGAGCAGGCTCGAAGCATCCGCTTGGCCCGAGCTGCCTTATCCGGCCTGGCGGGCCACGGCCGCGACCCTGCAGCTCTGGACCCAGATCGTCGGCAAGGTTCGCCTCTCGCTCACCCCTTGGGTCAATCACGGCTGGCACGTGCCGCTCTACGTGACCGCCCGGGGCCTCGGCACCTCGCCCATACCGGCGGGCCGCGAGATCCTGGAGATCGAGTTCGACTTCATCGCCCATCGCCTGCTCGTTCGCACCAGCCGCGGGGACGAGCGGCACCTGGACCTGAAGCCGCAGGCCGTCGCGGATTTTCATTCCGCCCTCGTGGGCCTCCTGGCCGATCTCGGCATTCGTGTTGCCATCAACGAGATGCCCAACGAGGTGCCCAATCCCGTGCGCTTCTCCGAGGATTGGTACCACGCATCCTACGACCCGGACGCCGCGCACCGCTTCTGGCGCGCCCTCGTGCAGGCGGACCGGGTGTTCAAGCTCTTTCGCAGCAGCTATCTCGGCAAGGTGTCGCCGGTGCACTTCTTCTGGGGCAGCTTCGATCTGGCTGTCACGCGCTTTTCCGGGCGCCACGCGCCGCTCCATCCCGGCGGCGTGCCGGGCCTGCCGGATGCCGTCACCCGCGAGGCCTATTCGCACGAGGTGTCGAGCGCGGGCTTCTGGCCCGGCAGCGACGCCTATCCGCAGGCCGCCTTCTACGCTTATGCCTATCCCGAGCCGCCGGGCTTTCGCGACGCGGCGGTGACGCCGGGCGCGTCCTACGACACCGCGCTGGGTGAGTTCATCCTGCCCTACGAGACCCTGCGCGGGGCCGCCGATCCCGATGCCCTGCTGCACGACTTTCTCGTCACCACCTATGCGGCGGCGGCCGACCGCGGCGGGTGGGACCGGGCCGCCCTCGAATGCCCCCCTGGCGTGCCCGCACGCCCGCGCCGGGTTTAGGGCGCGCCGTGATAGCGTTGCGGCCGCTCCCGCGCCGAGGCCGCAGGCCCGTGCCGACGCGGAACGATCGGCTTTCGTTGCCACGCCTGCGCCACATCCGGGGTTTAACCCTTGCGTCCAATCTGGATTTTTTCGGCGAACCTTGTGCGAGTACCCATGCAGATTGGTAATCTTTCCCGAACCCAGGAACCCCGCACGCCGCAGGACAGCGCCCTGCGCCAGGCCATGCGCGTCTTCTTCGTGATCGGCCTCATGGCCGCCGGCGGCCTCGGCCTGTCGTGGTGGTCGCACCGCACCGGACCGTCGCCGCAGGGAGCGGTCGCGGCAGCCGATCTGCAGGCGGCTCCTGCCATCCCGCAGCCGCCGACCCTGGTAAACCACACCGCACGCCTGGAGGCGGTTGAGGTCAACCCGCCGCTCCGTGGCGCGGTCCCTGCCGTGGAGGCTGCTTCCTACGTTCCCGCCGACGCCTCGAACCAGCCTGTTTCCCTTCCAGTTTCCCTTCCGCCCGCCGCCAACGCGGCCCCCTTGAAAGCGCAGGCGAGCCTCAAGCCGGTCGCCTCGCCGCCGCCTGCGGATCCCGTCGACACGGACATGACGGGCACCGTCACCCCGCAAGCGAGCCTTGCGGATGCAAAGCCCCTGGCTGCGGCGGAGACCTCCCTCGTCGATCTGAACACGGCCTCCTTCGCGCAGCTGAACAGCCTCAAGGGCGCAGGCGCCCTCGGCCGCGCCATCATCAAAGGCCGCCCTTACGCTTCCGTCGACGACCTCATGCGCAAGAAGGTGCTGCGCCGCACGGCCTTCGAGAAGATCAAGGATCAGGTGACCGTGCGCTGAGCGTCGGCTCCAGCGGGCCGGTCCCGCAGCGCCGCATCTTGCGTTTCGTCGGTGATCGTGAGTCAATGATGCGGGGGCGCCCTTCGTGACGAGGGAGGCTGTCGTGAGAACCTATCATGTGTTCCAGGCCGCAAACTCTCCGGGCCTTCGCGGCTTCACCGACGAGCCGCGCGGCAGCAAGCTGCCGCCCGACCTGGGACCCTGGATCCTGACGCAGACCATCGAAGCCGACGAGGAATGGACGCTCGATGTGAGCCGCGCGGTGGTTGTTGCCGGCATCCTGGAAAACGGCTTCTATCTGTACGGCCCGATCAAGCGGCCCGCGTCCTCCAGGCCGATCATCGAGAGCGACCGCGTCGAGGGAACGGCAGTCTACGACCGCAACAACGCGCAGATCGGCACCATCAAGCGGCTGCTGATCGAAAAGGTGAGCGGACGCGTGCTCTACGTGGACGCGACCTTCGGCGGGTTCTTCGGCGTGGGCGCCCATCACCACACGATCCCCTGGGACAAGCTCACCTACGATACGGAGCTCGAAGGCTACCGCACCGACGTCACGGAAGAAGCCTTGCGCGCCGCGCCGGCCCTCTCCGACGAGAGCCGGGACCTCGGGCGCGAGCGCGAGATGGAGGATTACTGGCGCGGCGGTGCATGAGGCACGGGCGGGGTTCGAAGGGCCGGCCCGCTAAGGCCTGCCCTTCGAGCGATCAGCCCGGTGCCTGTTGCGTCACGTAGCCTTGTCTCAGCGGCGCCGGAGGTGGGCAGGCCGATGGCCCAGGCCGGAATGAACAGGTTGGCCAAGCGCGCACAGGCCTCCTGGGGAGGCTGGGCGTGGGCGCCGGTGCCGGCGAGCGCCGTGGCTGCAAGCATGGTGAGGCCTGCGGTCAGGGTCTTCATCGCCTCGGCGGAACGCGGTGCTGGTCGCTGCTTCAAGATCGTCTCCCTCGGTCGCGTGTGCTCGGTTCCTCGAACCAGCGCTACGCTGCCGCAGACCCGCCGTGCGTCGCACATGATTTGGTTGGGCCGTTTGATGAAATCGCTGCATGGGTCCTGCGGCCGGCCCGGTCCTCGCGCCAGGCCGAGGCGGATGGCGGGCGCTGCGCGCAGGTGAGGGCCCGTGCGCCAAAGCAATCTCCCAAGCCGGAGACCGGCTTGGGAGAGGAGCGTTCAACCGTTCGCGTCCGGAGGCGCTTCGGGGCCGTTCAGTGGATCATCCCTCCGGCCATGCCCATATTGGCCTGGGGCTGATGGCCCTTGGTCAAGGCCCCGAGGAGCACGGGCAGAAGGTCGATCAGGCCCTTGTCCTGCGACGGGCTAGCGCCGTAGCTCGGCATTCCCGGCTGGTAACCCTTGGTCAGGGCCCCGATGATGACGGGCAGGAGATCGAAGATGCCCTTGTCCTGCGACTGGGCGCCCGAATGAGCCTGCATTCCCGGCTGGTAGCCCTTGGTCAGGGCGCCGAGGAGCACCGGCAGAAGGTCGAGAATGCCCTTGTCCTGGGACGACATCCCCGAGGATCCTTGCATGCCGGGCTGATAGCCTTTGGACAGAACGTTGATCAGCACGGGCAGGAGGTCGAACAGGCCCTTGTCCTGCGACTGGCCGTTGGAAGCCCCTTGGGCGCCTGGCTGGTAATCCTTCGAGAGAACGTTGATGAGCACGGGCAGGAGATCCAACAAACCCTTGTCCTGCGAGCTTCCATAGATCGGTGTACCGGTCATTTTTTCACCCTCTCCTTGCTTGAGGAACAAGCGGAAAATGCTTTCGATGATTTCCGCCGGACTGGCCACATGGGACGCGGCACCAGGCTTGGATGCAGCTTCGTCGAACGTGATGAAGCTGCGCTTTGCGATGTTGGGCGGAGCGGGAGGCTCCTTGAGAACGGGCGTCTGACGGAACGAGAGCGTGCTCAGCTGGGAAGCCGCCGCTTCCATCAGAGAAATGTTCGAGCAGTTGCCGGGCAGATCCTTGAGCGACGTGATGATCCCGTATGTGAATGCGGACAGACCGTCCGTCTTGCTTGTCGAGGCCGACGCCGTCTCGGTTTCGAGACAGGCTGAAAGCAGGAGGCCGTTCAGGCGCGGTTGAGCCACCTCGTCCGGTGAGGCAGGGTTGACCGACAGCCCCTTGGACGAGAGCTTGAACGACTTCCTTTTGATGCCGTTGATGGGCTCGCAGCCGAAGGGCCGGTAGTTCTTGACGCGCTTGAAGCTCTTCACTTCGGCCGTCAGCATGTCCGGATCGGTCGGCGTCCAGCGCTTGGGAATGGCGAGCTCGACCCTGTCGTCGAAGAAGATCGGGACCTTGTCCAGTCCGCCCGAGAAGCAGGAGTCGAGGATCACCGTCAGGGTTCCTTCCGGGACCCCTTGGCTGAGGCTGCTCAAGCGGTCGTCTGGCAGAAACTTGTTCTCCCGCAGGACGAGAACCTCGTCGAGCGTCGTGCCCTTCGGGGCCTGATAGCCATGGCCGGAGAAGTAGAAGATAAGCCGGTCGTCCTTGGTGGCGTCCTGGAACAGCCAATCCAGTCCCTCCTCGACGGCTTCCAGCGTGGCTTCCTTGTCGAAAAGCTGTTTCGTGTCGTTGATGCCGAACCGGGTCTCGAACAGGTCCGCCATCGCCTGCGCATCGGCCACGCAACTCGGCAGATTGTTCGCCGGGTGGCCATAATCGTTGATCGCTACTAGGAGAGCTTTTTTAGCCATAACTTCCCTCATCTTCTGGAATGAGAAGCTATACGTCAGGAAGGATCAATTTTACTTGGATACAAGTAACACATCGGTACAAACGATGTACCGGAAAGGATCACGCTGCTGGTGATAGTACTCAGTACTTAGCTGATACGCTAAAAGTCTACTCTGAGTCCGACTCAATCTAACATAGGATAACGGTCATGCAAATGAAATCTTTAACAACGTAAGTTCATTTTGCATTCCGGCGGCTCGGACAGCCGATGTCATGCAACGTTCGGGGCTCTCGATAATCCTGCGCATTCGCCAAGCGCCCGCAGGCGGGGCCTCAAGCGCCCGCAGGCTTGGTCCGAAGCGCCCGCGGGGCGGCTCCGGGTCGAAGGAGGTCCCCCGGTGGGCCTGGGATGCGGGATCAGCCGCGCCTCAGGAACTCCAGCCCGGGGGGAAGCTCCGGGGTCGCCCGGGCCGGGCGCATCGCCTTGATGGGGGAGGGGAGCCTTTGCGGCACCTCGTCGATGATCCAGGCGGGCTTGCCGTCGGCGGTCTCGAGCGCGCATCCGGCCTCGCAATGCAGCATCGCGTCCTGCAGCCACTGGGCCTGCTGCGTTGCGGAGAACTGCGAGAGGTAGCGCAGGTCCCGGTCGGCAAAGGCCATCTCCAGGTTGCCGCCCCTGTCGCTCACCTGAATCATGATGCCGTCGAGCAGCCCCTCCTCGATCAGGTATCCGTCCATCTGGGCAGCCGGTATGGGGCCGCGGGCGGTGACCAACCTCTTCATGCTGCAACCTTTCTGAGCGGACCCACCGTTCGAATGGGCCGATGAGCAATCCTGCCGGATGCCCGAAACGCAGGAGACGACGGACTGTCTCTCCCTACGTCATGGCAGTGTAGGCCCGTTTTCCGGCCGCACGCCAAGGGCATTTTAAAACATGGTTAACCATGCCGGCGGAAAGCAGGACTTAGTCCATGCGAGGCTGAGGATCCTGCGCTAGATTGAGGGCGTTCCCAGAATCAATCAGTCCTTTGCCCGACCCTGCGCGAGCCCGTTTCATCATGCTCCGAGCCGTTATCTTCCTGACCCTTGTGGCCGTCTTCGCTTATGCCTACCGGCACGTGCTCTTCAGCCGGATGACGCTCCTGGGCAAGCTCAAGCGCATCCCGGTCCAGACCGCCGTCTTCGCGGTTCTGGCGCTTGCGTCGGTCAACGGGTTCCGCGGCGATCCGGAGGCGTCCGAGCCGCAGCCGTCCGCGACCAAGCCCGCTCCCGAGGTGGAGGCCACGGCGGCCATCGCCAAGCCGGTGGTGCTGACGCCCCTGCAGCCGAAGGAGGCCGCGGCCGCCTGCCTGGAGAACGCCGTGAACGAGGCGCGCGCCACGGACGACGTGGTGGCCCAGACCTGGCTGTCCTCCGTGGAGGGCTTCATCGAGACCGCGCCCGGAGAGGTGACCGTGCAGTTCGCCGTCGGCCCGAGGGCAGGCCCCCCGAAGGGACCGCAATGCCGCTCCGAGGCCCGTCTCACCTGTGCCGTGACCGGCCGGGATGTCAGGCCCATCACGCCCGTTCACATGACCGGGGCGCAGATCGCCTGCTGAGCGGCCCGGATCCCGCGCGCAGCCCCCGTGCGCCGCAACCCTGGCGCCGTTTTCACCCACATGGGATCGGCGCCAGGCTTTGGTTTGCCGCATTTTCCGGCGGCGAACCGGACCGGCTTCGCCGAGGAATGCTCTAGCGCTTCGCTTCGAGGCCGATCCGGGTCTGGTTGCGTCCCGCCGCCTTGGCGGCGTAAAGGGCCCGGTCGGCCCGGCGCAGGATGGAGCTGCGGTCGTCGTCCGGCAGGGCCTCGGTCACGCCCGCGCTGAAGGTGCACGGCAGTTCGAGCTCGCCATGCCCCAGCACCGCCGAAGGAAAGCCGTCCCGGATGCGATCCACGATGCGCACGGCGCCCTCGATGCCGACGTCGGGCAGCAGCAGCAGGAACTCCTCCCCGCCCGTCCGGCCCAGATGGTCCTGGGCCCGCACCCGTTCCCGGCAGGTCCGGGCGAAATGCTCGAGCACGGCGTCGCCCGCCTCATGCCCATAGGAATCGTTGATGGCCTTGAAGCGGTCGATGTCGATCACGGCCACGCACAGGACGGATCCCGTGCCCTCGTGGGCGGCGAGCGCCTCGTCGAGCAGCCCCAGGATGTGGCGGCGGTTCGGCAGCCCGGTGAGCTGATCGGTCCGCGATGCCTTGAGGGCCGCCTCGTGGGCCTGGCGCAGGGACTTCTCGTTCTTCTTCAGGGCCGTGATGTCGGCGCCGACCGACAGCACCCAGCCGTTCGGGAGCACCGTGTGATCGATCCAGAACCAGCGGCCATCCAGCAGGTCGGTCTCGAACGACTTGCGGTGCACGCTCCTGCGCCGGCCACGGGTTCTGGCCAGGAAGGCTTCCACATCCCCGTCGTCGATGCGCACGCCGAGCCCGTTCCTGTGCGCGTGGCGGATGATGCCGTCGAAGGTGAGGGGGCCGTCGTAGTCGCCCAGGAACATGCCCTGGTAGGTTTTGTTGGCGTAGCGGAGATGATCCTCGGCATCGAAGATGGACACGGCCTGCCCGCTTTCCGTGAGGGCCTCCACAAGGCAGCGGAGCGCTTCGTCGTCGGGATCGAAAGGAAGTGAGGTCATGAATGCTCTAACCTAAGGGAAAGCAGGATAACCGGTCATTGCCAAGCTGCAAGCGGGCTGTCCATTCGGGGATCCCCTTAACCCGCTTCAACACCGGAGCGGCCCTGCCGGTTGCCCTCGCGCCGGACGCTCCGGCGGGAGACTGAGAAAACACGGATGTCACACCATGGGATGGGAGAAAATGGAGCGTTTTGTCGTTGTTTCCGGCTGTTCGGGCGGGGGAAAGTCCACATTGCTCGCCGAGCTCGGCAGGCGCGGCCACGCGGTCGTGGAGGAGCCGGGCCGGCGAATCGTCAAGCAGGAATTGCAGGAGGGCGGATCGGCGCTTCCCTGGATCGACGCGGCCGCCTTCGCGCGCCGCGCCATGGCCATGGCCCTCGAGGACCGGGCATCGGCGGCCATCTCGGACGGGTGGGTGTTCTTCGACAGGGGCCTGGTCGATGCCGCGGCTGCGCTGCAGCACCTCACAGGTGAGCCGGCCCTGGCCGCGCTCCGTTGGGAGCACCGCTACCACCGCAGGGTGTTTCTTGCGCCGCCATGGCCCGAGATCTACGCAACCGATCCCGAGCGGCGTCACGGCATCGCGGCGGCGGAAGCGGAGTATTCCCGCCTGCTGGAGGCCTATCCGGCGCTGGGCTACGACCTTTGCATCTTGCCCAAGGCGGATGTTTCGGAGCGCGCCGATTTCATCGAGAGGGCTTTGCGCTAGGGGTGCTTTTTTCCGGGCCGGAGAAGGGCTGTCGCGTTCCGGCAAGGCCGCTTACGGGTCGGGATCGGGGCCTGGCTCAGCCCTGCTCGTCATCCTGCGGCATCTGGTCTAAGCTGCTCCCCAGTTCCACCGCTCCCAGGAATCGTTCATGCCAGCCGCCCCTCTGATCCGGAAGCTTGAACAGTTCGACCGCATCTCGGACGCGGAGCGCCGGCTGCTGGAGCAGGCCGTCGTCCGGCAAAGGGCCGCGGCCAAGGGGGAGGACCTGGCGCGGGAGGGGGACCGTCCCTCCGAGAGCCTCTTCCTGATCACGGGCTTTGCCGCCCGCTACAACCTGGTGCGCACGGGCAAACGCCAGATCACGGCCCTGCACGTGCCCGGCGACTTCGTCGATCTCCACAGCTTCCTGGTCAAGCGGATGGATCATGGCGTCATGGCCGTGACGGCCTGCACCGTGGGCGTGGTGCCTCACGAGGCGCTGCGCGTCATCTCCGAGACCCAGCCGCACCTGACCCGCCTGCTGGGCGTGAACATCGCCGTCGACGCGGCCATCCATCGCCACTGGATCGTCACCATCGGGCGCCAGTCCGCCCTGGAGCACGCCGCCAGCCTGCTCTGCGAGCTGTTTCTGCGCCTTCAGGCGGTCGGGCTTACCGAAGGCCACAGCTTCAAGCTCCCCCTGACCCAGGCGGAGCTGGGCGACTGCCTCGGGCTCTCCACCGTTCACGTGAACCGGGTCGTCCAGGAGCTGCGGGCGGAGGGCGTGATCGTCTGGCGGGGAGAAACGGTGATCATCGAGGATTGGCCGCGCCTGCAGCAGATCGCCGAGTTCGACCCGACCTTTCTGTGCCTGGAAAGCGAGCCGCGCTAGCAGGGCCGCAACCTCGGCGACGGCTGAACAAACGATGCTGCCGCGGATTATAGAATTGTTCCCAGGAGACGGCAGTGCCTCGCTTTTACTTCGATGTGCGGGAAGGAACGCGCTTCACCTCCGACGAGGCAGGTCTTGAACTCGACAGTCTCGATGCCGCCGAATACGAGGCGGCTTGCGGTGCGGCCGAGATCGGGCGCGATCAGCTTCCGAAGGGCGATACCCGGGACATCACCGTCGAGGTGAGGGACGAGCAGGGGCAGCAGGTCATGACGGTCAGGGTCTCGATGGAGGTCTGCCGAAGCGCGCCTTTGCCCAGCTAGGAAGACCGCCCGCCGGTGACGCCTCAGCCCGCCGCGCGGCCGGGGCGGGACGACGCCGTGACGGCAAGAGCCGCGACCGCGACCGCCAGGGGCGCGAACGACACCCACAGGACCGTGCTCCAGCCATAGGCCGTCAGCAGGCCGCCGGACGAGAAGGAGCCCACGGCCATCGTGCCGAACACCAGGAAGTCGTTGAGCGACTGCACCCTGGTCCGCTCCTCCGGGCGGTGGCAGTCCAGCACGAGCGCCGAGGCGCCCACGAAGCCGAAGTTCCAGCCCAGCCCGAGCAGGATCAGGGTCAGCCAGAAATGCGCTACGTCCACGCCCGTGAGCCCGATGGCGGCGGAGACGGCGGTGAGCGCCAATCCGGCGGCCACCACGCGCGGCGCGCCGAAGCGCGTGATCAGCCGGCCCGTGAAGAAGCCGGGCGCATACATGGCGACGATGTGCCATTGCAGGCCGAGATTCGACGATTCCTGCGACAGGCCGCACAGGCGCATCGCCAGCGGGGCGGCGGTCATGATGAAGTTCATGAGCGTGTAGGAGACGATCCCGCAGATCACGGCGGTGATGAAGCGCGGCTGGCGCACGATGGCTCCGAGGGGCCGGCCGCCGGCCATCTCCGCGAGGGTGGGCATGGGAACCCGGACGCCGAGCAGCACGAGGGCGGACAGGGCCGCCACCGCCGCCTGCGCCAGGAAGGTCGCCGCGAACAGGTAGGGCTGCCACAGGTCCATGGTGTGGGTGACGAGCTGCGGACCGATGACCCCGGCGAACACCCCGCCGGCCATCACGGCGGACAAGGCGCGCGGGCGGCGTGGGGCCGGGACGCAATCGGCGGCGGCGAAGCGGAAGGACAGGACCACGGCGGCATAGGCGCCACCGAAGAAAGTTCCTAAGCAGAACAGCCAGAACGAGCCCAGCACCATCGCCAGGGCAGCGAGCAGCCCGGTCAGCACGCCGCATCCGGTTCCGGTCAGGAACGCGGCGCGGCGGCCATGGCGGCGGGCGATCGCGCCGGCCGGCAGGGTGCAGGCCGCCATGCCCACCACGAAGATCGAGATCGGCAGGGTGGCGAGCGCCTGGCTCGGGGCGAGCATGCTGCCGACGATGGCGCCGGTGGCGTAGACCACCGCCGAGTTGGCGCCTGCGAGCGCCTGCGCGACCGCGAGCCTCCAGACATCGGCATCCCCGGAGCGGATCGCGGGCCCGACCGCCATCGCGGCATCGGCATCGGCATGTGACATGGAGGATCCTCAGGCGGCGAGCAGGCCGTGCCAGCGCGTGTCGCGCGGCGACGGGCGGCGGTGGAGGCGGCGGTCGAGCAGTTGGCCTGCCTTCGCGGCCTCGCCGCCCCGCATGAGGGCCAGCAGCAGCATGTCCTCGATCATCTCGCGCTGGGCGCCGCTGCCGCCGATGCGCACGACCTCGGCCGCGACCGGCTCCAGGATGCGGGCGCAGACGGCGTAGTCCTCCTCCGCGAAGGCGAGCGCCGCGCGGCAGACCGCCGGCACCACCGGTCCCGCCGGCAGGGCGCCGGCCTCGACCAGCCCCATCAGAGCCTTCACGCGCTCTTCGACGGCGGCCTTGTCGCCGGTTGCCGCCGCGATCAGCGCCATATGCACGTCGGCAAAGGCGAAGCCCGCCTTCTGGAAGTAGCCCGCCGAATACGCCGCCGCCTGCTCCCACAGCCCCGCCGGCACCGTGTGCCCATAGGCCTTCAGCCGCCACAGGAAGGAGGCGGTGTCGCTCACCACGTTCACCGGCATGCCGGCCGTCACCGAGGGCTGGATGTGATCGGCGTAGATCGCCAGCGCCCGCTCCGGATCGCCCCGCTCCAGGGCGCCGAGCGCCGAGTGCCAGGCGATATGGCCGTGGAGAACCCCTGAGCGGTCGTAGCCCGGCAGCCAGGACTCGATCAGCCGTTCCGCATCCTCGTGCGCGCCGGCCTCGTACAGGGCGTGCGAGAGCGCGTGGGCCGCGTTGGCGTTGTTGGTGCGCAGGTCGTAGCCGCGCTGCGTCAGCGCCCGGCCGTGCGCCACGTTGCCGTTCTCGGCATGCGCCCAGCCCCGGTAGGTGAGAAACCACCAGTCGTCCGCGTCGAAGTGCCGGGCGTGGCGTTCGCAGAGATCGACGCGCGCCTGATCGTGATCCGCCATGCCCGAAAAGGCGAACAGCCCGAAGGCCCCGAGCGGCAGCGACAGGATCAGCACGTCGCGCGGCCAGGTCTCCGTATGGGCGAGCGCCCGCTCCAGGGCCTTGGCCGACTGGCCGTTGACCGCAAGCGACAGGATCGCCACATGGCTGCGCTCCCGTTCGGTCCCGCGCCGGGCGACGATCTCCTCCGCCGCAGCCATGCGCGCCTTGGCCTTCGCCACTTCGGTCCGGATGGCGTGCAGGCGCGCGCGGGCCGCATGGGCGAGGGCGAAGTCCGGGTCGGCCGCGATGGCCTCGTCCAGGACCTCGGCGGCGCCGGGCCAGGCCGAAAGCAGCAGGTCGATGCCCTCCCGGTAGCGCCCGGCGGCAAGGTCGGACGCGGTCGAGAGCGGCAGGCCACGGCTGTCGAAGCGTGTCATGGCAGGTTCCTCGTTCTGGGGCGGCGGGCATCCGCGCGGGTTGAGGCCGTTTATACGCCAACCTCTCCTGGCCGTATTTTGACAGCCTGCCAAATTCTATAGAATATCGGCCAAACTGAGGCAGGCGCGAGCTGGGAAACGCATGACCTGGAAAGCGCATGACCTGAAAAACGCATGACCTGAAAAACGCATGACTTGGGAAACGCATGACCTGGGAAACGATTGAAGCGCCGCCCGGCCTCGCGCCGCCGCGGCCGATCACCGTGCGGGCGCAGGCGATCCCGGCCCGCCACTCCTTCCCGGAGCACGCGCATCGCTGGCACCAGATGGTCTACGCGATCTCCGGCGTGCTGACGGTGGCCGTGGAGGGGCACTCCTTCGTGATCTCGCCGGAGCAGGCCGTGTGGCTGCCGACGGGCCTGCCGCACCGCACCGGGTCCTTGCTCGGGGCGGAGTTTCGCAGCCTCTGGATCGCCGACGAGGCCGGGCGCGGCCTGCCCGCGAGCCCGACCGTGTTCGGCGTCACGCCCTTGCTCAAGGCGCTCATCGTCGAGGCCACGGCCATCGAGGGCGAGGAGGACCGCGACGGCTATGCCGGCCGCGTGACGAGCCTGATCCTCGACCAGCTCCGGCGGGCGCAAGCCCTCCCGGGCGCACTCCCGTGGCCTCGGGGCGGATCATCCCTGACATTGCTGTGCGAGGCGCTCTACGCCAGCCCGGCCGACCCGCGCGGGCCGGAGGCGTGGGGGCGGGAGCTCGGCATGTCGGAACGGACGCTCGCCCGCCGCTTCGAGGCCGAGATGGGCATGAGCCTGCGCTCGTGGCGGCGGCGCCTGCGGCTGTTCAAGGCGATCGAGCTCATGGGCGGCGGCCTGGACGTGACCCGCACGGCCCTGGAGCTCGGCTACGGCTCGACCTCGGCCTTCGTCTATGCGTTCCGGACCGACATGGGGTGCAGCCCCCAGGCCTATATGCGCGGGCGCGGGGCGGATCGGTTCGCGCGACCGCAAGGGAGCAGAGTCGAGAGGAGCCCGGTTCGAGAGCCGCGGCAAGGTTGATCTGCGGCGGCGGCGGTCGTACGAGGTTCCTGACCGCACACAGCCCGTCCGCCGGCTCGCGCGCCGAACCGGCTGAAGCCTTTGCACAGGACCGCCCCATGAAGAAGATCGGCTTTCTCTCGTTCGGACATTGGTCGCCTTCGCCGGGGTCGCAGACCCGGTCCGCCCGCGACACGCTCCTCCAGTCCATCGACCTGGCCGTGGCGGCCGAGGAGCTCGGCGCGGACGGCGCCTATTTCCGCGTCCATCACTTCGCGCGCCAGCTCGCCTCGCCCTTTCCGCTGCTGGCGGCGGTGGGCGCGAGGACGAGCCGCATCGAGATCGGCACCGCCGTCATCGACATGCGCTACGAGAACCCCCTCTACATGGCCGAGGATGCGGGCGCGGCCGATCACATCGGCGGCGGGCGGCTCCAGCTCGGCATCAGCCGCGGCTCGCCCGAGCAGGTGATCGACGGCTGGCGCTATTTCGGCTACGCGCCGCAAGAAGGCCAAAGCGACGCCGACATGGCCCGCCAGCACACGGAGGTGTTTCTCAACGTGCTCAAGGGCGAGGGCTTTGCCCAGCCGAACCCGCGCCCGATGTTCCCCAACCCGCCCGGCCTCCTGCGCCTCGAGCCGCATTCGGAGGGCCTGCGCGAGCGCATCTGGTGGGGCTCCGCCTCCAACGCGACGGCGGTGTGGGCGGCCCAGCAGGGCATGAACCTCCAGAGCTCCACCCTGAAGGAGGACGAGACGGGCGAGCCCTTCCACGTGCAGCAGGCCCGGCAGATCCGCCGCTACAGGGAAGCCTGGAAGGAAGCCGGCCACACCCGCGAGCCGCGCGTCTCGGTCTCGCGCTCCATGTTCGCCCTCGTGAACGACCAGGACCGCGCCTATTTCGGGCGCGGCAAGGACGGCGACCAGATCGGCATCATCGACAACATGCGCGCGATCTTCGGCCGCTCTTATGCGGCGGAGCCCGACAGGCTCGTGGAGGAGCTGAAAGCCGACGAGGCGATCGCGGAGGCCGACACGCTGCTTCTGACCGTGCCGAACCAGCTTGGCGTCGCCTACAACGCCCATGTGATCGAGGCCATCCTGAAGCATGTGGCCCCAGCGATGGGCTGGCGATGACGTTCAGCGCGCCCGGCTCGACGACAGCGGTGCGCCGTCGGCCAGAGCGTCGATCCGATGCCGCAGATGGTCGACCAACGGCTCCACGCCGACCGTCAGGCAGCCGAGATGGCTTCCGGGCACCTGGATGACCTCGAGCTGCGGGCTGAGGCGCCGCCATGCCTGACCGTCGTGACCGGCCGAGTAGAAGACTGCCGGCACATTGAGCGGCTCCGGACGATACTGCGCCATCGCGATCGAATAAACCTCCAGCAGCGACGACGGGGGGCGCTTGTTGGCTTTGAACAGGGCGTTGTGCATCTTGGCGAGCCGCTCGCGCGACTGCATCTTCAGGAAGCGTTCCAGCCGGGCCATCTGCTCATAGGCCCAGCCCAGGCGGCGCGGCGCGACAAGGGGCTGCATGAGCTCGAGCATCGCCCGCGATGCCGGGCGAGCGCTGATGCCCGGCGGGTCGATGATCGCAACCAGCTCAACCCTGTGGCCGGCGGCCATCAGCAGGCGAGCCGTCTCGAACGCCACCAAGCCTCCGTTGCATTTCCCGCCCAGCAGGAACGGCCCGCTCGCCTGCTTTTCCAGGATCAGCGGCAGGCGGTCGGCGGCCATCTTCGCAATCGACGGCGGAACCGGCTCCCCGCGAAGGCCATGGGGATCGATGGTGATGATCGGGTAGCCGCGCCCGAAAAGCTCCACCAGTCGCCGCGCTTCCAAGCCGCCGCTCACGAAGTCGCCATGGAAGAAGAACAGGGGCGGCCGGTCGCCGTCGGGATGGGATTGGAAGAACGGCGTTGCGGGCGTTGCCGCCAGCATGGTGAGCCTCGGGACGAGCTGGCGGATGGTTTCGGCCCCGAACAGGATCGTTTCCGGCACGAGATGCCCGATGAGGCGCTCGACCTCGATCAGCATCTCCGTCGCCAGAAGCGAATCGCCGCCGGATTCGAAGAAGTCGTCGTCGGCCGTCACGGCCTCGGACTTGAGGAGCCTGCGCCACAGGGTCAGCAGTTCCGTCTCCAGATCCGAAGGCTCCTTGCGCCCATCGGGCGGGGGCTGCGCCGCCGGATGGTTCGACGGCGCGCCGTGGATCTCGCGCAGCCGTCGCCTTTGAACCTTTCCGGTCGTGCCCTTGGGCAGTTCGTCGAGGATCAGGATGCGGTGGGGGATCTTGAACGAGGCCAGCTCCCTTTGCAGGAACCCGCGAAGCTCCGCAGGCGTGGTCTGCGCGCCGGGATGGGGGACGATGGCGGCCGCAACGTCCTCGCCGAGGCGCGGATGAGGGATCGCGAAGGCTGCCGCCTCCGCGACCGCCGGATGGCGCAGGAGCGCGGCGTCGATATCGGCCGGGGAGATCTTCTCGCCGCCGCGGTTGATCAGCTCGCCCAGGCGCCCGTGCAGGGACAGGAAGCCGTCCTGGTCGAGGCTGCCGATATCGCCGGTGCGAAACCAGCCGTTCGAGAAAGCGGCTTCGTTGAGTGCGGGCGCTTCGAGATAGCCGGACATCACCGTGGGGCCGCGAACCCAGACCTCGCCGTGCTCGCCTGCCGGCAGCGGGCGGCCGCCCTCTCCGACGACGGCCAGGGTGCCGGGCCAGGCCTGCCCGCAGGTTCCCGGCCTGTTCGGGCCCGGCGGCGGCCGGTTGGCGGCCATCTGCGCGGCCTCGCTGGAGCCGTAGTGCTCCAGCACCGGCACGCCCAGGATGCGCTGCAGGTCGTCCCGCACGTCCTTCGGGAGCGGCGCGCCGCCGGACACGATGAAGCGCAGGGTGTGGGCCGCCTGCGCATCCGCGAAGCCCCTTGCCTTGTCCAGCACCGCGTTGTGGAGCGTGGGGCCGGCCGAGTACCAGGTTGGCCGCAGGAGTTCGAACCACTCGTCCAGGGCCAGCACCGACGCGTTCGCCGGGACCGCGATGCTGCCGCCCGTCAGGAGCGGCGTGAAGACGGTGACCTTGAGCCCATGGGAGTAGTAGGGGGGCGACACGCTCAAGCAGCGATCCGAAGGGGTGAGGTCGAACCAGGCCCTGAGCCGGTCCGCCGCCGCCAGCATGTTGGCATGGCTGAAGGGAATGAGCTTGGGCTGGGCCGTCGTGCCCGAGGTCGGCAGGATGAAGGCAGGCGAGCGCGGGTCGGGCTCCACGTCGACAACCGGCGAACCGGCGGCCTGCACGGCGATGTCGAGCCCGAGCCGGCCGTGCCCGGCCGAAGCAGCCTCGATCACCGCAAGCTTTCGTCGCTCGGCGCTCTGGCGCGCCGCGGAGGCGCTGCCCTGCGGCACGAGAAGGGCCTTCAGGCGCAGCAGGTCGAGGCGATCGTCGATTTCGGCCGGCGTCAGGCGCGGGTCCAGCGGCACGGCTATGCAGCAGCAGGCGACCGCCACGATGGCCAGAACCGCCTCCGGGCCGTTCGGCATCAGCACCCCGATCCGGCTGTTGCAGTCGAAGCCGGCCTGGCGCAGTTGACGGCGGATCTCGTCGAGCTGGCGCTGGAGGTCATGGTAGGTCAGAGGCGCGAAAGCAGCCGACACGATGGCGGGATGGTGCGGGAGCCGGGTTGCATGGCGACGAAGCACTTGGCTCAGCGTGATCCCGGCTTCGGACCCTGCGCCTTCGCCGGAAGGCGAGGCGCCGGCGAAGCCATTCACGCGAGCCAGTTTCTCGTTCTCTAGAAGCATTTACCCGTCCCTGCCTCGGTAACCCCGAGGTATTTGTCGGTGGCGCCACCATCACGAGCGCGCGATCGTCGTGCAGCAGACTGCACCAAGCCCATGAAGTCCGACAGAGACTCAAAGGGGCTAAGGCGGATCAAAGGAAGACAGGCCTGTTTTCTACCTTGACGGGTTATGCCATCGGGATGGGTACCCCGGATTGCCCAAGCCTCGGGCTTGGCCGAGCGCCAGGGGAAGCGAAACCGGGGGGACGTGACCGGCTCGGATGCGGGGCCAAGCCTTGCCCGGCGAAGGCCCGGGCTTGCCAATCGAGCCGTGGGACGGCAATCTCCCGCTCAACAAGACATTCAGCGGGTGGTTGCCGGAGCATTGTCTCGCCGGGCAGCGGAAGCAAGGGAAGCGGCCAATCATGATCAACGACGGTAGGAATGCCGATGCAGGCGCAACGGACGAGGTCGCTTTGCCCGGGCATCGGGCGGGGCTTCTCAGCCGCCGGTCGTTTCTGGCCGGCTCGGCCGCCGGTATCGGCGCGCTGGGGCTGGCCGGCTGCGTGACCTCCGACGGCATGAGCCTCGCCGAGGCGTCGAAGGTCTACGGGCCGGTGCCCGACGAGAAATTCCCGATCCCGGCGATCGACGTCAGCAAGGTGGATCCGAAATATTATCGCCGGACCGTTCGCTACGACACCAAAGAGGCGCCCGGCACGATCATCGTCGACCCCGGCAACTACTACGTCTACCGCGTCGAGGAAGACGGCAACGCCACCCGCTACGGCGCCAATGTGGGGCGCGACGGGTTCCGGTGGAGCGGGGACGCCTATGTCGGGCGCAAGAGCGAATGGGCGACCTGGACCCCGCCCGCGGCGATGATCAAGCGTCAGCCCGAAGCGGCCAAATGGGCCCGCGGCATGCCGGGCGGCCTCGACAACCCGCTCGGCGCCCGCACGCTTCATCTCTACCAGAACGGCGCCTACACGCTCTACACGATCTATGCCAGCCTCGACGCCGAATCGATCGGCAACGGCATCACCAGCGGCTGCGTCGGCCTGCTCACCCAGGACATGATGCACCTGTACTCGCGGACGCCGGTCAAGACCAAGGTGATCGTTCTGCCGGCATAGCGCAGGCCTTGGGCTCCGGCCCGGGCTCGTGGTCGCCGCTGGCGTGATCCCGGTCCTGGGCGGGCTCGCCCTGACGGTGACCTCGCGCGGGACGGCGAACCGGGCGGCCTGAGGGATCGGCGCGACGGCGCAGGGGATAGTGGCGCACCGTGGAGGCAAACCACTGGCGGGGCGCCGCGCCTGGCTTCTTAATCGCCCATATGCGACAGCCGAGGGTCCGGGGATCTCGATGATCTATTCGCCTTCCGTTCCGACGCACCGCGCCATGCCTGCCGTGCGGCTTCAGCCAGCCCTCGGCGAAACCGGCTGACGTATACGGTCATGATCGGGCAGCATCTCCAGTTCCGCGGCCTCTTCCTGAAATATTTTCTCGTGCTGTTTCTGGCCGTGGTCATTCCGCTTGCCGCCAATGGCCTCAGCGAGGCCTGGTTCGGCTACCGCGATCAACGCACGAGGCTCGAGCAGCTTCTGGGCGTGGAGGCCAGGTCCGCGGGAGCCAAGATCCAGGGCTTCCTCGACGGCATCACCAATCAGCTCGGCTGGCTGGTCCAGCTCCCCTGGACCGGAGAACCGGACGAGAGGCGGCAGATCGATGCCCTGCGCCTGCTGCGGCAGGTGCCGGCCGTGGCAAGCCTCACCCTGCTCGACGGCAACGGCCGGGAGCGTCTCTACGTCTCGCGCATCGGCCTGAACCGCACCGAGAGCCGGATGGATCGTTCCGCCGAAGTGGCGGTCGCCGGAGCCCGCATGAACCGGCTCTGGTACGGCAAGGTGGGCTACTACCGGGACTCCGAACCCTACATGACGATCGCGCTCACCGGTAACCGGCCGTCCGTCGGCGTGGTTGTCGCCGAGGTGAACCTGAAGCTGATCTGGGACGTGGTCGCGGCGATCAAGATCGGCCGGACGGGCCACGCCTTCGTGCTCGACGGGCCGGGGCGGCTCGTGGCCCACCCGGACATCAACCTCGTGCTGCGGGGCGCCGACGAGGCGACGCTCGCTCCCTTCCAGAGGATCCGGGAGGAGATCAGGCGCGCGCCGGCGGATGTCGCAACGGGCCGGGACGCCGGGGGCATAGCCGTCGCGGCGGCCGCCACGCCCGTGGCCGGCCCCGACTGGACCGTGGTGGTCGAGCAGCCTCTTTCCGAAGCCTTCGGGCCGATCTACGCGGCCCTGTGGCGGACCTTCGGCCTTCTCCTGGCCGGCGGCGCCTTCGCATGCCTCCTGGCCTTCATTCTCGCCCGCAGGATGACCGAGCCGATCCGCCTGCTCGAGGATGGCACCGAGCGCATCGGCGCCGGGCAGTTCGGCCACCGGATCGAGATCAGGACGGGGGACGAGCTCGAGCGGCTGGCCGATAGCTTCAACGCGATGGCGGCCGAGCTCGCCGTGTCGCAGGAACGCCAGGAGCGCATCGCCAAGCTCAAGCGGTTCCTGGCGCCCCAGGTTGCGGAGCTGGTCGACCGCACGGGCGACGACGACGTGCTCGAGGGCCGCCGCACCGAGGTGGTGGCGGTCTTCTGCGACCTGCGGGGCTTCACGCCCTTCTCGGCCAGGGCTGCTCCCGAGGAGGTGATGAGCGTCCTGTCCGAGTACTACGACGCGCTGGGCCGGATCATCACCCGGTACGAGGCGACGCTCACGAGCTTTTCGGGCGATGGGCTGATGGTGCTCGTCAACGCCCCGGTCCCGGTCGCGGAGCCGGCGCTGCAGGCCGTGGACATGGCGGTGGAGATGCAGCTGAGCGTGCAGACCCTGATCGCCGGCTGGCGGCGGCGGGGCTACCGGATCGGATTCGGGGTGGGGCTTGCCCTAGGGCCCGCCACGGTCGGGCGCATCGGCTACGAGAGCCGGTTCGACTACACGGCCATCGGCAGCGTCGTGAATCTCGCGGCCCGCCTGTGCGCCTCCGCCGCCGACCGGGAGATTCTCGCGGACGGGGCGGTGGCCCGCGCGGTCGACGGCAAGCGCGCCGTGAACCCCATGGGAATGCGTCCGATCAAGGGCTACGACGAGGAGCTCCTCGTCTACCGCGTGGCCTTCGCCGATCAGCCCGATGCGGCCTGATCACCTCCCCTTAAGGGTCGCCCGGGCCGGTTTCGTGAGGCGGCCGTTGCGGTTATGATACGGCCCAGGCTGGCGGCTGCCCCTGAACCCTGCGAGGTGCCCGGATGATGGCGGTTGGAAGAAGGTCCCATCTCGCGGATCCGCCTCTTTCTCGCGTCCGGAGGCCGGGACCATCCCGGAGGCCGGGACCATGAGGCGGCGGGACGTTCTCGCCTGGCTCGGCGGCGCGGCCGCATGCGCGCTGCCTGCGCGCGCGCAATCCCAGGCCATGCCGGTGATCGGGTATCTCGGCCTGGAATCCCCCGGACCCTTCGACAGCCGCCTCAAGGCCTTCCGGGAGGGCCTTGCCGAGGCGGGCTATGTCGAGGGCCGCAACGTGGCGATCGAGTACCGCTGGGCGGAAGGCCGGTACGACCGGTTGCCCGCCCTTGCGGCCGATCTCGCGGGCCGCAAGGTCGCGGTTCTCGTGGCCTCCGGCGGCGCACCGGCCGCGCTCGCCGCGAAGGCCGCGACGAAGACGATCACTATCGTGTTCGAGATGGGAGGCGATCCCGTGGCCCTCGGCGTGGTGGACAGCCTGTCGCGGCCGGGCGGCAATCTCACCGGGGTGTCGAGTCTGAGCGTGGAGGTGTCGCGCAAGCGCCTGGAGTTCATGCACGAGCTGCGCCCGTCAGCCTCCTCCTTCGCCGTTGCGGTCAACCCGACCAGCCCGACCTCGGGCTCGCAGCTGCGCAACCTCCAGATGGCGGCCGAGGCGCTGGGCGTGCGGCTCCATGTGATGAATGCCAGCAAGGAGGAGGAGTTCGAGGCGATGTTTTCCTCCGCCACCCGGGAGCAGGCGGGCGGGCTCGTCTTCACCTCGGATCCCTACTTCGCCTTCCGCAGCACGCAGCTTGCCGATCTGTGCCTGCGCTATTCCATGCCCGCGGTCACCCAGTCCCGCGACTTTCCGACAGCC
The DNA here is from genome assembly GCF_016743775.1 of Microvirga aerilata. Classification (GTDB taxonomy): domain Bacteria; phylum Pseudomonadota; class Alphaproteobacteria; order Rhizobiales; family Beijerinckiaceae; genus Microvirga; species Microvirga aerilata. The sequence goes on along the minus strand of NZ_JAEQMY010000009.1, from coordinate 129,508 downwards.
GGCGGCCTCATGAGCTACGGGGGCGATTTCATGCAGTCGCATCGCCGCACGGGCAACTGCGCCGGACGCGTCCTGAGCGGCGAGAAGCCCGCCGACCTGCCGGTGCAGCTCGTCACGAAGGTCGAGCTGGTGGTCAACCTGAAAACGGCAAGGGCCCTCAGCATCGATGTCTCGCCCTCCCTGATCAGCGGCGCCGACACGGTGATCGAATGATGCCGTGACGCCCGTTCCAGCATGCGCTTTGGCGATGGCGGCGTGCGGGGTCGGGAAGGTGCCATGGGCGGATCGGTGCTCCGGGCACGAAGAGCTTCGGCAGCTCTTGATGCGGCAACGGCCTGAAGGGCAGGCTCTCCGGCGACGTCGCCGGAGAGCCTGGACGGGAGCAGGACCGATGAGGCCTACCCGCGCCAGAACTGGGGAAAGAGCAGGATCAGCACGGTGAACAGCTCCAGCCGCCCCAGCAGCATGCCGAAGCAGAGGAGCCATTTGGAGGCGTCCGGGAGCGTCGCGAAGTTGCCGGCCGGACCGATGATCGGACCCAGCCCCGGCCCCACATTCGACAGGGCTGCCACGGCGGCGCTGGCGCTGGTCAGGAAATCGAGGTCGAACGCCATCAGGGCCAAGGTGAGCGCGCTGTAGCAGATGAAGTACAGCGAGAAGAACACCACCACCGACCCGATCACGTCGTCCGGCAGCAGCCGGCCCGCATAGACGCGGGGGAACACGCCCCGTGGATAGAGCAGGCGCAGGAACTGGCTTTGAAGCATGCGGACCATCACCTGGAAGCGAAAGATCTTCATCCCGCCCGTGGTCGATCCCGTGCAGCCGCCCACGAACATGAGGCCGAAGAACAGGCCCACCATCAGGTTGCCCCAGAGGGTGTAGTTGGCTGTGGCATAGCCCGTCGTCGTCACCACGGACACCACGTTGAAGGCGGCAAGCCGCAGGGCGTCCGCAAAGCCGTGCCCGGCCGCCAGGATCAACCATGCTGCAACGGCGACGATCAGGGCCGCCAGGAGAATGGCCAGGAACTGGACCTGGCTGTCGCGCAGGGCATCGCGCTGCCCCTGAAACAGCCGCAGGTAAAGCACGAACGGCACGGCGCCCGAGAGCATGAACAGGGTCGCGATCCAGTGCAGGGCGGCATTGTTCCAGCGGGCCATCGAGGCGTCGGAGGTGGAAAATCCGGCCGTCGAGACGGTGGTCAGCGCATGAGCGATGGCATCGAACGGCGTCATCGCCACCAGCCAGTAGGCAAGCGCGCAGGCCACCGTGAGAGCCATATAGATCAGGACGATGCCGGTCGCGATCTCCCGCACGCGCGGCATCACCTTCTCGGACCGGTCGGAGGACTCCGTCCGGAACAGCTGCATGCCGCCGACGCCGAGGGCGGGCAGGATCGAGATGGCGACCCCGATGATGCCGATGCCGCCCAGCCATTGCAGGAGCGCCCGCCACAGAAGAATGCCTTTGGGGGCGTCGTCGAGGCCGACGATCACGGTTGCGCCGGTGGTCGTCAGGCCCGACACGGACTCGAACAACGCATTGGTGAAGTGGTCCCGCAGCTGGGCGTAATCGGAGATGTAGAGGGGGATGGCTCCGAAGAGCGCGATGGTCGTCCAGGCGACAGGCGTGAGGAGAAAGGCCTGGCGCAGGGTCAGCCCGCCGGACAGCCGGCAGCGGGTCGCACGGGTCAACGCGGCGGCGCAGGCGAAGGTGATGCCGCTGCCGATGAGAAAGGCTCGCCAGTCGGGATCGCCCGTGAGCGCGTCGGCGCCCGCGGGCAGGAGCATGGCGACCGCAAGCGCCAGGAGCATGCGGCCCGTCAGGTGAAAGACCGGACGAAGGTAGGGTGGGGACCATGCGCCCGAAAACGATCTCTCGCGCATCGGTCAGCCCTGGTGCTCTGGATCGGCTGCCGAGCCGGCCAGCACCGCCTCGGCCTTGCGCAGGGCCCGGTAGGCCACCACGGCGATGACATGGTCGCCGGGATGCACCCGGGTCGAGCTGGTGGGAATGATCACCTCGCCGTTGCGGACGATGGCGCCGATCAGCATGCCGTCCGGCATGCCGGCCTCCCGCAGGGTGCCCTTGACCAGCCGCGAGCCCTCCTGGGCCGTCGCCTGGATCACCTCGCCGAAGTCCTCCCGGAGCGTGTAAAGGGCGGAGATCGAGCGATGGCGCACATGGCGCAGGATCGTCGATATGGTGATGGCGCTCGGGCTCACGACCGCATCGATGCCCAGCGCCGGCAGCACATGTTCATAGGAGGTCTTGTTCACCAGGGTGATGGCGCGGGTGCAGCCCTCGCGCTTGGCCAGAACCGAGGCGAAGATGTTCGTCTCGTCGTCGTTCGTCACGGCGATGATCGTCTCCGCGCTCTGGACATTGGCCTCGATGAGCACCTCCTTGTCGAGGGCGTCGCCCTGGATCACCACGGCGGCATCCCGGAGCTCGCGGGAAATGTACTCGGCCCGCTCCCGCGAATGCTCGACCACTTTCAGCGAGACGTACGGGGCATGGCGGGCGATCCGGGTCGCCAGGTTGAGGCCGACATTGCCCCCGCCCACGATCACGATGCGGCGGGCGACCTGCTCCTCGTGGCCCAGGAACGCCATGACGCGATCCACGCGGTCCGTTTCCGTGATGACGTAGACGTCGTCGCCCTGCTGCACCCGATCCTCGGCCCTCGGCACGAAGGCTTGGCCGTCGCGCACGATGACGCCGACCACGATGCCGGAGCCGCCCGCCCTGGAGAGCTCCTTCATCCGCTGCCCGATCAGGGAGCATCCGCCCGTGTTGCAGTGAACCCCGAGGAGGTGAACCCGGCCGTCGGCGAGCGCCACGGTGTCGAAGGCGCCGGGCGTCTTGAGGCGCCGGACGATGCCGTTGGCGACCTCGACCTCGGGTGAGATGATCACGTCGATGGGCAGCTGGTCGGACGCGTAGAGGCCCTTCCAGATCGGCTCCAGATAGCCGTGATGGCGGACGCGGGCGATGCGCCGGCGGACGTTGAACAGCGAATAGGCCACCTGGCAGGCCACCATGTTGACCTCGTCGGAGCGGGTGACCGCAATCAGCATGTCGGCATCCTGTGCGCCCGCCCGCTCGAGAACCTCGGGATGCGCGGCGTGGCCGACCATCCCGCGGACGTCGTAGCTCTCGTCCGCCCGCCGGGCCAGCTCCGGCGAGATGTCCACCACCGTTACGTCGATTCCCTCGGTGGCAAGATGGCGGGCGATGGTGGAGCCCACCTGCCCGGCACCGCAGACGATCACTCTCATGGCGCCCTCAATCATCCGAATAGGCTCGGCTTCGAGCTCATATAGAGCAGCCCCCCTGGAAGGCTCGGATGGGGTGCCGCCGCCCGGTCGATTGTCCTAAAGGCTGGGAAGATCGCTCAGGCGCGTCGTGTAGCGCGGTGACCGCTTCTCGAATTTCGTTTCCCACGGCTTCTTGATGCCCGCCGCCGCCAGCGTGACGGCGCCGCGTCCGAAGCGGGCGTTGGCCGCATCCAGGGCGCTCATGAGCCGTGCGCCCCTTTCCCGGTCGAAGCCGCCGAAGAGGGCGCGTGGCGCCCGGTCCATGGCCACGAGATCGACCGTCACGACTCCGGCCTTGGAGTAGCGGTAGCCGTCCCGCCACAGCTGCCGGGCCCCCGCCTCGGCCGCCTTGACCAGGATCGTGGTGTCGTTGGTGGCCTCCATCAGCTGCACGGTCGTCGAGACGCTCCGCTGCGGCTGGTCCTTGTCATGCGCGGAGGTGTGGTAGGCATCCACAGGCGCGGTGGAGCTGGAAATAGAACCATCAGCTTTCACCACCTTCTAGGCCCGATCCGCACCATGCGGAGGCTGGCCCTCGGGATGGGCTAGGTCACGGCCGTTCGCGCCGGAACCTGCCTCCCGAAAGGCCTATGGTTGCAGCCGGGTTGAAGGGGCAGCCCGAGGCGTGGCCGGTGGCCTCGGTCCCTGAAGAAGCGGGGCGATCCGCTGTTCTTCCCGTGTCTGCCGTCCAGCTAGCCGTGGCGGTTGGCGTAGCGGCGTTTCTTCGTGAGGTTCCTCTGCCCTTCGAGCACCTTGGCCGGGGCGATCACCGTCTTGTAGCGGCGGGTATTCTTCTTGAACGAGGGTCTGGTGCGCGCTTTGCCGGCCATGGAGTTCATTCCTTTCCTGATGGACGTTGCGTTTACATGGCGCTGACAAGGGGACGGGTCAACGCCGATCCCGACCGTGAGCCCGCCGGACGGGCGCTGCGTGCGGTGAGGCTGCTTGCACGGATCGAGCAGGGCCGGAACAGCCTTTGCGGCCTTGGCGTTACCCCGAGGACGCTGAGCGACGGACCCGCCCGGAGCGCCCTGGAGAACGCACATGGCAAACCCCCCTCATGCTGGCAGCCGATCCGCACCTGAAAGGGAGGGGAACGGGTCTGCAAGGCAACCTTTGGACAACGATCTGGCCGAGAACTCGCAGGAGAACCTGGATGCAAGGCTCGACCACGCCATCGAGGAGACCTTTCCGACGAGCGACCCGGTCTCCGTGACCATCACCAAAGGCCCCGAGCCCGAGCGGGAACCCGGCCATCAGGCGGGCGACCGGCAGGCCGATCCGCCGCAGGCCTCGACCGAGCATGTTCTGAATCAGGTCCGGGATGCCCTGCACGAGGTTTCGGATCAGGCGTCAGGCGTCGCCCGCGACATGTACGGTCGCGGCGAGCACTACGCCCGACAGGCGAGCGAGCGATACCCGGAGGCGGAGCGCTACATCCGCCAGGGTCAGCGCACCGTGACGCAGCAGGTCGCAGGAAACCCCTTGCTCGCGCTGTTCACGGCGGCAGCGGCCGGATACGCCCTCGCCTGGCTGATCCACGGCGAGAGGAGAAACCGGGAAACTGACGTGCCGGATTATGGCCGAACACGGCGCGGATACGCACCCCACTGGGACAGGCAGGAGCTTTGACGGGCGCTGACGCTGTCAGGTGAAGAGCGTGGATTGAGCCAGGACCCTTCCCATGGGTTGATCCACTTTAACGTCATCGCCGTATCGGCCAGCGGAAGGCCGGATTAGGCACTATCCAGCGCGGAAGCTCCACGTTGCCCTCGACGTCGTCCTGAACCGGGGAGGGAAAGCCCGCGCACACAACGTGACCGATCACCGGAACGCTCACCGTCCCGCCGTCACTGGCATTCCCACGGTTCCTGATCATGATTGGCCGTTTCGCTTGTCCTATTGCCCGACGCGACAATGCTCCGGCGACCACCCACGGAATGTCTTGGTTGAGCTGGAGATTGCCGTCACAGGGCTCGATTGGCAGGTCCGGGCCATTGTAGCACGCGGATTCGCAATCGCATTACGCGTGGCGCTCAGGTGGCCCATCGGATGGTTGGCCTCCGCGTTGCGGCGATTAATGCGAATGCTGTCCGCGGCGTCTGGGAAGCAACACGCCAGGATCGCTGCGGTGATGCATGAGTGTCCGCCTAGGGTCAAAGGCAGCAGTCGCATGAGGAAAAATTATGCATCCGCCGATGCTCTGCGCATTGAGCGCGCCCGCCGGACCATGCATTCAGGCAACACCGGGCGGGTGTTGTGCGCCTTGTTTTATCGGCCATCCCAATGGTAGCGCCGCTGATTGAACACGTCGCTTGCAGCTGCCGGCACATAAACGGACGGTCCTGGAAGCCAGTCCGCATCGCGTGTTGATTGCCTCCTTGCATGAGCCAAGACTTGATGTCGGGACAACAATCTAAAAAAACCTGAAATGGCTGTGCTCACTGATGCATGCCATTGTATGTCTAGCTCGCTCAACTCCTGCTCGAAAGCTTGATCAAGATTCAGGCATGGCTCCTGTTCCTCACCCTCTATAAGCCATCCCACAACACCATAGTCGAGCTCGCTCCTAGCGATAGTGTTGAGTCCCTGCTCTTCGTCACGGCCGAAGTCCCAAGTCTGCCACCGCTTGAACGCTTCGCGCCAGAGCGTGTGCCGCTTTGATTGCCCTGCGCAGGCTCGAAAAACTGACAGGCACCGGGTGACGCACTCACGACCCTCTCCGCCCGATATGTGCAATGAGATACTTTCTACATAGTCCCGAAGTGCTCTCATCCCACTGCGCGCGAGAGCGCGACCGAGGGCGGCCTGCATGTGAGGGTTGCGAACGGGATAGCGGTTGCAGACTGCAAGCCAGCGCGGCCAATCGTTTTCATCCTTGGCCAAGATAAGCAGAAGATTCTTTAACGCTGTCTCTTCTTCTGGTGATAGCCTGCGCTTTTCACGCCTCACGATACGTTCCAGTGCCGCGAAGCGAACGTGGCCGCTGACGCTTGCGGTCGCAAGGCGGAAGGCATCTGCCAACGGCAAGGGGCTTAGGAGCATATGGCCGAGCAGCCAACTCTTTGTCTCATCGGCAAGGTGGACCAAACGAGGCCAATCCAGCAGCGCAAGGGCTCGGGTTGCCTGTGCTACGCATAGGTCGGGTCTCGGGAGTTTAGGAAAAGCGTGGGCTCGTTCTGCAAGACGCTCCCAATCTGCTTCACTGTCTGCCTCCTGCAAATCCTGGAGGTGTTCGCGCTCCCATATCGGTGTACCTTCAGGTACGTGAATATCTGCGGCCCGGCTCCGCACCACGATTTCGAAGGCTGTCAAAACCGGGCGGCAGCCGCCAAGTTGGAGGCGCATAGCTTCCCAGAAGCTCCCTGTATCGTCCCACACCGCGGCGGATGCGAGAGCCGCCTCGATTCTCAACCTGGACCGCTGCTGGTGAAGATCAAAGTCGATGAATGTCTGCACGGTCCAGCCGAGACGCCTAGCTAACCGGAGCAACTCTGCTGGGTCTAACGTCGTCAGCGTTGCAAGCAGGCCCGGAACATCAGCCAGGTCGCTGCGCACGGCCTCTATCAGGCTCTCAACCATTGAGTCGGCAGCCGACGGCTGCATCTCTCGGATAACAGCTTCAAGGCTCACGGGTGGCTCGACGTGCCCGTCCCACGCTTTAAGGAGGTGCACTAGCGCCCTCGCACGCGGGCTCACCACGATCTCCATACGACGTGTTGTGGTTCATCCAGCGCTTCCCAAAGATCTTGAAAAGCGCCAGCCACCATCGCGGGGTTCGAGACTCGTTGCAGGATGTGGTGCGCCTTACCCAGGCTGTTGACGGAAGTCCCGAGCGACCATGCCCGTGGGCCATCTCGCCCATTCGGGAAGATTAGGAACCGGTCATGGAAGCCCCAACCCTTCGGACCCCGCCGAGTTCGGTATTCGAGATGCAGGCCCTGGCAGTTGCCCTTATCGCGCTCAAGGACAGCCCTCTGCCGATGTGGGAAGGCCACTCTTAGCGTTGTGGGCTCCCGCGGAGCGGCATCGTCCGGAGGTTCGCTGGATGGTGGGTCGCGGCCATCGGTCAGCCCTCGCAAGGGTGCGTCCCCATGACTGCACCAGAATAGGGTCTGAAGTAGATCCTCTCCAGTTAGGTACGGATCCCAGAGATCCACCCCAGCCTCGCCGTGTTTGTTTATTAGAAAGCGGAGATCAGTCAGAGCCCGGACTCGCTCGTCCGACGAGCCAGAGCGGGAGCGGTATTGGACAAAGTCGCGGGTCTCCGTGAGACGGCGCCTCTCCTCAAGATCCTGCCGACGACTGAGCCAATAGTTGGCGTCCTGCACCGCCTCCTCACCAACGACGATGGTCCTCGTGCGCGTCAGTTCCACGCGTCCCCTCTGCGGCTCACCGTCAAGATCTGGAGCGGCGAACAGTCGGGGTTCATGTTGCACCTCGTGCACATCAACTTCAATCGTCTTGAGGGTCGATGTAGACACTGTTGCGCTGATAAGGCGACCTGTCGTGGTGTCCCAAGTTTCTGATTCAACAGATTGACGATGGCCATTGATAGGGAGGTTCGCAGTATCCCTAAAGCCCTGGCTCACGGCTGCACCGATTAAAAGTTCGTCCCAACGGTTCCGAGCGGCAACGACTAGATCTCGCGGCGCCGATCTTCGCCGCCACGCTACCTTCACTTCCGAGTGCTCCGCGCCGCGCGGCGCCTCGACACTCGGCGCCAAGATGGTGACTGGGAGCTGGATTACGATATCGCCCAGCAGATCCGCAAGACCCGCGAAGGCCATTGGCACGTCCTGGGAAACGGCATCAGACAGCGCCTGCAGGCGCCGTCTGTCGGCAAAGAATGGGGCAAAGCTCTCCTTGCCTCGGTCGGTAAGACGGAACACGTGCGAGCCAGCCCAAAAATTGTTCTTCAGGATCTTGTTTAGTGGGACCTCGACTGTCCCATCTGGTGGGGCAAACATCGCAGGTTCAGGCCACATATTGCCCACCTCGAGCGCTTGGCCGCTCAGCGCCCATACTCCCGTCGTGGCAAACTCCTCTAAAGCTTTGTCGAGGGCCATGAGCGACCGGAGGGTGCGCCCAACACCGAAACGCCAATCCTTGAAGCCGTCAACTCTGATTTGCAGATTGCGGAACTGGGTTTGCTCGACCTTTCCGACGTCTGGTCTCCCCTCGGCCAGCACGGCCACAGACAGCACGTTGAGCGTTCGGGCACCGCGCGGCGTGGCGATGATCTCAGTCAGCTCGATGTGGTCGAATTGACCGATATTGCCGGGATGGAGGAGGAGGCGCAGTTCCTCGCGCCAGTGTGCAACATCGGGAACAGATGCCTTCGCAGTCTCTGTTCCCGATGCAGGTGTATCAGCTTCGGGCATCCCAGTTGGCACTCCACAACAACTCACTGCGCTAGAGTAGGATCATCGACCCAAGCAGCATGCTGATCTACGTTCCTTAGTAACGTAAGATCGGCAATGAATCCATGGCATAAGCGGAGCCGTGAAACTGACTATAAGAAAGTGCGGAATGCAGACTTGCAGCCTTTGATCAGCTCTCGTCAGTCAATCAAGCTGCACCAAAATTGCTGGGACCAATAATATCAAAACTTGAGCAGATTACGCTTAGAGTCATTCGAGGATGCTCAAAGATTCGCTGATCGTCTGCTTTTCGACTTTTACGCTCACCCCTCTAGATCCCCGCCCCATCCTCAAACGTCCACCGATAGCGCTCCTCATACTCCCGCTCCTCGCGCTCGATGCGCTCCAGATGAGCCACGAGCTCGTCGCGCATTTCGTGGAGGCTGCGGCGGGGCTTGGTGTCGATCTCGTATTGCCCCGCGTCTAAGGGCGGCTGGACGTGCTTGTCCATCTCGCCCAGCGTCCGGGTGAGGCGGGCGAGCGGCTGGAGGGCGCGCTGGGCGACCTCGAGGGGCTGGTCCTCCAGCTCTTCGGCGTGGCGCTCCGCCAGCCGCCAGAGCTTCTGCGTGATCCGCTCGCGCTGCTGAACGGTCGGGAGGGCCGGGCGGGCCTTTGCATGGGGTGGAGCGGGAGCCGGGACGCCGGCAGGGCCTGCCGGATCGCTTGGGCGCTGCCAGCCGCCTTCCGCCGCGTAGCGGGATACCGTGGAGGCCGTCAGGCTCATGCTGGCGGCGATGCGCCGGAAGGAGAGGGTGCTGCCCTCCACCATCCCGCGCATCTCGGCAATGCGCTCAGGGGTGAGCTTCTCCCGGCGAAATGCGGACGAGGAGGAAGAGAGCGTCATGGCAATGGCCTCCCGCATGGAACAAAACAAGAACAAGATAACGGAACACCCGCAATTGTCAAGATTGGGCCGGCATGTAGCCCCGGCTGCAACGGACCGCACCGCCGTTGCAGCCCGTTGCAGTCCCCCGTTGCAGTCCCCCGTTGCAGCCCCGTTGCAGCGGGTGTTGCAGGGTTGGCAGGGGTTTTCGGGCGTTTCATCACCGATCCAGGGGCAACCGATTAGTTTTCATCATTTGTGCTGATGCGTCATCGGGCGTATTCCGGCAGCCTGACGACGAAACGGACCTGCCATGACCCACGCCACCGCCACCGTTCCCCAGCCGAGCCTGAAAGGGGTCGACGGGACCACCCTGGGGCTTTACGCGGCCACCGTGTTCCTGTGGGGCGTGAGCTGGATCGGCATCCGGGCGCAGCTCGGCGTCCTGGCGCCGGAGATGTCGGTGCTGTGGCGGTTCCTGCTGGCGGCTGCCGTCATGTGGGCCTGGGTGCTGGCCACGGGCCATAAGGTGCGCTTCGGGCGCGCCGATCACGGGCGCTTCGCGGCGGTGGGCTGCTGCCTGTTCTCGTTCAACTTCATTTCGTTCTACTACGGGGGCCTGAGCGTGCCGTCCGGGCTTTTGTCCGTGGTGTTCTCGCTCGCCTCCGTGTTCAATCTGGCCCTCGGCTTCCTGGTGTTCCGACAGAAGGTGGAGCCGCGGGTGGCGCTGGGCGGCGTCATCGGCGTGGCGGGCATCGTGTTCCTGTTCTGGCCGGAGATTACGGGGGCGGGCTTCAACGCCGATGCCTTGTTCGGCCTCGGGCTTTGCGTGATGGGCACCCTGTTCTTCTGCTCGGGCAACATGATCTCGACGGTGGTGCAGCGCCGGGGCGTGCCGCTTCTGTCGGCCACCGCCTGGGGCATGACCTATGGCTGCGCGGTGCTGCTGGCGCTGAACCTCGTGCGCGGCAACGCCTTCATCATCGAGCCGACCGCCAAATACGTGGGCTCGCTGCTGTATCTCTCCATCGGCGCGTCGGTGCTGGCCTTCATGTCGTACCTCACCCTGCTGCGGCGGCTCGGGGCCGCGCGGGCGGGCTACGCCACGGTGCTGTTTCCGGTCGTGGCGCTCACGGTCTCGACCGTGATCGAGGGTTACGTGTGGACGGCTCTTGCCGGCATCGGCGTCGTGCTGGCGCTCGCGGGCAACGTGCTGGTGCTGCGCCGGCCCGCGGCCAGGTAGGGTCTGGCCCGCCGCGGTCTACTCCGCCGCGATGGGCTGCATGGTGCGGGTGGAGCCCAGGTTGTCCAGCGACTGCTTGATGTGAAAGCCCAGCGCGTCCGCCAGCGGGTTCTCCTCGCCGCGGGCGCGGATGAGGCCGATCTTGCACGAGGGCAGGGCCGGGAAGCCGTCGGACGGGCCGAGGATCCGCATGCCGGGGCGCACGGCGCTTTCCGGCAGCACGGACACCGCAAGCCCCGCCAGAACCGCCGCGCCCACGGCGGTGGAATGCCAGCTCACATAGGCGATGCGGAAGGGGCGGCTGGCGCTCTCCAGAGCCTCCGTCGCCGAGTGGCGCCAGCCGCAGTTCGGGCGGCCCAGCGCCAGCGGCACGGTCGTCTCCTCGTGCACCCCGTGGCGGGCGGAGGTGACCCAGAGCAGCTGCTCGATGCGCACGATCTCGGACGGCCCGCGCCGGTCCACATGGGTGATGATCGCCAGATCCAGGTCCCCGTGCTGCACCCGCTCGATCAGGTTGTGCGTGGGCTCGCACATCACCGTCACCTCGGCCTTCGGGTTGGAGCGCGAGAAGCGGGCGAGAATCTCGGGCAGGTAGCGGTCGGCGTAATCGTCCGGCAATCCTAGGCGCACGCGGCCGGTGAGCTCGTTGTCGTTGAAGGACGCCATGCATTCCGTGTTCAGGCGCACGATGCGCCGGGCATAGTCCAGCAGGCGCTCGCCCTCGTCAGTGAGCTTGGACAGGCGTCCGTCGCGCTCGAAGATCGCCTTGCCGACCCGGTCCTCCAGCCGCTTCATCTGCATGGACACGGCGCTCTGCGTCTTGTGCACGATCTCCGCCGCGCGGGTGAACGACCCCGTATCCGCAATGGCGACGAACGTCCGGAGCTGGTCGATATCGAGCAGGTGCATGGCCTCACACTCCATCATCAATAATCATGATGATACATATTTCAAACAATCGCTTCAAGTGATGAAATGCCTCTGGTAGAACATGCCAGATGAAAGAGTTTAAACCAGCAGAATCAATGATTTAAGTGAGAGACCCATGGTGGCTTCTCTCACATGTCTTTGGAAGCTCCTTCCAGAGCGAATGCATCGAGAGTGACGTAAGGAGAGGTACGATGAGCCGGTCTGCATTATCCACCATGACCTTTTTGACCATGGCCGCTGTGGGGCAGTTCACCCGTTCGCTCGTCCGCTTCACGAAAGCTTTGAGGCATCGCCGCGAGATCAAGAACCTGGAAGAGTTCGATGACCGCATGCTGAAGGATATCGGGCTCACGCGCGGCGATGTGTCGAGCGCGCTCGACGAGCCGCTCCTGCGCAATCCGTCATGGGTGTTGGTGCGAAGTGCGGAGCGACATTCCCGGGCCGAGAGGCCAGATCGCTCCGCCCATCAGATCCGGCCCGTAGTGCCGATGGTGACGCTGGACAAGCGCTGCGCCTAGGTCTTGCCGGGACCGCCCTTCCAGGCATCGGTGAAGATCGACTGGAGGGACGTGAGATACTGCATCTGCATCTCGCGTCCCTTCTCCATCATCTCGTTGAGGGGTGCCGAAGGATCGGGCTCCGGCTGTGCCGGCTTTGCGGCAGGCGGCGCCTGGAGAAAGCTCGCCATCATCTCCTCGAAGGGATTGGCGGGCTTCTTCTCAGGGGCCGCCGCCTTCATCCAGCCATCCCACAACTCGGCCCAAGGATTGGCGGGTGCTGCCGGCTTGGTGGGCGCACCGGCCTGAAAGGCCTGGCCCTGGGTGTTCATCCATTGAGCCATGCCGCCGGCGAAAATGCCGGCCAGGAGCGGCAGGGCCTGCTGCATGGTTTCCGCGCTGATACCCGCATAGTTGGCCGCCTGATGGGCCACGCGGCGGCTGACCTCGTCGGAGCCGAAGAGCTGGTCGAGCAGGTGCCGGCCCTGTTGCTGAGCCTGCGGCGTGAAGGCATTGCCCGCAGCCTGCCAGAAGTTCTGGTAGCCCCCGCTCATCATCGACTGGAACAGCCGGGCAGGGTCGCTGGACGTGGTGGCGTGCTGCAGCCCCATGGCAAAGGCCGGCATGAAGGCCGCCATGATCTTCTGGGGCTGATCGCCTGACAGTTGGAACTGCCGCGCAAGAGCGTCCATGGCCGCGCTGGTCTGGGCTTGGCGCATCAGGTCGAACCAGTTGAACATCGCGGCCTCCTTTTGCTTGTCCCGGTCACAAGGCCGGAACAGCTTGCCTCTCCAAACGACGGATTGTCCAGAACGCAGTGATCACGGCTGCGATTCCAAACACCACGGACCCTGCTCCGATGCCGATCAGGGCACCTTCGGGCCCGGCGATCCGGGCTCCGAAATACGCAAAGGGAATCATGCCCAACGTCGCCCGGCCCCAGTTGAAGAACGTGGACAGGAGCGGATAGCCGAGATTGTTGAACGAGGCATTCGCCACGAAGACGAGGCTGATGAAGAACCAGATGAAGCCGCTGAGCTGGCAGAAGAACTGCACCAGATCGGCCGTGAGCGGCGGCGCGTTGAAGGCGTGTGTCAGGGGGACGCGCACGAGGAACAAGGCCAGCCACACGCAGCCCACATAGACGACCGTGAAGGTCAGGGCATCCTTGAGCGTCTGCTTCATGCGGTCGTAGCGCTGCGCGCCCCAGTTCTGTCCCAGCACAGGGCCGATGGCTCCTGCGAGCGCAAAAACGCCCGCAAAGGCAACGGGCGTCACCCTGTCGATGATGGCGGATGCCGCGATGGCCTCATCCCCGAACTGCGCGATGACGCCTGTGAAAAAGGCGTTGGATACGGGAGCTGCGATGTTGGTCAGGATCGCCGGTACCGCGATGGCGAAGAAGGGCCGCGCGTCGGCAAGGACTGCCTTCAGCCTGGGCACGACCAGGAGATTATGGGCACGCGTGAGATAGAGAAAGCACACATAGACATAGGCCACGCGCGCGATGTTGATCGCCAGAGCCGCGCCGTTGGCCTTCAACCCGAAGCCGAAGATCAGGATGGGATCGAGCACCACCGTGACGGCGGCAACCGACAGGGTGGCGTACATGCTGCGCTTGGCATCGCCCGCCGCGCGCAGCACGGTCGAGAACGCCATGCCGACCGCCATGAGAGCGTTCGTCGGCAGGGCGATCCAGAGAAAGTTGCGAGCCACCTCGTAGGTCTGCTCGCTGGCGCCCATCGCGTTCAAAAGGAGCGGGAGCAGCGGCAGGAGGATAAGGCTGACACAGGCCGCCACGATGGCCATGAGGATGCTGCCCGAAGTCGCCAGACGGCGGGCGTCCTCGGGCCTTCGCGCGCCGAGCGCCCGCGAGACGAGCGCCCCAATGGGGATCATCAGGCCTACATTGATGGAGATCGTGAAGAACATCACGACCGTGGCAAGTCCGACGCCTGCGGTGAGGCTGGGATCGTTCAGCCAGGAAATGTAGAGAAGCGAAACGAGATCGACGATGAAGATCGCAACGAGACCGGCTGCTCCCGTTCCGGTCATCACCAGAACATGGCGCATGGTCGAACCTACGACGAAGCGTGGCGCCTCGGCCTTCTGGTCCGCATCGGCAGCCGAGGGGCTGGCATCCATTAAAGAACCTCTTCGCCAAGAATATCGCGGGTTTCGGGACTGAGAGCTTTGGCCTTGCCCGTCGGGGCTTTGAGAGGCTCGGGAGTAATCTTCGCGCCGACCACAAGTTCCGCGCCGCCCATGGTTCCAACCTCCTTCTGCAGGACGAGACGGGCGATGTCGCGCTTGCGCACATCGTTTGCCGTGGCGGCCGCGGTGTCCGGATCGGTTCCGAGCTCCTCGAGCGCCGCCCGCCCGAAGACGATGGCGGATTCGAACACCTCACGGATCTGGTAGTCCACATCATGGTGCATGAGCTCGACCGCATGAATGCGGTCGAAGGCGCGCACGAAGCTGCGGGCGTTCTTGAAGTTCTCATGGATGATCTCGATGATCTTCATCATCGCGTCCTGATCGTCGATGCAGATGCAGATCATCTCGGCCTTCTCGGCGCCGGCTGCGCGCAGCACGTCGAGGCGCGTGCCGTCGCCGTAATAGACCTTCAGGCCGAAGCGCCCCGCATCGCGGATGCGCGCCACGTCGTTGTCGATCACGGTGGCGTCGATGCCCTGCGCCAGAAGAACCTGGTTGACGATCTGCCCGAAGCGGCCGAAGCCGATCACCAGGACGCGGCTTTCAAGCTCTCCCTCATGACCGGGAACGGCCCCCGGATCGGGCTCTTCCTCGGCTTCGCGGTGGCGGCTGAGGACCTTCTCGACCACCGTGGACAGGATCGGGCCCAGCAGCATGGTGATGGCTGCAAGCGCCGTGACGGGCTGCGCCTCGGCAGCCGTCATGAGCCCGAGGCCCGTTGCGACGGGAAGCAGGACGAAGGCGAACTCGCCGGCGGTGCACAAGATCGTGCCGGAGCGCAGGCCGTCGCGCCAGCGCGCGCCGAACAGCCGGGACAGGACGGTGATGAGGAGGGTTTTGCCCAGAAGCACCACGGGTGCGGCCAGCGCCAGCAGGAGCCATTGCTCCCGCACCAGGGCGAGGTCGATCGACATGCCCACGCTCATGAAGAACAGGCCGAGCAGCATGCCGCGGAAGGGCTCGATATCGGCCTCCAGCTGGTGCCGGAAGTTCGATTCGGCGAGCAGCAGGCCTGCCAGGAACGCCCCCATGGCCATGGAGAGACCCACCTCCTGCATCAGCAGGGCGGCGCCGAGCACCACTAGCAGGGCGGAGGCCGTCATCACCTCGCGGGCGCCGCTGCGGGCGAGCACTCGGAAGAAAGGGTTCAGCCCATAGCGGCCGACCAAAATGACAGCCGCGATGGCAGCAAGTGTTTCGCCAACCGTCAGCAGACGATCCATCAGGGAGGTTTGCTCCGCCGCGGCGCCGGAGGCCAGAAGAGGCAGGATGGCCAGCAGCGGCACGACGGACAGGTCCTGGAACAGCAGGATCGCGAAGGAGCGCTGGCCGTAAGGGGTGGGCAGATCGTTGCGTTCCCCCAGCATCTGGAGGGCAATGGCCGTGGCGGAGAGCGCGACCGCCACCCCGGTGACGAAGGATGCCTTGGGCGAGAAGCCGATGGCGAGTGCCGCGCCACCGAGGCAGACCGCGGTCAGGGTCAGCTGGGCGAACCCCAGGCCGAAGATGTCCCGCTTCATGGACCACAGATGAGACAGCTTGAGCTCGAGCCCGATGATGAAGAGCAGGAGCACCACGCCGAGTTCCGCGACGGTCGCGATGGTCTGCGGATCTTCCACCAGGCTCAGGCCGGAGGGCCCGATGGCGACGCCTGCGGCGAGGTAGCCCAGAACGGCGCTCAGGCCCAGGAGCCGGAACACGGGCACGGCCACGACCGCCGCCCCGCAGAAGGTCAGGATGGGTGGAAGAAAGCTGACGTGGGACGCTGTGGATGCCATGGGTGATCAGGGGGTGAAAGCTGCTTTGCCTTTCTAGGGATTCTTAAGGACAAGCGCGAGCGTTTCTTGACGCGGGCTGTCGCGCCTTGTGCCTCATGGCACAGGTTCTGAGACTCTCGTCTTCGCCTCCACGTCTTTGCGGTGGTTCAAGACATGGATGGTCGGCACAAGGTCAGTCAGGATATCGAAGGGGACGCCCCACTGTCATCCCGCCGCGAATAAGCGTCGCTCCCGCTTGACAGGAGGGGTCTCGTCTCGCCACATCGCCTCATCATGACGAAGCCCTCTCTCGACATTCTGCTGTGTGCCCCCCGCGGTTTCTGCGCCGGGGTCGTTCGCGCCATCGATGCGGTCGAGAGGGCGCTGGCGATCCATGGCGCGCCGGTCTATGTGCGCCACGAGATCGTTCACAACAAATATGTCGTGGAAAACCTGAAGCGGAAGGGCGCCGTCTTCGTGCGGGAGCTCGACGAGGTGCCGGATACCGGTGCCCCCGTGATCTTTTCGGCCCACGGTGTGGCCAAGACAGTTCCCGAGGCGGCCCAGGCCCGCAACCTTTTCGCCATCGATGCCACCTGCCCCCTGGTGACCAAGGTCCACCGCGAGGCGCAGGTGCATCACAAGCGGGGCCGGCACATCCTCCTGATCGGCCATGCGGGCCACCCGGAGGTGATCGGCACCATGGGCCAGCTGCCCGAAGGGGCCGCGACCCTGGTCGAGACCGTGGACGACATCGCCCGGCTCCAGCCGGAGAACCCGGACAACTTGGCCTTCGTCACCCAGACGACCCTGTCGGTCGACGACACTCAGGACATGGTGAATGCCCTCAAGGAGCGCTTTCCCTCCATCGTCGGGCCGCACAAGGAAGACATCTGCTATGCCACCACGAACCGCCAGGGCGCGGTCAAGCGCGTGGCGCCGGCCGTCGAGGCCATGATCGTGGTAGGCTCGCCGAACTCCTCCAATTCGCAGCGCCTGCGGGAGGTGGCCGAGCGGGAAGGGTGCCGCTTGGTCCGCCTGATCCTGCGAGCCGAGGACATCGACTGGAACCTGTTCGGGAACATCCGGAGCCTCGGCATCACGGCCGGCGCCTCCGCGCCCGAGGTGCTGGTCGAGGAGATCATCGACGCTTTCGCCGCCCGCTACGAGGTGTCGGTGGAGAGCGTGTCGACGGCGGATGAGAGCGTGTTCTTTCCTTTGCCTCGCGAGCTTCGTGAGCAGGCGGCGGAGTAAGCGGTGGCAGTCTATACGGAAGTCAGCGACGAGGAGCTGTCGGCTTTCCTCGAAACCTACGATATCGGCACGGTGCTCTCCTACAAGGGCATCGCGGAGGGCGTGGAGAACACCAACTACTTCCTCCACACCACACAGGGCTCCTACATCCTGACCCTCTACGAAAAGCGGGTGCGGGAGGCGGACCTGCCGTTCTTCCTCGGCCTCATGCAGCACCTCGCCCTCAAAGGCCTGAACTGCCCCCTGCCGGTGAGCAACCGCCGGGGAGAGCCTCTCGGCCGGGTGTCAGGGCGACCTGCCGTGATCATCACGTTTCTCGACGGCATCGCGATCCGCCGTCCGACGGCCCAGCACTGTGGGGCGCTTGGCGCCGCGCTGGCGAAGCTGCATCTGGCGGGGCAGGACTTCGCCATGCACCGGCCGAATGCGCTCACCTTGGAGGCTTGGGCACCGCTCTTTGCCCAGGCCGAGGCGCAGGCCGATACGGTGTCCTCAGGGCTTGCCGAGCGGACCAGGCGGGAGCTTGCTTTTCTTGCAGAGGTCTGGCCGCGCGGGCTGCCTGCCGGCATCATCCATGCGGATCTTTTTACCGACAACGTGTTCTTCATCGGGCCGGAGGTCTCCGGCCTGATCGACTTCTATTTCGCCTGCACGGATGCTTTCGCGTATGACGTGGCGATCTGTCTCAATGCCTGGTGCTTCGAGACGGACGGCTCGTTCAACCTGACCAAAGGCCAGGCGATGCTGGCGGGCTATCAGGCCGTCCGGCGTCTCGAGCCGCAGGAGGTCGAGGCGCTGCCGGTGCTCTGCCGGGGTTCGGCCATGCGCTTCATGCTGACCCGCCTAGTGGACTGGCTCAACGTGCCGCCGGGCGCCCTGGTGAAGCCCAAGGATCCTCTGGAATACGACCGCAAGCTCAACTTCCACCGCCATGTGAAGCATGCGCGCGAATACGGACTTGAAGCATGACCGACCCTAAGCGCGTGACGATCTACACCGACGGCGCCTGCTCGGGAAATCCCGGGCCGGGCGGTTGGGGCGCGATCCTGTTCTTCAACGGAACCGAGAAGGAGATCTCCGGCGGGGAGGCTCACACCACCAACAACCGCATGGAGATCCGGGCCGCCATCGAGGGCCTGAACGCCCTCAAGCGCGCCTGCGCCGTCGACCTGTTCACGGATTCCCAGTACGTGCGCCAGGGCATCACCCAGTGGATGCACAACTGGAAACGGCGCGGCTGGCGCACGGCGGACAACAAGCCGGTGAAGAACGAGGACCTCTGGCGCGAGCTCGACGAGGCGGCCGGCCGCCACGACGTGGCTTGGCACTGGGTCAAGGGGCATGCGGACGACCCGGTCAACATCAGGGTCGATGAGCTTGCCGTTGCGGCGATGAAGCCGTTCAAGAAGCAGAGGGCGAGGGCTTAGCCTCACCCTCTGCCAAAACGAGGGATCAGAGGTCCTTCAGGATGTTCTCGGCGCCCGAATGCTGGGCCCGGGAGGGAGCATCCTCCACGTTGAGCGCCTTCACCACGCCGTCGTCGACCACCATGGAATAGCGCTGCGAGCGTGTGCCGAGGCCGAAGCCCGAGCCGTCCATGGACAGGCCGATGGCCTTGGCGAAATCGGCGTTGCCGTCGGACAGGAACTCGATGTCCTCGGCGCCCGAGGACTTGCCCCAGGCTTCCAGAACGAAAACGTCGTTGACGGCGGTCACCAGGATCGAGTCCACGCCCTTGGCCCTGATCTCGTCCTTCTTCTGCACGTAGCCCGGCAGGTGGTTGCGATGGCAGGTGGGCGTGAAGGCGCCGGGAACGGCCACGAGAACCACCTTGCGGCCCTTGAACAGATCGTCCGTCGTCTTGGCCACCGGTCCATCGGGCGTCATGATGCGGAAGGTAACCTGGGGTAGGCGTTCTCCAACCTGGATGGGCATGGGCGGTTCTCCAAAGATGCCAGTAGTGCTAACCACCTAGCGTGGCTGCCCGTTGCCGTCGAGGCTGACTTCCGTCTCAACCGCCTTTCCTCCCGCCGCCAGGGTCAGGCGCAGGGAAACGGGGCCGGAAGTCTCCTTGGGCTTCTCCTCGACCGTGACGGTAAAGCGGCCTGCATCGTCCGGGACGGAGACCGAGAAGTACCAGTTCTCCGGCCCTTCGGCGAAAAGGGCGGGCTTTGCGTCTGCGGGCGCTCGAACCGTGACTGAGAGGGCAGGCTTATCCTGCGCTAGAGGGTCGACGGAGAGCACCGACAGATCGGCCTGCACGCCCAGGGCCCGGGCGACCGGCACCTTGGCCAGGGCGCCCTCGATGGCGCTGCGCTCCGAACCCTCGCCGGTGAGGTCCAGGCTGAGATTCGCATGGGCCGGGATGCAGATGTCCTTGCAGACCCCGTACTCGGCCGCAAGAACGAGCCTGACCGGCTTGTCGGCTTCCTTAGCGGTTACGACAACCGGAAGAACCACCTTCTTGCCGTAGACATAGGCCACGCCGGCTGCATCCTCGTGCCGGGAGGGGGCAGGCCAGCGAACCTCGATACCGGCGGCATTCTCCGAACCCGACCAGTCGAAGCGTGGCGGAAGGCCGGAATCACCGGGATTGCGCCAGTAGGTCTTGAAGCCCTGGTCGAGGGTGATCTCGATGCCCGCGAGCCATTGCGAGCCCTGCCTGCCACCCGAGATCAGGCGTGCGCGCGAGTGGAAACCCTGCTCCGATGCCGCGGGCTTGGACGATTGCGCGGCCGCTGCGACGAGGGACAGGATCAAAAAAATCGCCGCCGAAACGGTGCGGAGCATGATTGCCATGGAACTGACGCCTCCCTGACGCGCTTCCCTTATGCAGTTTATCTTCGGGTCTGCCATCCACGATCCTGTGATCGGGAGAGCCGCCCGGAAAGGCAGATTTCAGGATATGAGCTTCCAGTCTTTCCCTTATGGTAACGAATCTCCTTACCTGGACGGGCAGGTCCTCGTCGCCATGCCAGGGATGATGGAGGAAACCTTCGCGCGATCGGTTATCTATGTCTGCGCCCATTCGGCGGAAGGGGCGATGGGGATCATTCTCAACCGGCCTGCCGCAAACGTGAACATGCCCGATCTTCTGGTGCAGCTCGAGATCGTTCCCGAGCCGGAGCGGATCCGCCTGCCGCAGCGGGTGGGACAGATGCAGGTTCTGATGGGCGGCCCCGTGGAGACGAGCCGGGGCTTCGTGCTCCACTCGCCGGACTTCCACATCCCCCAGTCGACCCTTCCTATCGACGACAGCGTCTGCCTGACGGCCACCATCGACATCCTGCGCGCCATCGCGGCCGGCATCGGGCCTAAGAACGCCGTGCTCGCCCTGGGCTATGCCGGTTGGGGAGCGGGGCAGCTGGAACTCGAGCTTCAGGCCAACGGCTGGCTCAACTGCCCGGCCGATGCGGAGCTGATCTTCAACACGGCCGCCGATGTGCGCTACGAGATGGCCCTGCGCCGGATCGGGATCGAGCCCGCCATGCTGTCCATGGAAGCCGGCCACGCCTGACTCATTGAAGTCTCACGCCGCCGCGGGGGCCGCGCCCACGAGTTGGCGGGCCTGAAGCGTCGACATCGGCTCACCGAAAACAGGCCCCTGCGCATACTCGCATCCGAGCTGATAGAGCTCGATGGCCTCGGATTCGCTTTCAGCGCCTTCGGCGACGATCTGCATGCCGAGCTCATGGGCCATCTTGACGATGGAGCGCAGGATGACCGGCTTTCCGGCTGCCATCAGGCGGACGAAGGACTCGTCCACCTTGATCGTGTCGAAGGGGAACCGCTGCAGGTAGGAGAGGGCGGAATAGCCCGTTCCGAAATCGTCCAGCGACAAGCCGGCTCCCAGATCCCGCAGGCGCGCGAGCATCTGGGCCGAATATTCCGGGTTCTCCATCACGAGGCTTTCGGTCATCTCGATCTTGAGGGAGCCCGGAATGACGCCCGAGCGGGCGATCACCGTCTTCACGTCCTGCAGGAGGTCGTGCCGCAGGAGGTGGTGGCTCGACATGTTGACGCTGGCGAAGATCGGCGGATCGACCTCGAGCGCGTTCTGCCAGGCCGCGAGCTCCCGTCCCGTCTGCTCCAGGAGGAAGACGCTCAGCTTGATGATGAGGCCCGTCTCCTCGGCAATCGACATGAAGTCCTCCGGCCCGACGCGGCCGAGCCGGGGATGGTCCCAGCGCAGCATCGACTCGAAGCCCGCGATGGTCCTGTCTTCCAGGCGCACGATCGGCTTGAACAGCACCTTCATCTCGCCCCGGTCGAGGGCGTGGCGCAGGTCGGTTTCCATGGTGAAGTGGTCGCTGCGGTCCGAGCGCATGGTGGGGCGGAAGACCTCGATCCGGTCGCCGCCATGGCGCCTGGCATGGGCCATGGCGATCTCGGCGTTCCGCAGCACCTCCTCGCGCCGGGCCGCAATCTGCGGATCGTGCAGGGCGATGCCGATGGAGGCGGTCAGGAAGATCTCCCGCTCGGCGTAGGTGAACGGCGTGGTGACCACGCGCCGGACCATGTCGGCAAAGCCGATGATGCGGTCCGTTTCCCGCTCGGAGAGCAGGATGATCGCGAATTCGTCGCCCGAGATGCGCGCCAGGGTGTCCTGGGGCTTCAGCAGGCGGCTCAAGCGGCGGGATAGGGTGAGCAGGACCGAGTCGCCTGCCGCGTGGCCGGCAAGCGCGTTCGTCTCCTTGAGCTTGTCGATGTCGACCACCAGAACGGTCGGACGCAGGGCATCGTCCTGGCTCGCATAGGTGAGCGCCGCTTCCAGCCTGTCATAGAACAGCTGCCGGTTCGGCAGGCTGGTCAGGTTGTCATGCACCGCGTCGTGCAGCAGGCGCTCCTCGGCGGTCTTGCTGTCCATGACGTCGGCCAGGGTGCCGACGATGCGGATCACCTCGCCGTCGGAGCCGATCACCGGGCGGGCCTTGAGGCGGAACCAGTTGTGCGCGCCGGATGACGACCGGAGACGGAAATCTTGGGCGAGCCGGCCCCGGCGGTGCTCGATGACCGCGTCCAGCGCAAGCCGGTAGCGATCCTTGTCGAAGGGGTGGATCAGGTCGAGCCAGGCGGAGGCCGGGCCCTCGAGCGAGCCGCGCTTGAGCCCGAGCTGATGCTCGACCTCGGGGCTCACGAAGATGTTGTCGGAGACCACGTCCCAGTCGAACACGATGTCGCCTGCGCCCGTGAGCGCCAGCGCCCGGCGCTCCGTGTCGTTCACGAAGCCCCGCGCGAAAGAGCCGCCGGCGAAGGCATGCTGCATCACCGTGAAGCCGATGAGCATCACCACCAGGACGAGGCCGCCGACGAGGGCAGGGGGCACGAGATCCGATGGGAGCTGCCCGACCACCGTAAAGCCTGCAGCCGCCACCCAGGCGACCAGCAGAAGCCAGGTGGGCACGAGCATCACGGCGCGGTCGTAGCCATGGGTCGCCAGATGGATCACCAGCACGAAGCCGATGCCGGCAACGGCCGCGATGGACATGCGCGCCACGCCCGACGCCACCGGCGGATCGACGATGGCGAGCGCCACCAGGGCTCCCAGGAACAGGAGCCAGAAGGCCGTCACATGGCTGTAGCGCACGTGCCAGCGGTTGAGGTTGAGATAGGCGAAAAGGAAGACGAGCAGCGTTGCGGCGAGCACCGCCTCCGCACCGGCCCGATAGATCTGCTCCGTTGCCTCGGTGATGGGGAAGATGCGTTGGAAGAAGCCGAAATCGATGCAGGCATAGGCCAGCACCGCCCAGGCGAGCGCCGCCGCGGCCGGGAAGATCAGGGCGCCCTTCACCACGAACACGATGGTGAGGAACAGGGCCAGCAGTCCGGCGATGCCGATGATGATGCCCTTGTAGAGGGTCAGTCCGTTGACGCGGTCCTTGTAGGCATCCGCATCCCACAGGTGCAGCTGGGGAAGGTTGTCGGAGCGCAGCTCCGCCACGAAGGTCACGGTCGTGCCGGGATCGAGGGTGATGAGGAAGATGTCCGCATCCTCGCTGTCGTCACGGTCCGGCCGGATGCCCTGGCTTGCCGTGATGGCCGCGATGCGGGTTGCGCCGAGATCCGGCCAGAGGACGCCTGAGCCCGTGAGGCGGAAATGCGGGGCGACCAGAAGCCGGTCTACCTGCTCGTCGGTATCGTTGGTGAGCGCGAAGACGATCCAGTCCGGCCGCGTGCCCATCTCGCGCGCCTTCACGGCGATGCGGCGAACGATGCCGTCGCGTCCCGGCGCCGTCGAGATGCGGATCTCGTCGCCCTCCGAGCGGTTGTGCTCGATGGCCGGGGTGAGGTCGATGGCCTTCATCTTGGGGTCGACGCGCACGGACTCCACGGCCCAGCCGCTTGACGGCCAGGCAAGCCCCAGGAATGTCGCCAACAGAAGGGTTATGGCGAAAGATACGATCCGCAATGCTTCGGTCTTTCGTCCGGTACTAAGACAATGGAACAGGATTGGTACCGGTCAGGAGCCTTGAGGGCAAGGTGGAGCCGAGGGGGCTCCCCACTTGTCCGCAGGACTCGTTGGTTATTGTTACCACGCGCCCATGGGGCGCGTTTGCGGCGGGATTGAGGAGAATCGGCCTTGACCCAAAGGCAGGCGCGGCCGAAAAATTCAGCCGCGCAGTCCTGACGCAATGATATCGAGAGAGGGCAAGCCCTTGATGGGGCCGATTGCCGCCAGGGTCGGCGCGCCCTGGAGCAGGACGCGCCCCGCCTCGCGCACATGCTCCACCTCGAGCGCATCGACCTTGCGGACGATCTCCTCGCTCTCCACCACGCGCCCCCAGGACAGGAGCTGGCGGGCGACGCGCTCGATGCGGCCGCCCGGCGTCTCCAAGGCCGTGAGGAGCGCGACCTTCATCTGCGCCTTGGCGCGGACCAGCTCGACCTCGCTGATGTCCTGCGTGGCCTGCGCCATGCAGGCGAGCGTCACGTCCATCAGCTCGCGCACATCCGAGGCTCCGGTGCCGGCGCCGATGCCAAAGAGGCCGCAATCCGAGAAGGGCCAGTGGAAGGAGTCGATGGAGTAGGCAAGGCCACGGGTCTCGCGCACCTCGTGCCAGAGGCGCGAGGTCAATCCGCCGCCGAGCATATGGGCAAAGAGGTGGGCGCCGTAGTAGCCGGGATCCTTGAACGACAGGCCCGGCAGTCCGAGAACCAGGTTGGCCTGTTCCAGCTTGCGGGAAATCCGCCTCTCTCCGCCGGTGTAGCGTCCGGGCTCCGGCTGCCGCGCCTCGACGGCCGGCATCGCGCCGAAGAGCCGTTCGGCGATGTCGACGATCCGGGCATGGTCCACGTCGCCGGCGGCCGCCAGCACCATCTTGCCGGGGGTGTATTCCCGCGCCAGGAAGGCACGGATCGTCGCCTCGTCGAAGCTCTTGATGGTGTCCGGGGTGCCCAGGATCGGCCGGCCAACGGCCTGGCCCGCGAAAGCGGTTTCCATGAAGGCGTCGTAGATGAGGTCGTCGGGCGTGTCCTCGACGGCGGCGTATTCCTGCAGGATCACGCCCTTCTCGCGGGCAAGCTCGCCCGCGTCGAAGGCGGAGTTGATGAGGATGTCGCCGAGCACGTCGAGGGCGACGTCCACGTTCTCGCCGAGAACGCGGGCCGTGTAGCTCGTGTATTCGACGCTGGTGGCGGCATTGATGTCGCCGCCCACATTCTCGATGTCCTCGGCGATCTGGCGGGCGGAGCGCCGCGCCGTGCCCTTGAAGGCCATGTGCTCGATGAGGTGGGACAGGCCATGCTCATGCGGCTCTTCGTGGCGCGAGCCGGTGCCGACCCAGACGCCAAGTGTCGCGGTGGCGATCTCCGGCATGCGCTCGGTGGCCACCATCAGGCCGTTGGACAGGGTGGTGATGTCGATCCGCTTCTCGCGGACGAAATGCTGGTTCATGCGGCAACGCCTTTGACGGCCCGCGCGCGCTCGCGGATGAAGCGCTCGACCGCGGCCTGCTCGTTGGGGAGCACCGTGAAGCTCTCCCGGCGCTCCATCAGATCCGCCATGTGCGGCGGAAGTGCGGGGCGCGTTCCGGTGGCGCGCTCGACCGCGTCGGGGAACTTGGCCGGATGCGCGGTGGACAGAGCCACGACCGGGGTCTGCGGATCATCCTTCAGCAGGGTGCGGCCGGCGCGGGTGGCGATGGCGCTGTGCGGGTCGAGCACGTAGCCGGTTTGGCGATAGGTCTCGGCCATCTCATCGATCACCTGGGCCTCGTTCACGGCCTCGGCCGAGAACTCCTGGCGGATGCGGGAAAGGGGATCTGCGTCGATCATGAAGGCGCGGGACTGGCTGAGGCTTCCCATGAGGCGGCGGATCGTTTCGCCGTCGCGATCATAGGCCTCGAACAGCAGGCGCTCGAAGTTCGACGAGATCTGGATGTCCATGGAGGGCGAGGTGGTGGGCTGCACGCCCTTGAGCTCATAGGAACCGGAACCCAAGGTCCGGGCCAAAATATCGTTGGCGTTGGTGCCGATCATCAGCCGCTCGACCGGAAGGCCCATGCGCTTGGCGACCCAGCCGGCCAGGATGTCGCCGAAATTGCCGGTAGGCACCGCGAAGGAGACCGGCCGGCGAGGGCCGCCGAGCGCCACGGCGGCGGTGAAGTAGTAGACGGCCTGGGCCGCGACGCGGGCCCAGTTGATGGAGTTTACCCCTGAGAGCTGCAGCTCGTCGCGGAAGCGGGCATGGTTGAACATGCCCTTCACCATGGTCTGGCAATCGTCGAAGGTGCCCTCCACCGCAAGGGCGTGAACGTTGGGGGAGGCGACCGCGGTCATCTGGCGGCGCTGCACGTCCGAGACGCGGCCGTGGGGGTAGAGGATGAAGATGTCGACCTGATCAAGCCCCTTGAAGGCCTCGACCGCCGCGCTGCCCGTGTCGCCCGAGGTGGCGCCCACGATGGTGGCACGGGCCCCGCGGGCTTTCAGCACATGGTCCATGAGCCGGCCGAGCAGCTGCATCGCTACGTCCTTGAAGGCGAGCGTGGGGCCGTGGAAAAGCTCGAGCACGAACAGGTTGTCGCCGAGCTGGGTCAGCGGGCAGACGGCGGCATGGCGGAACGAGGCGTAGGACTCGTCGATCATGCGCGAAAGGGCGGCTTCCGGGATGTCGCCGTCAATCAGCGGGCCGAGCACGGCCTTGGCGACTTCCGCGTAGGGTTGTCCGGCAAAGCCCTGGATCGTAGCGGCGCTCAGGGTCGGCCAGCGTTCCGGCATGTAGAGGCCGCCGTCACGGGCAAGGCCGGTCAGCAGGGCATCGGCGAAACCGAGCGCGGGGGCTTCTCCCCGGGTCGAGACGTGGAGCACGTTCAATCTCCTGGAAATTCGGGCGGACATTATGGTCATGGACCGGACACGGCAAGCCGCATCCGGTCGCAGACATCATGGTTTTATCCGCGCCATCGCATAAGCATCGACGAAGGCGCCACCCCGGAAGGCGAATTCCCGGTGGGTGCCCTCGATTTCGAAGCCGTTGCGCTTGTAGAGCGCGATGGCCGGAGCGTTGTCCACATAGACGGTGAGCTCGATGCGCTTCAGGTTCAGCCAGTCGTCGGCGATCATGATCAGCTCGCGCAGCAGCCGGGAGCCGATGCCTTGTCCATGGAAGTCGTCGTGCAGGCCCATGCCCAGACAGGCGACGTGGGCGCGGCGGCCCTGAAGGCGCTCGAAGCCGCCGCTGCCGATGATCCGGCCGTCCTTCTCGACCACGAGGTTGACGTTGTTGGCCGGATTGATGCCCTCAAGCCATTTCCGGGTCGCCTCGGGCGACTGGTAGGGGAGCCGCAGGGTGCCCCAGCGATAGCCGGGCATGTTGCCCAGGGCCGCGATGCCCTCGCAGTCTCCAGGTCGCGCCGCCCGGATGACGATGTCTTCGGCATTTGCGGTGTCGATGGAATATGATGCTTCTTGTGCGTCCATGTCGCTCTCCTTGTGAAAACGGAGGCGAACGGAGCCTTGAAAGCCCTGCTCGTCTCCGCAGGGCTTTTCCAGAAAATGCTTGACGCTTTTAGACGCGCAAAGCCTCTCCCGTGCGCCCTGCAAGGCGCATGGTGAGATGGGTTACGGTCGTGAGCAGCGTAAACATGGAAGGGATGGTACAGTATCTCAGCAGAGTGCCAAACCCCTCTTGCAAGCTTTCCTTCACCTACTCGCCTGACGCCGGCCGTTTCAGCCTTTGCCATGCGAAGGCGCTGAAAACGCCGATCAGCGTGAGGGCGATACCGAACCAGGTAAGCGCATATTGCAGGTGGTTGTTCGGCAGGGTGAGCAGGGTCTGCCCGCCACGGGGCCACCCGCCCGGGTTGGGGCTTGCACCCGCGTCGATCAGAAAGGGCGCGACGCGCTCGAGATTGTGGGCTGCGGCGATGGCCTGAGGGTCGCGGGCAAACCACTGATTGCGGGCGGGGTTGTCGGCTGGCGTGAAGGAATTGCGCGCCTCGGGCGCACGCACGAGGCCGGTGACCGTGACTTCTCCCGCGGGCAGGCTCTCGGGGCGACGGCGAGGGTCGCGCAGGTCGGTTGGTATGAAGCCCCGGTTGATCATCACGACCGCACCTGTGGCGAGCCGCAGGGGGGTGATCAGGTAGAAGCCCTGGATCGGCGCGCCCTGCCGTTCGCCGGCGGCCAAGCCATAGACTGGAGCCTCAAAGGAATGAAGAAAGGTGCCGGTGACCCGGACCTTCCGGAACTCGTCCTGATCGGCGCGCCAGGTGGCCCATTGCTCTTCCGGCACGATGGAGCCCGGCTCGCCATAGGCGCGGGCCGCGATCCGGGAGATCAGATCTTCCTTCCAGGCCTTGCGCTGGAGCTGCCAGGTGCCCAGCCCGATCAGGACAGCGAGGGCCGCGAGCGCTACAAGTCCCGGAAGAACAAGGGAGCGCCCTTTGTACGAGCTGACGGCTGTCACTTCTCGAAGCGCCCTTCCTCGGCCTTGTGGTGGTATTGGAGGGCCACCAGAACGCCTTTCAGGGGCCGCACGAGCACGAGGCTCAGGATGACGCTCAAGGCGGACCACATGACAAGGTGGACCCAGATCGGCGGTTCATAGGCGAACTCCGCCCAGAGGGCGAGAGCCACCACCACGATGCCCACGATGGACATGACGAAGAAGGCGGGGCCGTCGCCCGTGTCGGCGAAGGCAAGATCGAGGCCGCAGACATCGCATTTCGGCCGAACCTTCAGATAGCCCTTGAACAGGTGCCCCTTGCCGCAGCGGGGGCATAGCCCTTTCAAGCCGACGGGAATGGGTGAGGGGGCGGAAGGATCCTGTGCCACGGCGTTTCTCCAAAAGGGCTGCCGGTCAACGGGTTCCTGCACAAATGGTGGCAGGAGGCCCAAAAGCGAAGGGCGGCCGTGAAAGCCGCCCTTGCCGGTTTGCTGCTGCTGGGCGGGCTTAGTGCCCGGCTCCGCTTCCGCCGTAGCCCCATACATAGATGGCGGCGAAGAGGAAGAGCCACACCACGTCGACGAAGTGCCAGTACCAGGCGGCGAACTCGAACCCGAGATGCTGCTGGGGCGTGAAGTCGCCGCGATAGACGCGCAGCAGGCAGATGGCCAGGAAGATCGTGCCGATGATCACGTGGGCGCCGTGGAAGCCCGTCGCCATGAAGAAGGTGGCGCCGTAGATGTTGCCGCTGAACCCGAAGGCCGCATGGCTGTACTCGTAGGCCTGCACGAAGCTGAAGATGATGCCCAGGATCACCGTGAGCCACAGGCCCGCCTTGAGGCCCTTACGGTCGTTCTCCAGAAGCGCGTGGTGCGCCCAGGTGACCGTGGTGCCGGAGGTGAGCAGGATCAGGGTGTTGAGGAGCGGCAGGTGCCAGGGGTCGAAGGTCTCGATGCCCTTGGGGGGCCAGACGCCGCCGAGCGACTCGATGCGCGAGTAGAGCTGCGGGTCGCCGGCATAGAGCGCGGCATCGAAATAGGCCCAGAACCAGGCCGCGAAGAACATCACCTCGGAGGCGATGAACATGATCATGCCGTAGCGGTGGTGAAGCTGGACCACGCGGGTATGCGAGCCGGTATTGGCCTCGCGCACCACGTCGCTCCACCAGGCGAGCATCGTGTAGAGGACGCCGATGATGCCGGCACCGAAGATGAAGGGGCCGAGATCCATCCCGGCGATCATGATGTCCTTCCACCAGGTCACGAACCCGGAGGCCAGCAGGAAGGCGCTGACCGCGCCGATGAGCGGCCACGGGCTCGGTTCAAGGATGTGGTAGTCGTGGTTCTTGGCGTGGGCCTCGGCCATTTCGTATCGTCTCCGTGCCTCGAATGTGAACTCGCTTTAAGACGTTTCTGTCCAGCTTGTCACGTGTCTTATTGAGCAATGGTCTTGGTTGAAGATGTCGCCTCCGCCACCGGCTTTCCCGCCTTGGAGGGGAAGTAGGTGTAGGAGAGGGTGATGGTGTCCAGGTCCTTCACGTCGGCATCCTGCACGAGGCGGGGATCCACGTAGAAGACGACGGCCGATTCCAGGGTTTCGCCGGCCTGCAGGGTCTGCTCGGTGAAGCAGAAGCATTCGAGCTTCGAGAAGTACGTGCCCGCAAGGTCGGGCTGCACGTTGTAGGTGGCGATGCCCGTGCTCGGCTTATCCCCAAGGTTCGTGACCTTGTACAGGACCGTGGTGGTTTCGCCGAGCTTGACCTTGACCTCCGGGGTCTCCGGCGAGAAGCGCCAGTTGAGGCCCGGCGCCACATTGGAGTCGAAGCGGACGGAGATCGTCCGGTTGACCACTTCCGATGCGTTCTCGCTGCGCGCGATGGGCGTTCCGCCGAAGCCCGTCACCTTGCAGAGGAGGTCGTAGAGGGGCACGGACGCGTAGGCGAGACCGACCATGCCCGCGACGACGCCGACGCAGGCCAGGACCGTGCCGCGGATCTTGCGTTGGGTGTCAGGGGTCTCAGCCATATCCAGCCTCACATGGGGCGCTGCAGGACGTCGGGTCCAAGCTTTGCGATCGTGACAACGTAGAACAGGAGAACGAGGACGCCGAGAGTGAGCGCCAGGGCAAGCGAACGCTTGCGGCGGCGCTTCTGTTCCTCGGACGTCAGGCGAAGGGGGGCTTTGGGATCCGCCATCCGATCACCCGAAGACCGGACGGAAGAAGCCGAGGCCGTGTTCTGCCAGAAGGGTGGCGAACAGCAGGAAGAGATACAGGATCGAGAAGGCGAACAGCTGCTGGGCCACCTTCATGGCGGGCTCGCCCTGCCGCAGGCGATAGACCTGGAGGGCCAGGGCCAGCATCCCGAGGCCGCCGATCACCGCGATGACCGCATAGGCCAGTCCGCCGAAGCCGAGGGCAACGGGGGCAAGCCCCAAGGGCGCCAGCAGCACCGTATAGACCAGGATCTGGGTGCGGGTGGAGTCGGGGCCCGCCACGTTCGGCATCATGGGGATGCCCGCGCGCTGGTAGTCGCCGGATTTCACGAGGGCGAGCGCCCAGAAATGGGGCGGCGTCCACATGAAGATGATGGCGAAGAGAACGATGCTGTCCCAGGCCACGTGGCCGGTGACGGCCGCCTGCGCAACCACCGGGGGGAGGGCGCCGGCCGCGCCGCCGATGACGATGTTCTGCGGCGTCGAGCGCTTCAGCCACATGGAGTAGACGATGACGTAGAAGAAGATGGTGAAGGCCAGCAGGCCTGCGGCAAGCCAGTTGCTCACGAGGCCGAGAATGATCACCGAGCCGGCCGAGAGCGTCACGCCGAAAGCGAGCGCCTCGCCGGGCTCGATCTTGCCTGCCGGGATCGGGCGCTTGGCCGTGCGGGTCATGACCGCGTCGATGTCTGCGTCCCACCACATGTTCAGGCAGCCCGAGGCGCCGCCGCCGACCGCGATCATCAGGAGCGACACGAAGGCCACCACGGGATGCACGTTGGGGTGGCTGACGACCATGCCCACGAGCGCCGTGAACACGACCAGAAACATCACGCGGGGCTTCAGGAGGGCGAAGAAGTCGGACACGTCCCCTTGGGAGAGGCCTGCCGTGGCAAAGCTCTCGGTATGGTTATCGGCCAAACTGTTCGACATGGTGCTCATCACAGGTGATCTTCCGAAATGCCGGGACGAGGCCCGAAAGGCCTCCGGATTGTCGGCTCCTCGCCGCAGGGCTTAGGCCGAGCCCAAGCCCTCTGGGGAGGAGCGGGCGGCGCCAGGGCCGCCCAGCTCGGATTGTTAGTGTCCGGTGTCCACCACGCGGGGCAGGGTCTCGAACTGGTGGAACGGAGGCGGAGACGACAGCGTCCACTCCAGGGTCGTTGCCCCTTCGCCCCACGGATTGTCCGCAGCCCGCTCCTTGCGGATGAAGGCGTAGACCACGCCGAACATGAAGATGAACAGGCCGGCGAAGAACACGTAGCCACCGATGGAGGACACCATGTTCCAGCCCGCGAACGCATCCGGGTAGTCCGCATAGCGGCGCGGCATGCCGGACAGGCCGAGGAAGTGCATCGGGAAGAACAGCACGTTGGAGCCGATGAAGGCGACCCAGAAATGCAGCTTTCCGATCCATTCGGGCATGATGTAGCCCGTGATCTTCGGGAACCAGTAGTACATGCCCGCGAAGATCACGAAGACGGCGCCGAGGGACAGCACGTAGTGGAAGTGAGCCACCACGTAGTAGGTGTCGTGCATGTAGCGATCGACGGGAGCGTTCGCCAGAACCACGCCGGTGACGCCGCCGACCGTGAACAGGAACACGAAGCCGACCGACCACTGCATGGCCGCCGTGAAGCGGATGGAGCCGCCCCACATGGTGGCGATCCACGAGAAGATCTTCACGCCCGTGGGCACCGCGATCACCATGGTGGCGAACACGAAATAGGCCTGGGTCTGGAGCGAGAGGCCGACGGTGTACATGTGGTGCGCCCACACGACGAAGCCGACCACGCCGATCGCCACCATGGCGTAGGCCATGCCGAGATAGCCGAAGATCGGCTTCTTGGAGAAGGTGGAGATGATGTGGCTGACGATGCCGAAGGCCGGCAGGATCATGATGTACACTTCGGGGTGTCCGAAGAACCAGAACAGGTGCTGGTAGAGGACCGGATCGCCACCGCCCGACGGGTCGAAGAAGGTGGTGCCGAAATTACGGTCGGTCAGCAGCATCGTGATCGCGCCTGCCAGAACCGGCAGCGACAGGAGCAGCAGGAACGCGGTCACCAGCATGGCCCAGGCAAACAGCGGCATCTTGTGCAGCGTCATGCCCGGAGCGCGCATGTTGAGGATCGTGGTGATGAAGTTGATCGCGCCCAGGATCGAGGCCGCGCCGGCAAGGTGCAGGGCCAGGATGCCGAAATCGAGCGCGGGTCCCGGGTGTCCGACCGTCGAGAGCGGCGGGTAGACGGTCCAGCCGCCGCCGAAGCCGAGCGAGCCCGGAGCGCCCTCGACGAAGAGCGAGCAGAGCATCAGGGCGAAGGCCGAGACGGTGAGCCAGAACGAGATGTTGTTCATCCGCGGGAAGGCCATGTCGGGCGCGCCGATCATGATCGGGATGAACCAGTTGCCGAAGCCGCCGATCAGGGTGGGCATCACCATGAAGAACACCATGATGAGGCCGTGGCCGGTCACGAAGACGTTGTAGGCCTGCGGGTTGGAGAAGTACTGGAGCCCCGGTTCCTGGAGTTCCAGGCGCATGCCGATGGAGAGCAGGCCGCCGATGATGCCGGCCGTGAAGCCGAAGATGAGGTAGAGCGAGCCGATGTCCTTGTGGTTCGTGGAATAGAACCACCGGCGCCAGAAGCTCGGGAGATGATCGTGGTGATCCGCGTGAGCGGCATCAGCTGCATGTGCCATGATAGACCTCTGTGGTCCTTTTTTCCGATTATTGAGCTGTCGCGAACTTGACCGGGGCCGAGCCGTCCGTGGAAGCATAACGCTGCTTCGCCTCGGTCAGCCAAGCGGCATATTGCTGCTCGCTCACGACGCGGACTTCGATGGGCATGTAAGGATGGCCGTTGCCGCAGAGTTCCGAGCACTGGCCGAAATAGACGCCTTCCTTCTCGGCCTTGAACCAGACTTCGTTCAGGCGTCCGGGAATGGCGTCGACCTTGAAGTAGAAGGACGGCACCGTGAAGGAGTGCATCACGTCGGCCGAGGTGACCTGAACGCGAACCACCTTGCCCACCGGCACGACCATCGCGTTGTCGGCGCCCAGCAGGCGCGGCTGGTCGGGCTTCAGGTCCTTGGCGTCGGCGATCATGTTCGAGTCGAACTTGAAGCCGCCGCCCTGATCCGCCGGGTACTCGTAGCCCCAGTACCAGGAATAACCGGTCACCTTCACCACCAGGTCGGCCTGCGGCGGCACGAGCTGCTGGCGCAGGAGCCGGAAGGACGGAATGGCGATGGCCACGAGGATCAGAACCGGAATGATGGTCCAGGCAACCTCGAGCAGCGAGTTGTGGGTGGTCTTCGAGGGAACCGGGTTCTTGTTCTCGTTGAAACGGAAAACGATCACAAGAAGCAGGGCCAGCACGAAGACGCAGATTACGGTGATCAGCCAAACCAGGTAGGTGTGGAAGTTGGACACGTTCTGTCCCAACTCGGTCACCATTTCCTGCATGCCGGTTTCCCAGGGGGAGGGCCGGCCGGCGGCGGCAAACGCCTCACTTATGCCCAATACAAGTGTGACCGCTGCCGTGGAGAGGGCGGTCACCGATCGACGTCCAGTCTCGATCCGCATCGGCGTTCCAAAGCTCCTAAAGATGTGATGGCCTTGAGGCCATGGAAGCATCGGGGAGGGCGCGGGCGAGCCAATAGCGGCGCCCGGCTTGCGCCATCACCTTTGATCTGCGTCAAAGACCACAGGATGCGATGAAGCGCAACGGTGCTGACGTCGCAATTTATGCGTCATAACCGCCAAAAGGCGTTTCCGGGCGCCAATCGGCCTCTCTCGCTTGACATCGCGCCCCCTGGCATGGTCCCAACGGGCCAAAGATGGATCGAAGCGGCGGCAGGCCGCTCCCCTGAAAAAGGGGTTCAGGAATGGAGAGACCGATGGGCGCATCCCGCTGGGTTCGCTTTGGCGCGGCAGTATTCTTGGGGCTCTCAGTCCTGTCCGGCATGGATGAGGCCAGCGCCCAGGGCATGGTCAAGAACACCTTCGGCGAGTGGCAGATGCGCTGCGAGACCCCGGCCGGAGCGACGGCCGAGCAATGCGCCCTCGTTCAGAATGTCGTTGCGGAAGATCGTCCCAACGTCACCCTCGTCATTATTGTGTTGAAAACCGCCGATGGCAAAAGCCGCCTCCTGCGCGTGGTCGCGCCTCTTGGTATTCTGTTGCCCTCGGGCCTGGGCCTCAAGATCGACCAGACGGATATCGGCCGTGCGGGCTTCGTCCGCTGCCTGGCCACGGGCTGCGTCGCTGAGGTGGTGATGGAGGACAACCTGATCGGGCAGATGAAGACCGGGCAGGCGGCAACCTTCATCGTCTTCCAGACGCCCGAGGAGGGGATCGGCATTCCCGTGTCCCTGAACGGATTTGCGGCCGGGTTCGACGCCCTGCCATAAGAGATGAAGAAGGTTGGGGGATTCTCATGAGTGACGGATGGGGCCGGAAGGCCGGATGGACGGTCGCGGTGCTTGGCCTGTCGGCCCTGACGGGCTGCGGGGCGCCGGGTGAGGGCGGCTTCGGCGTGGGCGACATGCTGCTCACCGGGGGAGCCACCCTGGCTCCGGCCCAATCGGCCGAAAGTCGTGACGTTTACTGCCCGACCGTGGACGTCGTCGACGGAGGCGCCGCCCTCCAGGTTCGCGGCGGAGGCGAGGCTGGCTCCATCCGCAGTCAGGTTGCCCTGGGAGAGCTGGCGCGGGAATGCGTCGGCCAGCCGGACGGCACCACCCTCGTGCGGGTGGGCGTCGAGGCGCGGGCGCTCCTGGGCGGTGGCGGATCGGCGGGCCGCTATGACGTGCCCATCCAGATTGTCGTCAAGCGCGGCGATACCGTTCTGGCGAACCGCTCCCGGCGCGTGGCCGCGGCCATCCCGGCCGGCGAAACCCAGACGACGGTGTCCGTGGTGGAAGAGGGCATCGTTGTGCCGGCCGCCTATGCCAACGATTTCGTGATCCAGGTCGGCCTCGGCAACGCCGCGGCGGGCCGGCGGCGCGGCTAGAGCATCGAGCCCGGAAGTGTGATGCACTTTTGGGCTCGGTTCGATGCTCCCATTACTGACGCACCAGCACTCAATAGTTGGCGGCGGCACCCGCTCTCTGGTTCAAGGGAGCGGCCAGAACCTTGTCGATGCGGCGCTCGTCAAGGTCGATGACCTCGAAGCGCCAGCCGAGGGCGTCCACATGCTCGCCGGTGTTGGGAAGGTGCTGGAGTTCGCTGATCACCAGGCCGCCCACCGTGTGATAGCTGCGCGCGTCAGGCAACGTGACGCCCAGAACCTCGGCCATCTCGTCCACCGGCATGGAGCCTGCGAGCAGCCATGAGCCGTCCTCGCGCCGGACCGCATCGGGGTCGGGCGCCTCGCCGTCCGACCGGAAGGCGCCGACGATCGCCTCCAGGGCGTCCGCAGGGGTCACGACCCCTTCGAAATGCCCATACTCGTCATGGACGAGGGCCATCGGCACCTCCGAGTCGCGTAGGGTCGACAGGGCGTCCAGGGCATAGAGGGTGTCCGGAATGACGGGGGCCTGCTGCACGTGCTTGCGGATGTCCAGGGGCTGGCCGGTCAGGAGCGCCGCCAGAAGCTCCCGGGATTGAACGACTCCGATCACGTTGTCGGGCGTTCCTTCGCTGACCGGCAGCCGCGAGTGCGGGGTCTCGATGAGCAGTTCGCGGATCGCCGCCTCGTCGTCGTCCAGGTCGATCCAGTCCACGTCCGTGCGCGGCGTCATGAGGCCGCGCACCGTCCGGTCGCCCAGGCGCAGCACGCCGGAGATCATGCGGCGCTCCTCCTCCTCGATCACGCCCGCGCTCTCGGCCTCGCCGACGAGCATCTTGATCTCCTCTTCGGTGACCGTCGTCTCCCCGTCGGAGCCCTTGCCGAACAGGCTGAAGATCAGGCCCGTAGAGGCATTCAGAAGCCAGACGGCCGGAGCCGCGACCTTCGAGACGATCAGCATCGCGGGGGCCATGGCGCAGGCGATGCCTTCCGGATGGCGCAGGGCCAGCTGCTTGGGCACGAGCTCGCCGATGACGATGGACAGGTAGGTGATGATGCCGATCACGAGGCCGTAGCCCAGGGGCTCGGCCGCGCCCTCGGGCATGCCCTGGGCCAGGAAGATCTCGGTCAGCCTGTGGCCGAGGGCCGCGCCCGAGAAGGCGCCCGCCAGAATGCCCACGAGGGTGATGCCGATCTGGACCGTGGACAGGAACCGCCCCGAATCCTCCATGAGGGTCAGGGCCGTGTTGGCTCCCCGGCGGCCCTGCTCGGCCAGCGCCTTGAGGCGTGGGCGGCGGGCGGAAACGATGGCAAGTTCGGAGAGGGCAAAGACGCCGTTCAGGGCGACGAGAGCGAGAGCGATGATCAGTTCGAGCAACGATGCATGGAGCTGCTGACCGGATCAGGCCGCGCTTCTCCCCTTCTGTGACAGATGGCCCCTAAGATGGAGCCTCCCGGGCGCGCCGTCAATTAAAGGGTGAACAGGGCTGCCCTGCTTTGTTGACAGGACCGCATTTCCTCTTCAGAGCTAAACCAGCCGATGATCCCCGCGGAAGAGACCGGGCGTAAGAGCCCGGCGCCGAAGGCGCAACCGCCCCGGAAACGCTCAGGCCAAAGGACCGCGCGGGAGCTGGCACTCTGGAAAGCGACGACGCTTCATAAGCGCCGTCCACCGACGGGCGTAACCTTTCGCGAAAGCGATCAAGGGAAATCTCTCAGGTCTCGGGACAGAGGGGGCGCAAGCAGCGGGCCGCAAGGCTCGATGGAACGCGCACCTTTGAGGGAAACCGATGGCCGAGCCTGCCCACAGCGACGAGCCGCTTCTGCAAACCCCGCTGCATGACGAGCATGTGCGCTCGGGCGCCCGCATGGTGCCCTTCGCCGGCTACAGCATGCCGGTGCAGTATCCTGCCGGCATCCTGACCGAGCACAACTGGACCCGCGAGCATGCGGGCCTGTTCGACGTCTCGCATATGGGCCAAGCCTTCTTGGTGGCCGAGGACAAGAGCCACGAGACCGTGGCGAGGGCGCTCGAAGCGCTGATTCCCGCCGACGTCTTGAACCTCAAGCCGAACCAGCAGCGCTATTCGCAGCTCCTCGCCCAGGATGGCGGCATCCTCGACGACCTCATGGTCACCCGCGTAGGCGCTCCGGGGCATGAGGGCTGGCTCTATCTGGTGGTGAACGCCTCCATGAAGGACGCCGATTACGCCCATATCCAGGCGCATTTGCCTCAAGGGGTCAGCCTGAACCGCAAGGACGGCTTGGCGCTCATGGCCCTTCAGGGGCCATCCGCCGCCGCCGTGCTCGCCGGGCTTGCGCCGGAGACCGCCGATCTTCCCTTCATGATGTCCGCCGGCGTGCAGGTCGACGGGATCCGGTGCCATGTCTCCCGCTCAGGCTACACGGGCGAGGACGGCTTCGAGATTTCCTGCCAGGCTGAAGATGCGGCGAAGCTCTGGAACAGGCTGCTGGCCGACCCGGAGGTGAAGCCCATCGGCCTCGGCGCGCGCGACTCGCTTCGGCTTGAGGCGGGCCTCTGCCTTTACGGCCACGATATCGACACCACCACGTCTCCCATCGAGGCAGGCCTGATCTGGTCGATCCAGAAGCGCCGCCGCGAGGAGGGAGGCTTCCCCGGGGCCGAGCGCGTCCAGCGCGAGATCAAGGAGGGCGCCGCCCGCGTTCGTGTCGGCATCAGGCCCGAGGGTCGCGCTCCGGCCCGCGAGGGCAGCATCATCACCACGCCCGACGGCCGGGAGGTCGGCGTCGTGACCTCCGGCGGCTTCGGCCCCACCGTCAACGGCCCGGTCGCCATGGGCTACGTGTCCAGGGACATGTCCGCCGTGGGCACGGACCTTCACCTCATCGTTCGCGGCAAGCCGCTGCCCGCCAAGGTCGCCGCCATGCCGTTCGCACCCCATCGCTACAAGCGCTAAGACCAGAGGAACCCAACATGACCACGCGCTACACCAAGGATCACGAATACATCCGCATCGAAGGCGACACCGGCATCGTCGGCATTTCCGAGTACGCCCAGGGCCAGCTTGGCGACGTGGTGTTCGTGGAGCTGCCGAGCGTCGGCAAAAGCCTGTCGAAGGGCGATGAGGCAGCCGTCGTCGAAAGCGTGAAGGCGGCAAGCGAAGTCTACGCGCCCGTGTCCGGCGAGGTGGTCGAGGTCAACAGCGACCTCGAAGCCTCCCCCGGAGCCGTCAACGAGGATCCTTCGGGCCGCGGCTGGTTCATGAAGATCCGCGTGAAGGATGAGGGCGAGCTCGGCGATCTCATGACCGAAGACCAGTATCAGGAATTCCTGAAATCGATCGGCTAACCATAAAAAAACGGGGGGAACCATCATGTCACATGAATACAGAGCGACGGTTCGCTGGAACCGTGACGGCGCCACATTCTCGGACAACCGTTACAGCCGCGGCCATCACTGGTCGTTCGACTGCGGGATCGAGGTGCTGGCATCCGCGTCCCCGTCCGTGGTGCCGCTGCCCCTCTCGCGGGAGGATGCGGTCGATCCGGAGGAGGCATTCGTCGCAGCAGTGTCGAGCTGTCACATGCTGACCTTCCTGTCGATTGCGGCCAAGAAGCGTTTCGTCATCGACAGCTACGTGGATCAGGCACTGGGCATCATGACGCCGAACGAGAAGGGCAAGCTCTATGTGTCCAAGGTGACCTTGGATCCCGTTATCGAGTTTTCGGGCGACAAAATGCCGACGCCTGAGCAGATCGCCGATCTGCATCATCTTGCACACCAGGAGTGCTTCATCGCCAATTCCGTGATCACGGAAATTGTCGTGGCGGGCATTCCCTCGCACTAAACTTCAAGGTTCATTGCCGATGCGCTATTTGCCACTCTCCGATACCGACCGCCGCGAAATGCTCGCGCGGATCGGCGTCAACACGGTTGACGAGCTTTTCGCCGACGTGCCGAAAAACCTGCTCCTGAAGGAACCGGTGGATCTGCCGCGCCGCAAGGGCGAGCTGGAGGTGGAGCGCATCCTCTCCCGCATGTCGGCGAAGAACGTCGCGGCCTCGTCCGTGCCGTTCTTCGTGGGCGCCGGCGCCTACAAGCACCATGTGCCCGCGACCGTCGATCACCTGATCCAGCGCTCCGAGTTCCTGACGAGCTACACGCCGTACCAGCCGGAGATCGCTCAAGGCACGCTGCAGTACCTCTTCGAATTCCAGACTCAGGTAGCCGCGCTCACCGGCATGGAGGTGGCGAACGCCTCCATGTATGACGGCTCCACCGGTACGGGCGAGGCGGTGCTCATGGCCCACCGCGTCACCAAGCGCCGAAAAGCAGTGCTCTCGGGCGGCCTGCACCCGCATTACGCGGATCTGGTTCGGACTCTCTCCGAGATGTCGAGCGACGATGTGGTGTCCATGCAGCCGGATGTCGGCGCGACCGAGGACATCCTGTCCCAGATCGACGACAGCACCTCTTGCGTGGTCGTGCAGTCGCCGGACGTGTTCGGCAACGTGCGTGACCTGAAGCCCATCGCCGAGAAGGCGCACCAGCACGGCGCGCTGCTCATCGCCGTCTTCACGGAAGCGGTGTCGCTCGGCCTCGTGGCCTCCCCCGGAAGCCAGGGCGCCGACATCGTGGTGGGCGAGGGGCAGTCCATCGGCAATGCGCTGAACTTCGGCGGACCCTATGTGGGCCTCTTCGCCACGCAGACCAAGTTCATCCGCCAGATGCCGGGCCGCCTCTGCGGCGAGACCGTGGACGCTGACGGCAGCCGCGGCTTCGTGCTGACGCTCTCGACCCGCGAGCAGCATATCCGCCGCGACAAGGCGACCTCGAACATCTGCACCAATTCGGGCCTCTGCGCGCTGGCCTTCACCATCCACATGACGCTGCTCGGCGAGGCGGGGCTCACGCGCCTTGCCCGCGTCAACCATGCGAATGCGGTGAAGCTGGCCGACCGGTTGGCCAGCGTGAACGGCGTCGAAGTGCTCAACAAGACCTTCTTCAACGAATTCACCGTGAAGCTCGCAAAGCCTGCGGCCGAAGTGGTGGAGCGTCTTGCCGAGAAGAGCGTACTTGCGGGCGTGCCCGTGTCGCGCCTTCTGCCCGGTGCCGGCCTCGACAACCTGCTGCTGGTGGCCTCCACCGAAGTGAACACCGATGATGACCGCGCGGCCTTATGCGCCGCCTTGAAGGAGGTTCTGTGATGTTGAACCGCCAGGGACGTCCCTCCGCTCCTCAGGCTCATGGCGTGTCCGATCCGGCCGCCGGGATGGGCGACGAGGCCGCTCGCCTGCAGGGCGACGCCAGCCGCGCTACCGGTTCTGCCGGAGGCAACCATCCGACCTTCACCGGCAACAAGGCGCTGGCGCAGATCGAGCCGCTGCTCTTCGAGATCGGCCGCTACGACACCACCGGCGTCGACATCGACGAGCCGGAGGATTTCCAGCCGCGCCTCGGCGGGCTGGAGCGCCGGGAGCCGATCGGCCTGCCGGGGCTGTCCGAGCCCGAGACCATGCGCCACTATGTGCGCCTGTCCCAGCAGAACTACGGCATCGACACGGGTCTCTTTCCGCTCGGCTCCTGCACCATGAAGCACAATGCGCGCCTCAACGAGCGCGTGGCGCGCCTGCCGGGCTTCTCGGACGTGCATCCCCTGCAGCCGGTCTCGACCGTGCAGGGCGCGCTGGAGCTCATGAACGAGCTCGGGCGCTATCTGGTCACGCTCACCAACATGACCGCCGTGGCGCTCTCGCCCAAGGCTGGCGCCCATGGCGAGCTCTGCGGCATGATGGCGATCAAGGCGGCTATCGAGGCCAGGGGCGAGGGCGCGACTCGCAACGTGGTGCTGGTGCCCGACTCCGCGCACGGCACGAACCCGGCGACAGCAGCCCTCATCGGCTTCAAGGTGAAGCCGGTGCCGGCCCGCGAGGACGGCTGGGTTCATGTGGAGGACGTGAAGGAGCGCCTCGGGCCCGACGTGGCCGCGATCATGCTCACGAACCCCAACACCTGCGGGCTCTTCGAGCCGCAAGTGGCGGAGATCGCGAAGGCGATCCACGATGCAGGCGCCTATTTCTACTGCGACGGGGCCAACTTCAACGCCATTGTGGGCAAGGCGAAGCCCGGCGATCTCGGCGTCGACGCCATGCACATCAACCTGCACAAGACCT
Organism: Microvirga aerilata; assembly: GCF_016743775.1. Lineage (GTDB taxonomy): Bacteria > Pseudomonadota > Alphaproteobacteria > Rhizobiales > Beijerinckiaceae > Microvirga > Microvirga aerilata. The sequence goes on along the minus strand of NZ_JAEQMY010000009.1, from coordinate 87,778 downwards.
TCTCGACGCCCCATGGCGGCGGCGGCCCGGGCTCCGGTCCGGTGGTGCTCTCCGAACGCCTCGCGCCCTTCGCGCCGGTGCCGTTCGTGCGGGTGAAGGATGGCGAGTTCGAGCTGGTGGAGCATAACGATGAGGCCGGCGGCTCCGCTGCTCCGTTCGGCCGCATGACCGCCTTCCATGGCCAGATGGGCATGTATGTGCGTGCCCTGTCCTTCATGCTCTCCCATGGTTCGGACGGCATGAAGCAGGCCTCCGAAGATGCGGTGCTCAACGCCAACTACATCCGCGCGGGCCTCGCCGACCTGATGTCGCTGCCCTTCGGCGACAAGCCGTGCATGCACGAGGTGCTGTTCGACGACGCCTGGCTCAAGGACACGGGCGTGACTACTCTCGATGTGGCCAAGGCCATGATCGACGAGGGTTACCACCCGATGACCATGTACTTCCCCCTGGTGGTGCATGGGGCCATGCTGATCGAGCCCACGGAGTCCGAATCGAAGGCGTCGCTGGACCTCTTCGTCGCGACCCTGCGGGATCTCGCCATGTCGGCCAAGAAGGGCGACAAGGAGCGCTTCACCGGCGCTCCCTACCACGCCCCGCGCCGCCGCCTCGACGAGACCCGTGCCGCCCGCAACCCGGTGCTCAAGTGGACCCCGCCTGCGCCTGTGGCAGAGGCCGCGGAGTAAACCTTTCAAGACATCCACATATGAAAAGGCCGCCCATTGGGCGGCCTTTTTCTTCGCGTGCTCAGGCGGCGGGCCGCTTGGATCTATGGATGTACCGATCGTCATCGTACGCGGTCAGATAGGCGGAGTGTGTGCATTCGACCCGTGCCCGATCCTTGAAGTAAACCCAGGCGTTCACGGGCAACCCGCCGTCCAGGGATACGACCTTAATCCTTTCGCGATGGTAGCCGGTCGGCAGGTGAACGGATTCGATGAGGTCGAGGCGCGTGAGTGCCGCGTCATCAGCTTCGTAGAGTTCTCCTGTCACGCGATGCCCAGTTCCGGGCTCCGGCAACATCACCAGCGAGAACCACCGGCCCCCGATGACCAAGGGATAGGCTTGAACGGTGCGGTAAAAACCGAGACAGGTGAGGCCAGCCATGCCCTCGTCGTGGTTGGGAAAAACCGCGTTTGAGGGTGCCGAAGACGAAAACCTTATGCATGGGCGGTTATCTCCACCGCTTCAGCTCGCGGAATGGGTGAAGGCCCGAACGGTTTTCGGCAGATCCGTCATATGGTCGATGACCACGGATGCGCCGGCTGCACGCAGCTTGTCACCATGCTCCGGCCCGCAATGCCCGCCGCCAGTAAAGCCGATGACCTGCATCCCTGCCGCAACGGCTGCCTGAACACCGGCGGTGGAGTCCTCGACCACCACGCACTCCTGGGCAACCGCACCCATCTGCGCTGCCGCGTGAAGGAACAGGTCGGGGGCCGGTTTGCCACGGGGAACCTGTGTTGCGCTGAAGATGTGGTCGAACAGGTCCGACAGCCCTGTCACGCGAAGCGACAGGGCAATCCGCTCCGGCACGGAGGAGGAGGCGACGCAGCGGGGGACGGGGAGGGCGAGTATCGCCTCCCGGACGCCTTCAATCGGCTCAAGGTCGGTCTCGAACCGGGCGAAGAGCCGGCGGTTCAGCCTCTCGCTGAAATCCGCAGGCAGCCTGATGCCGTGCTTTCCTTCGATGCGGGCGACCTGGTCCTTGAGGCTGACGCCGATGAACTCGCGGGCAACGTCTTCGGCCGTGTAGGGCACATCGAACTCGGTCAGCAGTTCCGCATCGAGCTGGCAGCTCAAGCCCTCGGAATCCACCAGAACTCCGTCGCAATCGAAAATCAGCAGCATGGAAGCCTCCAGCAAAAAGGCCGCCTCGAAAGGCGGCCTTTGTAAATCGTGTCCGGTGCGGGCAGCCCTTACTGCAGCTTCGTGCGCACGTCGTTGAGGCTTGCGGTGACGAGGGAGGCGGCCGTGGGGCCGGTGATCTCGTCGCGCAGGACGCGCTCGGATGCCCTGATGGCGGCATCGACCGCAGCGGCGCGCACCTCAGCGGAAGCCTGAGCCTCGGCCTGGGCGATCTTCGCCTCGGCGGAGGCGGTGCGGCGGGTGATGAAGTCGGTCATCTTCTCCTGCGCATCGCGGGCCAGGCGCTCGGCCTCGTCGCGGGCGGAGGAGACGATGTCAGCGGCCTCGCGCTCGGCAGCGGCGCGCTTGGCCTCGTACTCCTTGAGGAGCCGTTCGGCGTCCTGGCGCAGGCGCTTGGCCTCGGCGAGCTCGTCGCTGATGCGCTTGCCGCGGGAATCGAGCTGGTTGAAAACCTTCCCGGGAACGCCGAGGTAGAACATCAGGCCCCAGAAAATGACGAAGGCGACGCCAACCCAGAATTCAGCGCTTTGAAACATGGGGATCTCCTGATCAGGCCTTGATCTGGTTGAGGGCGGCCTCGACGGCCTGCGGAGCAGGAGCCTTGCCGGTCAGGCGCTCGATGATGGCCGTTGCCGTGTCGTGGGCGATGCCGTGCACATGGCCCATGGCCTCTGCCTTCTTGGCAGCGATCGTGGCCTCCGATTCGGCCAGGCGCTGGTTGAGGTCGGCTTCAAGCGCCTTGCGCTTGGCATCGCTCTCGGCCGAGAGCTTGGCGCGGGTCTCTTGAGCGAGAGCCTGTGCGCGGCCCTTGGCTTCGGCAAGGGCCTTCTCGTAGGCGGAGCCCGCCTCTTCCGCGCGGGATTTCATGGCGGCAGCCTCGTCGAGATCGCCGGCGATCATCGTGCGGCGGTTCTCGATGATTCCGCTCAGGCGCGGGAGGACCAGCCGTGAGAGCAGGGTGTAGAGCACCACGAAGGTGATGGCGAGCCACAGGAGCTGACCGCCGAAAGTCTCCGACGCGAAGGGCGGAAAGCCGGCTTCCTCGTGAGCGCCGCCGTGGGCCTCTGTTGTGGCGTGGGTCGTCTGAGCCTGAGCCATGGAGCAGATCCTAAAGGATGGATAATCTTAGCATCGGACCTGAAAGTGGAACGCACTTTTGGGATTCATCCGATGCCCAATCTCCCAGTCGGCGTATCGTTCGGCAGGGAAACCGGTCCCCACTTTTTCCGCACGATGCGCCGGAAACATGAATGACGGCGGTTTCGATCCGCCGTCACCCTTGTCGAGGCGAAGCGTTCGCACGCCTCGACCTCCCGATCACCGTCTTGAATTAGGTGAAGAGCAGAACGAGAGCGACGACGAGGCAGAAGATGCCGAGACCTTCCGCGAGCGCCGCACCGATGAAGGCGCGAGCGAACTGGCTGTCAGCGGCCGACGGGTTACGCAGAGCGCCCGAGAGGAAGTTGCCGAAGATGTTGCCAACGCCCATAGCGGCGAGACCCATGCCGATGCAGGCGAGGCCCGCGCCGAGGAACTTGAAAGCAACCGGATCCATTGTGATCTCCTTGGGAATAACGTGATCGGGAGGGAAGGGGTAACTCAGCGCAGACCTAGTGCCCCGGGTGCAGCGCGTCGTTGAGGTAGATGCAGGTCAACACCGTGAAGACGTAGGCCTGCAGGGCGGCGACGAGGAACTCGAGCGCCATGAGAGCAACCGCCATGAGAAGCGGCAGCGGAGCGAGGATCGTCAGCGCCCCGCCGGCCGCCAGGAGGCTGACCACGAAGCCTGCGAAAACCTTCAGCGCGATGTGTCCGGCGAGCATGTTCGCGAAAAGACGCAAGCTGAGGGAGATCGGGCGGGAAAGGAACGAGATGAGCTCGATGACCACGATGAACGGCAGGAGCCAGCCCGGCACGCCCGACGGCACGAAGAGCCCCAGGAAATGGGTGCCGTGCTTGACGAAGCCGTAGACCACCACGGTGCCGATCACCAGCATGGCCAAAGCGAAGGTCACGATGATGTGGCTGGTGACCGTGAAGAAGCCCGGGATCATGCCGAGCAGGTTCGCGGTGAGCACGAACATGAAGAGGGAGAAGACGAGAGGGAAGAACTTCATTCCTTCCCTGCCCGTGGCATCGACAAGCGTGTTCGCAACGAAATCGTGCAGGACCTCTGCAACCGACTGGGCCCTGCCCGGAACGACGGCGCGCTTGCGGGTCGCCAGCAGAAGGCCGCCGACGATCACGGCGGCGGCGCCGATCATGAACAGGGATGAATTGGTGAAATTGATAACCGGAATGATGGGCTTGATCTGGAATTGTTCGATCGGGCTCGCCATGATCCGCTCTCAAAGTTCGCTGTTGTCAAATGCCGTTTGGCGTTCGAAAGTCCGGTTCGTCAACGCTTTTCGTCATACCGGGAGGGTTTGACCACCCCCGATGCTCTCATCAGATTGAGCATCCCGGCGCAGAAGCCGAGTATGAGACAAACGATCAGACCCCAAGGAGAAATCCCGAGAAAACGATCGACGAGCCAACCTAGAATTCCGCCTGCCGCGACGCCTGCAACGAATTCGGCCGAGAGCCTGAAGGCTTGGCCGAGTGCGGTGGAGTTTGACGTCTGGCGGGCACGAGGCTCTGACTCGGCTCGATGAACGGATGCTTGGGAGATCCGCGCGTCGAGCGATTTCAGTCTCGCTGAAAGGTCGGCATCATCGGCGCCGCTCGTTTTCCGCTCATTCTCGCCGTTCCGCTCTTGAGGGTCCGCCATTGCGATCTCCTTTGAAGCGTTGCGGGAAAATGCTTGGAAACCAGCCCCGAAAGCCGGGCGCACCATATGAGCGGGGGTCCACCCTGTCAAGGAAAGTCTGAAAAGATCTAAGCTTTTGAAATTATTTATATAACGGCGGTTTTGCGCAAGCGTGGGCCGAAAGCGCACATGTTTTTGAGGCTGAACGAAGGCGGCGGCTGAAAGCCTTAAGCCACCTCAAGAATGCGCTCGGCGCTCTGCAGATCGACCGAGACCAGCTGCGAGACGCCCCGCTCCGCCATGGTGACGCCGAACAGGCGGTCCATGCGCGCCATGGTGATCGGATTGTGGGTGATCACCACGAACCGGGTCTCCGTCTGGCGGGCCATGTCTTCCAGGAGGGCGCAGTAGCGCTCCACATTGGCGTCGTCGAGGGGCGCGTCCACCTCGTCGAGCACGCAGATGGGAGACGGATTCGTGAGGAAGACCGCAAAGATCAGGGCGGTTGCCGTGAGCGCCTGCTCGCCGCCCGACAGCAGGGTCATGCTCTGGGGCTTCTTGCCCGGCGGACGGGCGAGGATTTCGAGGCCGGCTTCCAATGGATCGTCCGAATCGACCAGGGTCAGCTCCGCCGTGCCGCCGCCGAACAGGGTAGTGAAGAGGCGCTGAAAATGGCCATTCACCACGTCGAAGGCGGCCAAGAGGCGCTCGCGGCCTTCCCGGTTGAGGCTGCCGATGGCTTGGCGCAGGCGCTTGATGGCCTCGACCAGGTCGTCCCGCTCGCCTGCGATGCTGTTGTACTTGGCCTCAAGCTCGGAGAGTTCCTCGTCGGCGCGCAGGTTCACGGCGCCGAGGCGCTCCCGGTCGTTCTTGAGCGAGTGGAGCTTGGACTCGATCTCCCCGTGGGAGGGCAGCTCGACGCCGTCCTTCAAGCCGGCCAGCTCGATGAGCCCGGCCGGGGTCGTCTCCAGGTTTTCCGCGATGGTGCGGGTGATCTCGGCCAAGCGGGCCAGAGCGGCCTCGTGGCGCGCCTGGGACCCGGCCCGGGCCTCGCGGGCGGCCGACATGGCCTCCAGGGCGGCGCGGGCGGCACGGTCCGTCTCGGCAAGGCTCGTTTCGGCATCGGCTAGGCGGTCGGCGGCCTCCTTGCGCCTCGCCTCAGCCTCCTCGACCTCGGCGATAAGGGCGCGACGGCGCATCAGGTAGGTATCGGGAGCCTCGAGGAGCCGCTGGTGCTCGTCCTGAGCCCGCTCCAGACGCTCGCCGAGATCCTCCAAAGCCCTGGCGGCGCGTGTCGTCCGCTCGGTCCACAGGCGGATATCGGCCGCGAGGGCCTCCTGCCGGCGGCGGCGCAGCTCCGCCTCATGCATGAGGGACTGGAGGGCGGCCCGTGCCTCGGACGCGGCTGCGCGGCGCTCGGCCACGCGGGTGCGCTCCTCGAGCAAGCGGCTTTCCAGGTCGGGTGCGGGAGCGAGGTCCTGCAGGGCGTCCTGCGCATCCTGCACGCGCTCCACGGCCTCCGCTTCGCTTTCCGACAGACGCGTCAAGCCCTCCTGGAGGGCAGAGCGGCGCTGGCCGAGCTCGGCTTCCCGGCGCTCTGCGACGGTCAGGCGCGTCCGGGCTGCATCGAGAGCCTGACGGGTCTGGCGAGCGGCCTCGATGGCCTGCATCTCGTGCGAGGCGGCCTTGCGGACGGTATCGAGCGCCGCTTCGGCTTCCTGGCGCAGGTGCTCGGCCGCCTCACGGGCCTCCGCCGCCTCGCGCTCCAGGTCGCCGAGGCGATTCTTTTCGGCAAGGCGCCGGGCCGCCGGGGAGGGAGCTTCCGCTGCCGTGGTGAAGCCGTCCCATCGCCACAGGTCGCCCTCCTGCGATACGAGCCGCTGGCCGGGCCTGAGGAGCCCGCGCAGGCGAAGCCCATCGGCCTTGCTCACCACGCCGATCTGGCGAAGGCGGCGCTGAAGGGCGGCGGGCGCCTGGGCTAGGTCTGCCAGGGAGCGCACACCCTCCGGCAGGGCGGGATCGTTCTCGCCGGCTGTCGTCTCGGCCCAGTGATGAGGCGCGGAGGCGTTGGTGGAGGCCTCGAGATCGTCGCCCAGGGCTGCGCCCAGCGCCGTCTCATAGCCCTTCTGGACGGTGATCTGGTCGACCGCCGGGGGCCAGAGGTCGCCGGTGGCGGAGGTCACGAGCTTGGCGAGCGTGCGCGCTTCGGTCTCGAGGCGCTGCGCCCGGCGCTCCGCCTCGTTGAGAGGCTGGCGCAGGCGGTTCTCGGCGTCCCGGGCGGCTGCCAGAACCTCGCGCGCCTCGATCACCGCCTCTTCGGCGCATTGGGCCATCTCCTCGGCGATTGCCGCTTCTTCGCGCAGGTCGTCGAGGGCTGGGCCGTCCTCCGTGGAGGTGGACAGCGCCGCGATTTCGCGCTCCAACCGCTCCTTCTCGGACCGGAAGCGGGCGGCGCGCTCCATCTCCTCGCGCATGGCCCGCTCCAGGGCGGCGCGGCGGGCGTTGAGATCTGAGGTCTGGGCCTGAAGGGCGCCCAGCGCAGCCTCGGCCTCGGCCAGTTCCGCCTCGGCGGCGTGGAGGCGCTCCTCGGCCTCGGCGCGGGTATCGTCCGCCCCGTCGGTGGTGAGCGCAATCTCGGCGGCCTCCGACTGAAGACGCTCGATAGTGGCCTCGGCGTCCGTGCGTTGGGCGGCCTCGCGAGCCAGGTCGCGGTTGAGGTCGCCGATATGCCGCTCCAGCTCGGTCACGCGCTCCTTGGAGCGGCGTTCCTCCGATTCGAGTTCGTTGCGGGCATGAGTCAGGCGCTGCAAGGCGGCTGCGGCTGCGGCTTCCGCCTGGCGCAGGGCCGGAAGAGCGTGGGCGGCCACCGCCTGGGCGGTGGCGGTCCGGGTCTGCTCCTCGGTGGCTTCGGCCACGGCCTTGAGATTCTCCGCCACCTGGCGCTCGGCGGTTGCCGCCTGCTCCCGGGCCTCGGCGAAGCTGATGGCGTACATGAGGGCTTCGAGCCGGCGGATCTCGGCGGAAAGGTTCTTGTAGCGGGAGGCCTGGCGGCCCTGGCGCTTCAGGCTCTCGATCTGGCTTTCCAGCTCGCGGATCACATCCTCGACGCGAACCAGGTTGTCCTCGGCGGCCTTCAACCGCAGTTCTGCCTCGTGGCGGCGGGCATGAAGCCCCGCGATGCCGGCGGCGTCTTCGAGAATGCGGCGGCGGGCCTGAGGCTTGGCCGAGATGATCTCGCTGATCTGGCCCTGGCGAACCAGCGCCGGCGAGCGGGACCCGGTGGCGGCGTCTGCGAACAGGATCTGCACGTCGCGGGCGCGCACCTCCTTGCCGTTGACGCGGTAGGTGGAGCCTTCCTCGCGCTCGATCTTGCGGGAGATTTCCAGGAGGTCCGTGTCGTTGAAGGCGGCGGGCGCCGTGCGCTCCGCATTGTCGATGGTGAGCATCACCTCTGCCCAGTTGCGGGCCGGACGGCCGCCGGAGCCGGAGAAGATGACGTCGTCCATCCCCGTGGCGCGCATGTTCTTGAAGGAGTTCTCCCCCATGACCCAGCGCAGGGCCTCGACGAGGTTGGACTTGCCGCAGCCGTTGGGGCCGACGACGCCGGTCAGGCCCGGCTCGATCAGGAAGTCGGTGGGCTCGACGAAGGTCTTGAAGCCTGCGATGCGAAGGCGCGTCAGCTTCATGGACGCGCCTTCCCGTCCCGCCCCATGGGGGCAAGGTGAAGGAGCTTACTCTCCCAGGATCGGCTTGATGACCTTTTCAATCTCATCGATCGACAGGCTTCCAGGATGACGCTGACCATTGATGAAGAAGGTCGGCGTGGAGTCCACACGGAACTGCTCCATACCCCGGTTCTTCACCGCATTGACTGCGTCATATAGTTTCTGGTCCTTGAGGCAAGCGTCAAATTTTTCCTGTGAAAAACCGGCCTGGCGCATGAGACCGCGCAGGGCGTCGAGGGGCTTGTCGGTAAAAGCCCAGTTCCGCTGCTGCTCGAAGAGCAGGTCCGTGATCGGGTAGTACTTATCCTTGGTGTCGCAGCGGGCGAGCATGAAGCCGGCGGTGGCCAGCGGGTCGAGGGGGAACTCGCGCAGGACGAAGCGCACCTTGCCGGTGTCGATGTAGCGCTTCTTCAGCTCCGGCCAGGTGGTCTTGTGGAAATTGGCGCAGTGGGAGCAGGTGAGCGAGGCGTACTCGATGATGGTCACCTTGGCGTCGTCCGGGCCCATGGCCACGTCGCCGAGGGGGCCCTGGACGGCAAGGTCCTGAGCGGACACGTTCTGGGCGAGTGCCGGCAGGCTGGTGGCGAAATAGGCCGCAACGGCTGCGGTTCCGAGAAGCTGAAGCGTCTGACGCCGGGTGATCATCGTAAGGGAACTCCTGAAAGGATTTCGTTCTGCGGTAGAATGCCTTGCCCTAAGAGGCAAGCGCCGGATATCTCACGCTTTCGTGCGTGAACCGGAGCTGACGATCGCCTGGCCCAGCCGGTCGAGAGCCGCCCGCAGGGATTCCTCCTCAATGGGCTGCACGGCCCTGTCGACCTTCTCCCGGTCCTGAGGCGACAGGATGGGAGCGGCCGGGCGCTTCTTCTCAACCCGCCGCACAGGCCCTTGTTTCAGCACGAGCTTTCCGATGCAGCGCCAGCCGTAATAGGTGTTCACCCGGTCGATGACCGTGGGGGCAAGGTGCTGGAGCTCCAACGCAAAGGCGCTCTCCACCCGGACCACGAGGGTTGCCGGATCGGGCCGCGATTCCGGATCCGCATGGGGGCTCTTGCGCTTCCATTCGATCTTGAGCGGCTGGGTGAAGGCGGACAGCCGCTCGCCCACGATCTCGGGCCAGGCCATGATGATGTCGGAGGTGGCGAAGCCCTGCGCTGCCAGGCTGGGGGACAAGCAGACATCGAGAAATTCGGCAAGGGGGCGGGCCAAAGGCCTCGGTCGTCTCATGTTGAATGTCCAAAAGCCGCGTTGGAATATGGATCCAAGACCGTTATTCCACGTCACATGTTAACGCCCGCTTTGAGCGCGACCAAGCCCGACCCGCAGGATCTCCTCGTCTGGTACGACCGTCACCGGCGCGACCTGCCGTGGCGCGCCAAGCCGGGCGAGACCGCAAACCCTTACCGCGTCTGGCTGTCCGAGATCATGCTGCAGCAGACCACGGTGGCGGCGGTCAAGCCTTACTTCCTGAACTTCCTGGAGCGGTTCGCCACGGTCGAGGCGCTCGCCGAGGCCCCATCCGAGGCTGTGATGCATGCCTGGGCCGGGCTCGGCTACTATTCCCGCGCCCGCAACCTCCATGCCTGCGCCAAGACGGTTGTGGAAAAACACGGCGGGCGCTTTCCCTCGACAGAGGCCGAACTCCTCAAGCTTCCCGGCATCGGCGCCTATACGGCAGCTGCCGTCGCGGCCATCGCCTTCAACGAGAAGGCGGCGGCGGTGGACGGCAACGTGGAGCGGGTCATGTCCCGGGTCTTCATGGTCGAGGAACCCCTGCCCAAGGCAAAGCCCCTGATTCGGAGCCTGACCGAGGAGCTCGTGCCCGAGGATCGGCCGGGCGATTTCGCCCAGGCGGTCATGGATCTCGGCGCCACCATCTGCACGCCCAAGCGGCCCGCCTGTGCGCTGTGCCCATGGATGAGGCCGTGCCGCGCCCGCTCCGAGGGCCTGCAGGAAACCTTTCCGAAGAAGCAGAAGAAGGAGGCCGGGCAGCTGCGAAAGGGGGCAGCCTTCGTGGTGCTTCGCGCCGACGACACGATCCTGCTCCGCACCCGCCCGCCCACGGGACTGCTCGGCGGCATGGTCGAACCGCCAACAAGCGCCTGGGAGCCGGATTACCAGCCCTCCCGCGCCGTGCTCGACGCCCCCATCGAGGCCCGCTGGCAGCGCCTGCCGGGCACCGTCCGGCACGTCTTCACCCACTTTCCTCTGGAGCTGACGGTGCTCTTCGCCAAGGTCGCCAAGGGAACGCCGGCGCCTGACGAGATGCGCTGGACGCCCCGGCTGCAGCTGCATGAGGAGGCGCTGCCCGGCGCCATGAAGAAGGTACTGGCGCATGCGCTGGGCGAGCTGCCGGGCGGGAAGGCCCTGATTGCCGGAACAGGAAAAAAAGCCAACCCAGCCGGCAACGAATCGGGATCGTAGCTCATTATATCGTCACATCATGTTGATCCTGTCGACGGTAAGGGGGCAGCACATGACCCGATTAGGACAATACGCGCTGACTTTGAGCCTTGCGGTCATTTGGTGCGCTCAGCTTTCCCCGCTGGCTCAAGCTGGGGTGATCGGGAAAGACAATCGGCAGGTTCTCCTGGACCATTACCGGGAGAAGGGGATCGGCAACGATCTCACCGCCCAGCCCTATGCTGCGAGCCAGCGCATCATGTGCAACTTCACCTCCGGCAGCGCGGCGCTCGTCGAGAGGGGCGATATCGTACTGACCGTGCGTCATGTGTTCATGGCCGAGCCTGCCCAGAAGGACTACAGCGCCGCATCCAAACCAAACCGATGCTCGCTTGAGGTATCCGATGGGGAGCGTTCGAACTGGTATCCGGTCATCGTCAAAAGCGCGATCTTCAACGCGGCGAAGCAGCGCTCGTTTGTGGACCGGTTCGATTGGGTCGTGCTCAAACTGGAGAGCCCGGTTCCAGGCGTGAAGCCTTATCCCTTAGCCTCGCAAGCAGTTCGGCCTAACACGCCTGTAACCCTCGTTACCATGCACCAGGAGGGTTTCAAATACGTGTCGCAGTTCATGCGCGTCTATCAAACATGCAAGGTCCGGGCCGGGGTCACCATCGATCGGATCGAACCTGCCGGATACAAACTCGACTGCTCAACCAGCATCGGAGCTTCTGGAAGCGCCGTCCTGGTCGAAGGCTCATCCGGGCCTGAGGTGGCTGGGGTCGTATCGTCCTACAGCGGCAGAAAGACCGGGAGCTGCAGCTTCGATCCAAGGCGGTGCTTTGCCTATGCGGTAGGAATCACCGATGAGATCAGGGCGGCGGTGGGAAAGCTGATGGATGGCACGCCCAAGCCGTAGGCAGCATCCGAGCATAACCGCCACCGGGCGTAGGATGGCCTTTGCTAAAGTGATGCTGGGGCAAGACGCTCCGTTTCCTTGAGTTGCCAGGCAGGTGAGGGAGGAACGATACCGACGCTCCTGTTCTGCCCCCATTTGGAAAGCCTAAATAGCCAGGAACAACGCTCAGACCCCCACCAGCGCCTTCTGATTGCGCTTGAACAGGTTGGCCAGCGCATTCGCCACCCGCGTCACGTTCGGGCGGGTGCGGCTGCGGCGGTGCATGACGAGGAAGACGTCCTCGATCAGGTCGCCTTCGGGTTTCACCACTTGAACCAGATCCGGGTCCGAATCGCCGAGCCAGCAGGGCAGGAAGGCCGCGCCAAGTCCTGCCTTCGCGGCCTGGTAGCGGATCGGCATGTCGCCGATGCGGGCCGCGATGGTGCGGCCTTGCGCAAATTCGGCCACATAGGCCGCCTGCCGGGACAGGGTCGGGTCCTCCGGCGGCGCGATGACGGCGGTGGGATTGTCCGTGCGCGCATAGATGGCAAAGGCGATCTGCCCGATTTTTCTCGCGACCAGGTCGTCCGTGCCCTCCGGCAGGGTGCGCATGCGCAGGCCGATATCGGCCTCGCCGGACGCCAGATCGAGCCTGCGCCGGGTTGGAATATAGGCGATCTCCACGGGGGAGGCCGCCTGGTGCAGCTCCGCCGAGTGTAGCGACAGGAACATGGTGACGGAGGCGGTTGCCGTGATCCGCACGGGGGCATCGGGATCGGGGCGGTAGGCCGCCGCCGTGCGCGACACGATGGCGGCTGCATCCCCCATGGGAACTGCGGCCTCGAGGATGGCCTGCCCGGCCTCGGTCAGCTCGAGGTTGTTGGGGCCGCGCTGGAACAGGGAGAGCCCGACGGTCTCCTCCAGCACCTTGATGCGCCGCGCGATCGTCGGCTGGCTCTGGCCGAGCGCCTTGGCGGCGCTGTTCATCGATCCATGAGCCACCACGGCCAGGAAGATCCGCAGATCGTCCCAGGAGGGTTCCGTGAAGGCGAGGCGGAAGGGGTCGAGAGACGAAGAAGCCATGAGATGATGCTAAAGCGTTGAAGCGGGATCGGCATAGGGGAATGTTCCGGCCCTGGGGACAAGCCGCACCTTCCCGCAATGCCAGCCCTGCCGCAGCCCGCCAGAACCGTGCGGGAGCTCTTCAGATTTGATGAGGGGCCGGGGCTTCACAAGTGCGCTGGCTTGGAGCACAACAAGGGCTTCGCAGCCGAAGGACTTCACCCGTGCGCCTCATCCGTTAGCGACGCTATCCCGCCTGAAAATCCGTGGCAATGAGCCTGCCATGCGGGCCGTTTTGCCATGCCTTTCACGCCGAAACCATTGTTTCGGCAGGATGACGACCTATGGATGAAAGAACCACAATGTCTGAAGCATCAGAAGACGCCATCGAGCGTGGGACGATCCGGTCCGGGCTCTTCGAGCTGGCCTATTCCGTCGAGGGCGCTGGAACGCCTGCCCTCGTGATCGGAAGCGCGGTCTATTATCCGCGCGTTTTTTCGCAAGCCCTACGGCAATCGCTGAAGCTGGTCTTTGCGGACCATCGCGGCTTCGCGCATCTGTCCGAGAATGTTCCGCCGTCGGAATACACCCTGGATGTGGTGCTCGACGATATCGATCTCGTGAGAAAGCATCTCGGCTTCGAGAAGGTGATCGTCATCGGCCATTCCGGTCACGGCTACATGGCGCTGGAATATGCCAAGCGTCATCCGCAGCATGTGTCCCATGTGGTGATCATCGCCACCGGCCCGAGCCACGGTGCCGCGCATCAAGCGGCGACGGAGCAGTACTGGCAGGAATCCGTCTGCCCCGAGCGGAAGGCGAGGCTCGCAAGCGATCTCGCGCTTCTTCCAGCTGAGATCGAAGCCGCACCGGAAAAGCGCTTCGTCACCTTCTGCGTGAGGATGGGGGCGAGAAGCTGGTACGACTACGGGTTCGATGCCGCTCCTTTATGGGAGGGCGTGCATGTGAACATGCCCGTCTTCGACCATCTCTGGGGCGAGGCGTTTCGCGATATCGATATCGCGCAAGGTCTGGAGCGGCTAGAAGCTCCGGTTTTCCTGGCTTTGGGGCGCTACGATTACCTCGTGGCGCCTTATGCTGCCTGGGAGCCGTACAGGAGCAGGTTCAAGAGCCTGACGGTTCGCGTGTTCGAAAAAAGCGGGCACACGCCGCAGCTCGAGGAGAGCGCTCTCTTCGATGCGGAGTTGATGAGCTGGCTGTCGGCGCGGTCTCAGCCGTGAGCTAAAACGATATGGCCGGCATGATGCCGGCCATATCGACAATTCAGCCTACCCTTCCAGTTCACTCGACCGAATGCAGCGTCATGCCTGTTCTGAGCGCATGAGCCCATTCCGGCCTGCCGTTGGCCTCTGCCCGTTGGGCCGCGGCCTCATGCGGATAGTTCAGGGCCTTGAACGCCACGTTCACGGCAGCATTCGACCGCATGTCGATGATTGCATACCGCGCATGGGGCGTTCCTGCTTCCGAGACATGGGCCGGATGCACCGGGTCGTCATAAGCCGGGCAGCCGACGCTGCCGGGGTTCACGATCAGGGCGCCGTTGCCGAGGCGAACTGCGTCGGGCCTGTGGCTGTGCCCGCACAGGATCACCCGCGCGGTGGTTTGGCCGAGATGCTTCTCGATGTCGGCGATGCCGGCACGAACGAGCCGTCCGTCGACGACGGCGTCCGTCAGGTAAACATCGTCCCGATGGGGCGTTGCGTGAAAGGCTAGGACATCCGGTGCTACCCAAAGGCTCGGCGGCAGCGCCTTCAGGTGCTCCAGATGCCTGACGTCCAGTTCCCCATAGGCAAAGCGGTCGGACGCACCCATGGTTGACGGAGCAAGGGTCGCAACCTGCCTGTCGTGATTGCCCCTGACCGTGGGAAGTTTCAGGGTAGCAAGAAGCTCGATCGTCTCGCGAGGCCAAAGAGGTCCTGACACGCAGTCGCCCAGATCGACGGTCAGATCGGGCTTCTCCCTGGCAATGTCAGCAAGGACGGCTTCAAGGGCGATCAGGTTGCCGTGGATGTCAGCGATAACGGCGATTCTCATCGCTCCATTGTAGTTCATGGCAGCCGGGGCTCAGCAAGGATAAAGTTGCGTCGCTTCCATTGAGCCGCCGGAGAGCTTTGCTCTGCAAAAGCTTCTAAGCACCAAGGGCTGGTGCCGGCTCGAAGCGCTTGGCCCTTTCTAAGTCAGCATTCAATAGACCAGATGCCTTGGCTGTAACCGCAGCCGCATCCGTCGCGCCGTGCCAGGGCAGGGTGCCTTCCGGCAGGTATCTGCCGAGCGCATCGAGGGCGAGCATCGCAACCGTCACCACAGCCACGATAACCACCGCAACGGCGGATGCCTGGCTCGCAAGGCCCGCTTCTTCGAGGTTGTAGAGCACCACGCCGATGGTTTCGGTTCCGGCCGTCCAGAGCAGGGCCGAGACGGTCAGCTCGCTGAAGGCGAGCAGGAACGCCATCAGCCCGCCGGCCACGGCCGCCGGGAGCAGCGAGGGCAGGACGATGCCGAGGAGCCGCTGGGGCAGGCGGGCGCCGTCCATGGCTGCCGCCTCCTCCTGGGCGATGTCGATCTGCGTCATTCCCGCCAGCACGGGCTTGAGCGCCACCGACAGGAAACGGGCAACGTAAGCGAAGGCGATGATCCAGGGCGTGGCATAGAGCGACAGGCCGATCACCGGCAGCGGCTTCAGGAACAGGAGGATGCAGGCGATGGCCAGCACGATGCCGGGCAGCACATAGGAGATTTCCAGGAGGGCCGTTGCCAGGATTCGCGCGGGTCCCATCAGGCGCACCAATCCGTAGGCGACCGGCACGGACAGGAGCGCAAGCAGGAACGCTGCGCCGCCCGTATAAACCAGCGAGTTCATGAAGGCGCGCACCGTCACGTCCTGCCGCGCCAGAACCTCGACGAAGTTGTCGAGGGTGATCGTGGAAAGATTGAGCGGCATGCCGTAGGACGGAACGAGCGCTGCTGCCAGCAGCGACAGCACGGGCAGGACCAGCGTCACGGCAATCACGAGACCCGCAAAGGCCTCGGCGATGATGCGGGCACGCCCGAGATGCCAGAACGGCTTCAAGGAAGCGTCCTCCTCCAGGAGAATGCCATCCTTGCGGGTGAGAAACTGGCTGAGGGCCACGCAGGCGATGGCGATCCCGGCCACGAGCAGGCCGAGCGCCGCCACATCGCCGATCACGCCCGTGCCGAAGCTCGACAGCCGCCGATAGATGAGCACCGGGAGCGTGAGGTAGTTCACGGGTGCGCCGAGCAGCGCCGGAATGCCGAAATTGCCGACACCGGCCACGAAGGCGAGCAGGGCTGCGCCCAGGAGATGCGGGCGAAGCAGGGGCAGAAGATGGTCCGTGACGATCCGCAGCGGCTGCGCGCCGTCCATGCGGGCCGCCTCGACGACCGCAAGGGGAATGCGCTTCAGGCCGGCGCTCAGCACCACGTAAACCAGGGGCGCATGATGCAGGCCCAGCACCAGAATGATGCCGCCGCGTCCGAGTATGGGATTGGCGGTGCCCGCTTCGGGCGCAAGGCCAAGGCTGTTCAGGATCGGCGATGCGGGACCGGCGAGATGAAGAAAGGCAAGCGCGATCACCTGGGGCGAGATCATCACCGACAGGACGAAGAGGAACGAGGCGATGCGTCGCCCGCGAACATCCGTCACCGCAAGGACGAGCGCCATGGCGCCGCCGAGCGGAAGGGCCAGCAGGCTCGACAGAAAAGCCGTTTCCAGGGTTGCCCGCGAAGCGTTCATGGCCGACCGGCTGGAAAGCGCGGAGAGCGCCGCGTCCGGACTGAACGCTCCGCCCAGAGCGAAGGCTGCCAGCACCAGCCGCACGGCAGGCAGAACATCGAAGGCGAGGACGGCCAAAGCGATAAGAGCGAGAAGGCCGAAACCTCCCCGCTCCAGGAACGACTTGGCCTGAGCTTGTCGTCTCACTGTCCGAAGATTTCGGCGAATGCCGCCTTGTTCTTGGTCTCATCCGCGAGCGCCTTGGCGGCGTCGAAGCCCATGACCTTGATCTGCTCGCGGGGCGGGTAGCCGGCGGGCAGCGCAACGGCCGGGTGCGCCGCGATGTAGCCCTGCTTGAGCGCCAGCTCCTGGCCGTCCTTCGACAGAAGGAAATCGACGAAGGCGCGGGCGGCGTCCGGGTTCTTCGTGCTCTTGAGAATGGCCACCGGCTCGGACACGGCCGAGACGCCCTCCTTCGGGAACACGAACTCGACGGATGCGCCCTTGGCCTTTTCGCGGATCGGCATGTAGTCGACGATGACGCCGTAGAGCTTCTGGCCCCCGGCCACCTGCTTCAGCACGTCGCCGTTGCCGCCGCCGGCCACGGCGTCGTTGTCCTTCAGGGCCTCGTAATACTTCCAGCCGCCTTCCATGGTGCCGGTCAGCGTCGCCGCATGGATGAGGGCCGCTCCCGAGGTGAGCGGGCTCGGCATGACAAGCTGGCCCTTGATCTCAGGCCTGGTCAGGTCCGCCCACGAGGTCGGCTTGAAGGACGCCTTGGTGTTGTAGGCGATGCCTGTGGTGATCAGCTTGGTGGCGAACCAGAATTTCTTGGGGTCGTGCGTGCCGGCGGGATAGGCCGAGAGGTCGGCCTTGTCGTGCGCCAGGAGCCGGCCCTCCTTCTTGAGGCCTTCCATGGTGACGCTGTCGGCAATCAGCAGCACGTCGGCCTGGGGCTGGCCCGCCTCGAACTCGGCGCCGAGCTTGGCCAGGATCTTCGGGGTGCCGTCGCGGACGAAGGTAACGGTGACGCCGGGGTTCTTCGCCTTGAAGGCGTCGATGGTCTGCTGGGCGTCGGTGTTGGGCTGGCTGGTGTAGAGAACCAGGTTGCCGGAAAGGCCCTGCGCCTGGGCGAAGGTGGGCATCAGGGCGACGAGCAGGGGAAGAAAGCGCTTGATGGACACGGGGCGGTTCCTCGCTATTGGTAAGGCTGCCCCCGCGCTAGCGGTGTCGGATGACGCCTCTGTGACGAAAAGCTAGAGCATCGTGCGGAAAAGGGGACCCGGTCTCCCGCGAAGAACGATGCGCCAGTCAATGTAGTGGCTTCGGAATCGATCCCAGACGTGGAAGCCACTTCTGGGTCCGATGCCTGCGTGCCGCAAACGAAAAGGGCCGGCGCGCGGCCAGCCCTTTAACAGATTTGCGGTGTCGCAGGGAACCCTCAGGCTGCGATCTCCGTCCGCATCTTCGCGCGGAATTCGTCGATGCAGACGAGCTTGCCCTCACGCTCCACGTGCCAGAAGGTCCAGCCGTTGCAGGACGGGAAGCCCTGCGTGAGCGCGCCGATCTTGTGGATGGAGCCCACGATGGCGCCGAGCGCCAAGGTACCGTCCGCCCGCACCACCGCCTTGTGGCGGCCGCGCTCGTCCACCAGCGTCTCGCCCGCCTTCACGTGGCCGGCCTCGACGATGGACAGGAAGGGCACCCGCACTTCCGTGCGCTTCTCGGGCGCCGCCGCAATCGAAACGTCCGAGAGGGGCTCGACCGCATCGATGCGCTTGCGCGCCGCCTTGGCATAGGTCGAATCGCGCTCGAGGCCGATGAAGTTGCGCCCCAGCATCTTGGCGACCGCGCCCGTCGTGCCGGAGCCGAAGAACGGATCGAGCACCACGTCGCCCGGATTGGACGAGGAGAGCAGGATGCGGGCGAGCAGGGCCTCGGGCTTCTGGGTCGGATGAACCTTCCGGCCGTTTTCGTCCTTCAGGCGCTCGTCGCCGGTGCACAGGGGTATGAACCAGTCCGAGCGCATCTGCACGTCTTCGTTGCCGGCCTTCAGCGCGTCGTAGTGGAAGGTGTAGCCCTTTGATTCGGCGCTTTTCGAGGCCCAGATCATGGTCTCGTGCGCGTTGGTGAAGCGGCGGCCCTTGAAGTTCGGCATCGGGTTGGCCTTGCGCCACACGATGTCGTTCAGGATCCAGAAGTTCAGGTCCTGCAGGGCCGAGCCCACGCGGAAGATGTTGTGATAGGAGCCGATGACCCACAGGGTCGCGTTCTTCTTCATCACGCGGCGCACGGCAAGCAGCCACGCGCGGGTGAACGCGTCGTAATGGGCAAAGCTCGCGAACTTGTCCCAGTCGTCATCGACGGCGTCGACGAGGCTCTGGTCCGGGCGCGTGAGCGCCTGTTCGAGCTGAAGATTGTAGGGCGGGTCCGCGAAGACCACGTCCACGCTCTCAGGGGGAAGCTTCTCCAGATTGGCGATGCAGTCGCCGAGAAGGATCTCATTGAGAGGAAGAGAAGGCGGCAGAACGGACAAGGGGGCTTTACGCCCCGTCCGAGGAGCCGGCGCAGACCGCCCGGTACGCGAGACACTGATCCGGGAGGCGGCGCCGGCAGCCCCGGTACGCAAGGTACCCATGGGTGATCACCGGTTACGCAACTAACAGTCCCGATCATGTGCGGTTAGGGTAAAGATGAGGTTTCCAAGCCGGAAAAAACGCGTGCTATTTTGGGTCGGCAAAACTTGCCGACTTATTGAATTCATTGGGTTTTCCGGGTTAACGAGCGTTAAGCTCGGTTACAGGTCCAGTAACCCTTGGCGCAAGGGTGAAAAACTTAAGCGGTGGAAGGGGCACGGCCCTTCGCTTGCGACCGCCGAGAGATGCGCCTTCGTGCTGTAGCCCGCGTTGCTGGCGAAACCATAAGCAGGATAAGCTTGTCCGAGCCTCGCCATCATGCGGTCGCGGACCACTTTCGCCACGATGGAGGCCGCCGCAATGGAGGCGATGCTCGAATCACCTTTGATGACCGCTTCCGTTGAGCAGGGCAGGCCCGGCGGATCGTTGCCGTCGACGAACGCCATGTCCGGCTTGCAGGGGAGCGCGGCAAGCGCCCGGCACATGGCAAGCAGGGAGGCCTGCCGGATGTTGATGGTGTCGATCTCCTGATGCGAGACCGAGGCGAGGCCGACCCTGGACGTCGCCAGGATCTCGGCAAACAGAGCCTCACGCCTGGCCGCTGTCAGCGCCTTCGAATCGGCCAAGCCCTGTGGGACGTGGTCGAGATCGAGCACCACGGCCGCCGACACCACCGGCCCTGCCAACGGCCCACGCCCGACCTCGTCGAGGCCGGCGATGCAGGAATAACCCTGCGCGCGAGCGGAAAGCTCACGGTCGAGGCCGAGACCGGGTGATTTCGGTGAGCGAATCGATGAGCTCATAAGGATACAAAACTGCTGGTTGGACCATTTGTCATCTCGCTAAGATCAAACGATCACCATCGGGGGAGTTGCTTACTTATCGACAGTGACAAAGGTCATGGAATCGTGTCTGCCAACCCAGTCCCCGCGTCGCAATCTATACGTCACAGCAGGGCCACGCGCGCTCTCGAAGGTTGCTTCGAGGAGTGCTCCCAACTTCTCAACCGCCCGCCGCGACCGGGCGTTGTTGGCTCCGATTCGGAAGATGACCGAATCAATTGTCCCAAATGCATGGTCGATCATGAGGTGTTTCATTTCCGCATTGGTGGGCCCACCCCAGTAGGCACGGCCTAGAAACGACCATCCAATCTCAAGATCGTTTTCGTAGGTGATCTGAAAGCGTGATGCGCCAATCAACCTGGTAGTTGCTTGATCAATCACGACAAGGGCCCCACCAGACACGACCATCTCATTGAAGTAACGCTCAAATGCTTGTTTCTGCCAGCGTGTGGGTTCGGGGTGCTGCGCCCATAGCAATGGGTCATTTGCGACGGCGTAAAGTTCGTCGAAGTCATCGGAACGCATGGGCCGCAGCACGAGGCTCTCACCGACAAGAACCGGCTGGCGATCAACCATTAGGGCAGATGCAGTCATATGATAACGACAATCTATCTATCATTTCAACGCAATATAATAATGATTTGCGCAGCTGGGTCTATTGCTCAAAACAAGCTCAACTGCCCCGTCTCCTTCGGCGGCACCTGGAACAGGTCAGTCCGCAGCCTCAGGTTCCGCTTGTTCAACCCGAGCCTTTCGGCTGCGGTCTCGAAGCGGCGGCCGAGCATCCAGGCATAAGGGCCGATGCCGGACTGGCGGGTGCTCCACTCGGCATCGTAATCCTTGCCGCCGCGGGCCTCCTGCAACAGGGTGAACACGTGTTTGAGCTTGTCCGGGTAGTGCTCGGCGAGCCAGTCGCGCATCAGGTCCTTGAGGTCGTGCGGCAGGCGCAGGAGCACGTAGCCGGCCTCCTGGGCACCGGCCTCGGCGGAGGCCTTCAGAATGGCCTCGATCTCGTGGTCGTTGACGGCCGGGATGACCGGCGCCACCAGCACGGTCACCGGAATCCCGGCCTCCGTGAGCTTGCGTACCGTCTCGAGGCGCTTCATCGGGGAGGCTGCGCGAGGCTCCATCCGGCGGGCGAGCTTGGGGTCGAGGGTGGTGATGGAGACGGCCACCTTGGCGAGCTGCCGGCCGGCCATCTGGCTCAGGATATCGATGTCTCGGGTCACGAGCGCCGATTTCGTCACGATCCCGACGGGATGGTTCGTCCGATGCAGGACCTCAAGGATGGAGCGCGTGATGCGAAATCGCCGCTCCACCGGCTGGTAGGGGTCGGTGTTCGAGCCCAGCGCAATGGTCGTGGGCTGGTAGCTGGAGGCGCGCAGCTCCTTCTCCAGCAGCTCCGCGGCGTTCGGCTTGGCAAAGATCTTGGTCTCGAAATCGAGCCCGGAGGACAGGCCCTGGAAGGCGTGGGTGGGGCGGGCGAAGCAATAGGAGCAGCCGTGCTCGCAGCCGCGATAGGGATTGATCGACTTCTCGAAGAGAATGTCGGGCGAGTCGTTTCGATTGATGATCGTGCGCGGCTTCTCGACGATCACCTCGGTGGGAAGAGCCGGAAGTTCCTCCTCGATCTCCCAGCCGTCGTCGAAGCCCTCGCGCTGGGCCGCCTCGTAGCGCCCGCTCGGATTGGCCGCCGCACCTCGGCCCCGTCGGCGCTCCATCTCGAACCGGTAGGCCGGATCGTCCATGCGCCGCCGGGCCGCCTCCGCCGCCTCCAGCGGGGTGCGCTTCACAGGCCTGGAGCGGACGAAATCGCGGGAATTGTCCTTGGCGCGAACAGTCATGGCGGCCTCAAGCGAATCTGCAGGTGGGAACACCCCAAGCTTAAGAACAAAACAAGAACAAATTCAAGATGCCGGTCGCTAGATTGTCCTAGCGACGGTGGGGATGAGTGTGGCTATACTGTTCGGATGATCACTGTTCTGGTTCGCGTCACCCATGGGCCCGAGGCTCTGGCCGCCACTTTGAGCGCCCTCGTTCCGGCTGTTGCGGAAGGTCTCGTGGGCGATGCCGTCATCTTGTGCGAAAGACAGGACTCCGCCTTGGCCATGGTGGCCGATGCCGCAGGCGCGACCTTGGTCGTGGCTGATGGTGCCGCCTGGGCGGAGGGAGCGAAGGCGGCGCGGCGCGACTGGCTGCTTTGCCTCGACGACGGGGACATTCCGCAGGAGGGCTGGATCCGGGCGGTCGACCGCTTCGTCAGCCTTGCCGGGCCTCAGCAGAGCATGGCCCGTCTGTGCCGCCGCGCGGGCCTTCTGCGGGCCTGGGCGGAAGCCATGGGGCGCCGTTTCGCGGGCACCCCGATCCGCGCCGGCGATCTCGTTCATCGCCGCATCCTCATCCACCACGGCAAGCCACGAGCGCCCGTGCGCCTTGCCGCGACCATCGAGCGCGATCCTGTCTTCCATTGAGCGTCCAATGAGTAACCCACCCTCGACAATCCTGTTCTGCCCGGACGCCGAGCTCGGCTTCGAGCGCAGCCGAACCCGTTTCCAGCCTGGCGAGGGGCTCACCCTCGACGAGACCTACCGGCTTGCGCACCTGCCCCTGGTCGCTCCGTCTCATCCGCGCATCATCGCGACGCGCGAGGGCTCATCCTATGTGATGGGACGGCACGAGCGGGTGTTCTCGCTGGTGCTGCCGGTTCCGGGCGATGCTCTGGCGCAGGCGCCGGCCTATCACGATCTGGACGAGGCCATGCGGGCAGCGCCCTTCGCGGGCAAGATTGCCTGGAGCCTGCTCGATAGGCGCAGGAGCAAGCTGCATGCCACCATTTGCGGCTCGCTCTCGACAGGTGAGCCGCCCACGCTCGACAGGAGCCGGCTGCGGGACCTGAGAGGTGTCGGGCCGATCACGGTCGAGCTGCGGGGCCTGTTTTCCGGCAACGTGAACCGGGGGCGCCTGTACCTGCGGGCCTATCCAGAAAGCCGGAAGGGCGAGAACGTCTTCCGGCAGATCCAGCGCAGCCTGGGCTGCCGCGAGACCGACCTGTACGTGGTCGGCCTCTACAACATGACGGACGATCTCGATCCGCCTGAGGCGGCGGCGCTCGCCTCTTTGCTCGACCGCTGGTGGGATCGGCCGATCCTGCGCTACGAGATCGATCATCTCTGGCTCATGGGCGCCACCGACGACCTGGTGCTCGACTCGGTGATTGCCGAGACCGTGTCGCTGGCCTGAGGAAGGCCTAGCCGGCCTGCAGCTTGCCCCGCTTCAGGTGCTCGTCGAGACGCGGCATGATCTCGACGAAGTTGCAGGGCCGGTGCCGGTAATCGAGCTGGTTCGACAGGATCCCGTCCCAGGCGTCCTTGCAGGCGCCGGGGGAGCCCGGCAGCACGAAGATGAACGTGGTTCCGGCGACCCCTGCCGTTGCCCGCGACTGCACGGTCGAGGTGCCGATCTTGTCGTAGGAGATGCGGTGGAAGACGGCGGAAAAGCCCTCCATCCGCTTGTCGAACAAGGGCTCGATGGCCTCCGGCGTCACGTCGCGGCCGGTAAAGCCCGTGCCGCCCGTGGTGATGATCACGTCAATGGCGGTATCATTGATCCAGCCCCGCACCCTGCCGCGGATCGCCTCCACGTCGTCCGGCACGATGGCCCGATCCCCGAGCCTGTGACCGGCTTTCGTGAGCCGCTCGGCAAGCGTCGAGCCAGACTTGTCATCCTCCAAGGAGCGCGTGTCGGAGACCGTCAGCACCGCGATGCCGAGAGGGATGAAGGGGAGTGTTTCGTCGATGCCGGGCATGGGATCTCCGTGCTGCGTAGCCTTGATCTAGCGCAGGACGACAGAGCGTTCCACGGGTGTCATCCCGGATCGGCTCACGCCGTCCGGGATAACGCCAAGCCCTGATCTTAGAGCCGGCTTGCCCGGAACGTATCGCAGGCTTGGATCTGCCCGCTTTTCAAGCCCGTCGTCAGCCAGCGCACGCGCTGCTCGGAGGAGCCGTGGGTGAAGGAGTCTGGCACCACGCGGCCGCCGGACTGACGCTGCAGCCGGTCGTCGCCGATAGCCTCGGCCGCCCGGATCGCCTCCTCGATGTCACCCTGCTCGAGGGATTTCCAGCGCTGCTGCGAATGATGGGCCCAGACGCCGGCAAGGCAGTCGGCCATCAGCTCGACGCGGACCGAGAGCTGGTTGGACTCGGCCTGGCCAACCTGACGCTGGCGCTCCTGCACGCGGGGCAGGATGCCGAGCTGGTTCTCCACATGATGGCCGACCTCGTGGGCGAGCACATACGCATAGGCGAAGTCGCCCCCGGCGCGGAAGCGGCGCTGCATCTCCTCGAAGAACGTGAGATCGATATAAACCGTCTGGTCGAGAGGGCAGTAGAACGGACCCATGGCCGATTGCGCGCCGCCGCAGCCGGAGCGGGTGGCGTCGGAGAACAGCACGAGCTTCGGAGCCCGATACTGCTGATTGACCTGCTGGGGCAGCACCGTGTTCCACACGTCTTCCGTGTTGCCCAGGATGGCGGAGGCAAAGCGGCCCGCCTCATCCTGCGGGGCGCCCTGTCGACCCTGCTGCTGCTGCTGCTGGTAGCCGGAGCCGCCTCCGGTCATCATCTCGGCGCCGCCGATGAGGATGCGGGGATCGATGCCGAAAACCCAGCCGATCAGGCCGAGGATCACCATGCCTCCGATCCCGAGCCCGCCCACGCCGCCGGCCATGCCCATGCCGCGACGGTCTTCCACATTGGACGAGGTTCGAAAGTCTTGCCAGCGCATGATCCACCTTTAAGCCGCAGTCCAGTCACTGCAGGAGCTTAAGGCGTAAGCGTATGGACCGGTTCCGAAGCAGGATGCCGGAAGCAGCCTACTCCCTGCCGTCGAGCGCTCGCCGCAAGGCCTGGAAATCGCGCCAGCCGAGCCGCTTCTGCAGGGGCTGGCGCAGAAGATAGGCCGGGTGCAGGGTCGGGAGCGCCCGGATCTCGCGGCCATCCTCAGCCTTGTAGGTAAACCAGCGGCCGCGCGCGCGCAGGATGCCCTCCTTGATGTTCAGCAGGTTCTGGGCGGCGGGGCCCCCGAGGCAGAGCACGAATTCAGGGGAGGCCAGCTCGATCTGCCGCGCGATGAACGGCTTGCAGATGGCGATCTCCTGCGGCGTCGGGGTGCGGTTGCCCGGCGGACGCCAGGGCACGATATTGGCCACATACACCTGGGATCGGTCGAGCCCGATGGTGGCGAGCATCCGGTCGAGCAGCTGCCCGGAGCGGCCCATGAAGGGCTTGCCGATCCGGTCCTCGTCCGCTCCGGGAGCCTCGCCCACCAGCATCACGCGGCCTTCGGGATTGCCGTCGGCGAAGGCGAGGTTCTTGGCGGAAAATTTAAGCGCGCAGCCGTCGAAGCCTGCCAGGATCGCCTCCAGCTCCTCCAGGGACCGGGCATGGCGCGCCTGCTCGCGGGCAAGGCCTGCCACCTCCTCAGGGGCGCTCGCTGCCGCCTTCGGCAAGGCGCGGGGGGAGGGGGCAGCCTGAGCCGGTCCGGGCTTGGAGGCGGGAGCCGGCGTTTCGGCCTTGTCCCGGGCGGGCTCGGCCTTGGGCTCCGCAAAGCGATTGTGCGGGGTCTCGTCGAGCGCGAGATCAACCCCCGCCTCGACATGGAAGTCGAGGAGCGCCTGGAGTGCATCGCGGTCGGAGGAATGGCTGGGCATTTCAGTTAGATAGGCATTCCGGGGCGTTATCACAACAAAATCCGCCCTGCCATACGAGCGCATCAGCTTTCTTTTCGTTACGCTATTTCATATAACCCTTGGCTTGTTTTTTCAGAAATGGCAGAGCAGCACATGCTTCCTTTTCTCAGTATGGTACTCGCTTCCATGCTTGCGGGGAGCATGGTGCTCGTCTCGGACTTGGTGATTCAGGGCTTCCCCCGCTTCACGGCAGCTGCCATCCGCTATGCCATCTCATCCAGCGTCTTGGTCCCAGTTGCTCTCCTGCATGGAGGGATGGTGCGTCTGCCGGCAAGGGACTGGGGTCTTTTAACCTTCCAGGCTGCGACCGGCACCGTGATCTTCATGATCCTCTTTCTTCAAGGCGTTCACCTTGCAGGGCCCGTCAATGCAGGAGTTGCGGCAGGGCTTCTTCCTGCTCTCATCAGCCTGACCGGTTTCGTCCTTCTGAAAGAGCGGATGAAGGCGCATGAGAAAGCAGCCGTCGGCTGCGCATCTGCAGGATTGATCATGTTGGCCATAAGCCGCCAGAACGGTTCCGGTCCGTCGATGCTCGAGGGCGCGCAAATGCTAGGCTTGGTCTGTCTGATCCTTGCATACTGGGCCGATGCTCTCTTCACCGTTCTGTCGAAGCGGCTTTCCACACCGGTGAGCGCCTTCTTCATAGCGGCATCTATGTCAGGCTTGGGATTTCTTCTATCTTTAGGGCCTGCCCTGGTGGAAACATGGCTCTATGGGTGGCCTCATGCTCAAACGTCTCAATGGTTGGCCATTCTCTGGTTTGCGGGAGGGCCGACCATTCTGAGCTTCCTGCTCTGGTATTGGGGCATGGGCAGAAGCTCTGCCGCCGCTGCAGGAGTTGCCATAGCGGCGATGCCTATCTCGGCTGTTCTCATGGCCTGGATTTGGCTGGATGCAGATGTGTCAGCCTCCCAGTTGGTGGCTTTGGGCTTCGTATTGGTAGGTTTCCTGCTCGTCTTCATACGAAATGGCGTCAGCAGAATGATCAGTATCTTCGCCGGTGTTGGATCGACCAGGTGACTGAACCCCTACCTCGACAGGTAAGTCGAGGACCGCCTGGAGTGCATCGCGTCGGAGAGGGGCTGTTTTGACCTCGTGCGAGCATTCCAGGGCCTATCAACAGCTCGGGCCTGTAAAAGTGCTGCAGATCTTGCCTTCACGAAATCAGGTCGAACAGGGTTGGGCTCTCGTCGCGTCTGGCGCCCTCGATGGCGAGGAGGCGGCGCTTGGTCATGGAGCCGCCCGTGGCCGAGAAGCCGCCAAGCTTGCCGCCCGCAGCGACAACCCGGTGGCAGGGCACGATGATGGCAAACGGGTTGCGCCCGAGCGCCTGGCCGATCATCCGGGCGTTGTTGACGCCGAGCTGCGAGGCAATCTCACCGTAGGTTAGCACGCGGCCCGGTGGAATGGTGCGGGCGATCTCGTAGACGCGACGGTCAAGGTCCGGCACGCGTTCCATATCCAGCGGGACCGTGGAGAGATCACGCGCTTCGCCGCTCAGGAGAGCCACGACGTCGGCGATGATGCCTTGAACATCCGGCGGCGGAGGGGCTGCGACGATCCCGGGAAAGCGCTTGGCGAGGCGGCCGCAGAGCTTGGATCGGTCGTCCTCGGGGAGCTGAAAGCCGATGATGCCGCGCTGGTTCCAGGCCAAACCGCAGAGGCCCATGGCTGTCTCGAAAAGCGTGTAGAACGCCGCATGGCCGGGCGGATGATCCTGCATGCTCCTTTGTAACCCTCTCGTCATCGTCGAACAACTCCGGACGCGCTTTGCCACCGCTGCGATCGCGCAGCTCGGTCGCGCCGATCCGTTTGCCCGGGACAGACGCGATTATCGGGTTTTGGCATCACCTTATGCACAAAGAGAACTTTCAGCCTCGTTCCAATGAAGCTAGGACAATGTCTTGATTAGAATAGCTTGAGAATTCAGGCAGATTGTTCATATGTAAACCGTCTGTCTCTTCAGGCGCTGAAGGCGCGTATCAGGAGGAAACCTATGGCCGAGTTGCCCGCCCGTGAATCCATGGAATTCGACGTCGTCGTCGTGGGCGCGGGTCCTGCTGGCTTGGCGACCGCCATCCGCTTCAAGCAGCAGGCGGCCGAGGCAGGCGGGGACATCTCCGTCGTGGTGGTCGAGAAGGGCTCCGAGGTCGGTGCCCATATCCTGTCCGGGGCGGTGATCGACCCTATCGGCCTCGACGGGCTCCTGCCCGAGTGGCGATCCGATCCGGACCGCCCCCTCAAGACCGAGGTGACGGCCGACCAGTTCATGTATCTGGGACATGCCGGCGGCGTGACGCTGCCCAATGTGTTCATGCCCAAGCTCATGAACAACCACGGCAACTACATCGGCTCGCTCGGCAACGTCGCCCGCTATCTCGGCCGCAAGGCGGAGGAACTCGGCGTCGAGATCTATCCCGGCTTCCCGGCATCGGAAGTGCTGGTCGAGGACGGCAAGGTGGTGGGCGTGGCCACCGGCGACATGGGGATCAGCCGCGACGGCGAGCCCAACGCCAACTTCACCCGCGGCATGGAGCTTCGCGCCAAATACACGGTCTTCGGCGAGGGGGCGCGGGGTTCGCTCACCAAGCAGATGGTCGAGCGCTTCGGCCTGAACCAGGGCCGCGACCACCAGAAATACGGCATCGGCATCAAGGAGCTGTGGCAGGTCAAGCCGGAGCACTTCCAGCCCGGCCTCGTGCGCCACTCTATGGGCTGGCCGCTGCCGAACAATTCCGGCGGCGGCTCCTGGCTCTACCATTTCGACGACCATCTGGTGTCCGTCGGCTTCGTGGTGCATCTCAACTACAAGAACCCGACCCTGTCGCCCTTCGACGAGTTCCAGCGCTTCAAGACGCACCCCATGGTGCGCGACGTGTTCGAGGGCGGAAAGCGCATCGGCTACGGGGCGCGAGCCATCATGGAGGGCGGCTGGCAGTCTGTGCCGCGCCTGAGCTTCCCGGGCGGCTGCCTCGTGGGCGACTCGGCGGGCTTCGTGAACGTGCCGCGCATCAAGGGCAGCCACAACGCCATCCTGTCGGGCATGCTCTGCGCCGACCATGTGTTCGCGGCGCTGCAGGCGGGCCGGGCGCATGACGAGGTTGCATCTTATGAGGAATCCTGGCGCGCCTCGCCTATCGGCTACGATTTGAAGCGCGTGCGCAACGTGAAGCCGCTCTGGTCGAAATACGGCACGACGGCCGGCGTGGCGCTCGGCGGCCTCGACATGTGGCTGACCGAGATCTTCAACTGGTCGCCCTTCGGCACCATGAGCCACGGCAAGCCGGATCACGAGTGCCTGCTGCCGCTCTCTGAAGTAAAGCCGATCAAGTACGACAGGCCCGACGGGGTGCTCACCTTCGACCGGCTGTCCTCGGTGTTCCTGTCCAACACCAATCACGAGGAGGACCAGCCGGTCCATCTCAAGGTCAAGGACATGGGCCTTCAGAAGGGCTCCGAGCACGACGTCTATGGCGGTCCCTCGCAGCGCTACTGCCCGGCGGGCGTGTACGAGTGGGTGGAAGGCGAGGGGGGCGTCCGCTACCAGATCAACGCCCAGAACTGCGTCCATTGCAAAACGTGCGACATCAAGGACCCGAACCAGAACATCAACTGGGTCACCCCGGAAGGCGGCGGCGGGCCGAACTACGTCAATATGTGAGATCGGCCGTCATCCCAGGCGCAACGTAGCGAAGGGGAGGGGAAGGGGAATCCATAGCTCAGTGCATGGGAGTCGATCCCCTTCCCAGCCTGCGGCTGCCGGGGATGACAGCCCCCGGTTGTCCCAGGCGGCAGGTGCCGATCCGGTATGCTGGACGAGTGGAGCGCAGGTTTCCCTCCCCACTGCAAGTCGGGTGTTCCCAGTTTGCGCATCGTCAAGACAAGTCTCGGGGCTTGCCCGCGGCTTGTGGGGAGGAGAGCAGGTCACGCCACATCCTTCACGCAATCCCGGGTTCCGCTGCGCAGCGCCGGGACGACGCCTTGGGATCCCGGCGCATCTGCATCCCTCACGAGGCTTTTACGCCCCAGCGGCAATTGTCCCCTTGCGGCCACAAGAGGGAGACGCCATTCTCCGGCCTGATTTGGCGCACATCTCCTTACACTCAGGAGACGTCGCGATGATTGGAGCCGCTTTTCGTGCCCACCTTGAAATTGCCTGTGACCCGTAAGGGCCTGTCTGCACTCGTGTTCGTGGCCGCCGGCCTGCTGGCGTCCCCCGCCATGGCCGTGAACACGGACCCCGACGAGATCCTGAGGCCGGCAGAGAGCCTCGAGGGCAACTACCTGGCGGCTTATGTGGCAGGCTCCGCGCGGGACACCGAAGCGGCAACGGTCTTCTTCCGCCAGGCGATCCAGGACGATCCGCGCAATCAGGAGCTTCTGGAGCGGGCTTTCGTGGCCTTCCTGGCCAACGGCTCCATGCCGGAGGCGATTCGCGCGGCGGAGCGCCTGACCCAGCAGGATGGATCGAACAATCTCGCCCAGTTCGCCCTGAGCGTCCGGTCCCTCAAGGCCCAGAAATACGCCGATGCCCGCGCCCGCCTGTCGAAGGGCACCCGCGGGCGCCAGGCCGACCTGACGGCCACGCTCCTCACCGCCTGGACCTATGCGGGCTCCAAGGACGGCAAGCAGGCGCTCGCCACCGTCGACAAGCTCAAGAACGAGCGCGCCTTCGACCAGTTCCGGGAATATCATGCCGCCCTGATCGCCGATGTGGTCGGCAATCCGGCAGAAGCCGAGCGGCGCTTCAAGGCGGCCTATGAGGGCGAGCGCAACACCCTGCAGGTGGTGGACGCCTATGGGCGCTTCCTGGCCAAGCGCGGCCGCAAGGACGAGGCTTTGAAGGTCTACAAGGCCTTCGACGAAGTGGCGCCCCGCCATCCTCTCGTACGATCCGCCATGAAGGCACTGGAGGAGAACAAGCCTCTCATGCCGCTTGTGACCAACGCGCAGGACGGGGCGGCGGAGCTGCTCTACGGCCTAGGCGTGGTCGGCAACACGCAGGGCGACGAGCTGACGGCCATCATCTATCTGCGCCTCGGCCTCGACCTGAAGGCGGATCACCCGCTGGCCCTCGTCACCCTCGGCGACGTCTACGAGCGCCTGAAGCAGTACGACCAGGCCAACGAGATCTTCGCGCGCATTCCGCAGGACTCCCCCGTGCGCGCCAGCGCCGACATCTCCATCGGCCACAACTACGAGCTGATGGGTCGGGGCGACGATGCCATCACGCATCTCGAGAAGCTCATGAAGGACCGGCCGGACGACGTGGAGGTCGTCATGGCGCTGGGCAACGTGCAGCGCTCGCGCAAAAAGTTCGCCGAGGCCGCCGACACCTACAGCAAGGCCATCAACCTGATCGGCCAGCCGGAGCGCGGCCACTGGATCCTCTACTTTTATCGCGGCACGTCCTACGAGCGCTCGAAGCAGTGGGACAAGGCCGAGCCCGATCTGAAGAAGGCGCTGGAGCTCGTGCCTGACGGCCTGCCGGCCGGCAAGGCCCAGGTGATGAACTATCTCGCCTATTCCTGGGTCGATCAGAACATCAACATCGACGAGGCCTTCAAGATGCTCACCCAAGCGGTGGAGCTTGCTCCCCGCGACGGCATGATCATCGACTCGCTCGGATGGGCCTATTACCGCATGGGCCGTTACGAAGACGCGGTGCGCGAGCTGGAAAAGGCCGTGGAGCTGAAGCCGGGCGACGCCACCATCAACGACCACTTGGGGGATGCTTACTGGAAGGTCGGCCGCAAGCTCGAGGCGAAGTTCCAGTGGGACCACGCCAAGGTCTCGGATCCCGAGCACGAGGAGCTGGTGAAGATCCTCAAGAAGATCGACAACGGTCTGGAAGAGGAGCCGAAGCCCACCGCCGCCGAAAACGCCCCGGCGCCGCAGCCGGAGGTGGCCAAGCAGAACGGCGGTTAAGCGCTTTTATCGTCATTGTTTCCACGTCATGGCCGGGCCCGTCCCGGCCATTGTCGTTTCGGACTCTCTTGTCATTCCGGGGCGAGTGCTAGCGAGAGCCCGGAATCCATAAACGCTGACGATGCAGAACTGCGTGCGGCGCTGATCGCCTCTTCTTGAGCTGTCCTGTTTATGGATTCCCGGCTTGGCCCCTGGCCGCCCCGGAATGACAGTGAGTGTCGCTCCAACTCTTCCCAACCGCGCCGCTCTCGGGCATGGAAGCCCCATGCCCCAGCCTCTTGCCACCCGCGCGCCCGCCAAGATCAACCTGACGCTCCATGTGCTTGGGCGCAGGGCCGACGGCTATCACGACCTGGTCAGCCTCGTGGCGTTCGCCGGCACCGGCGACGACCTCCGGCTCGATCCCGGCCCGGTGCTGGCTCTTCAGGTGGCAGGCCCCACCGCGCCGCAGGCGGGAAGCGAGGCCGACAACCTTGTCCTCAAAGCCTCCCGTCTCCTCGCGGAGCGGATCGCAGGCTTGAAGGCTGGCACCTTTCACCTGACGAAGCGCCTGCCTGTCGCGGCCGGGATCGGCGGAGGGTCTTCGGATGCGGCTGCGGCCTTGCGGCTGCTGGCCCGCCTCAACGATCTCCCCCTGTCCCATTCCGCCCTCCATGAGGCGGCGCGCCTGACCGGTGCGGACGTGCCGGTCTGCCTGGAGCCGCGCGCCCGCATCATGCGCGGAGCAGGGGAGGAACTGGGGCTCCCGCTCAATCTGCCGCGCCTGTTCGCCGTGCTGGTGAACCCTCGGGTTCCTGTAGAAACGCCTGCGGTTTTCAAGGCGCTCGGCTTGCAGCCGGGGCAGGACTTACGCGGAACGGTTCATCCAGACCTCGCAGGTGCTTCATCCGGCTCGCTCCTCAGCAGCCTCAAAGCGGCGCGCAACGACCTCGAGGCGCCCGCTATGTCGCTTCAGCCTGTGATCGGTGAGGCCCTGGACCTGATGCGGCAGACGGAGAACTGCCGCCTCGCGCGCATGTCGGGCTCCGGCGCGACGGTATTCGGCCTGTATGACCATTGCGAAGCAGCTGCCGCCGCGGCGAAGCGGATCCAGAGCAAGCGTCCGCATTGGTGGGTGAAGGCGACGAGCCTTAGGTAACTCCTGGAGTGATCTGATCCTCTTTACGCCATCACTGGCCTTGTGCCGGTGAGCCCGGCAAGGAGAGGCGCATCGCTCTTCTGATCGAGATGGCCGGGGCAAGCCCGGCCATGACGTGCAGAGTTGAGCGGTATCCCTTGGCGAAGCACCTTACCAAGCCGGGATGATGGCGCCCTTGAAGCGGTCTTCCAGGAACTTCGCGACCTCGGGCGATTGGTAGGACTGCACAAAGGTCTTGATCTCCGGGCGGTTCTCGTCGCTCTGACGGGCGGCGACGAAGTTGGCGTAGGGGTTGCCCTCGCGCTTTTCGACCGCGATCGTGTCCTTGCGGATGTCGAGGCCGCCGTTGAGCGCGTGATCGGTGTTGATCACGGCGGCATCCAGGTCGGGCAGGGCGCGGGGCAGCTGCGCCGCGTCGAGCTCGGAGAACTTGATGCCCTTGGGGTTCTCGGCGATGTCGAGAAGGCTTGGGGACAGGCCCTGTCCTTCCTTGATCTTGATCAGGCCCTGCGCGGCGAGCAGGTTGAGCGCGCGGCCGCCATTGCTCGGATCGTTCGGAATGCCGATCTTGGCGCCATTCGGCAGGTCGGCAACCGCCTTCACCTTGGTCGAGTACAGGCCGATGGGCTGCACGAAGGTGAAGCCCACGGGAATGATCTTGTAGCCCCGGGCGGCGATCTGGGCATCCAGATAGGGCTTGTGCTGGAATGCATTGGCGTCGAGGTCCTTGCGCTCCAAGGCCTCGTTGACGAGGGCGTAGTCGGAGAAGGGGACGAGCTCCACGTTCAGGCCCTTGCCGGCCACAACCTTCTTGACGACCTGAGCCACCTCTTCCTCGGCGCCGGACATGACGCCGACCTTGATGCTCTTCTGCTGGGCCGCGACAGGCAGGGCTGCCGTCAGAGCGGCACTAACGGCGAAGGTGGCAGCGAACAGGGTGCGGCGAGTGAAAACAGTCATGGGAGGTCTCTTTCGGACAAAGTTCGTTGCGGCTTCCATATGAAGCCGATCGGGATGTTCGAGGGGGCTTGGGGATTTCAGGCCGTGATGCGACGATCCATGCACGGCGGCATATGCCGTTGTGGACATCGGACGGAGGTGGGGTGCAGGGGCATCATGACGCGTCGATCCTCGTGAACCACGAGGCGGGATTCGCCCGTGGCGCTTTAGCCTTTGATGACGCGGGGCAAGCTGCTCGTCTCAAATCACCGCGGCCTCACGACAGCCGGAGCCGTCCCGAGACAGGAGCCGTTTTAAAGCGGTCGGCTCATATGTCAATCAATTTGTTCTGTAAAAAGAACAAGCCTGCTATGCTCAGTACGCTCGGGCGATGCAGAAATCCACCGTATCGAGGAGCGCCTGCTTCATGGGGCCGCTGGGGAAGAGCGCCAGGGCATCGCGGGCCATGGCGCCGTAGTGACGCGCCCGCTCGACCGTGTCCTCCAGGGCCCGATGCCGACGCATGATGGCGACAGCCTGCTCGAGGTCCGCATCCTCGATGTCGCCCTGCTCGAGAACGCGCTTCCAGAAAGCCCGCTCCTGGTCCGTGCCGCGACGGAAGGAGAGCACGACCGGGAGGGTGATCTTGCCCTCGCGGAAGTCGTCGCCCACGTTCTTGCCCAGCGTCGCGGCCTTGCCGCCATAATCGAGGGCGTCGTCCACGAGCTGGAACGCGATGCCGAGATTCATGCCGTAGGAGCGGCAGGCGGCCTGCTCCGCCTTGGGGCGGCTCGCGATCACCGGGCCGACCTCGCAGGCGGCGGCGAACAGCTCCGCCGTCTTGCCGCGGATGACGGCGAGGTATTCGTCTTCGGTGGTCTCGGTGTTTTTGGCCGCGGCAAGCTGCATCACCTCGCCCTCCGCGATCACGGTGGCGGCGGCGGAGAGGATGTCGAGGGCGCGAAGCGAGCCCACCTCCACCATCATGCGGAAGGCCTGTCCGAGGAGGAAGTCGCCCACCAGCACGCTCGCCTCGTTGCCCCACTTGATTCGGGCGGCGATCTTGCCCCGGCGCATGTCGCTCTCGTCCACCACGTCGTCGTGGAGGAGGGTGGCGGTGTGCATGAACTCGACGGAAGCCGCAAGCTTCACGTGCCCGTCGCCCTGGTAGCCCGAGAGGCCGGCGGTCGCCAGCGTCAGCATGGGTCTGAGGCGCTTGCCGCCGGAAGAAATCAAGTGGTTGGCCACCTCCGGGATCATGGTGACCTGGGATCCCGTGCGCGACAGGATCATCGCATTGACCCGTTCCATGTCGGACGCCACAAGGGATACGAGCTTCTCGATGCTCGCATTCTTCTCGGGATGCTTATCTTCGAACGGAACGACGACGCCCACGTCACAAAACCCGGGTTGCCGGCCGGCTTGGCCGGTAGGAATATGAAGCCCACCCCTCAATTGGATTTCGATCGAACCGATCGAGGAACAGGTTTTGATTTTGCATGATTTTATCAGAAAACCGGACACCACTTTTCTGAATCATGCTTCACGTGGCATGGCACTTTCCATGCTGCAATGCAAACACATGCCGCAGGGAAAGGGCCGTCAAGCCAGTGGTCGAAATCGTCCGTACCAGCGATCTCGTTGTGATCGGCTTCCTACAATCCTTATTGGAGAACGCCAATATACCTGTTTTTGTGGCGGACATGCATATGAGTGCCCTCGAAGGCATGACCAGGATCTTTCCCCGGCGGATCCTGGTGCCGGAGGACCATGCCGCCCAGGCCCGCCGCCTGATCGGCGAGGCCGGCCTCGGGGCCGAGCTGCGCCATGCCTGACGTCACGGACGACCTGCTGCTGGCCGGCCGTGTGCGCCTGGCTCAGCCCGCCAAAGGTCACCGGGCCGGGACCGATGCGGTGCTGCTGGCAGCCTCAGCACCCCTGCGGCCCGGCGATGTGGTGATGGACGTCGGCGCCGCCACCGGCGCGGTCGGGCTCATGGCGGCGGCCAGGGAAAGGGACGGGCGCTACGTCTTCCTGGAGCGGGACCCGGACCTGGCCGAGCTCTGCCGCCGCAACTGCCGGGACAATGGGGTGCAGGGGCAGGTGGCCGTGGCCGACCTGCTCGACAAGGCCTCCCGCCTCGCCGCGGGCCTTGGGTCGGAGAGCGCCGACATCGTGCTGACCAACCCGCCGTTCCTGGAAGAGGGGCGGTCACGCCTGTCCCCCGACAAGGGCCGGGCGGCAGCCCATGCCCTGCCGGCGGGCGGACTGGAAGCGTGGCTGAAGGCCTGCATGGGCCTCCTCAAGCCCAAGGGGCGGCTGGTGATGATCCACCGGGCCGACCGCCTGGGCGAGTGTCTCGGGATTTTGCGGGACAGGCTCGGGGGAATGGAGCTTCGCTTCGTTCATCCGCAGGTCGACCAGGCTGC
Source organism: Microvirga aerilata (assembly GCF_016743775.1). Classification (GTDB taxonomy): domain Bacteria; phylum Pseudomonadota; class Alphaproteobacteria; order Rhizobiales; family Beijerinckiaceae; genus Microvirga; species Microvirga aerilata. The sequence continues at coordinate 51,660 of NZ_JAEQMY010000009.1, read as the reverse complement.
GATTCGCCTTCTGCTCTCCGGCATCAGGGGCAGCCGCGCTCCGTTGAGCATTCTGCCGCCGCTGATCTTGAACGGCCCTGACGGGCGGTTCACCCCCCTGACCGAGGCGCTGCACCGGGGGGAGGCCAGCCTCCTATGAAAAAGGGCGCCGTGTGGCGCCCTTTTCGTTCAGAACCGATAGCCCGGCCGGCGGACCGTGCGGCAGACCTCCACCGGGCGGCGAACCCACCGGTAGCCGTTCCACACCCGCCGCGGCTGCACGAAGCAGCGCTGGACCATCCGAACCGGGCGGTAGGCTGGCCGATAGGCCGGGTAAGCCGGGTAGGCGCGGTAGGCCCGGCGCGGGCTGCGGTACTCGACCCGCACGACCGGGCGAGGGCGGGGGCGGGCATAGCGGTACTCGACGACGGGAGCCCCGTAACCGTAGCCCCGATAATAGGGTTGGGCCTCGGCCGGTTGAGCCGAAAGGGCACCAAAGCCAAGGGCTGCAAATCCAAGAAGGCCAAAAATCAGCTTACGCATGTCATTCTCTCCTCAACTCCGCCAGGCACCCGTTCGAGGTGGTGTCACGGCAGGGCTGTTGTTCATGATGAAGATGTAAAGGATCCTAACTGAACGCGAACCGACAATTCCCCTAACGAAGCGTTCATCTTGGGAAGCCGTGCCTCCCGCCCTACATGAAGGTTATGGCCAAGACATCCTCCCAGACATCTTCCTCCACCACATCCTTCTCCTCCATGCTTCCCGCGCGCCTGCAATTCCTTCTCCCGAGCCGATACCGAACCTACCGGCATCCGGTTGTTTCCGTGGTGCGGCTGTCCGGCGCCATAGGGGCCGTGACGCCTCTGCGTTCGGGGCTTGCCATGTCGACCGTGGCCCCCTTGCTGGAGCGCGCCTTCTCGGTGCCCGGCGCCAAGGCCGTGGCGATCGTGATCAATTCGCCCGGCGGCTCGGCGGCGCAGTCGCACCTGATCTTCCGGCGCATCCGCAGCCTCTCGGAGGAGAAGAAGCTTCCGGTGATCGCCTTCGTGGAGGATGCGGCGGCCTCCGGCGGCTACATGATCGCCTGCGCGGCGGACGAGATCTTCGCCGATCCGGCCTCTATCGTCGGCTCCATCGGGGTCGTGTCCGCCAGCTTCGGCTTCCACGAGTTCATCGAGCGCTTCGGCATCGAGCGGCGGGTGCATACGGCCGGCAAGAACAAGGCGATGCTCGATCCGTTCCGGCCCGAAGACCCGGAGGATGTGGTGCGCCTCAAAGGCCTGCAGCGGCGGATCCACGATGTCTTCGTCGATCTCGTCCGGGAGCGCCGGGGCGAAAAGCTCAACGATTCCTATGAGGACCTCTTTACCGGCGCCTTCTGGGCCGGGGCCGAGGCGCTGGATCTGGGCCTCGTCGACGGTCTGGGCGACATCCGCTCCACCCTGCGCCAGCGCTTCGGGGAGGACGTGAAGTTCCGCATGATCGAGCCGGCCCGCCCGCCGCTCCTGGGCCGCCTGCTCGGCCGCCGATCCTTAAGCCAAAGCAGCCTGATCGATCCCGGCGAGATCGTGGGCGCGCTCGAGGAGCGGGCGGCCTGGGCGAGGCTTGGGCTCTGACACCCGCCGTGTCATCCCCGGCGCACGAAGTGCAGGAAGGGGGCCATAGGTTGGGTGCCTGTATGGTTTCCCTTCCCCTCCGCTGCGCTCCGGCCGGGAATGACACCGAGGGGGTGCACTGCTGTGATCCCCGGCGAACGAAGTGAGGGAAGGGGATCCGCTCACACCCTCAGCGCCATGGCTTCCCTTCCTCGGCTGCAGGTCCTTCCGGGAACGACCGGGATGCACCCCGACGCTTGACTTGAGGCGTCCGTCATCCCAAGGGTTCGCCTCAATTCTTTGGACAAACCGGACGCCGATATGACGAGCGAACCCGCGCACATGAACCCTGCGCGCTCTTTCCAGGGCCTGATCCTCACGCTCCAGCGCTATTGGGCCGAACAGGGCTGCGTCATCCTCCAGCCCTACGACATGGAGATGGGCGCAGGCACCTTCCATCCGGCCACGACCCTGCGGGCTTTGGGTCCCAAGCCCTGGCGCGCGGCCTATGTGCAGCCCTCCCGCCGCCCCAAGGACGGACGCTACGGCGAGAACCCGAACCGGCTCCAGCACTACTACCAGTTCCAGGTCATCCTGAAGCCGAACCCGCCGAACCTGCAGGAGCTGTATCTCGGCTCGCTCAAGGCCATCGGGATTGACACCGCCCTGCACGACATCCGCTTCGTCGAGGACGACTGGGAGAGCCCGACGCTGGGCGCCTGGGGGCTCGGCTGGGAGTGCTGGTGCGACGGCATGGAAGTGTCCCAGTTCACCTACTTTCAGCAGGTGGCAGGCTTCGAGTGCTCGCCCGTCGCCGGCGAACTCACCTACGGCCTCGAGCGCCTCGCCATGTATCTGCAGGGCGTGGAGTCGATCTACGACCTCAACTTCAACGGGCTCGACGGCGACCGGAAGGTCACCTACGCCCAGGTCTTCCAGCAGGCCGAGCAGGAATATTCGCGCCACAACTTCGAGTATGCCGATACGGAGATGCTGTTCCGGCACTTCCGCGACGCCGAGGCCGCCTGCCGCAAGTACCTGGCCGACGGCGAGCCCAAGGACGGCGCCAACGACCAGCGCCACCTCATGGCGCTGCCGGCCTACGACCAGTGCATCAAGGCCAGCCACATGTTCAACCTGCTCGACGCCCGCGGCGTGATCTCCGTCACCGAGCGCCAGAGCTACATCCTGCGCGTTCGCGAACTGGCCAAGGCCTGCGGTGCCGCATGGCTGAAGACCGAGGGCGGGGGCGTGGCGGCTTGAAAAAGAGCAGGCCGCACTCGTACCCCTCCCCACAAGGGGGAGGAGGGCCAGGGCGGCGCCTGCGAGAGAATGGACAGCGAGACGAACTGAGATGCCTTCAACCCGCAAAATCGGCACCTCCCGATCTCGCGTACTGCGTCGGAATGCAATTGATGCGGAAAAGGCCCTCTGGCGCGCCCTGAAGCGCATTCCCGTCTATGGCAGCCACTTCCGCCGCCAGGTTCCCACCGGCCCTTATGTAGCGGACTTCGCCTGCCTGAAGGCCTGCCTCCTCATCGAACCCGACGGCGGCCATCATTCGCAGGATGATGTCGCGGCCAAAGACGAAGCCCGGACCCGCTGGCTTCAAAAGGAAGGCTACCGCGTCGTCCGCTTTTGGAACACCGAACTCCCCGAGAACATGAACGGCGTTCTCGACACCATTTACGCGGGCCTGTATGGCTCGCCTCAATCAGAAGCCGCCGCGCTTCCCACCCCACCCCGGCCTGACGGCCGACCCTCCCCCTCAAGGGGAGGGTGATGGACGCCCCCGCCATGCCCGATCTTCTCCTTGAAATCTTTTCCGAAGAAATCCCAGCCCGCATGCAGCGCCGCGCGGCGGAGGATCTGAAGAAGCTTGTGACCGATGCGCTCGTGGAGCGCGGCTTCCTCTACGAGGGCGCGCAAGGCTTCGCCACCCCGCGGCGGCTCGCGCTCACCATCGCAGGCCTGCCGGTGAAGGGGCAGGACGTGCGCGAGGAGCGCAAGGGCCCGCGCGTCGGCTCCCCGGACGGGGCGATCCAGGGCTTCCTGAAGGGGGCTGGCCTCGCCTCCATCGACCAGGCCAGGATCGAGAGCGATCCGAAGAAGGGCGAGTTCTACGTCGCCGTCATCGAGAAGCCCGGCCGCGCCACGCAGGATGTGCTGGCGGAGATCCTGCCCGGCATCGTGAAAAACTTCCCCTGGCCGAAATCCATGCGCTGGGGCGCGGCCTCCAAGGAGCCGGGCAGCCTTCGCTGGGTGCGCCCCCTGCACTCCATCGTCTGCACCTTCGGCCCCGAGACCGAGGACCCGGAGGTGGTGCGCTTCGACGTGGACGGCATCGCGTCCGGTGACGTCACGAAGGGCCACCGCTTCCTCGCGCCGGGCGAGATCCGCGTGAAGCGGTTCGACGATTATGCCCCGGCGCTCGAGCGCGCCAAGGTCGTGCTCGACGCGGACCGCCGCAAGGACATGATCCTGCACGACGCGAAGGATCTGGCGTTCGCCCAAGGGCTCGAGCTCGTCGAGGACGAAGGCCTGCTCGAAGAGGTGGCCGGTCTCGTGGAATGGCCCGTGGTGCTCATGGGCTCCTTCGACGAAGCCTTCCTGGACATCCCCCCGGAGGTGATCCGCACCACCATCCGCGCCAACCAGAAATGCTTCGTGCTGCGCGATCCCGCGACCGGCAAGCTCGCCAACCGGTTTCTGCTCACCTCGAACCTCATCGCCACCGATGGCGGCAAGACCATTGTGGCCGGCAACGAGCGCGTGGTGCGCGCGCGCCTCTCCGACGCCAAGTTCTTTTGGGAGACGGACCAGAGGGTGAAGCTGGAAGACCGGCTGGAGAAGCTCAAAAGCATCGTGTTCCACGAGAAGCTCGGCACCCAATATCAGCGCGTGGAGCGCATCGCGGCGCTGGCCAAGGAACTCGCTCCCATCGTCGGCGCCGACCCTGAACTCGCGCAGCGCGCGGCCCGTCTCGCCAAGGCCGATCTCGTCACCGAGATGGTGGGCGAGTTCCCGGAGCTGCAGGGCCTCATGGGCCGCTACTACGCGACGCTGCAGGGCGAGCACGCGTCCGTCGCCGCCGCCATCGAGGAGCACTACAAGCCCCTCGGCCCCTCCGACCGCGTGCCGACCGATCCGGTCTCGGTGGCCGTGGCGCTCGCCGACAAGATCGACACCCTCGTGGGCTTCTGGGCCATCGACGAGAAGCCCACGGGATCGAAGGATCCTTACGCGCTCCGCCGTGCGGCGTTGGGTGTGGTCCGGCTAGTTTTGGACAACCAGCTACGCCTTCCAATTTCTGAACCGCTCATCTACGCAAGTGCGATGCATCAATTCGTCAGTTATCTACGTGCACGGTCTAGTGAGCTGCAAGATATCGAGAATATTGCGCAGAAAATGCGCAGCGATCAATTGGACGAGGTCGCTACGAAGTTCGCCGGCGGCACAAAGGCCATCGAGCTTGAAGATGCGAGAGAGTTCTTTGGCGACAAGGAACTTGGAAATGATCTCCTCTCCTTCTTCGCCGATCGCCTGAAAGTCTATCTCCGCGATCAAGGCGCGCGTCACGATCTCATCGACGCCGTGTTCGCGCTCGAAAGCCAGGACGACCTGCTCATGATCGTCCGCCGCGTGGAGGCGCTGGGTCGCTTCCTCGACACCGAGGATGGCAGGAACCTGCTCGCCGGCTATCGTCGTGCGGCCAACATCCTGCGCATCGAGGAGAAGAAGGACGGGCGGGTCTACAGCGAGGCGCCCGATCTCCAGATCGTTAACGACCAGGGCCAGATCGAGGAAAAGGCGCTCGCCGTGGTGCTCGACGGCGCCAAGCGCGAGGCCGCCGCTGCCGTCGAGGCGGAGGATTTCGAAGGCGCCATGCGGGCCCTGTCCCGCCTGCGCCAGCCCGTGGACGCGTTCTTCGACAAGGTGACCGTCAATGCCGACGACGCAGGCCTTCGGGCCAACCGCCTCCGACTCCTGAACAGCATCCGCGAGGCGACCCGCACGGTGGCCGACTTCTCCCGGATTGAGGGCTGACCGGGTTAATTCAGGTTAAGGTGTGGCTCAAGGGGCACAGCCAAGGCGGCCCCCAGGCCCTAGGTAGGCGGCAACCGATTCAATTCAGAAGACCGATGATGATTCGACGCCTCCTGATCGCCGCTCTCCTGAGCGCGCCCCTGGCTGCATGCCAGACCGCCCAACAGCCGGTAGCCTCGGCGAACGATGATGCCGCTTGGTATGTGGGCTCGATCCCGGACCAGCCGCACAACATCCCGCTGGTCGACCGGCGCAGGATGGACGCGAAGTACGCCCGCCAGACGGTGGAGTACAAGGGCTCGGAGAAGCCGGGCTCCATCGTGGTCGATATCGACGAGCGCATGCTCTATCTCGTCCAGCCCGAGGGCAAGGCGATCCGTTACGGCGTCGGCGTCGGAAAGCAGGGCTTCTCCTGGCGGGGCGTCGCCTCCGTCGGCCGCAAGGGCGTTTGGCCTGCCTGGTCGCCCACCAAGACCATGATCGGCATCAAGCCGGATCTCCCGCGCCACATGGAGGCCGGCCTCGACAACCCGCTCGGCGCCCGCGCCCTCTACCTGCACCAGAACGGCAGGGACACCCTGTTCCGCATCCACGGCACCAACGAGCCCTGGAGCATCGGCGAGCAGGTCTCCTCCGGCTGCGTCCGCATGCTCAACGAGGACGTGGCCGACCTGTACGAGCGCGTTCCCGTGGGCACCACGGTCTACGTGAAGCGCAACGGGCGCTACCGGGTCTGAAGCAAGGCGGCTTTTGGGGCCGCCTTTTTCTTGGCCATGAGGTACTTCGTGGACATGCTCGCGAGCGGCCGCTCGCGGGCTCCTCCCCTGACCCAAAAGGCTACTCCGCCAGAAAAACCCGGAACCTCGGCTGTTCAGCTTGCGTTTGGGCTCCACATGTTTCAAGCCAACACCTGCGCTGCAGCAGGGCGTTTTTGAGCCAAGGGGTCGAGTGATGACGCAGTGGGTCTACACCTTCGGGGATGGACGGGCCGAGGGCCAGGCGGGGATGAAGAACCTGCTGGGCGGCAAGGGGGCGAACCTCGCCGAGATGTCCAACCTGGGCCTGCCCGTGCCCCCGGGCTTCACCATCACGACGGAAGTCTGCACCTACTACTACGACCACGGCAGCACTTATCCGGACGAGCTCAAGGCCCAGGTCGAGAGCGCCCTCTCTTACGTCGGCCGCCTCACCGGCCGCACCTTCGGCGACGCCGCAAACCCGCTCCTCGTGTCCGTCCGCTCCGGCGCCCGCGCCTCCATGCCCGGTATGATGGACACCGTGCTCAACCTCGGGCTCAACGACGTCACCGTCGAGGCGCTCGCCCAGGGCGCCGGCGACGAGCGCTTCGCCTACGACTCGTACCGCCGCTTCATCACCATGTACTCCAACGTGGTGCTGGGCCTCGAGCACCACCACTTCGAGGAGATCCTCGACGAGTACAAGGACCGCCGCGGCTACTCCCTCGACACCGACATGACCGCCGCCGACTGGAAGGCCATTCTCCCACGCTACAAGGCGCTGGTCGAGAAGGAGCTCGGCCGGCCCTTCCCGCAGGAGCCGCAGGAGCAGCTTTGGGGCGCCATCGGGGCCGTGTTCGGCTCCTGGATGAACAACCGCGCCATCAAGTACCGCGAGCTGCACGCCATTCCGGCCAGCTGGGGCACGGCCGTGAACGTGCAGGCCATGGTGTTCGGCAACATGGGCGAGACCTCGGCCACCGGCGTGGCCTTTACCCGCAACCCCTCCACCGGCGAGAGCGAGCTCTACGGCGAGTTCCTGATCAACGCGCAAGGGGAAGACGTGGTGGCGGGCATCCGCACCCCGCAGGACATCACCGAGAAGGCGCGCCTTGCCTCGGGCTCCGACAAGCCCTCCATGGAACGGGCCATGCCCGACGCCTACAACGAGCTGGTGCGCATCTACGGCATCCTGGAGAAGCACTACCGGGACATGCAGGACATGGAGTTCACGGTGGAGACCGGCAAGCTCTGGATGCTGCAGACCCGCAACGGCAAGCGCACGGCCAAAGCGGCGCTGCGCATCGCCGTGGAGCTCGCCTCCGAGGGGCTGATCACGGAAGAAGAGGCCGTCACCCGCGTCGATCCCGCCGCCCTCGACCAGCTGCTGCACCCCACCATCGACCCCAAGGCCGAGCGCCGGATCCTGGCCACGGGCCTGCCGGCCTCGCCGGGCGCGGCCTCGGGCGCGATCGTGTTCAACTCGGACGACGCGGAGGCGGCCAAGAAGGCGGGCCAGAAGGCGATCCTGGTGCGCATCGAGACCTCGCCGGAGGACATCCACGGCATGCATGCGGCGGAAGGCATTCTGACCACCCGCGGCGGCATGACCTCGCACGCGGCGGTGGTGGCCCGCGGCATGGGCAAGCCCTGCGTGTCGGGTGCAGGCCAGATCCGGGTGGACTATGCCGCCCAGACTCTCACGGTGGCCGGCCAGGTGCTGCGGAAGGGCGAGATCCTCACCATCGACGGCTCCAACGGCCAGGTGCTGCTGGGCCAGGTGAAGATGCTGGAGCCGGAGCTGTCGGGCGAGTTCGCCACCCTGATGGGCTGGGCCGACGCGGTGCGGCACATGAAGGTGCGCGCCAATGCGGAAACGCCGCTCGACGCCAAGACCGCCCGCTCGTTCGGGGCGGAGGGCATCGGCCTGTGCCGCACGGAGCACATGTTCTTTGAGGGCGACCGCATCGTGGCGGTGCGCGAGATGATCCTGTCCGACGACGAGGCGGGCCGCAGGGCGGCCTTGGCCAAGCTGCTGCCGATGCAGCGCAAGGACTTTGCCGAGCTGTTCACCATCATGAGCGGGCTGCCGGTGACGATCCGCCTGCTCGATCCGCCCCTGCACGAGTTCCTGCCGCACTCGGAAGAAGAGATGCAGGAGGTGGCCAAGGCCATGAACGCCCCGGTCGAGAAGCTCAAGCGCCGCGCGCTCGAGCTGCACGAGTTCAACCCGATGCTGGGCTTTCGCGGCTGCCGCCTGGCGGTGGCCTACCCGGAGATTGCCGAGATGCAGGCGCGGGCCATCTTCGAGGCGGCGGTGGAGGCCGGCCGCAGCACGGGCCAGCCTGTTGTTCCCGAGATCATGGTGCCGCTGGTGATGACCAAGGCGGAGCTCGACCTGGTCAAGGAGCGCATCGTGGCCATGGCCGAGGCCGTGCAGGCGGAAAGCGGGGTGACCATCGCGTATCAGGTGGGCACGATGATCGAGCTGCCGCGGGCGGCGCTGCGGGCGGGCGAGATCGCGGAGGCGGCGGAGTTCTTCTCGTTTGGCACCAACGATCTGACGCAGACCACGCTGGGGATCTCGCGCGATGACGCGGCCTCGTTCCTGGGCCCGTATACGCAGAAAGGACTGCTGCCGGCCGATCCGTTCGTGACCATCGACCAGGAGGGCGTGGGTGAGCTTGTGAGGATTGCGGTCGAGCGCGGCAAGACGACGAGGCCCACCATCAAGCTCGGGATCTGCGGCGAGCACGGGGGCGATCCGGCCTCGATCCACTTCTGCCAGGCGGCCGGGCTCGACTACGTGTCGTGCTCGCCCTACCGGGTGCCGATCGCCCGCCTGGCCGCAGCCCAAGCAGCCCTGGGCAGCAAAGCTACAAGCCAGGCGTAAGGCACATGGCCCTGTCGCGCACTCGCTTGCTCTACATCGCCGCGGTGCTGGTCTCCGGCATCGCGATCGGTCTCGTCGTGAGGCAGCGGCCAGACCTGCAGGAGCTTGCCCTGCCGCCCGCGGCCTGGCCCTTCGCGGTGTCGCTGCTGCTCGATCTTGCGATCGGGCAGCTGGCCGCGCAGGGGAGGACCGAGCCGCTCACCATGGGGGACCGCTTCGTCGCCGTGATCGGCGCGGGGCTGATCGTGACCCTGATGGTGGCTTTGGGGTCTTAGCGTAGAGGGATCGGGAAATGGCGCTGCACACGGGCTCATGCCATTGCGGCAAGGTGGCGTTCGAGGTCGAGACGGATCTCGAGCAGGTCATCGAATGCAACTGCTCCATCTGCCGCCGGAAGGGTTACCTGCTGACCTTCGTGCCGCGCGGAGCCCTCAAGGTAATCCGCGGCGAGGAGGATCTTTCCACCTACACCTTCAACACGCATACGATCCAGCACCGTTTCTGCTCCACCTGCGGCGCCGCCCCTTTCGGCGAGGGCAAGCAGCCGACCGGAGAGGCGACGGCGGCGATCAACGTGCGCTGCCTGGAGACGGTGGAGCTGGCGGACCTCAGGACGATCCCCTTCAACGGGCGGGATGCCAGGGGATAGGGCGCCAAAGCGCCATCCCGGATCGGCATTGTCCGTCCGGGATGACAGGGGGCGCTCGCTATCTCACGCCATCGCTTCCGTTGACCGACGCAGTCCCACATATTGGAACTCCGCATACATCAGCACCACGAGCGCCTGCGCGATCACGAAGGCATAGCCCGCGCTCGTCGGCTGCACCCAGCCGCTCACCAGAAGCAGCAGGCTGTCGGCCACCCAGAGGGCGTTGCCCAGCACCACCGCCCAGGCGACGGGCTTCCCGATCTGCTCGCGGATGCCCAGCCAGCCGATGAAGGCGGAGTAGGGCAGGAGGAGCGCTCCCGCGATGCGCAGGAGCATTTCCGGCAAACCGAGAATGCCGCTCAACGGCCCGGCGCCGATCAGCATCAGCAGCCCGAAGGCGGCGCTGGTGGTGGCATCCGCCACGAGGGCTTGGCGGAGAAGCGGGGAGGAATGGATCGTCATCATGGCTGGCTCCTTGTGATTCACCGGTTGAGGCCATCAACCTTGGACAAAGGATTGCGCAGGCTCTGAGCGCGGTCGATTACCTCCGAGGTCATGGAACATCCGCCGGCGTCGCGTTATGGTCCGCCCATGAAAACCGCAAGCCCTCAACCCGTGAACAGCACCCCGCATGTAGGCGACTACCTGCGCGAATGGCGCCAGCGCCGGCGCCTCAGCCAGATGGACCTGGCTCTCGATGCCGAGATCTCCACGCGGCACCTGAGCTTCCTCGAAACCGGCCGCTCGCAGCCGAGCCGCGAGATGGTGCTGCTGCTGGCGGAAAAGCTCGACATGCCCCTGCGCGAACGCAACATCATGCTGGTGGCGGCGGGCTTCGCACCGGTCTATTCGGAGCGCTCGCTGGACGATCCGGCCCTCGGGAGCATGCGACAGGCGGTGGATCTCGTGCTCAAAGGGCACGATCCCTATCCGGCGCTTGCGGTCGACCGGCATTGGTCGCTGGTGTCCGCTAACGAGGCTCTCGTGTCCCTGATCGGCGATGTGGATCCGGCCCTGATGAAGCCGCCGGTGAATGTGCTGCGCCTGAGCGTTCATCCGGCGGGATTGGCGCGCCGCATCGTGAACTTCACCGAGTGGCGCAACCATCTTGTTCACCGCCTGCAGCGTCAGGTGGACGCGACGGGCGATGCGGTTCTGGGGGGGCTTGCCGAGGAGCTGCGGTCCTATCCGACGCCCGATGCCGCCCGCGCCACGACGACATGCCATGACTACGCGGGCATCGTCGTGCCGCTCCAGCTGACCACCGACGAGGGCGTGCTCACCCTGTTCAGCACCACCACGATCTTCGGCACGCCGGTGGACGTCACCCTGTCGGAACTGGCCATCGAGGCCTTCTTTCCCGCCGATCCCGAGAGCGCCCGGTTGCTGAGGCAGCTGGCCGGGAAGCGCCAGGCCACCGCAGCTGCGGCCCGGTGAGAGGAACTCCTCTTAACCACCCATCAACCTTAACCCGCGATAACTTTAAGGCGTCGGAGCCGTCCTGCTGGATGCTTCGGATTGTTTTAGTTTTTGCAGGGTGTTGCGCGTGCGTCTTCGGTCTCGTCGATCTCGGGTGAAATGGATCTGCGCCACCGTGGCCCCCTGGGCACTGGCAACGGGGCTTCTGATCTCGTTCACGGCATCCGCCAGCAACGATCTTCATTCCGGCGTGAGCTTTGCGGCGCGCAGCGCCGCAGGCCGCCTGACCGATACGGCTCTCATCCCTCCCACGGGCGCCTCCCTCGCCGGCGGCAGGCTCGGGATCGAGCGCGATATTCTACGCTCCCTGCCTCGGTACGACCTGCCCGATGAGGCCTCCGACGGCGCTCCCTTGAAAGCCGACCGCAAGGCCGATGCAGGCACGGAGGCGGTGGTCGACCGCGCCCTCAAGGGCAACCCCCTGGTGGCGCCCCAGGCCACCCTGTCTCGGCGGGCAGGGCAGTTGCGCTCGGTGCTCGATCAGGCGGGTAGCGCGCGGCTCCTCTACAGCCGGGACGAGAACCTTCTGCCCCCGACAGTCCTGATGGAGGGGCAGGTCGAAGGGCCTGAACTGGAGCAGGCTTTCGAGCCCTGGGAGGCTCCCGAGTTCACCACGACGCGCCAGGCCACCTCGGTTCAATCGCCTGCGGCGGCGGCAGCCGGGTCGACGGGTGCGTCGGCAAGCCCCACGACCCCCATGGTCAAGCGCGCGGTCACCTTGTCCTCGACCACGCCGGCCCCTGTCGAGGCGACCCCCATCGAGATCGCGGCAGCTCCCGTGTCCCTGCAGTCCCCGCGCCTCGACCGCGGGGGCTACGGCGATATGACGGTGATGCCGAAGTCCGGCGACCCGGATCGCCCACGCTATGCGGATCTGATCGACCCGGACAACCTGGGCAAGGAGCAGCGCTGCCTGGCCGAAGCCGTCTATTTCGAGGCCCGCAGCGAGCCCGAGGAAGGACAGGCGGCCGTCGCGCAGGTGATCCTGAACCGGATGAAGAGCGGGCTCTATCCTTCCACCATCTGCGGCGTGGTGTACCAGAACCGTCATCGCCACTTGGCCTGCCAGTTCACCTTCGCCTGCGAAGGCAAGGCCCTGCGCATTCGCGACACCGACTCATGGGAGCGCGCAACGCGCGTCGCCAGCGCCGTTCTCGAAGGCAAGACCTACTTGGCTGACGTTGGGGGAGCTACCCACTACCACGCCAACTACGTCCGCCCCGGCTGGGCCCGTCGCCTGAAGAAGATGGACGTGATCGGACGCCACATCTTCTACAAGCTGAAGCCGGGGCAGACCTGAACGACCTCGGTTTGTGCATTTCTGCACTTTGAGTCGTGAAATGAAGTATTATAACTCATGCACACGAGATCTCAGGCGAGGATGCCATGGCTATCATTCGACACGACGTTCCGGGCCATGGCTATGGCAACGTCTATACGGATTCCCTCATCTGGGGCGGTGCCGCCTGGAGCATGGCGAACGGAACGATCAAGGTTTGGTTCGGTCAGGCCGAGGATTACGACAAGGCAGAGGCCGTTCACGGGTACAGCGACATCGTTGACGGGAATACCGGGTTCTACGATTGGCTCGACCATGAATATGCGGTCTTCGACGAAGTCGTAAGAGTTTACGAGAGCGTTTGCGGGTTGCAGTTCGAGGCGGCCGCTTCGGCGGCTCACGCAGATATCGTCTGGTGGAAGACCGATCTCGGAGCCGATACGGCCGGTTACCATGAAGTGCCGGTCGCAGATCAGGGCAACAGCCAGCTCTGGGGCTTTTTCAATCCCCTGGCACCGTCATGGGACAGCCTCGCCTTCGGCGGTGACGGTCGGCATACCATCATTCACGAGTTAGGGCATGGCCTGGGCCTGGCTCACCCGCATGATGGGGGAACCGAGTGGGGCGCGTCCAACTTCCCGGGCGTGACGGAGGCAGGCTCAAGGGGCGATCACGCCCTGAACCAGGGCGTCTGGACAGTCATGTCCTACAATGCCGGATGGGACGGGAGCACCTACGACAAGACCTTCGGCGCCCAAGGAGGCCTCGGCGCCTTCGACATCGCGGCCCTGCAGGCGCTTTATGGTGCGAACATGTCGACGGCTCTTGGCAACGATACCTACGAGCTGCCGACCTCGAGCCCCTATGTGGGCGAAGAAGGGTGGTCCTGCATCTGGGATGCGGGCGGATCGGACACGCTCAGCGCGGCCCATGCGTCCTCAGCCGTCGTTCTCGACCTTCGCCCGGCAACCCTGCGAACCGGCGATCCCAATGCCGGCGGCTTCATCTCCAATGAAACCGGCGTTGCCGGCGGCTTCACGATTGCAAACGGCGTGATCATCGAGAACGCGGTCGGGGGAAGCGGAGCCGACGAGCTGATCGGCAACTGGGCCGCCAACACGCTGATCGGCAATGCCGGCAGCGATATCCTTTGGGGCGACGGCGGCAACGACGTCCTGAGGGGCGGCGCGGGGCGGGATTTCTTCGTGTTCGACACCAAGCCGAACAAATCCTCGAACAAGGACCAGATTGCCGACTACAGCGTCGCGTCGGACACGATCTGGCTCGACAATCAGGACTTCAAGCTCGGGCGGGGCTCCTATGACAGCCCGGTGAAGTTCAAGAAGGACATGTTCGTCAAGGCGTCCAAGGCGAAGGACCGGGAGGACCGGATCATCTACGACAGCAAGAAGGGCGTGCTCCTTTACGATGCTGACGGCTCCGGCTCCAAATACAAGCCTGTCGAGATCGCCACCCTGAAGAAGGGCCTTGCGATGACGCACAACGATTTCTTCGTGGTTTAGACTGCTCCTGGCAGCCTCGACGCCGGCATGAACCGTTTTGTGACGGGGAAGGGCAGCACCCAGAAGGTTAGCCTCTAGAGCCGCCCCCGTCTATGCTTCCAATCATCGTGCATCCCTCTAGGGTCGACACGCCGGTCGGCGTGTTCATTGCTTGTCGCAGCTATGGGATGTGCGCCTTAGCACATCTTGTCTGTAACGTAATTTTGTATAAAAGGTTTGTGTACGTTAACTGGGTGAATCGTAAATGGCAGGCTTTCGCACGATTTCAGGCACAGGCTACGGCAGCGCTTACATTGACGCGCTGGTTGCGGGTGGCGCGGTTTGGGACATGAGCACCGGGCCGATCACGTTCGATTTTGGCTTGGATTATGACCGCCCGGGATCGATAGCACACCATGGCGGGGTGCTTCCAAAGACTAACTCTGATGGGAAGTCCTATCTCGCAGACTGGGGACCAACCGACCCACGGGAGTGGATCGTAGGCGATTATCGGGATATAGACGCAGTGCCGATCATAAACGCACTGGCGAACGCTTCCGCAGTTGCGCAGATCAACTTCGATATTGATCCTGTGTTCGGTGACACCGACCGGCCTGCAAGTGCCGCGAATGTGGTTCTCTGGAAAACTCATATAGAGTTTTGGGGAAGTGGCGGGATCTGGACGGATGCCGACACCCCGCAGGAGAGCTTTGAGGCCAACCGAACCCAATCTTGGCTCTACCATAGCGTCTACTTCGGGGACGCGTGGGATCGCTCGCACCCTGGCGGCATGGGCTACACGATGCTCCTGAACATGGTCGGCAAGGCGCTCGGCCTGCGGCAGGCCCATGCCGAGTTTCCTGGTATAAATGGTGAGAACGACCCTGGCCTGTTCGGCCTCAACCAGGCGCCCTTCACCGTCATGTCGGGTAACTGGAGCTTTCAGAATACCGGGCATCCGAACGGCAAATGGGGCTCCATGAAGAGCTTCGGGGCGTTCGACATCGCTGCCCTTCAGGCGATCTACGGCGCCAACATGACGACGGCCACTGGCAACAACGTTTACGAGCTGCCCACATACAACGACTGGGACGAGGAGTGGGGCGTCGGCAGGGCCACGGGTTGGACCTGCATCTGGGATGCCGGCGGCAACGATACGATCACTGCTCGAGGCGCGATCTGGAGCGTGGTCATCGACTTGCGGGCCGCTACCCTGGCGAATGGTGATCCGAACGCCGGCGGCTTCATCTCCAAGCATATCAACGTCGCCGGTGGCTTCACCATCGCCAAGGGGGCGGTCATCGAGAATGCGATTGGCGGCTTCGGCAGCGACTATCTGATTGGAAACAGCGCCGCGAACAAGCTCACCGGAGGGGGCGGCAAGGACTTCTTCGTCTTCAGCACGACGCCGAACAAAAGAACCAACAAGGACACCATCGTCGATTTCAAGGTAAAAGACGACACGATCTGGCTGGAGAACGGCATCTTCAAGAAGCTTGGAAAAAAGGGGACTGAGGATAACCCTTCTAAGCTCAAGGCATCCTACTTCAAGATTGCCGACAAGGCCCAGGACAAGGATGACTACATCATCTACAACAAGAAGACGGGCGTTCTGTCCTACGATGCCGACGGCTCAGGGTCCAAGGCTGCCGTTGATTTCGCAGTGATCAAGAAGAACCTTCCCCTTACGTATAAGGACTTCGCCGTCATCTGACGAATAGACTGCCCAAGCCGGAAAGGGGTGGCCCAAGTGATGGGCCACTCCTTTCACCCATCACAAAGCGTCATACCAAAGGCGACAAACTTTCAATGTTGCCGATGCATGACTTGAGCTAGGGTGCGACCCTGCTTTCCCTACAAGGGCCGTGGCCATGTCCGCATCTCCCGCTCAGTCCCGCGTCTCGCCGGAACTCATCGTCCTCTCCGGCTGCCTGATCGCGCTGATCACCTTCGGACCCCGGGCGTCCTCGGGCCTGTTCCAGCTTCCCATGATCACCGAATACGGTTGGGGCCGGGACACCTTCGGTCTCGCTATCGCGGTTCAGAACCTGCTCTGGGGCGTCGGACAGCCCTTCGCCGGAGCGGTGGCGGATCGCTTCGGCGCCTTCCGGGTGCTCTGTGCCGGCGCTTTGCTCTACGCGCTCGGTCTTGTGGTCATGGCTTATGCGACCACGCCCGGAATGCTCCAGCTGGGCGCCGGCGTGCTCATCGGCTTCGGCCTCTCCGGATGCTCGTTCAACCTGGTGCTGGGCGCCTTCGGCAAGCTCCTGCCCGAGAAGTGGCGCCCCATGGCCTTCGGGGCAGGGACCGCGGCGGGATCCTTCGGCCAGTTCCTGTTCCCGCCCATCGGCAACGTGCTGATCGATTCGTTCGGCTGGCAGCAGGCTCTCCTGGTGTTTGCGGCGAGCGTCCTGCTCGTGATGCCCCTGGCCATCGCTCTCGCAACGCGATCAACCGCGACCTCCACGCAGGCTGGACCGGCCGCGATGCCGAACCAGTCGATCCGCCAGGCGCTCACGGAAGCCTTCCAGCATCGCTCCTATGTGCTGCTGGTGCTCGGCTTCTTCACCTGCGGCTTCCAGCTTGCCTTCATCACCGTGCATCTGCCGGCTTACCTGAAGGACGCCGGTCTCTCCGCCGCCATCGGCGGGTGGACGCTCGCCGTCATCGGCCTTGCCAATGCGGTCGGCTCCCTCGGCTCGGGCTGGCTGTCCACCCGCATGTCGAAGCGCTGGCTGCTCGCCTGGATCTATCTCGGACGCTCGGTCGCCATTGCGGCCTTCATCCTGCTGCCGGCGACGCCCGTCACGTCGATCCTGTTCGGCATTTCCATCGGCCTCCTGTGGCTCTCGACGGTGCCGCCCACATCCTCCCTCGTGATGCTGATGTTCGGCACCCGCTACATGGCCATGCTCTACGGCTTCGCCTTCTTCTCGCACCAAGTCGGCGGCTTCCTCGGGGTCTGGCTCGGCGGCCTCCTGTACGAGATCAACGGCAACTACAGCGCGGTCTGGTGGCTTTCGGTTCTGCTCGGCCTCGCCTCCGCCCTGATCAACCTGCCGATCAAGGAGCAGCCCGTCGACCGCGCGCCTGCCCTGCAGCCTGCGGAGTAAGCGCGCCACTGCTGCGAAGGAATAGGCTTTCTCGAGCATCGTGCGGAAAACCGGGCCCACTTTTCGCTGACGCGGCCCTGCGGGTCCGCACGATGCGCTTGCCCTGATCCCCTGCCGCGCCACAAATGGTACGGACAAAGGAATGAGGGGAGGAATCGGGATGAGCGCATTCAAGGCCGTCGTGATCGACAAGACGGAAGCTGGCCAGAGCGTCGGGATTCGCACCTTCGACGAGGCCGATCTGATGGACGGCGACGTCACCGTCCGCGTGTCCCATTCCACGCTCAATTATAAGGATGGTCTTGCGATCACCGGCAAGGCGCCGGTGGTGCGCCGCTTTCCGATGATCCCCGGCGTGGACCTTGCAGGCACGGTGGAGGCCTCCTCGAACCCCGACTTCAAACCCGGCGACGCCGTGGTGCTGAACGGCTGGGGCCTGGGCGAGACCCATCTCGGCGCCTATGCCGAGAGGGTTCGCGTCAAGGGCGACTGGCTGATCCCACTTCCTCAGGGTTTGTCGCCCCGGCAGGCGATGGCCATCGGAACGGCAGGCTATACGGCGATGCTGTGCCTCATGTCCCTGGAGCGGCACGGCCTTCAGCCCAGTCGCGGTCCTGCCATCGTGACGGGCGCCGTCGGTGGCGTCGGCTCCGTGGCCGTGGCGCTGCTGGCAGGGGCCGGCTGGCATGTGATCGCCTCGACCGGACGGCCCGAGGAGGCGGATTACCTGAAGGGTTTGGGAGCCGCTGAAATCCTCGACCGGGCGGAGCTGACCGGTCCCTCCCGTCCGCTCGCCAAGGAACGGTGGCTGGCCGGCGTCGACACCGTGGGCTCCACGATTCTCGCCAATGTGCTGTCGATGACCAAGTACGGCGGCGCCATTGCGGCCTGCGGCTTGGCTGCCGGCATGGACCTGTCCGGCTCCGTTGCGCCCTTCATCCTGCGCAACGTGGCGCTCCTCGGCGTCGATTCGGTGATGGCGCCCCGGGAGCTCCGGCTTGAGGCCTGGGGCCGGCTGGCGCGGGAGCTCGACCACGACAAGCTCGCCGCCATGACGTCGACCGTTCCGCTCGAAGGGATTCTCGAGGCGGGGAAGGAGATCGTGGCTGGGCGCATCAAGGGGCGCGTCGTGGTAGAGGTCGGTGGAAGCTGAGTGCTAGTCCGCCGACAGCAGGGTTGCGGCTCTCTTGCCGCTGCCCTCGATCCATCTCTTCTGCTTGCCGATCTCGGCTGCCATGAAATCCATGAAGGCACGGACCCGGGCCGATTGGCGCAGGTCGGGGTGGGTCAGGAGCCACAGTCCCGCTGAGAATTCCGGGTTGACCTCCGACAGGCGAACGAGGTTGGGACTCGCGTCGGCGATGAAGCAGGGCAGGGGGCCGATGCCGGTTCCGGCTTCCACCGCTTCCGCAAGGCCAAGGACCGTGTTGACCTTGTAGACGATGTTTTCCGCAGCAACCCGCTCGCGCACGAAACGGGCCACCTTGAGGGTCGCCAGGTTATCCCCAAGCGCAACCCAGTGCCGGTCGAACAGATCGGCCAGATCGATGTCGGCCGGGCTGCGCAGATCCGGAAAGTCCACGGCGCGGCCGTAAACGGCCCAGGCGATGGTCGCCACGCGCCGCCCGACCAGGGTTTCCGGCGGATCGTCCGTGGCGCGGATGGCCACGTCCGCATCGCGCTTCGACAGGTTCAGCGCCTGGTTGGCGAGCACCACGTCGAGCCGCATCTCCGGGCAGTTCTTGATAAACCGTGCGAAGATGTGCGTGAGCATGTGCACGAGGAGCGTGTCGTTGGTGGTCACCCGCAGCTCGCCGGCAGGCGCCACCGCCTGGCCTGCGAGCTTGCGCGTGAAGGCGGTGACGTTCTCGTCCATCTGCTCGGCAAGAGCCGCCATCTCCTCGCCGGCGGCGGTGAGCACGTAGCCGGTCCGGTGGCGCTCGAAAAGCTTGACCCCGAGGTTCTCCTCCATCTGGCCGAGGCGCCGAAAAACAGTCGAATGATTGACCCCAAGGCGCTCGGCCGCACCGGCAAGGCCATTGGCCTCCGCGATGATCTTCACAAGCTTGAAATCGTCCCAGTCGAGATGCTGCTGTTTGGCCATAGGTTTGCATTCACGCAAGAGACACCCTGCATATCTAACACTGGTTTTGCAGCCTGGAAAGCTTATCCTCCTGGCGTCACACAAACGGAGCGCGATGTCCTTCCAGTTCGAGGCAACGACGAGCCTGGAAGCCGATCGCTCTGCGTCACATCCCAACCTGTTGGAGTTCACATGACCAAGGTTCTGGTTCTTTATTATTCGTCCTGGGGGCACATCGAGCAGATGGCCTATGCGGCCGCCGAAGGTGCTCGCGAGGCAGGCGCCGAGGTCGTGGTCAAGCGCGTACCCGAGCTCGTGCCGGCGGAAGTGGCCGAGGCCGCTCACTACAAGGTCGACCAGAAGGCTCCGATCGCCACCGTCGCCGAGCTGCCGGAATACGACGCGATCATCTTCGGCACGCCGACCCGCTACGGCACCATGACGGCGCAGATGAAGAACTTCCTCGACCAGACCGGCGGTCTTTGGGCGCAGGGCAAGCTCATCGGCAAGGTGGGATCGGTGTTCACCTCCACGGCCACCCAGCACGGCGGCCAGGAGGCCACGATCCTCACCACCCTGCCGGTGCTCCTGCATCACGGCATGGTGGTTGTCGGCCTGCCTTACTCCTTCCAGGGGCAGATGGGCGTCGATCAGATCCGCGGCGGCTCGCCCTACGGCGCTTCGACGGTTGCTGCCGGCGACGGCTCGCGCCAGCCGACCGAGATCGACCTCGACGGCGCCCGCTTCCAGGGCAAGCACGTGGCCCAGATCGCCGCAAAGCTCGCAGCGAAGTAAGGGGCTCAGGCGGGGCGGGTCACCGCTCCGCCGCGGCGCGCCGGAGGCGGTCGTTGATCGCTTCCCCGAGGCCGGTCTCCGGGATCGGGCCGACCGCAATGGTTGGCGCACCCGATGCGTCGAGTTGCCGGAGATAGGAAAACAGATGAGCGGCGGCCTCCACGAGGCTGCCGTTTTTGCTGAGGTTCAGGGAGGCTTGAGCCGCCTCCGCGCCATGAAGGACCCCTGAGCCGAACAGCAGAACGGCCTCGCCCGCCTGAACGCTCGTCGCATTCAAGCGCACCCGCGCCCGCGGCGCATAGTGGGAGGCGAGCATCCCCGGCGCGAGCGGGCTCTTGCCGCCTTCCGATCCACCCTCGAGCCTCATGCCGATCAGGGCCTCGATGGCCTCACGCGGAACGCCGCCCGGCCTGAGGAGGCGAGGCGCGCCGCCAAGGCAGGCCACGATGGTCGACTCCACCCCCACCTGGGCTGCGCCGCCATCGAGCACCGCCTCGATGCGTCCATCGAGATCGCCCAGCACGTGATCCGCGTCGGTCGGGCTCACGCGGCCCGAGCGGTTGGCGGATGGCGCGGCCACGGGCCGGCCGGTGAGTTTCAGAAGTTCATGCGCAAGAGGATGGGCCGGTACCCTCAGCCCCAGGCTGTCGAGGCCCGCGCGGGCCAGATCCGACACGGTGCACGTGGGAGCGGCCGGCACCACCAGGGTCAACGGGCCCGGCCAGAATGCATCCGCCAGCCGTTGCGCCGTTTCGTCGAAGATGCCCTGGATTCGGGCGGCCTCGACGCTGTCCACATGAGCGATCAGGGGATTGAAGCTAGGGCGTTCCTTGGCCGCATAGATGCGGGCGACCGCCGTCGCATCCGTCGCATCGGCGCCGAGCCCGTAGACCGTTTCCGTCGGGAAGGCCACGAGCCCGCCGCGCCGCAGGACGGCCGCTGCTTGGGCAAGACCGGCCTCATCGGCGGTCAGGCGTTCCGTTTGGAGCATTGACCCGGGATCGTTCACGTCTAAACTATTCCTTGCCCTTGCGGGATTAGCGCTTGCTGGGCGGGTTTAACCGCGCAAGAACACGCGTCAATATGAAAAGCCCTTCGCTGGAGAGGAAACACCCATGACCTACCGCGCGCCCGTTTCGGACATCGTCTTTACCATGCGGCATGTGGCGGGCCTCGACTGGGCCGTTGCCGACGGGGTCTATGGGGATCTGTCCGCGGATTTGGCGGAAACAATCCTGGGGGAAGCGGGCCGTTTCGCCAACGACGTGATCGCGCCGCTCAACCGTGACGGCGACAAGCATGGGGTGGTCCTGAAGGACGGCGTGGTGACCACCGCGCCCGGCTGGAAGGCTGCCTACACTGCCTGGACGGAAGCCGGATGGAACGCGCTTCCAGGTCCTGTGGAATACGGCGGACAGGGACTGCCGACACTGCTCAATTCCGCCTGCGTCGAGATGTGGAACGCCGCCTCCATGGCCTTCGGCATCGGTCCGGTGCTCACCATGGGGGCGATCGAGGCCTTGAACATTCACGCGACCGAGGACCTGAAGAGCCGCTATCTCGAAAAGCTCGTCTCCGGCGAGTGGACAGCGACCATGAACCTCACGGAGCCGCAGGCAGGCTCCGACCTTGCAGCGCTTCGCTCCCGCGCCGAACCCTCCAGCGACGGCACCTACCGGATCACGGGCCAGAAGATCTTCATCACCTATGGCGAGCACGATCTGACCGACAACATCATCCACCTCGTCCTGGCCCGCCTGCCCGACGCGCCTGCCGGCACCCGCGGCATCTCGCTGTTCCTGGTGCCGAAATTTCTGCCGGACGGCACGCGCAACGACGTGCGCTGTCACAGCATCGAGCACAAGCTCGGCATTCATGCCTCGCCCACCTGCACCATGATCTTCGGCGACAACGGCGGCGCGGTCGGCTGGCTCGTGGGCGAGGAGAACCGCGGGCTCAACTGCATGTTCACGATGATGAACAACGCCCGCCTCGCCGTGGGCCTGCAGGGCGTGGCGATTGCCGAGCGCGCCTACCAGCAGGCGCTGGGTTACGCCAACGAGCGCAAGCAGGGCCGCGCCATCGGGGCCGTGGAAGGCATGAGCCCCATCGCCGTTCACCCGGACGTGCAGCGCAATCTCCTCACCATGAAGGCGCTCACGGCTGCAGCCCGCGCCATCTGCTACATGACGGCGGAAGCCATTGACCGTGCGCACCTGGAGGAGGATCCCGCGCGCCGGAAGAAGGCTCACGAGCGCGCCTCCCTGCTGACGCCCGTGGCGAAGGCCTTCTCGACCGATATCGGCATGGAGGTTGCCTCCATCGGCGTTCAGGTCCATGGCGGCATGGGCTTCATCGAGGAGACCGGTGCGGCGCAGCACTACCGCGACGCGCGTATCGCACCGATCTACGAGGGCACGAACGGCATCCAGGCCATCGACCTCGTGGTCCGCAAGCTGCCCCTGTCGGGTGGCCAGACGGTGCGGGCGCAGATCGCCGCCATGCGGGCGACGGTGGCGCGCCTCATGAAGGAGGGTACGCCCGCCTTCGGCACCACGGCCGCCCGCCTGCGGGATACCATCGAGAGCCTGGACCGGGCGACGAGCCATCTGCTGCAGCAGGTCTCATCCAATGCCCAGGGCGAGGCCCTGGCGGGCGCGACCCCATACCTGCGCCTCTTCGCCTTGGCGCAGGGCGGCGCAGCCCTTGCCGAGATGGCTCTTGCCGCAAATGCAGCGATGGCCGGCGGCGATGGGGACCCGGCGCATGCGGGCCGCATCGCCTTGTGCCGGTTCTTTGCGGAGAACATCGCGGTGGGCGCAGGGGGGCTTGAGGATACGGTCTTGAACGGTGCAGGTTTCCTGCAGGATGCAACTCTGGCGCTCGCGAGCTGACACGATGACTCTCAAAGGTAAAACTCTCTTCATCACCGGCGCCTCGCGCGGCATCGGTCTCGCCATCGGCCTTCGCGCCGCGAAGGACGGCGCCAACGTGGTGATCGCGGCCAAGACCGCAGAGCCGCACCCGAAGCTGCCGGGCACGATCTATACGGCGGCCGAAGAGATCGAGGCGGCAGGCGGCAAGGCGCTTCCGCTCGTGGTGGACGTGCGCGACGAGGAAGCCGTGAAGGGGGCTGTTGAGAGAACGGTCGAAACCTTCGGCGGCCTCGACATCGTGGTGAACAACGCCAGCGCCATCAGCCTGACGCCCACCTCGATCACCGACATGAAGCGTTTCGATCTGATGCACCAGATCAACACGCGCGGCACCTTCATGGTGTCGAAAAATGCGATCCCGCATCTCGAAAAGGCCGAGAACCCCCACATCCTCATGCTGTCGCCGCCCCTCGACATGAGCGAGAAGTGGTTTGCGCCGCATGTGGCCTATTCGCTTGCGAAATACGGCATGAGCATCTGCGTGCTGGGCCTGGCGGGTGAGTTGAGGCCCAGGGGCATCGCCGTTAACGCCCTCTGGCCCCGCACGACCATCGCCACGAGCGCCGTCAGGAACCTGCTCGGCGGCGAGGAGATCGTCCAGGCGAGCCGCACGCCGGAGATCCTGGCCGATGCGGCCTATGCGGTCTTCCGGAAGCCTTCGACGAGCTTCTCGGGTCACTTCCTCATCGACGATGTGTTCCTGCACGGCGAGGGCATCACCGATTTCGAGAAGTATCGCGTCGATCCGACGAAGCCGCTGATGCCCGATTTCTTCGTGCCCGACGATACGCCGCCCTTGTCATCCTTGGGTTAAGAAAAACTGCTCATTGTCCATCCTCAGGCCGAGCCGCAGGCGAGGGAAGGGACCCATTGAGAACCCGGACCGATTGTGGATCCCCGTCCCCTTCGCTACGCTCCGGCCGGGCATGACAAGGGCCGCTTGGTTCAAGCCAATCTGGTCAAAGCCAATATTCTTGAGGGGCAGGAACACGCATGATTTTGATCCACAGGCCGGCGCAGGCAACAGGACCGCTGGGACAGTCCCTGGACCGTCATGTTCTGCCGCCCGGAGCACCGATTCCGGACGATGCCCTGTGGATCGACATGATCGAGCCGACCCGGGAGGAGGACCGGCTCGTCGAGGTGCATCTGAACATCGAGATCCCCACCAGGGAGGAGATGGCGGATATCGAGCCCTCCGAGATCCTCTACCATGAGAACAACGCGCGTTACATGACGGTGCGCGTCCTCTGCAGCTCGGAGTCGGATACCCCCAAGCTCATCGACGTTTCGTTCATCCTGACAGAGCGAGCGCTCGTGACCGTGCGCTATGGGGAGCCGCGCTCCTTCAGCATGTTCATGTCCCGCGCCGTGAAGCCGGGCGGGTGCCGGCACCAGCCGGAGGCGGTGCTCGACGGCCTCATTGAGACGATCATCGATCGCGCCGCCGAGATCCTGGGCACGGTGGGCGGCCGCATCGACCGCCTGTCGCAATCGATTTTCGACAACGAGAAGCAGGGTGCGCGCCGCGCCGCGTCCTTCCGGGCTGCGCTCAAATCCATCGGCCGCAAGGGCGACATCATCTCCAACGTGCGCGAGAGCATGGTGTCGGTGGAGCGCATGCTGCTGTTCCTTTCGGCCAGCATGCCGCGGCCGCAGAAGACGGCAGGCTACCAGTCGGAGTGGCGCACGGCCCTGCGCGACGTGCAGTCCATCGAGGAGCACGCCACCTTCCTGTCCAACAAGATCCAGTTCCTGCTCGACGCCACCCTCGGCCTCGTGACGATCGAGCAGAACGACATCATCAAGATCTTCTCGGTCATGTCGGTGATCTTCCTGCCGCCGACCCTGGTCTCATCGCTCTACGGCATGAACTTCAAGTTCATGCCGGAACTCGAGTGGGATCTGGGTTATCCCTGGGCCATCACCCTCATGATCCTCGCTGCCGCGTTGCCCTATCTGTACTTCCGATGGAAACGTTGGCTATAGGAGACATCCATGTGCGGGCGCTATGCGATCACGCTGCCTCCAGAGACCTATCGGGAGTTCTACGGCTACTCCGAGCAGCCTAACTTTCCTCCCCGCTACAACGTGGCTCCGACGCAGCCTGTGCCCATCGTGCTGCAGGACAAGGACGAGCGGCACTTCATGCTCGTGCGCTGGGGCTTCCTGCCGTCCTGGGTGAAGGACCCGAAGGACTTCCCACTCGTCATCAACGCCCGCGGCGAAACCCTGGAAACGAAGCCCACCTTCAGGAATGCCTTGAAGCGCCGCCGCTGCATCTTCCTGGCTGACGGCTTCTACGAGTGGCAGCGCCATGGGCGCGAGAAGACGCCGTTCCTGATCCGTCCGCGCCATCGCGGTCCCATGCCGCTGGCAGGCTTGTGGGAAACCTACAGCAGTCCGGACGGAGGGGAGATCGACACCGCCGCCATCGTCACCACGGACGCCAACGGCGCGCTCTCCGGCGTGCATGACCGGATGCCGGTGATCCTCTCGCCCGACGACATCGCGGCATGGCTCGACGTGCGGGACGAGCGGGCCGATGTCACGCGCCTCGTGCGGCCATGCCCGGACGATTGGCTCGACGTGGTGCCTGTGTCGAGCCGCGTGAACAAGGTGGAGAACGACGATCCCGGTTTGCTCGAGCCGCTGGCTGAGCCGGAATCCGCGCCGGTGCGGGAATCGAAGCCCAAGGCGAAGAAGCCCTTGTCGAGCGACGAGGACGAGCAGGGGCGATTGTTCTGACCGTCTGCAGGCATCATCCCGGCTCGGCTTACCGCCGCTTCTTCACCACGTCCTTTCGCAGGATGCCCACGACTTCCAGGTGCGGCGAGTGCTTGAACTGATCGACCGGAACCACGCGCTCCAGGCGGTAGCCGCTGCCGATCAGGATCGCCGCATCGCGGGCGAATGTAGCAGCGTCGCAGGAGACGCTGACCACGAGCGGGACCTTTGAGAGCGCCAACTGCTTGACCTGCGCTTCCGCGCCCGCGCGGGGCGGATCGAGCACCACGGCGTCGAAAGCGTTGAGTTCTGGCGTGAGAAGCGGACGCCGGAAGAGGTCGCGGGCTTCGGTCGAGATGCGCCGCAGGCCCGGCGTCGCGCGGAAGGCCTTGTCGAGCGCAGCCATCGAGCCTTGATCGTACTCGACCGCATGAACTTCGGATTTTGCCGCAAGGCGTAAGGAGAAGGGGCCTGACCCGGCAAACAGATCGGCCACGCGCTTGGAGCGTTCGCAGGCTTCGGTCACGAGACCGGCGAGCGTCTCCTCCCCGAGCCGCGTCGCCTGCAGGAACGAGCCTGCGGGCGGGACTACGGCGGCCCGGCCCATGAGAATGGCGGGAGGCCGCCGTTCCACGATCACGTCTCCATGAATCGACAGGCGGGAAAGATCGAGACGGGCGGCAAGATCGATCAGGCTCAGGCAGTCCTTGTCCTTCAAGGGGCCATGTCCGCGCACGTCCACGTCGAAGCCGGTCTGCGTTGTGGTGATCTGGATGTCGAGGGGCTTGCGGGCGCCTTTGAGATGCTCGCCGATGGCGCGCGCGATGCCTGGCGCCTGCTCCTTCAGGGTGGTCTCCGCGATGGGGCAGAAGGCGATCTCGACAATCTGGTGGCTGCGCGCCTCCATGTAGCCCACATGCATGGCCCGGTCGGGAAAGCGCACATGCAGGGTCACGCGCCGGCGACCGTCCCCGTGGGCGTCGATCAGGGGATCTATGGGCGCTTCGATCCGCGCCTGGCGCAGGGTATGGACGAGCGTCTCCTGCTTCCAGGCCTGATAGAAGCCATGCTTCATGTGCTGCGTCGCGCAGCCGCCGCACGCGTCGAAATAGGGGCAGAACGGCGTCTCGCGCTCGGGCGAGGCCGTATCGACGCTGACGAGGCGCGCATGGGCTCCGTCGCGTTCGATCGTCACTGTCTCGCCCGGCAGAACCTTGGGCACGAAGACAGGGCCGGACGCCCCCTCCGCAACCCCGTCGGCCTTTGCGCCGAGGCGCTTGATCGTTACCTGTTCAGCCACGGCGGGCTCCCAACAAAAATTCCCGGTTGCCGTCCCCACCCTCGATGGGCGAGGGAACGAGCCCGATGATTTCAAAACCGAGCGAGGCCACGAAAGCCGTCATGGTCTCGCATACGGCGCGATGCACGGCCTCATCCCGTACGATGCCCTTCTTCACGTGATCGCGGCCGGCCTCGAACTGCGGTTTCACGAGAACGGCGAGTTCGGCGGGAGGCCGCAACAGGGCGACAGTGGCGGGAAGGACCAGTTTGAGTGAAATGAAGCTCACGTCCGACACGAGCAGGTCGGCTGCCTGAGGAATGAGTTCCCCGTTCACCGAGCGCGCATCCGTGCCCTCGAGATTGGTGACCCGCGGATCGCCGGCGACCTTCGGATGCAGTTGGCCGTGCCCGACGTCGACCGCATAAACATGGGCCGCACCGCGCATGAGCAGCACTTCCGTGAAACCCCCGGTGGAGGCTCCGATATCGAGGCAGATCCTGCCTTTCGGGTCGATGCGGAACGCATCGAGGGCCGCGGCCAGCTTCACCCCGCCGCGGGACACGTAGGGGTGGGGCTGTTCGGCGGTGATGGCCGCGTCCGCCGCGACGCCGTCGGAGGCTTTGCGGATGGCGGCGCCGTTCACGGTAACGAGGCCCGCCGCAATCGCCTCCTGCGCCCGGGCGCGGCTTGCGAAGAAGCCGCGCTCGACGAGAACCACATCGGCGCGTTTGCGGGTCATCGAAGCCTCAAGTCCATGTGAGTTCACGATCCTTTCATGAACCGGAACCAAGATTGCCCCGGAAACATCTCCGTTCATAAGTCCGTCAGGCCAAGGGAGATCCCATGATCAGCCGCCGAAACCTTCTGACAGGCGCGACCTTGCTCGCTGCCAGCGCTGCCATTCCCCGCGTCTGGGCGCAAGCCCCCTCGGGTCCCTTCAAGCTCGATCCCTTGCCCTATGCGCCGTCCAAGAACGAGCCGCATATCGATGCTCAGACCATGGAGCTGCACCATGGCAAGCATCATGCGGCCTATGTCAACAACCTGAACGCGGCGGTGGGCCAGAACGCCGAGCTTGCCAGGATGCCCCTGCACGAGATGCTGGCGAAGATCGGCGACCTGCCCGAATCGATCCGCACCGCCGTTCGCAATAACGGAGGAGGGCATGCCAACCACACCATGTTCTGGCAGATCATGGGCGGATCGGGGGGAGAGCCGACGGCTGAGCTGAAAAGCGCCATCGACCGGGATCTCGGAGGTTTTGCGAAGTTCCAGGAGGACTTCAACGCCGCCGGTACGCGCCAGTTCGGGTCAGGCTGGGTTTTCGTGACGGTCACCCGTGAGGGCAAGCTCAGTCTGGTAAACAAGCCCAACCAGGATACGCCTCTCATGGACGGGCAGCGGGTCCTGATGGGCAACGACGTGTGGGAGCACGCCTACTACCTCAAATACCAGAACCGCCGCGCCGATTACCTGAAGGCGTGGTGGAACGTGCTCGACTGGGATCGGATCGGTGAGCGCTACGTCGCCGCGAAAGCCGGGACGCTGACGATTTAGGCATCACTGCCATTCCGGGGCGGCTCTTTAGAGTCGAGCCCGGAATCCATAAACACGAGGTTTCAGCAAGGGTAGGTAGCGCCCCGCTTCTTTCTGTACCGTTAGCGGTTATGGGTTCCGGGCTCCGCTGAGCGGTCCCGGAATCACAGCGGTGGTGCTGTTAAGCCCTTACCTTCCGGCTCTCCCCCTCACCGAGTGTCTCGAACACCTTGGTGACGATGCCTGCCGCGTCGAGGCCGGCCTTGGCGTACATGCGCTCCGGCTTGTCGTGATCCTGATAGATGTCGGGCAGAACCATGGTGCGGACCTTGAGGGTGCCCCGGTCGAGCGCTCCCTTGTCGGCGAGAAGCTGCAGCACGTAGGACCCGAAGCCACCGATGGAGCCTTCCTCGATGGTGACGAGAACCTCGTGGTCGCGGGCAAGACCCAGGATCAGATCCTCGTCGAGGGGCTTGGCGAAGCGGGCATCCGCGACGGTGGTGGAAAGGCCGCGCGCCTCCAGCTCCTCGGCCGCCTTCAGGGCCTCGGACAGGCGGGTGCCGAGGGAGAGGATCGCGATCCGGCTGCCTTCCTTGACGATCCGGCCCTTGCCGATGGCAAGCGGCACGCCCTGCTCGGGCATGTCCACGCCTACGCCTTCCCCGCGCGGGTAGCGGAAGGCGATGGGGCCGGCGTCGTAAGCGGCGGCGGTGGCCACCATGTGGACAAGCTCGGCTTCATCGGCGGCGGCCATGACCACCATGTTGGGCAGGCAGCCGAGATAGGCCACATCGAAGGAGCCCGCATGGGTCGGCCCGTCCGCTCCGACGAGGCCCGCCCGGTCGAGGGCGAAGCGCACGGGCAGGTTCTGGATCGCCACGTCATGGACGATCTGGTCGTAGGCGCGCTGCATGAAGGTGGAGTAGATGGCGCAGAACGGCTTGTAGCCCTCGGTCGCCATGCCCGCCGCGAAGGTGACCGCATGCTGCTCGGCGATGCCCACATCGAAGGTGCGGGCGGGGAATTCCTTGCTGAACTGGTCGATGCCCGTGCCGGACGGCATGGCCGCCGTGATGGCGACGATCTTGTCGTCCTTGGCGGCCTCCTTGATCAGGCTCTCCCCGAACACCTTGGTGTAGGAGGGAGCGTTGGCCTTCGCCTTGGTCTGAGCGCCGGTGACCACATCGAATGTGACGACGCCGTGATACTTGTCGGCGGCTTCCTCCGCAGGGGCGTAGCCCTTGCCCTTCTTGGTGACCACATGAACCAGGATCGGGCCGGTTTCGGAGTCCCTGACGTTCTTCAGGATCGGCAGGAGGTGGTCCAGGTTGTGGCCGTCGATGGGGCCTACATAGTAGAAGCCCAGCTCCTCGAACATGGTGCCGCCGGTCCAGAAGCCGCGGGCGAACTCCTCGGCCTTGGCGGCCTTGTCGTAGAAGAACTTCGGCAGCCTCCTGGCCAATTGCTTGGCCGTTTCGCGCAGGCCCCGGTAGGTGCCGCCCGAAACGAGTCGGGCCAGATAGGACGACATGGCGCCGGTTGGCGGCGCAATCGACATGTCGTTGTCGTTGAGGATGACGATGAGGCGCGAATGCATGGCGCCCGCGTTGTTCATGGCCTCATAAGCCATGCCAGCCGACATGGCGCCGTCGCCGATCACGGCGATCACGTTGTTCTTCCTGCCCTCGAGATCCCGCGCCACCGCCATGCCGAGCCCGGCCGAGATGGAGGTGGACGAGTGGGCAGCCCCGAAGGGATCGTACTCGCTCTCCTGCCGCTTGGTGAAACCCGAGAGCCCGTTCCCCTGACGCAAGGTGCGGATCCGGTCTCGCCGGCCCGTGAGGATCTTGTGCGGATAGGCCTGGTGGCCCACATCCCAGATCAGCCGGTCGCGGGGAGTGTCGAACACGTAGTGAAGCGCCACCGTCAGCTCGACCACGCCCAAGCCTGCGCCAAGATGTCCACCGGTGACGGAGACGGCGCTGATCGTCTCGGTGCGCAACTCATCCGCCACCTGCCTGAGCTGACCCTCGGGCAACCCGCGGAGATCTTCCGGGGTCTGGATGGCATCCAGGAGAGGAGTGTTTGCTGCGTTCACGTGATCACCAGAATGCAAAGTTCTCCCTTGCTTCGAATCCTGCGGATAGGATGGAGCAAGGTTGAAAGAGTGGTTCTAAAGTGTTAGACGGCCCGAATTCCAGAAATAATGTTCCAAACCCTGCGTCGGGACAAGGTCTGCCGGCTCCGATGACGTCTACCACCTCCCGACTGACATATGCTGTCGTCCTGCTGCGAAAGCAACTCGCAGATCATGGCCGTCTTGCGGCCATGGGCATGGCGGCCTTTGTCCTCTTCGTGATTGCGGTCTTCTTCGCCAAGGGCGGAAAAGCTCCCGGCCTGATCGTCTCGCCCATCGTGGCAGGGGCGCTCCTGGCGATCCGGAGCGGGGCTGCGGCGGAGGCGATCAGGCGAACGCCCTGGCTGTGGCTCTTTTTGGCGTTCCTGACGGTGTGGCTGGCCTTGGGAGCGACCCTGGGACAGACGAGCTATCAGGCATCCGACTTCCTGAACATAGCCCTGCTCGGAGCGTTTTCCCTGTTTGCGGCCGAGGTTGCCAGGGTTTTGAGCACGAAGCAGGTTCTCTGGACGATTGCCGTCCTCGGAGCCGCAAACGCCGTTCTGTCCATTGTCGTCCACGTTCTGACAGCGCCTCATCTCATGGAAAGGCTCATCCCGCTGGGCCGGGCAGGAAACCCGATCCCAGGAGCCGGCGGCCTTGCGGTCGCGCTTATCGCGGCGGCGGCTCTGTGGCGCGAGCAGGGCATCAGGCGCGGCAAGGAGCTGGCTCTTGCCATGGCCTTGGCGCTTCCCATGGTGGCAGCCCTGGTGTGGACGCAGAGCCGTGCTCCGCTCATTGCGCTCTGCCTGGCGCTGCCATCGGCCTTCTGGCTCAATCGACGGGGGGCGTTCGCGGTGCTCGCCGCCTGCGTGGGAGCTTGGCTAGTGGTTGCGGGGCTCATCCTGTTCGAGGAACCCCTCAAGGCGCTGATCTGCAGCTTCGGAAATGCCTGGTGCCGCCCATCGTACCGCAACGAAATATGGGACTGGGTCGTGGAGCAGATTGCTCTTCATCCGGTCCTGGGAAGCGGTCCGAGCTTCCGGTTTTCAAAGGAATGGATGAGCCATGCCCATAACGGCCTTCTCGGCACGGCCATGTATTTCGGGCTGGTGGGTCT
Source organism: Microvirga aerilata (assembly GCF_016743775.1). Classification (GTDB taxonomy): domain Bacteria; phylum Pseudomonadota; class Alphaproteobacteria; order Rhizobiales; family Beijerinckiaceae; genus Microvirga; species Microvirga aerilata. Next base: position 19,789 of record NZ_JAEQMY010000009.1, on the reverse strand, counting down.
TGCGGCATTCGGGCTCATGGTCGCATTCTACGCCGGAAATCTGGCTCGCGGCCGGCAGGATGTCGCTTTGCGCTTCTTCGGGCTTGCGTCCCTGATCTTTTCCTTCGGCTACATGGGTGCGGACCTGTCGAATCCCTTCGCGTTCTTCAACACGCATTATCTCTTCATGTGGTTTCCCATCTTCTTCGTCTCGGCGAGGGGGGAGCCGTCGCCTGCAGCAGACCACCGCCTAGCCTCTGTGGCTTCCTCCCCCGACAGCCTTCAGCGCATGTGACGGATCAAGATGGCGCGGCACCACTCGGCTCTCCACCGGAGGTTCAACCTCAAGCCCATCGCATTCCGCACCATGAAAGGGCTGACGAGCGCCCACCCGGCGCTCCGGAAAGCCGTGTCGTTCTTCCCCGATTTCGGTTGGCCCGACAGCGCCGAGGTGAGCCTTCGGGAACACAGCGTCCATGCCTTCTGCCTGAAGCAGGAGCGATACAGCCGCCAGCGCGCCTTCGTCGCTGAGCACAACGTCGACGTGATGAACCCCGCCTGCCGGTTCACGGATCCGGACACGGCCCATCGGGTGATCGCGGTGGTCGCCGACGTGCTGATCCCCGGCCACACGATCACCCCCGTGGATGCGTCGACCGGGCGGCAGCTCGCCTTCGACATGACCGCCGACAGCAACTGGAATTTCGCCTTCCCTGCACCTGCAGCCTTCCGGACGCGGCATGTGGACGGGCCGGTCGCGGCCATCCCGCCTTATTCACATTACGGGCATCTGCTCACCGATGTGCTGATGCCTCTCTGCTATGCGCTGCACCGGGGCGCCCTTGCTTCCGGCGAGACCCTGACCATCGTGACGGCGCGGTCCGTCAACCCGATGGTGTCGGGTTTCATCGATGGCTTGCGCCGGATCGGCGTTCCCGTGAGCCACCTGCGGCTTGCTCCTTGGGAACGCGTGCGAACCGATGCTTACCTTTATGCCCGTAGCCACTGCTGCAACGTCGAGCGCATCTTCGCGACGCCGGAGGCGGTGGACTATGCTCGTTCGGTCTTTCAGGCTGCCTATGCGGAGCGCCAGCTGCCTGAGGCCGCAGCCCGGATCTATCTGACCCGCGGCAATACCCGCCTGCGCCAGGTCGCAGGCGAGGCGGCCCTGATCGAGGGGCTGCGCAAGCGCGACTTCAGGATCGTTCAGGCGTCCTGGGCAAACCACCACGAACAGATCCACTGGTTCGGCGAGGCCAAGGTCGCCATGGCGGTTCATGGGGCGGGCGTTGCCAACATCCTGTGGGCCCGGCGCCAGCCGCTCCTTATCGAGCTGATGGCCCAGAACGCGCGCAAGAGCACCGGCCTGCATTGGGCAGCCGAAGTGGGGGCCGATTACGAGCCCGTCATCGGCGAGCCGGAGGGACAAAAGCAGGCCTTTGCCATCGATCCCGATCAGATCCTGCGGGAGGTCGATGTCGCCCTTGAACGGGCTGAAGGCGCGTAAGCGGGGCGCGCTCTACCCGTCGACGTCGAGCGGAGCGGTGCCGGAGGCTGCGCCATCGGGCCCGATGGTGATCTTCTCGATTCGGGCCTCGGCCTTCTTGAGCAGCTGCTCGCAGTGCTTCTTCAGCGCCTCGCCGCGCTCGTAGATCGCAATCGAGTCTTCCAGGGGCACATCGCCGCGCTCGAGGCGCCGCACGATTTCCTCCAGTTCGGCCAGGGCCTTCTCGAAGGGGAGAGTCTTGATGGATGTGGTGTCGGTCATGCGGCAGTCCCCTCGGGTCGTTTGGGTCTTATGAGGATTGTGGAGCGCCGTGGCAAGTTCGGGCTCCGGTGCAGCGTTGCCGCGCTTCACGCCAGGCGCAGGGTGAAAGGCGTGCCCTCCGGGGCCTCGGCGCCGCGTCCGATGCGCCGGATTGCATCGACCATGCGGCCGCGCCGGTTCAGGAGTTCGTCGGCAAGTGCGATGAAGCGGGCATTCGGGGTGGCGCTGGGGGCCGCCTCCCGCAAGGCAAAGGCGATGGCGGCCTCGTCCCGCTCCGGCGCCAGGGCGCAGGCGACGATGTAGGCGGCCGCCGTCGAGCGGCTGATGCCGGCCCAGCAATGGAGGACGAGGGGGCTTTCGCGATCCCAGGCGCGAGCAAAGGCCAGAAGGCTCTCGATGTGCTCCGCGCCGGGCAGAACATACCCCTCCAAGGGCTCTACGATATCGCTGACCCCAATGACGAGGTGGCGCTCCGCTGCAATGCTCGCGGGCCTTTGGACCTCGGCGTCCTTGCCCATGAGCGTCACCAGGTGGCTGGCGCGGGTCTCGGCCACGGTATCGTGCAGGCGGGAGAGGGGGCAGACGTGCAGGGTCGGCATCGTTTTGTCTCGTTGGGGCCGATCAGCCTATCCGATTCGGGTAAGCCTATGATGAAGATGCTGCCGTCACGGCCATGACTTTGCCCCGATAGCGCTCCTGCGCCTGCGCGACGGGCCAGGGCTCGAGAAGGGCATGCACCGTGCGGGGCAGGGGCTCCGGCCGCCCGAAAAACCTGACGGCTTCCTCCCGGGCAAAGCCGGCAAGCTGGGTGGCCTCGAGGAAGGCCGCCTGCCGGTCAGCCTGCTTGATGCACCGCTTCAGCGCCGCCGCAGGCTGGGCGGGCAGGCCGAAATGGAGATGAATGGCCGCAAGCAGGCCCGCCTCGATCGCCTTGTAGGCATCGCCGATCACTGCCTTGAAGGGCGAGATGATGTCGCCGATCACGTATTCAGGCGCGTCGTGCAGCAGCACGGCAAGGCGCCAATCGCGGGACATGCCGGGATTGAGGTGGTCTGCGATCGCCTCCACGAGCAGGCTGTGCTGAGCCACGGAGAAGATATGCGCGCCCTCCGTCTGCCCGTTCCAGCGGGCGACGCGGGCGAGCCCATGAGCGATATCGTCGAGCTCCACGTCGAGGGGCGAGGGGTCAAGCAAGTTGAGCCGGCGGCCGGAGAGCATCCGCTGCCAGACGCGGGGTGCCTTCGCCATCAGGCCGTCTCGGCGAGCGCCGCGCATTCCGCATGGCGGTAGCAGCCTGTCAGGTGATCGTTCACCATGCCCACCGCCTCCATGAAGGCATAAACGATAGTGGGGCCGACGAAATTGAAGCCTTCCGCCTTGAGCGCCTTCGAGATCCGCCGGGACACCTCGGTTTCCGTCGGCACGTCGCCACGGGAGCGGGCATTGGTCTGCACCGGCCGGCCGTCGACGAAATCCCACAGGAAGCGCGAGAAGCCGCCCCGCTCCTGGATTTCCAACCAGGCGCGGGCGCCGGCCACCGTCGCCTCGATCTTGGCGCGGTTGCGCACGATGCCGGGATCGAGCATCAGCGCCTCCACCTGAGCCTGGTCGAACCGGGCGATCACGGCGGGATCGAACCCGGCAAAGGCCCGCCTGAAATTCTCGCGCTTGCGCAGGATCGTGATCCAGGAAAGGCCCGCCTGGAAGCCGTCGAGAATGAGCTTTTCGAGGAGGGCGCGGTCGTCGCGCTCGGGCACGCCCCATTCGGTGTCGTGATAGGCGACATAGAACGGGTCGGTGCCGGGCCACCAGCAGCGGGTCTTGTGGTCGGGATGAAGGATCAGTCCGTCGGTCATGGCCCAGGTGTAGCGGGCCTCTGAACCGACAGGAAGAGGGTGAGGCAAGATTGCTGACAGGAACTGCCGGGCCAGACGGTGCGAGCCGGCCCGGAACTGCCGGACAAGGGTGGCGCTGGATCTGTCCGCTTCGCTCATCTCGGCCCGCTTGGGATGAGCTTATTCTTGCGCAGGTTGGGAGCCCGCGCTCTACTCGTCCAACGATCCTGGATGGGCTGCCCCGTCCAGAAGGACACCATAAGCCTATCAGCTGCCGCGCGGCGCGCCTCGCGTCTCGACCAGTTCGGCCATCTGTTGCGAAGCCTCATCCTGCCGAGCCCGCAATCCTGCAGTCACGCCCAGCCGGTCGGCATCGGATCTGTTCTGGCTCACCTTCCACTTGGCCTCGATCCGAGTGATCTCGATCTCGATGCCGACGATACCCTTGAGTTGCGCCGCCACGAAGGCTTCTGGCGCGTCGCCCACGGCCCAGGGCTCCGGCCGTGCCGTTTCCTGATCTTCCGTCATTGCGGTGATCTGCTGAAGAAGCCAGGCTGGTTCGTCGATGATTGTCATACGGCCATAGGCCTGCACGATGGCGTAGTTCCAGGTCGGCACCACCTTGCCGTGCTCCCGCTTGGCTGCGTACCAGGATGGGGTGATGTAGGCCTCTGGCCCTTGAAATACCGTCAAGACTTCCTGGGCAGGGTCGAAATCCTGCCACTGGCGGTTGGCGCGGGAGAGATGGGCTTTGAGAGTCCCGTAAGGAGGCGCTAAGGCGTCCAGCACGAATGGAATGGGATTGGCCACAAGCCCCGTGCTCCCGAGCGTGACGAGAAGACCGAGCGGATGCGTCCGGATGAGGGCATGCTGAACCTCGAGGCGGTCCTCGCGAAAGTGGGGCGGTTGATACATGGCGCTCTCAGGCTGATGGTGCCGGAACTCTAGCCGCAAGGCCCCGCTGCAAACCAATCAATAATGCCGGTCCCGTCCATCACGCCGATGAATGGTTGTCAGGATCCGGTCCGGAGCGACCGAAGCTTGTCGGACAGCTCAGCCCATCGATAGGGCTTGCTGATGAAGGACATTCCCTCGCCCAACCCTTCCGAGGGAAGCGCCGACATGGGATAGCCCGAGGCGAGCAGGATCTTCATGGTGGGGCGCAGCTCGCGGGCCTTTCGGGACAGCTCGACCCCGTTCATGCCGTTCGGCATGACCACATCGCTGAACATCACGTCGATATGGACGTCGCGCCCGAGCACCTCGATGGCCTCGTTGGCGTCGCTTGCGGTCAGCACGTCATAGCCCAGGCTGTCGAAAATGTCGCTGGCAACCTCCAGCACGGCAGGTTCGTCCTCGACGATCAGCACGGTTCCGGCCGTCTCCTTGGCAGGGCGTGCCACACCGGCATTCTGCTCCTCAGGCGCATCCTCCCCGTCCTCCTGGGCCGGGAGCAGCATGGTGAACTTCGTGCCCTCCCCGGGTGTGCTGTTCACATCGACATGGCCGCCCGACTGATTCACGAAGCCATAGACTTGGCTGAGCCCCAGGCCCGTTCCTTTCCCCACCTCCTTGGTGGTGAAGAACGGCTCGAAGATGTGCGAGACAACCTCGGGAGTCATCCCATGGCCCGTGTCCCGCACGGAGATCGAAACGTAAGGTCCCGGCCGCAAGCCCGACGAGACCGCTTCGTGCTCTTTCAGGACAGCGTTGTTCACCGTGATCATCAGCTTGCCGCCCTCGGGCATGGCATCGCGGGCGTTGACCACGAGATTGAGGAGGGCTGCTTCGAATTGGGGCGCGTCGACATTCACTGATCGGATCCGGGTCGGCATGGAAAACTGAAGCTTGATCATCTCGCCGCAGGCCCGGCGCAGAACCGCCTCAAAGCCTTCGATGAGCTTTTTCGGGTTGTGCAGGCTGGGCTGCAGGGGCTGACGGCGGGAGAAGGCGAGGAGCTGCTGGGTAAGCTTCGCGCCGCGCTCGGCCGCGCGTTGCGCGCTTTCGATCAGCCTGGTCTCGCGGGCATCGCGGGCGCCGCGGGTCAGCAGGTCCAGATTGTTGACGATCACCGTCAGAAGATTGTTGAAATCGTGGGCGATGCCGCCTGTCAGCTGTCCGACGGCTTCCATCTTCTGGGACTGGAAGAGTGCCGCCTGGGCCTGCTCGAGAGCCAATTGAGCATTGCGCCGTTCCGTGATGTCCCGGGTGATCTTGGCAAAGCCGATCAGCTCGCCCTGATCGTTGTTGATCGGATCGATGACGACGCTGGCCCAGAAGCGTGTTCCGTCCTTGCGGATGCGCCAGCCCTCGGCCTCGAACTTGCCCTCGCGGGCAGCCGTTTCGAGCGCCCGCCGGGGCAGCTCGGTCGCCAGATCTTCTTGCGTGTAGAAGCGGGAGAAGTGCTGGCCGAGGATCTCGTCGGGCTGGTAGCCCTTGATGCGCTGGGCTCCGGCATTCCAGTTCGTGACGTGGCCCGTGGGGTCGAGCATGTAGATGGCGTAGTCCGTCACGCCCTGAACGAGCAGGCGGAAGCGCTCCTCGCTCTCCTTCAGGGCGTCCTGCGCCTTCTTGCGTTCGCTCAGGTCGCGGGTGATCTTGGCAAAGCCGAGCAGGTTGCCGCGGGCGTCCCGGATCGGGTCGATGACCACATGAGCCCAGAAGTGCGTTCCGTCCTTGCGGACGCGCCAGCCCTCGGCCTCGAACTTGCCCTCGCGCACCGCCGTTTCGAGCGCCCTCCGGGGCAGCTCGGTCGCCCGGTCCTCATCCGTGTAGAAGCGGGAGAAATGCTCGCCGAGGATCTCGCTTTCCACATAGCCCTTGAATCGCTGGGCCCCCGAATTCCAGCTGGCGATGATGCCGGTGGGATCGAGCATGTAGATGGCGTAGTCGGTGACCGCGTCGACGAGGAGCTGAAACCGCCCTTCCTGTGACGTTGTCCCGGACGCTTGGACAGCGTTCATCGAGAATCCCCTGTCGGGCCGTGTCTCATGCCGTTGCGTCGGCGTGTATACAGCCCGATCCGGTACAACGCGGAAGTCGTTCATTGGTTCGGTCGAACCTTGACTATATTGTGCTTTGCGATGCCGAGCCCGCCTCAGCCGGAAAGGCAAAGCCGATCCAGGCCGGCTTCTGCAGCTGAACCGGGATCCCTCCGGCCCGGATCGTTTCGCCGGCGCTCAGCGCATCCGCGGCCCGGTCGAGACGGATCATCAGGAGCCCGCGGCCATCGGCGCCGGTTCCGGTCTTGCCCAGGACCTTGTCGCCGGCCATGACCTCGACGCCCACATCCGCCGCAAAGCCGCCTTCGTAAACGACCGGCACGAGCCGGGTGCGGGCCGTGCCCCGGTGCTGCATGCGCGAGACGACCTCCTGGCCCACATAGCACCCCTTGTCGAAGTCGACGCCGTTGAGCTGGTCCATGAGGGCCTCGTGCGGGAAAGCGTCCCCGAAGAGGAAGTCGCGGCCGCCTTCGGGAACCCCCAACGCGATGCGCCGCGCATGATAGGCGTCCGCCGGATCCTTGGCGAACTCCGCCGCGTCCTGGGCCGCCACGATGGCGCGCCAGCCGAGATCGGGCAGGCGGGGATCCTCCACGACGAGGCCCGCCTCGTCCTCGGGCCTCGGCTCGTCCCAGCCCGCCACGACCGCCATGGCATCGGACAGATCCTCGATCGCCACCTTCGCCCGCAGCTTGTAAAAGCCGAGCCGCTTGGCGAGGTCCGGCGCGAAAACCTTGAGACCGTCGAGATAATAGCCGCCGCCGATCTCCTCGGGGGCCTGAAAGACGATGAAGTCGAACAGGATTTTGCCCTGGGGCGTCAGCAGGGCGCCGAGGCGCGCGGTGTGCGGGAACACACGGCCCAGATCGCAGGTAATGAGGTTGTCGAGAAAACTCTTGGCCTCCTCGCCCGAAACCCTTACCACGCCCCGGTCGGCTAAATGGACTGACGGCATGCCCTGCTCCAGTTGCACTTGTGATCCGCGTGACATATGCCGCTTCCGCATCGGCCTCAAGGGATGAGATTGCCATGGCCCAGACCTTCGACCTGATCCTCAAAGGCGGCGTCGTCGTGAATCACGACGGGCGCGCGGAGCGCGACATCGGCGTGCGCAACGGGAGGATCGCCGCTCTCGGCGACCTGTCACATGCCTCCGCCGCACGGGAGATCGACTGCCGGGGCCTGCATATCCTGCCGGGCGTCATCGACACCCAGGTGCATTTCCGCGAGCCGGGCCTCGACCACAAGGAAGATCTCGAATCGGGCTCCCGCGCCGCCGTCATGGGCGGCGTCACGGCGGTGTTCGAGATGCCCAACACCGACCCGCAGACCACGAGCGCCGACGCGCTCGCCGACAAGGTGAGGCGGGGCCGCCACCGCATGCATTGCGATTTTGCCTTCTGGGTCGGCGGCACCCATGAGAACGTGAAAGATCTGCCCGAACTGGAGCGCCTGCCGGGCGCTGCCGGGATCAAGGTGTTCATGGGCTCGTCCACCGGCTCGCTCCTGGTCGAGGACGACGAGGGCATCGCCAGCATCCTGCGCCATACCCGCCGCCGCGCCGCCTTCCATTCCGAGGACGAGGCAATGCTGCGCGCCCGGAAGGATCTGCGCATCGAGGGCGATGCCCGCTCGCATCCCGTGTGGCGTTCGGCCGAAGTGGCGCTTGCCTGCACCCAGCGCCTCGTGCGCATCGCGCGGGACACGGGTGCCCGCATCCACGTGCTCCATGTGACGACCGCCGAGGAGATGGCGCTCCTGAAGGACCACAAGGATCTCGTGACCGTGGAGGTCACGCCGCATCATCTGACGCTGGTGGGGCCCGAGGACTACGAGCGGCTCGGCACCTACATCCAGATGAACCCGCCGGTGCGCGACGAACTCCATCGCGCAGCCCTCTGGCAGGGATTGGACGAGGGCATCGCCGACATCCTCGGCTCCGACCACGCGCCGCATACCCGCGCTGAGAAGGACAAAGCCTATCCCAACACGCCCTCCGGCATGACCGGCGTGCAGACGCTTGTGCCGATCATGCTCGACCACGTGAACGCCAGCAGGATGACCCTGGAGCGCTTCGTCGACATGACGAGCGCCGGTCCCAAGCGCCTATTCGGCATCGCCGGCAAGGGCCGTATCGCAACGGGCTACGACGCGGATTTCACCGTGGTCGACCTGAAGCGCACCGAGACAATCACCAACGATTGGATCGCCTCCAAATCGCAGTGGACGCCTTACGACGGCAAAAAGGTCACCGGCTGGCCCATCGGCACGGTCGTGCGAGGCCATGTGGTCATGTGGGACGGTTCGCTCGAGACGCCGTCGGTGGGTGAGGCGGTGCGGTTCGATGAGACGCTTGGAGGATAAGCGGTTTCAGCTTCATCGCATTCATGGCAAGGCGCCCTTGCCAGATGAGACGTCGAAGGATTGCAGAACGTCCTTTGTGGCTTTGACGAATGATTGCATCACGTTATCCGTGAACGGGTTGTCCGCGATGATCGTGCGGAACAGTTCGTCGGAGTCGTGACGCACCATGCCGACCATCGTATTCAGGTGCGAGAACGTCGCTGTTGTGTGCTCGAGCGGCGGCATATCCATCGTGACGACGATTCTTGTGATCAGGTGGGTGAGTCCCTGCACATAGGCCATCTGCCGATCATGCTCCTCGGCTGTTACCCGCATGACGTCGAGTTTGAGCTTCCCTCGTAGAAACCGCTCGACCATGCGGCTTCTCCGTCCGCGTGCCGGGCAGATCGCAATGCGCAAACCTGCGATGCCGTTTCGGCCGCTCTGTGGGCCGAACAGGGGATGCGTTCCGATGATGCTGACGCTCAGTGGCAGCTCCTCTTCAAGAATGGCCAGAGGCTTCACCTTGACGGAGCAGACATCAACCACAAGGCTTCCAGGCCTCAGGTGCGGCGCGATAGCTTTCGCGACCGAGCGCAGATGACGTAAGGGTACGGCCAGCAGCACAACATCCTGCTTGGCGGCGGTTGCCAGATCGACCGTGTCGACGCGATGTGCTTTGGAGACCTCGTCGAGATCCCGCCTTGGATCGCAGAGCCGGATGCTAAAGAAGCGGCGAAGATGCGGAATGCAGAATTCCCCGAATGCGCCTGCGCCGACAATGGCAAGGTTGGGCTTCTCGGATAGCTGGAGATGGCGGCTGAGCATGTTGTCCTCGGTGGTGGCAAGGTCGCCGCGAGGACATCATTTGAAACTGAAATGCCGCCACGCGGCGGCATCATTTCGATAGTAACAATCGACCCGTGCCGCTTCTATGAAGTCGGCCGATAATACGAGAAGATATGGCGGGTCGCGTGCATGGACGCATCATGGCCAGAATGAACGGCAGGTCAAGCCTGCCGTTGCTGGTTGGGTTTGCGCCCTCAATGCTTCAGCGAAACCGCCATCGAGAACGCGCCGCTGCGAATCTTGTCCGGTAGGGTGGCGGCGTATTCGGCCACCGCGTCCTCGCCATAGGTGGCGACGAGTTCGGTGAAGGCCGCGAAAAGGGCGGCCTGCGCCATGCAGTCGCCGTCGAGGCCGTCGAGTTCGGCCTCGGCGAAAGCCTCGGTCACATAGCTCAGGGCCGCCTGCTTGAGGGCGCTGAGGTCTTCGGGCAGTTCGTCGAGGGGGACGTCGTTGTCCATCATGATCCTGGCCCCTTTGAGGGGCGGCGCGCGGGTTCGGTTGAGCCCAGAACTTAAGCGATCGCACCGTCCCGCCGCCAGCATCACCTTGCAAAGAGGTTAACGCGAGAGGGTGCGGGGCGAAAAATGTGGATAAGAGGCCGCCATGCAACACCGGCTCCCGCAGGATCGGCAGTGTCCGGGGCTCACATCGGAGCGCAAGCTGACGAGCGGCCGTCAGGCTGCGTTTGCTCCTGAAGTTTTAGCTTATTAGTGGATGGGGAAACTTCTGGCTGGTTGGGTCAAGCACGACGCCAGCTCTCCTCTCCCCGCTGGCCTCAGGCACGCCGCGAGACCCGTCTTTCTCTTGGGAGCGTTGGGACCATCAAGGCGCTGGAGCCCTCCTCCCCACAAGGGGGAGGGGAACCAGCGCCTCATTACAACCCCATGAGCCACTAGCCAGCCAAGCCTTCAGGGCAGGGCTGCGGTGGTCTTGGACAGGCCCCGGTCAGCCGCCGTAGCGTCCGGTGATGTTGCGGGCCAGTTGTTCGCCCTCGCCGACGAAGCGGACGGAGGCTTCCTGTGCCGATGGGGTGCAGACCCGGTAGGTGAGGGCATAGGCTTGGTAGCCCTTGTTGTAGGCGCCGGCCAACCGCTCGCGCCGTCCGGGGGTCGTGCCCTCGGCGTCGAGCAGAACCTGCATGCGCCGGCTCCACTCCGGTGCGTCGGGGGCGTTGCAGAGGGGGCGCAGCATGGCGAGCGATCCCATGATCTCGGCCAGGCGCAGCAATTCCTTCTCATAAGGAGCGGGCGGCGGCTCGGCCTGAGGAGCGGGCTCCGCCTGCTGCTGCTCCGGCTGTTGTGGCTGGGGCGCGGGGCGCTGGGATTGCGGCTGTTGCTGGGGGCGCCTCGGCTGCTGCTGCTGAGGCGGGGGGCGATATTGCGGTTGCGGCCTGTATTGCGGCTGCGGCCGGGTTTGCGCCGGCGGCGCCCCCTGCTGCGGGCCCGGAGGAGGGCCGAAAAGTCGCTCGAAGAAGCCCTGTGCCGCCGCGGGCTGAAGGGAAGCCAGCGCCATCATGGGAATGACGAGCGCAAGGCTTGCGCGCTTCATCACGCCCGATCCTGGCGCCCGAGCCTGAAGGCCTGCTCCAGAATGCCGGCGAGCCCTGCCGTCATCGGTAGATCGGCGATGTCCCGTTCCGTAACCCAACGGATTTCCTTTGCTTCCGGACCTGTCTGGGGTTCGCCGGAGACCCAGCGGGCTGCATGGGCGGCGATGACGACATGATGTCTTATATGGCCTTTCTCGTCCCTTTCAATGAATTCAACGGGAGCGATCAAGCCAATAAGCTTGGCCTCAACCCCAACCTCCTCGCGAAGTTCCCGCAGGGCGGCTTCGCCTAAGGTCTCGCCGATCTCGACCTTGCCGCCGGGCAGGGAGAATAGCCCCTCGCTCGGCGGCTTGCCCCGCGCGGCAAGCAGGACGCGTCCCTCGCGCAGGACCGCGACTGAGGCGGCAAGAACGGGGCGGGAGGGGTAGAAGCGGTCGTCGGTCATGGGGAATGCTGGTCCTCGGCCACAACATAACGGGCTCGCGGCCGGATGAGGCTGGATTGACTGCGCTGCTCGATGGCATGGGCGAGCCATCCGGCGGTTCGCCCGACGGCAAAGAGCGTAAAGGCTGCACCGGCCGGCAGTCCATAGGCCCGCTCCAGCATGACCAGGGCCGTGTCGATGCTGGGCTTCTCTCCTGTTGCGTTTTCGATGGCCCGCAGGGTCGTCGCATCGGAGGAGAGCAGCGGCACGTTCTCCAGAAGGGCCGGCCCGCGGGGATCGCCATCGGGATAGAGCCGATGCCTGAACCCGGGATAGGATTGCATCCTGGGATCCTCCAGGAAGGTCCTGACCCGCTCGGTCATGCCGCCATGATAGGGGCCGCTCAGGGCGGCAAGCCCTGCGATGACAGCGTTGCGCAGCGTTGCCCCCGTCGAGGCCGTGACCCGCACTGCGAAGGCCGAGGAGCTGAGCTCATGATCGGCGCACAGCACGAGGGCCCGCCGGATCGCGTCCGCCGCCGACGCAGGGGCGCTCCAGGCGGCGGCGAGATGCCGGTGGATGGGGGTTGCGCCCGGATCGGTGCCGCTGGCTGCCGCCGCCATCAGGCGCAGGATCGCTGCGATTTCCTCTGCCCGGGCCTCCCTCGGAGCCGGGGCGCAGAGGAGCCGGATGGCCTGCGCCACGAAGGCATGGGGTCCGAATGCGGGGCCGGGCAGCGGCTCGATGGCCCTGGACGGACGGCGGAAGGCCTCCTCGTCCAAAGCCCCGATCAAAAGGCTGGCCGTGTGCTCCAGGGTCGCGGCTCGGGCGAGAACGATCGCATCCCTCTCACGATAGAACAGGTGCCCGTCCTTGATCCGGGTGATGCTCGTCTCCAGCACCGGCAGGCCCCAATCGAGAGCCGTTGCGGCCGCCGCCGCTGGACGCCGGAACCGCGCCTTGCGCTCCACCAGGGTTTCCACGTCGTCGACGGCGTAGAGCCGTTGGCGCGGATCGTGCGGGGAGGAGAAAGATCGGATCAGGCCGCGGCTCACATAGGCATAGAGGCTCGCCCGGCTGATGCCGAGACGGGCCGAAGCCTCTTCGGCGGAGGCGAGAGCGAGGGAGTCTGAGCGCATAGGTTGATATGTTGATTCAAGATTGACGCTTGCGCAATCCCCGCATGAGATTGCCCGAGACACAGGAGCAATCCCATGAAGATCGGACTTGATGACGTCGTTGCCGCCGAAACCGCGCTCAGCCATGTGGATGGAGAGGCGGGCCGCCTGATCATACGCGGACGTGACCTGGAGGAGCTCGCCGGGCAGGTTTCCTTCGAGGAGGCGGTAGCCACCCTGTGGGAGGGGCTCGTTCCCGACATCTCCGAGGATCCCCGGTGTCTTCTCGGCAGGGCGCGGGTCAGGGCATTCGCGCATCTTGCGCCGCTGGCCCCGCACCTTTCCGGGCTCACCCCGGTGGAAGGCATGCGCCTTCTGCTCGCAGCCTTGCCGGATGCGGAGGAGGATCATGCCTCATTGGCCGTTGGCGCTGCCGCGGTGGCGGCCGCCATGGCGGTGCGAGGGTCCCGGAGCCTCCCGGCGGTGGCTCCCGATGCGTCCGCCGGCCACGCGGCCGACCTCCTGCGCATGCTGCGCGACGCGCCCGTCGAGGATGGCGAGGCGCGGGGCCTCGACACCTATCTCGTGACGGTGATCGACCACGGCCTCAACGCATCCACCTTCGCGGCCCGTGTGGTCTCCTCCACCGAGGCGGGCCTTCTGTCGGCGGTGGTCGCAGGACTGTGCGCCCTGAAAGGTCCCCTGCACGGCGGAGCGCCCGGTCCGGTGCTCGACATGCTCGACCGGATCGGCAGACCTGAGAACGCGGAGGCCTGGCTCGATGCCGCCATTGCCCGCGGCGAGCGCCTTATGGGGTTCGGCCATCGCATCTACCGGGTGCGCGACCCACGGGCGGATGTTCTTAAAGGTGCCGTCGCACGGCTCAAGGGCGCTGACAACCGGATTGCCTTCGCGGAGGCAGTCGAGCGCACCGCCCTGGAGGTGCTGGAGCGCCGCAAGCCCGGGCGCCGCCTCGACACCAATGTGGAGTTCTACACGGCGCTTCTGCTCGATTCCTTAAGCGTTCCCCGCGAGGGCTTCACGCCGCTCTTCGCTGCAGGCCGCTCGGCGGGCTGGGCCGCTCATACCATCGAGCAGGCTCGAACCGGCCGCATCATCCGGCCTCAGTCGCGCTATGTGGGGCCGCGGCCGGCGGAAGCCGCATGACGGCGGGAGGTTCTCTTAAACGTGCTGGCCGCCATTGATGTGGAGCTCCGCGCCTGTGACGTAGGAGCTTGCATCGGTGCAGAGGAAATAAATGGCCTTTGCCACCTCGTCCGGGGTGCCCAGGCGCTGGAGCGGGAGCTGCTCGACGATCTTTTCCGTGCCGGGGGACAGGATCGAGGTGTCGATCTCGCCGGGCGAGATGGCGTTGACGCGAACCCCCAGCGGCCCGAAATCGGCCGCCATCTCGCGGGTCAGGGACGCCAGCGCCGCCTTGGAGGTGGCATAGGCCGCACCCGCGAAGGGATGCACCCGGGAGCCCGCGATCGAGGTCACGTTGACCACCGAGCCCTTGGCCTTGGCGAGCTCGTCCTGAAGGCCGCGGGCCAGCATGATCGAGGCGAAGAAATTGACCTGGAACACCCGCAGCCAATCTTCGTAGCGGGTATCGAGGGTGCCCATCCGCGATCCGCCTTCACCCTTGGGCGAGATGCCTGCATTGTTGACGAGCGCGTGCAGGCAACCGCCCTCGACGGCGAGGCGCTCCTTCACCTCGGCGATGGCGCGGCGGGTGTCCTGCGCATCCGCGAGATCGACCTGGAGGTGATCCTCCGGCCCCATCTCCCAGGGACAGTTTTCGGGGAATCCGTGCCGCGAGCAGGTGATCACCCGCCACCCGGCCGCGGAGAAGCGCTTGACCGTGGCATGCCCGATGCCCCGGCTGGCGCCGGTGAGCAGCATGATGCGGCGCGGAGCATTGGTCGAAGAGGACATGGGAATTCTCTGTGCGAAGGGTGCAAACCCTTATCCGGGTTGGAGGGCAGGGTCCATGGTGTCGCGACGCGTCAGGGATAAAGCCGCACCTTCCGCCAGCCGTCGTCCTCGCGGCTGAACACCACCCGGTCGTGCAGGCGGAACGGCTTGTCCTGCCAGAACTCGATGGATACCGGCGCGATGCGGAACCCTGTCCAGTGGGGTGGGCGCGGGATCTCGCCCACGGCGAATTTGGCGGTGTTCAGGGCCACTGCCTTTTCCAGCGCGAAGCGGCTCTCCAGCGGGCGCGACTGCTGGCTCGCCCAGGCGCCGATGCGGCTGTCGCGCGGGCGGCTCTGGAAGTAGGCGTCGGCTTCCTCGTCGCTCACCAGGGTCACCGGACCGCGGGCGCGGATCTGCCGGCGCAGGCTCTTCCAGTGCAGCACGAGGGCGGCCTTCTTCTGGCCGAGAAGCTCGCGACCCTTGTTGGACTCCGTGTTGGTGTAGAACACGAAGCCGTTCTCGTCGAAGCCTTTGAGCAGCACCATGCGGACGTTCGGCAGGCCGTCCTCGTCCACGGTGGCCAGCGCCATGGCGTTGGGATCGTTGGGCTCCGAGGCCTCGGCTTCCCGCATCCAGGCCCTAAAAAGCCCGAAGGGCTCTTCGGTTTCAGTGAAGTCACCGGTTGTTAACTGGTTCACTGCTTAATTCCGTTCTGTGTCTTTTGGTTCTGGGGGATCCGACGCGTGACGTGGATCAATGCGCGCCGTTATAGATCAGATGCTATCTTCAGCGAAGCCATAAAAATCCTGGCCGTTGGGCTGATGGCCCTGTCCACGAGCGCATGCAGCCTTGCGCTTGGCACCTCGGCCCTCGACGACGACGAGCCGAAGGCAACGGGAGCCATCGCCACCAAGGCCGTGACCGCGCTCTCCTCCGATCTGGACGAGGAGGACTGGCGGCGCGCCAAGGCGGCGCTCGGCGTGGCGCTCGATCCTCAGGGGGCGGGCACCCAGGTCTCGTGGGACAATCCCGACACCACGCGGAAGGGCAACTTCACCCCCATGGGCGCACCCTTCGTGAAGAACGACGAGATCTGCCGCACGTTCTCGGCCCAGCTGAGCGGCCCGTCCTCGGCCTCCCTCCAGGGCACCGCCTGTCGCCCGTCCGGCGGCGAGTGGACGATCAAGGAGATCAAGCCGGCTAAAGGCGCGGTCAAGGTTTAGCTTTTGCCGGTCGCGGCGTTGCAAAGGGGCAACACTTTGCCCATATGACCGTCAAATCCGTTGAGCTCCCGGCTCTTATTCTGACGGTTCATGGAATCCACAATGCGCAACCCCTACGACGTTCTCGGCGTATCCCGCTCCGCGAGTGAAGCGGAGATCAAGAAGGCGTTCCGCAAGCTCGCCAAGACCTATCATCCCGACAGCAACAAGGATGACCCAAAGGCGAAGGACAAGTTCGCGGAAGCGAACTCGGCCTATGAAATCCTCGGCGATGCGCAAAAACGCGCCCAGTTCGACCGGGGCGAGATCGACGCCGAGGGCAAGCCGCGCTTCCAGGGGTTCGAAGGCTTCGGCGGCGGCCGGGGCGGTGCGCGGGCGGAGGATTTCGCGGGCTTCTCCGGGTTCGGCGGCGGCGCACGGCGGGGCAAGGGCGGCTTCGGGGCCGATCTGGGCGACGACATCTTCTCCCAGCTCTTCGGCGACGCGTTCCGCACGAGCAACGACGGGATGCGTCAGGGCCGCGGGCGGCCGCAGCAGAAGGGTGAGGACGTGTCCGCCACCCTGACGGTCACCCTGGAGGAGGTGGCCCTGGAGGCCAAGAAGCGGATCAGGCTCTCCACCGGCCGCGACGTGGACGTGGTCATTCCCAAGGGCGTCGCGGACGGCCAGGTGATCCGCCTGCGGGGCCTGGGGCAGGGCGCTCCGGGGATCGATCCGGGCGATGCGCTGCTCACCATCAACTTCGCTCCGCACGAGCGCTTCACCCCCGAGGGCTCCAACCTGCGCCAGCGTCTGCCCATCGAGATCGAGGAGGCGATCCTCGGCGGAACCATCCGGGTGCCGACCTTGAGCGGCGCGGTGGAGATGTCGATCCCGCCCATGACCAATTCGGGCCGCACCTTCCGCCTGCGCGGCAAGGGCCTTCCGGGCAAGACCGGACACGGCGATCTCCTGGTCTCGGTGGAGATCAGGCTGCCCGAGGTGGTGGACGAGGACCTGATGGACTATGCCCGCAAGCGCCGCTCGGCCAAGGCCCGATGACCACGGCCATGCATGAAGCCCGATAGAAAATCAGTCCTAGAACGCCCGGATTGCCTCAAGGCCCCCCAAGAGGTCTTCCCCCTCGCCGCAGGGTCGGCTAAAGAGGCCGTTCTCGAATTCCCTGTCCAGCGACGATCTAGGTGAACTATGGCGGAGACAAAAGCCACCGGCATTCTGGCCGGTAAGCGCGGCTTGATCATGGGCGTGGCGAACAATCGCTCCATCGCCTGGGGCATTGCGCAAGCCGCCCGCCAGCATGGCGCCGAACTCGCCTTCACCTACCAGGGCGACGCCCTGAAGAAGCGCGTCGAGCCCCTCGCGAAGGAACTCGACGGCGTGGTGGTCGGCCATTGCGACGTGACGGACGGCGCCTCCATCGATGCGGTGTTCGACGAGGTCAAGCGCCTCTGGGGCTCCATCGACTTCGTGGTTCACTGCATCGCCTTCTCGGACAAGGACGAACTCACCGGCCGCTACGTGGAGACCACCGAGGGCAACTTCACCAAGTCGCTCCTCATCTCCTGCTACTCCTTTACGGCGGTCGCCCAGCGGGCCGAGAAGCTGATGAACGGGGGCGGATCGCTCCTGACGCTTACCTATTACGGCGCCGAGAAGTGGATGCCGCATTACAACGTCATGGGCGTGGCCAAGGCCGCGCTGGAGGCCTCCGTGCGCTATCTGGCGGCGGATCTCGGCCCCAAGAACATCCGGGTCAACGCCATCTCGGCAGGCCCCATCAAGACGCTCGCGGCGTCGGGCATCGGCGACTTCCGCTACATTCTCAAGTGGAACGAGTACAACTCCCCGCTCCGCCGCACCGTCACCACCGAGGAGGTGGGCGAGACGGCAGCCTACCTGGTCTCCGACATGGCCCGCGGCATGACCGGCGAAATCCTGCATGTGGATGCGGGCTACCACGTGGTGGGCATGAAGAACCCGGAAGCGCCCGATCTGTCACTGGACAAAGAGTAATCGGGATCAGCCGTGACGCCGTCTCGCCCCACGATCTACTTCATTCGCCATGGCGAGACGGACTGGAACCTCGAGGGCCGGCTCCAGGGCCAGAAGGATATTCCGCTGAACGATGTGGGGCGCGTCCAGGCGGAGGAGGCCGGGCGCAAGCTCAAGGCCCTCGCGCCGCATTATGAGGACCTCGCCTATGTGGCGAGCCCCATGACCCGCACCCGCGAAACCATGGAGATCCTGCGAGGGACCATCGGCCTCCACCCGGAATCCTACAAGCTGGACGAGCGTCTCGTGGAGCTGACCTTCGGCTCCTGGGAGGGCATGACCTGGAAGGAAGTGCGCAAGGCCGAGCCGTCATTGGCGGTCCTGCGCGAACAGGACAAGTGGAACTACGCTCCCCCCGGTGGCGGCGAGAGCTACGCCATGCTGGTCGCCCGCATCCGCCCGTTCCTCGACGACATCACCCGCGACACGGTGGTGGTGGCCCATGGCGGCGTCGCCCGCGCCTTTCTCGCCATCGCCTGCGGGGTCAACTCCCGACAGGCCGCCAGCATGGACATCTGGCAGGGCAAAATCCTGACCATTGAGGGGCGCAGTCACCGCTGGGTGTAGATCCGACCACGCCATCCTTGCATGGAAGACGTGAAACAGCGTAGCTTTCGCAGACGCTGGGCCGCCCGCTGAATGGCCTTTCACTCTCGATTTCAGGGAATGGCGACGTGGATCAATCGATTGCGCATATCGCTATCGTCGTTCGCGACTACGACGAGGCCATCGACTTCTACGTCAATAAGCTTCGGTTCGAATTGCTCGAGGACACCTACCAGCCGGAGCAGGACAAACGGTGGGTGATCGTCAGGCCGACAGGAAATGGGGGCACTTCGCTTCTGTTGGCACGCGCCTCCAATGAGCATCAGGCGTCGTTCATCGGCAACCAAGCTGGCGGTCGTGTCTTCCTGTTCCTGCGAACCGACGATTTCTGGCGCGATCATGCAGCCATGGTCGAGGCGGGGATCACATTCATCCGGGAGCCAAAGCAGGCCGATTACGGCATCGTGGCCGTGTTCGAGGATCTGTATGGCAACCTATGGGATCTCGTCGAATTCACGGATGGCCGGCCTTGAGCGAGTTGCTGGCGCCTGATCGGTCCTTGTCAACAAAGGGCGTTGACCCTTGGGTGTGACAGAGGGCATCGCAAACCTTCAACGGGCTCTTCGCGTTGACAGGTCATGCAATACATCTGCGATGCGCCGGGATCGAAAACCTGGTTCCGGATCGAGACCGAGGGTGAGGCCGTGCTCGAGTCGAGCGCGATGGGCCATGCGGTGGAGAAGCACTTTCGTCAGGCCTGGGAGGCTGCTGAGAACAGCTATCGGTCGAGCGCCGTTCCCTTTGTCGAGCAGAACATCGGGCTGAAAGCCCACATCCAACGCGTCATGCCGCTGTTCCTGACCTTGCGCGATGCGGAAGGGACGGCACTCGTCACGGCCATGCTGCCGCCGAACGGACGAGCGGCCTCGAACTTCAGGAGCATCATCGTGGGGGCGGCAAATCGGGACCCATACCCCGAGCATGAGGAGGCCATTGCCCGGCTCGCCCAGCATTTTGGCCTCACGCTCGATCGAAGCCGCTGCTATCCCTACAGGTAAGATGCGACCTTCGACGCACGCGTGCGTGAAGGGGATCGATGATTAGCACTACAGTTGCACCTCCTGCGCATGGGTTCATAATCTCCTGATCTGACACAGGAGGCTGCCATGACGGGTGTAGCC
>NZ_JAEQMY010000099.1 GCF_016743775.1 Microvirga aerilata | reverse complement strand
TGGTTCACCAAACTGAATCACACCCACTCCAGCCCGGGAAATCACGAACGAGTCAGACCTTCAGGGACTTGGTATTACTATGGCTTTCCGGATTGCCACTGGATCAAGCTACGGACCAACAATCCGCTGGAGCGGATCATGCGCGAGATCCGGCGACGAACTCGGGTTGTCGGCGCCTTTCCGGATGGCCAGTCCTGCCTGAACCTGGCCGCGGCTCGGCTTCGCCACATCGCCGGCACCCAGTGGTCGACGCGCAAGTACATGAACATGGCGCCGCTTCGCGCGGCGAAGAACGAAACCTACGGGGCCGCCGTCGCATGAACGAAAGTGCGAAAAGATCTGGACACTACCCCGCAACTGGTCATGAGGGTCGTAGTAGCAGCGTCCTACGGTCGCGTCCTTGAGGGGTGTGGTTGGTCCTCTCAACTTGCCCGTCCGTCCAGGGATGGTGTGGGCATGATATCGAAATCAAAGTGTTGAGAGTGCGTGAGTTCACGGCCAAGCCAAGTTGATCCGGCGACTGTTCCGAAAGTGCCGGCTGCCCAGCTCGCAGCGTCACTCATGGCGATATACTTTCATGGTCGCGACTCGGCTTAATTCTGTGCAGGGGCGACATCCCCCGCCTTGGAACCAGTGATGCTTCTGTAGGTCTCATAAGCTGGCTTCTTAGTATTGGACGCACTGATGAGCCCAAACCAGTCTTCCTTGTCAGCTGGATTTGTTCCTCGATCGCGGTAGCTATACCAGAACAACGGGCCTGCCCAGGCGTACCCACCTGCAAGATCATAAGCCTCCTGCAGCATTCTAGCCTGTTTCTGCTCCGAGACCTCGCTGACCGGTTCATTGGTTGCTGCGCCATATTCTGTTATCCAAATCTTCTTCCCGGCATCGCCATTGGCAGTCATGATGCTCCGGAGATTGGGGCTCGTTGAAGCCATCATCTGCCATCCACTCCAGGGAGCCGGGCTACTTGGCATGAGAGGTGCGGAGTACGGGTGGAAGCCGATTGCATCGAAGTGATCCTTAGCGCCGTTGGCGTACATCTCCGATAGGAAAGATCTTGCGCTGATCCAGCGCGAAGGGCTCTTGGATTTGTCCGTCGCACGGGCGGGCGACAGGCCGCCTGCAATGACCGTTGAGGTTGGATCAACGCTCTTGATTGCGGTGTAAGCCGCCTTGAGCACGTTGGTGTAAACTGCAGGATCTGGTCCAGTCTCCCAGAAGGTTTTTAAATTCGGCTCGTTCCAGATCTCCCAAGAATTGATGCCGTTAACATTGTAGCGCGCAACAGCTTTTGCACTGAAGTTTGCAAAAGCAGCAATATTCTCTGAAGAGGTCAATCCACCAGTCGTGCGAACCCACTTGGGCGCGAACGTGAGGCAGGCAAGCAGTTGAATACCATGTCTGTTGGCTCCGCTGACAATGCGGTCAATCTGGGCCCAGTCGTAGCTGTCTGGATCCGCCTTTTGAACCACGCTCCAAGCTAGGTCGAAGCGAAACCACTGCACGCCAAGCTCTGCATAATCCGCGAATAAGTCATCGAGGTCCTTGTCCGGAAGCCACCGCAAGGAGTCAATTCCATTGGACATTCCGAGCCGCTGGCCTGCATTCTGGACCACGCGAGCGCCATCGTGAAGTGAGATGACAACCTCGGAGCTCGAATCCTTGATATGGGCATTAACCGTTTGCATGCCTTCGAGCTCAGCGTCAGAGGCGAAGTAGATGCGCAGCTTGGCAGAGCCACTGCGTTCGACTGTCATGGGATGAATGAGGCCACCTATGACGTCAGAAGGCTCGATTCCGGATAACTCCAGAGTGAAAGTCCTTCCCGGCGGAGTTTGAATCGTCGTTAGCGTAAAGGTGATGAAGCTGCCTTCGGTCACAGTATCCGAACTTGATGAAAGCTTGAGAACCTCACCGTTGCTGCTGACAACGATCTCTGCTGTGCCCTGCTGAGCAAGACCGGACTGAGAGACGTTGACCCCACTGCTCTGGGTTCTCGCTTCGGAACCGAGTTTAGTGGAAACAGCTATCAGGGATACCTCAGACGCGTTTGCCTGTAGAGCAGCTGCCCCAAGCGTGATAGTAAGTGGCAAGTATATCCATCTTTGCACGTTTCTCTCCACAGGATTTACTTGATCCATCAATGCCACGCTTTCCTCGATGTACTCAGCTCTCGCAGCGTGCAGATTGTTCCTGACCCGTAAGAGCGCGCGTTCTAGAAAAGCCGGTCTCTCAAAGAACTTACTTCGGCCGCTGGCTTTCTGCCACGATAGGTCGGACACCCTGCACATTAGCAAAGCTGCGGTCAGCCAGCCCACTGGCGTTCCCGGCCGTGACAGCATAGTTCGCTTCGATCACATCGCCTGGAAGAATGTCATCATCTTGGCCGGCAATGAGCTGAACCCGCTTCTTCCCTTCACGTCTGAAAATAATGATTTGCGGCTCCTCGACAGGTCTGGCGACTCCTATATGCAGCATTTTTTCGACGACTGCCTTCAATTGGGATTGTGTCTTGTCAATGCCTACGATCGCGTCTTGGAGAGAACTATTCAGAGTTATCTGGCGCTTCTCCTCGAGGTTCTGGAGCCTTCGTTTCATTATTTCGATTTCTCTTTGAGCAAGGGCTATATGGGCGGTGGTTTCTGCAACCCCTGTACGCATGAAAAGAAGCGTCCTTTGCTCCTGCGCCGCGCGGGGATTGGCAACAAGGCCTTGATCCTTGAGGCCGCTGACCGTCTGCACTTCCTTGAGCTGCTGGCGAAGACCTTCCTCTTCGAAAGCTTTCTGCTGGCTCAGGGCAGCGATTCTCTCCTGAAGCTGATCAAGAACCCGTTTCAGATGAAGGTGCTCGTTGCTCAGCTCCTCTTTCTGAGCTTTCAACTGCTCCAGTTCCAGCCTAACGATTTCAGCCACGGTCTGAGGAGGTATTGGTGCATCTTCAAAGCTGGGAAGGTCGAGGTTGTTGCGGCCCTCTAGATCTGCCTTGAGGCGCGCAACCCTTGCGCGCTGCCTGATCAGCTCGGTCCAGATGATTGCTTCCTGGCTTCTTAAATCGACCGCTTGGGAAGGCGATCCGGTTTCCCCTCGGGACCGCGACAGACTGAAACCACCTGCCAAAGCAATGGCATGGCGGACTGTCAGGCCCAACTGGTACGGGTAGGAGCCTGGCTTCCCCACATCTCCACTGATGAAAAAGGGCCGAGCCTCGACCAACGCTATCGATACTTGCGGATCGATAGCGACACCCCGGCTCACGAGGAACGCATGGATTCTCTCACCGAGTTCCTGGAGTGTAGAGCCAGAGGCATCGACGGAGCCAAGCGAGGGAACAGCTACCCGGCCGTCGATATCGACAGTCGCCCGCTTGGTTAGCTCAGGGACTTTGAACACTGAAACTTCAATCACATCGCCGCTGCCCAACTTGTACTCTGCGTGGGCAGCGGGCGCAAAGCCGCCGATTAAAGCCAAAAGACAGAGCAGATGCGATTTTCCTCGAAACTGTATGACTTGGAACACTCTACAATCTCCGGATTTTCCAACTTGCGGCCAAGCGGATGTGCTTCGTGCATCGGTGAGAATGGAAACCAGCAGCTGAGAAACAAATGCGTGCTGAGCGCCAATGATCAATAGTGGGTGGGACTATGCCAGATGCGTACAGGAAAGTAACTCGGTCGAAGGAGGTAGGCTGCTGACTATTCGGATAATAGGGGAGCGCCTGCACGTAACAACGAACGTCGCTTGGCCGAGGTTCTCGACGAACAGGAGCGTGCAAGCAGTGCGAGCTTAGCCGCATTCCGTGTAGTGTGCTGGTAGGCTTTGCCGAGAATGTCGAGGAGATCGTCAGCCATCAAATGAGCCCGCCGGCGCATGCTTGGGTTCTGTTCATCGATTGAAAAGGCCATTTCCAAGCGCTGAGCCGCACCCAATTCAGCACCTCATGAGCCCCGGGCGTCCTGTGACCATGATCCATGGTTATGAAGGGCATAGGACAGCGACCTTGTTTGCGGCCCCAATATTCTTGACCACACCGTATTCGGACGCTGTATACAGCGCTACAGCCATCGGGATCTAACTCGATCCCGAACACGGTCGAGTTGAATGTACCAACCAGCAGGGTGATCAACGCAATCCTTGACAACTAGGCAGCTCACAGGCACCTGAAGATACGGACACGGCTTGCATGTCATCCATGCTGGGTGTTCCACTTCACCCCGACGTCAACCTTCTGACCCAATGCGGTTGAGACGTTCTTCTCGACCCTATTCAGAGAAGGATCTCGTCGACAAGGTCAAGTACCTTGCCGTCTATCTCAATATCGAACTTCCGGGCAAACATACATGGTGAAGAGGATAGGTCCGGCATATCGATTTGCGTGAGGACCCGGGGGGAGGGAGCCCCAAATGTTTGCCATGAGAGAAAGTGCAATGGCTGGTTCAGTACACGATCTCCATAACGTGAACTCATGATGATCGATTGCAAGTACATCTCGTCAGGGATCTTCACATGACTAAAAAATCGGGTACAGTTAGGATTTTCGTCTATGAAGTCAAGAACATACTTGGCGCAGTCTCGTGTGAGTGCCCACCACATTGAGCCGCCATATGGAGTCAAGCCGATTGGAAATCGCCGTCTGATCGGAAATCTTGTAGCGACAGCATTCCAGCAATAGTCGATGACGGTATTGCTGAACCTGCGCGGCCCAAGAATAGGAAGGAAGCTCCGACCAATCTTGACGTTCCAGAATTGGTACCTCTCCAGTCCGCCCGTCTCATTCGCCCATTTCTCTGAGGGGAGAGACCAGTGATGCATGATGGATTGTCCTGAATACCTCTCGAAGAACGCTTGGATCGCAGATCGTGACTTAATCGGGTAGTCCGCGCCTGAAAGAAGAACGGCGACATCGAACCGAGGAATGTAATCAAAAGCGTTCTTGAGACACCTCAGTTCCGCTTCAACGAGGCTCATGCTACCCCAATTGCATTTTTGCCGTTCAACGAAGAAAACGTTGGTGCGCTTCGCCAACGTGCACACGGCTTCCCGGAAGATCGTATCCCCTGCCGATAAGTCGATGTGAATGTGGAAAGAAATGTCGGGACCGTCGAGCCGATCAATGAGTCGAAGCAACTGCTTTGGGCGGGCATGCGCTAGAACCAGGTAGGCGATCTTCATGTTGGCACCAGCATCCAACAGTCTCCACTCACAAAGAATGCTAATTCGATTGCCCAGCCGACGAGTACAGCCGCCCATCCGCTGGGATGTATGGAAGATGTGCCTTTCAGCCGGCAGTCAGGTGTAACTCTCGCAAGGCAGAGCTTGGCAGCTTTGGTGGTTGGCAAAGCGGAACGTCCGCCATCATCACCACCTTGGCTTCAAGGGAAGCGTGGTTCAAAAGCTGCCACGCCGGCTGAATACAGCCTCAAAGGTGCGAAGGATGATCAGTATATCGTTCTTCAAGGAGAGGTTCCGCACATACTGCTCGTCATAAGCTACCCGCTCCTGATAACTACAGTCACTACGTCCGCTAATCTGCCAGATGCCCGTAAGGCCTGGTCGTATGGAAAAGTAGAGCGGCAGCACATCGCCATAGCGAGCCATCTCGTTAGCGACGATAGGACGGGGACCAACGAGGCTCATATCGCCAACAAGTACGTTGAAAAGCTGGGGAAGTTCGTCGAGACTGGTCTGTCTCAAGAACTTTCCAAATGGGGTGATGCGTGGGTCCTTTTTGAGCTTAAAGCTTTGCTCCCACTCATCCCGAGCGTCTGCGGACGTCTCAAGAAGTTCCTGCAATACCTTGTCTGCATTAGGAACCATAGTCCGAAACTTCAGGCACTGGAAACGACGGCCTGCCATGCCAATTCGCTGCTGCTTGTAAAGAACCGGTCCTCCAGAGCCGAGCCATATCAAAGCGCAGATCAACAACATCAGAGGGAAAAGCATGATCATCCCTAAGGTAGCCAAACATACATCCAGTCCTCTCTTGGCCTTTCTGTGAAAGGAGGGCCGGCTAAGAGAAAGCAGTAAGTCATCTTGGGCACGCGGCAGCACAGAACTGGGCCTTGAGTCGCTTACCATTGCTTATGCTCCGACTTATCGTGAAGGAAAATTCCGCCGGGCGAATACCCTTGGGGATACTGTGTACTGGAAGATTCGGTCGAAACAGAAAAATAGCCAGCGCAACAATTGTTTAGGTGTCGAATTAATAATGGGTAGTCCGTCCGTAACAAAGACATTCTGGACGGGGTAAAAAGCCTATAATCGGCAGGGCAAAACGCAACGCGCAGGGTGATTCACCCTCATTGAAATGGTCCACCCTGAAGTATGTCTTGAGGCTCACAGGAGGACCGAAATGCCCAAGAAGCGTCACAAGCCGGAAGAGATTGTTGCCAAGTTACGCCAGGTCGATGTGATGGTCTCACAAGGCCATTCTGTTGCCGATGCGGTTCGCGCCATCGGCGTGACCGAGGTGACTTATTATCGCTGGCGGTCGGAGTACGGCGGGCTCAAATCCGATCAGATCAAGCGCCTGAAAGATCTGGTGGCGGAGAACGCTCGCCTCCGGCGCGCGGTAGCCGATCTGACCCTCGATAAGCAGATCCTGAAAGAGGCCGCCTCGGGAAACTGGTAAGCCCCGCCCGTCGCCGTGCCTGCATCGAGCACGTCCGATCCACCTTGAAACTGTCCGAGCGCCGGGTCTGCCGTGTGCTTGGACAGCATCGCTCGACGCAGCGGCGCATTCCGCAAGGACGAAACGATGAGGCCCGGATCACCGCCGACATCATTGATCTCGCCCGCCAGTACGGCCGCTACGGCTACCGCAAGATTGCAGAACTCCTGCGTTCGACAGCCGGCTGGATCGTCAATGACAAGCGGGTCGAGCGGATCTGGCGACGGGAGGGGCTGAAAGTGCCTGCCAAACAACCCAAGAGAGGGCGTCTGTGGCTCAATGACGGATCCTGCGCCCGGTTGCGGGCCGAGAGGCCCAACCACGTCTGGAGCTATGACTTTGTGGAGGATTGCACCCATGACGGGAGGAAGTACCGGATGCTGAATGTGATCGACGAGTTCACGCATGAGTGCCTGGCCATTCGGGTCGGTCGTAAGCTCAAGGCAGTTGACGTCGTCGATGTTCTGTCGGACCTCTTTATTCTGCGCGGCGTGCCCGGGCACATTCGGTCAGATAATGGCGCCGAATTCATTGCGAAAGCTGTTCAGGAGTGGATCACCGCCGTCGGAGCGAAGACGGCTTACATCGCTCCTGGCAGTCCGTGGGAGAACGGCTTCATCGAGAGCTTCAATGCCCGGCTCCGAGATGAGCTGCTCGATGGTGAGATCTTCTACTCGCTCAGGGAGGCGAAGGTCGTGATCGAAAGCTGGCGGCGCCACTACAACACCCTGAGACCCCACGGATCGCTCGGGTACAAGCCGCCAGCGCCGGAGGTCTTCGTGCCGGCCATGTCGGCGCGGGCGGCTCAGCAACCCCAATCAGCACCGCCGCCTGCGCTGGTGTCGAGGCCATCACTCTATTAACATTCCAGCCGGACCACTCAGTGGGGGCGGATCACGATTGTCCGCCATAAGCACTTATGAAACGGAAACCAGGGCTGGCAAGGAGTCGGCCGAGACGGTGGTCAAGGAGATCCGCCGGGCCACCCTCAAGCATTGCTCCGCTGAGGAGATAATCCGTATCGTGCTGGAGGGCCTGCGCGGTGAGGACAGAGTCGCCGAACTCTGCCGACGCGAGGACATCCCGTCCAACGTGTACTGCCGCTGGTTCAAGGGCTTCCTGGAGGCTGGCAAGGAGCGTCTGGCTGATGATGCCGCGCGGGAGGCCACCTGGACACGGAGAAGCTATTCCGATGGAGAAAGACAGGATTAAACGACAGATTATCCAAAGCCGGCGCTTGCAGCACAAGATGCGCGCTGATTAGGTCGTGTGGACGGATTTGATGAGGATGAAACTCAGAGCAAGTGCGACGAAGGAACCGTAGTTCACGTCAGTCTTCTCGCAGCGTAAAGCAACGCGCTTGAAGCGCTTGAGCTTTCCCATGGTCTGCTCAATGCGAGCCCGCCCGCGGTAGAGCGCCTTGGGAAAGAACTTCGGCTTGTCTTTGGTGGTCGTGCGGTACGGAATGGCCGGGCAGATGCCGCGGGACCGGGCAGCTTGCCGGTTGGCCTTGGCGTCATAGCCCTTGTCACCGACAGCCGCCCGAGGCGTGATGTCGGGCCCAAGATCGAGCAGCGTCTCAAAGTGCGGGCTGTCGCTGACCTCACCACCGGTCAGGTGAAAGCCCAGTGGATCGCCAGCCCAGTCGGTCTTGAGGTGGATCTTGGTCGAGAAGCCTCCACGGGAGCGGCCCAAGGCCTGCCGGCTCTGCCCCCTTTTGCCCCGGCGGCCGAGACATGCGCCCGCACGATGGTGGAGTCGAACATCTGCGCCAGATGCGCCGTGTCACTCAGGGCCGCCAAGGTGTCGAAGAAGACCTCAAACACGCCCGCCCGGCTCAAGCGCCAGAAGCGTTTCCAGACCGAGTTCCAGTTGCCGAAGCGCTCAGGTAGGGCTCGCCAGGTGATGTTGTGGACGGTGAAATAGTGCAGTGCCTCCAGGAAGCGGCGGTCGTTGCGGCCCTTGGCGCCGCGCTGGGAGCAAGAGGCGGTAAACACTCGCAACACCGTCGCCCAGTCGTCTTCCGTCATTCCCGTCAGCATGGTCGCGCCTCCTGAAGCCGACCCGCTATGAATCATCGCTACACTGATTTGGGAATCTACCTACCCGTTGCTCGGCCCAATCCGTCCACACGGCCTAGTGGTGCGAGTTCAAAGTGCGTTGGCAGAAACGTTTGACGCTGGCCAGGATCTCATCGGCGGACTTGGTCCACACGAACGGTTTGGGATCGCGGTTGGTCTGCTCGATGTAGTCTTGGATCGCGGTCTTCAGGCTATCGGTGCTGACAAAGGTGCCGCGTTGGAGACAGCGCCGGGTCAGGAGAGAGAACCAGCCTTCCACCAGATTGAGCCAGGACGCGCTGGTCGGGGTGAAGTGCAGATGCCAGCGGGGTCGCTTCACCAGCCAGTCATGCACCGGGCGCGTCTTGTGGCTTGAGGCATTGTCGAGCACCAGATGCACATCCAGATCCCCCGGGACAGACGCCTCAACCTGATCCAGAAAGGCGCGGAATTCTTCGCTGCGATGCCGCCTCTGGCAGGCGCCGATCACGCGGCCCGTCTTCACGTTCAAGGCCGCAAACAGGTCGGTGGTGCCATGCCGCCGGTAGTCATGGCTGCGGCGCTCAGCCTGTCCTGGACGCATCGGCAGAACCGGCGTCGTGCCCTCAATGGCCTGGATCTGCGGCTTCTCGTCCACGCACAGCACCAGCGCCCGCTCCGGTGGATTGAGGTAGAGCCCGACCACATCCCGGACCTTGTCAACAAAAGCAGGGTCACGCGACAGCTTGAAGGTCTCCTGCCGGGGGGGCTGCAGTCCAAAGGCGCGCCAGACCCGCGACACCATGGTCTGGCTCAGCCCCACGTGCCGGGCCATGCTCCGGGTGGACCAGTGCGTGGCGGCAGACGGTTGGGTTTCCAAGGTCAGTGCAACGAGGTGCTCGATCTCATCATCGCCGACCCGGCGCGGCGCCCTGGAGCGCGGAGCATCGCTCAAGCCATCCAGGCGGTGAGCCAGGAAGCGCTGGCGCCAGGTGACGACACTCTGCCGGCTGACGCCGAGCCGGTGGGCAATGGCCGTGTTGGTGGCGTGAGGATCAGCACAGGCGAGCACAATGCGAGCCCGCATCGCCACATCCTGATGCGTGCTTCGCCGACGCACCAGGGCTTGCAGGGTCTCCCGCTCCGTTGTGGTAAGGGACAACACAACCGGCTTGGGTCCACGGGCCATGGCAGCCTCCCGGGAGAGAGGCTCTCAGACTGCTCCCGCCACCGCCAAACCGCAAATCAACTTCAAACTCGCACCACTAGTCTGAAATCCAGATCGGATGAACTCGAGCACTCAGAGTCCGTCCCGTAAATCATGAGCACCGCCCCAAGCGGCGGACGAGGAGCATGACGGAAGCGGCATAAAGGAAGGCCCGAGCTGACGTGAGTGTCGCCTCAGGATCTTTCCAAAGTCGGCGGTTGCGGCTGATCCATGCGAAGAACCGTTCAACGACTCAACGGCGTGGGTGCACCGCGAACCCAACCTGATCAGGAGGCTTTTTGACGATATCGATGATAATCGAGGTCGCTTGGCTGGGAGCCTCTCCGGCATAGCCGCTGTCGGCAAACGCTTTGACGATGAACGGGAACGCACGTCGTGACAGGCGCAGGACAACTGGCGCACCATCGCGGTCCTGAACGTCCGCCGGCTGGGGCTCCAGGACCAGACCGCGTCCGTCGGTGTCGACCAGCACCTGACGCTTGCGGCCCTTCACCTTCTTGCCAGCGTCATAGCCTCTTGGGCCGCCACTCTCCGTCGTCTTCACGCTTTGGCTGTCGAGCACGGCGGCTGTAGGGGACGCCTCCCGCCCGACCCGCTCGCGATCAACCATGACCAGCAGGTGGTTGATCGTCTCAAACAGGCCGGTGTCCCGCCACAGGCTGAACCAGCGAAAGACCGTGCTTTTGGGTGGTAGATCGGAGGGCAAGAGCCGCCAGGCAATGCCGCCGCGAAGCACGTAGAAGATACCGTTGAGGATCTCACGAACCGGCCAGCGCCGCGGTCGACCGCGGGTGCGAGGCGCAGGTAGGAGCGGCGCGATCAGCGCCCATTCGGCATCCGTCAAATCGGTTTCGTAACGCAAGCCGTCGCGGCTATACTGCCGCCGTGGGGTCGGGGTCCACCTTGCGGTTCCAGGTCAGGCTTCAGCACCCTCCTGGAATCATAGCGGCCTCGGCCACTCAACCCTTGTCGGGACGGGCTCTTAGATCAAAGGGTCTACCGTCTCAAAAGTTCTGACAACGTACAGTGCCGAGATCTCGATCATTGCTTCTCGTGTATGGAGGCCATGGATCAAAAAGCTCTTTCTAAAGTCTTATCCCTTCCACCTTTGGATCGTTAACTTCAGGAGCGCGCGAACCAAGCGCCGGGCTCTGCTGAGCTTTCCGGAGGCGATGCAGATTCAGAAGTAAGAATGCCAACGCACCGAAGTAGAATGCTGCTTCTACGGACTCTGCGAATTTAACGATCAGAAAGTTTGGATGCTCCCAAATTGTCATGCGCACTAGGCGGTACCCGAACATCAACAAGAAGGCTGGCACTACTGACACCGGCGGCACAAAGAGCAGGCTCAATGGTGTGCGGGTCTGCCCATTGCCAAAGGCAGCTTGGGCGAGCGGCACAAATGCTCCATACATCGAGGCCATAAAGAGCATGAGAAGGAACGAACGTCGGATGATGCCCACATTATGAATGGTAGTTTCTCCTTGTTCATTGATGGCCGCCCACTCTGTTGGCGTACCCCATCCTATCAGCCGCTGGCCCCAGGAGATCTCTTCTCCGGCGATAAAAACCGCCACAAGAGCGATCACAATATACAGGATGCCAGCACGGCGCTCTTGGCTCGGTAGCAAAGTCAATCCGATGCGCCATGCGGCCCACGCTGACAAACCGATGAAGCTGAATTGGAGCCACTCTATGAGCGAGTCTTCTGCGGTGATCCATGTAAACAGCGGACGGGCGAGGTCGGGCGATAGGAAGGCAAGTACGGCTAAGACCGCAGTTGGGAGAACGAGCAATATCGGTACAAGGATGATTAGCCAAGACACCCAAAGTGGGTGCTGCCAAGCTTCGGCTTCTGCTGACAATTGTTGCTGCAATAAATAAACATACGTTCTCATTATTTCCTCCCGAAGCATAATCATAAGTTTCTTCTGCATAAGAGCGAAGTTATTCGGAAGAGCTACCCCGAGATATTCAATGTTGGAGAGGGGCTGGTCTCGACCAAACCTCAGTCGACATTTTAAGAGGCTGGTGAGCAATTATCATTGCTTTCGGGTGAGACGGCGCAGCAGGATGCGGCTCATGGTGGGGTAAAGCAGCATCTCGCCAGTCTTGACTATGTGTTTGGTAGCCGAACGTTGTTGGGATCAGGTGCGTTACGCGATTGAGGAGTATGCTTGGCGCTTCGATGGTCTGCGACGCCGAGCCCCTCGTCGAAGGAGGACATGATGCACTCCCTTCATCCGCAAGCTCGCACCACCCCAGCTGTTCGCCAGGAGATTGCCCGCTCGAGAGAGCCCACCAGCGTGCTGGCCCAGCGCTTTAGCGTGAGCACCGAGACCATCCGCAAGTGGCGCAAACGCGGAGCCCACGACTGCCAGGACCACTCCAGCCGGCCGCACAAGCTGCCCTGGAAGGCCACAGACGAAGAGCGCGCGATCGTCTGTGCTCTGCGCCAGGCCACCGGCTTTCCGCTTGATGACCTCACCTTTGTGATCACGCACTTCCTGCCGCATCTCAACCGCGATGCTGTCTACCGCATCCTCAAGGCGGAAGGGTTAGGACGATTGCCCCCGGCGCAGCAGCGCAAGCGCAAAAGCGGCACGTTCAAGGACTACGATCTTGGCTTCGTGCACATGGACATCAAGCACCTGCCCAAGCTGCAGACCGCCAACGGCGAGCGCCGCAAGCGCTTTCTCTATGTGGCCATCGACCGCTGCTCGCGTTGGGTGCACCTGGCGGTCAAGGACGATGAGCTGACCACCAGCGCGGTTGCCTTCGAAAGAGGCGGTGCGCGCCTTCCCCTTCAAGGTCACGCATGTCCTGACGGACAGAGGATCCTGCTTTACCGCCGATGGCTTGGAAGACGCCTGCCGCCAGATGAAGGTGGAGCATCGCAGAACCAAGCCCTACACGCCGCAGACCAGCGGTCTCGTGGAGCGCTTCAACGGCCGGGTGCAGCGCGAGGTGCTGGGGATTACGATCTATAGCCATCGGGATCTCGAGACGCTGCTCAAAGGCTTCAACCAAGCCTACAATCGGAGACGCCAGCGCGTGCTCAAGGGGGCCTCACCTTAACAGGCCGTGCAACGGCGTCTGGCCGCCGAGCCGAAGCTGGCCAACCGGCGCTACAAGCCGCCCGATGCAGACGCTTTGCCGCCAGCCCTCCAGGTCGTCGCTCACGCCAAGGAGGTCCCGCATCCAGACACCTAGCACTTAGACCTTGGATGTCAAACACCAGCGGGAGATCTCATCCATGTCTCATCATTCTCTCTGTTGACCAACCGTTCCCCATGTGAGTTGCACCCTTCGTTTGCGATGTGAGGCTTGCGCCATGGCCTGATGCGCTCGTCTCCAGGCGGACCAGGCGATCACAAGGGCAGGCTCGATCCGGCGTTGCTGGAGGCGTGTGGCCACGCGGCGGATTTCCTGGACAGACCAGCGTACCAACGCTGCAGC
>NZ_JAEQMY010000098.1 GCF_016743775.1 Microvirga aerilata | reverse complement strand
GTCTGCGCCGAGCAGCAGCGTTAGCACTCGGCGCATGTGAGTGCTAACACGAGTTGATACTCCAATGATCCTGGCCAGGCAAGCTCATCCCTTGGTGGATAAGCTGAGCTTAGGGCGAACAGCAGCCCTACGAGCAGCGTTGACCCAAGATAGCGGCCGACCGGTCGCTATGGCAGCGGGGTTCAGCCGTGTTGAGTTTCGAAAGCGTCGAAGAGGTCTGCGAGAGCAAGAGCATCACCCTTGTCGTTCATCCTGCCATCCGTCGCGCCGTAAAGGGCTACGAGGAAAGCTTCTATATCGGCTTACGCTGCTTTTTGAAGGGAGAAACCGACGGGCTTTAGTTTTTGCCCCTAGAGAATGGCGGCTATGAACGGCTGCTATTTTCCCAGCGGCGCTCATCGGGTGGGCACCCGATCTTAAGAGTTGATCCAATCGCCGCAGAAGGGCTCCAACGGATCAAGGGAAGCTGAACATCATACACCCCAGCAGCGACGTTGAGGGCAGCTTCCCGGCACAAGCATCACTCTGCGGCAGAACCCGCGGATACCCGGCCTCTACCGCCCACGCCTCAACCCATGATTAGGGAGCAGACCGTCGCATGACTCGAGCAAGGCGTTGCGAGAATGCCTTGGCATCAGCCGGGAGCTCGCCGTCCAGAATGCGCGCCTCATCCAAGAGCAGATGTGCAACGTCTTCCCGTAGGTCCTGCTCGTCATCACCGAGTTTCGCCAGGGCAATGATCAGGTCGTGGCGCGGGTTGATCTCGAGAATAGGCTTAGCGGCAGATGGCAATTGCCCCGCTCTTGCTAGCAAACGCTCCAGCTGTCGATCCATGCCACTTTCAGGCGCAACCAGGCAAACAGCGCTTTCGGTCAGCCGTTCGGAAGCACGCACGTCGGAAACCGCCTCACCAAGCGTGGCCTTGAGACCGGCAATGAAGCCTGCCACTGTTTCCGGAGCTTCTACGTCGGAGTTACCATCCCCTTCGATCCGCGGGATGAGTGTCAGGTCCGCGGCACCTTGAGTGACTGACTTGAACGGCTTGCCCTCAAAATCGATGGGCGCGGCGACCCAGAAACTATCAACTTGGTCCGGCAGTAGCAGCACCTCGATGCCGCGCGCCCGAAAGCCCTCAAGCTGAGGGGAAGTTTCAAGGCGCGCAATATCAGAGCCGGTCACATAGTAGATCGACGACTGGTTCTCTTTTAGAGAGCCGACATAGTCCTTGAGCGAGCGCCACCCGCTCCCGGAGGCGGTGGTCTTGAATCGCGCCAGTTCCAGCAGTGTCGAACGCCTCTCGAAGTCTTCATAGAGCCCTTCCTTCAGCACCGGCCCGAAGGTCTCCCACACTTTGGTATAGGCCTTGGCATCGTTCTGGGCGAGCTTATCGAGTTCACTGAGAACCCGGCTGGTCACACCCTTCTTGATCGCAGCCAGAAGCGGGCTCTCCTGGATCATCTCGCGCGAGACATTGAGGGGTAGGTCTGCCGAGTCAACAAGTCCGCGCACGAACCGCAGGTAGCGCGGCAGGATCTCGGCCTCATCGGTGATGAAGACCCGCTTCACATAGAGCTTCATCCGACCGTGACGATCGGGATCGAACAGGTCGAAGGGCTTGGCACCTGGCACGAAGGCCAGCGTCGTATATTCGTGGCGACCCTCAGCCCGGAAATGCACTGTCAGGGCAGGCTCATCGAACTGGCCAGCCACGCTGCGATAGAAGTCCGTGTATTCTTCGGCGGTGATCTCGCTGCGGGGCCTCATCCAGAGCGCTGCTCCGTCAGCGATCTCCTGGGGTTCCGCCCCTGGCTTCTCGAGGATAGCGATTGGCACCGGAACATGACCCGACTGCTCCTTGACGATGCGCTCCAGCGTGTAGCGCTCCGTGTAGGAGGTGGCGTCCTCCATCAAGTGCAGGGTGACCCGAGTCCCACGGACCGGCGCGTTAACAGTGTCAGCGGTGCCGATGGTGTAGGAGCCCTTGCCGTCAGAGGACCAGAGGATGGCCTCATCGCTGCCAGCCTGGCGTGAGACGACATCGACTCGGTCAGCCACCATGAAGGCGGAGTAGAAGCCGACGCCGAACTGCCCGATAAGCTGGGCCCCTTCGCCGCCCTGTGCGGCCTGGATCCGGTCCATGAAAGCTTTGGTGCCGGACCGTGCAATCGTGCCGAGCGCCTCGACCATTTCGTCCCGGCTCATGCCGATGCCGTTGTCCTCGATAATAAGGCGGCGGTTTTCGGCATCGATCAGGAGCGTGATCCGAGCCTTGGGATCATCACCGAGCAAGGCGGGGGTGGCGATCGCCTCATAGCGTAGCTTCTCGCAGGCATCTGCCGCGTTCGAGATCAGCTCGCGTAAGAAGACATCCTTGTCAGAGTAGACCGAGTGCACCATCAGGTGCAGCAGCTTGGCAACATCGGCCTCGAAGGTGTGGCTCTCGGGGGCGGTGGCTTCTGCGGTCGTCATGGCTTTGGGCGTCCTTATCTGCGCTTGCGGTCCGCGAGATGGGAGGAAATAGCCAAGATTTCAAGCCCCGAAAGCCATCCGGTTGAGCAGCATGGCACCTGAAGGCGCTTGGGACGGTATTGTCAGGGAAGTGCTTCCGCTTCCAGTTCAGGTAGCAGTTCATTGGTCGTGGTCGCCCCTTCCAGGGGTGCCGTCCCAGAGCCGATGCGCCGCGCCAGCACCTTGTCGACGCGACGACCATCCATATCGACGACCTCGAAGCGCCAGCCCAGGGTCTCCACGGCTTCGCCCGTTTCCGGCAGGTGTTGCAGCTCGTGGATCACCAATCCTGCCACCGTTTCGTAATGGCGCTGTTGAGGAAGGGTGACCTCAAGCTGTTCTGCCATCTCATCAGCCGGCATCCAGCCTGCCAAAAGCCAGGAGCCATCCTCGCGCTGCACGGCCTCGGGTTCCTCGTTGCCCTCGTCCGAGCGAAACGCGCCCGCGATGGCATCGAGGATGTCGGCGGGGGTGACGAGGCCATCGAAATGTCCATACTCGTCGTGCACGAGAGCCATCGGCACTTCGGCCTCCTGCAGCAGGTGGAGGGCATCCAGGGCGTCGAGGGTATCCGGGATGAAGGGGGCTTGGCGGATGTAGGCCCGGAGGTCGAAGGCTTCCCCCGACAAGGAGGCGGCGAGAAGCTCGCGCGCCTGAACGATGCCCATCACGTTGTCTGGACTGCCCTCGGCAACCGGCAGCCGTGAATGGCTCGTCCTGATCAGGCAATCCCGGATTTCGGATTCGCTATCAGCCAGGTCGATCCAGTCCACATCGGTGCGCGGCGTCATGATCCCGCGCACCGCCTTGTCTCCGAGACGCAGCACGCCCGAGATCATCTTGCGTTCGTCGGTCTCGATCACCCCGGCCGTCTCGGCCTCAGCCACGACCGTTCTGATTTCCTCCTCCGTCACGGCGCTGTCGGATGCAGCGCTCTTCCCCAGCAGGCGGAATACCAGCCTGGTTGAAGCATCCAGCAGCCAGATCACGGGGGCCGCGACCTTGGACGCCATCGCCATGAGCGGGGCTACCGCGCAGGCGATGGCCTCAGTGTTGCCGAGCGCCAGGTGCTTGGGCACGAGCTCGCCGATGACCACGGACAGGTAGGTGATGACGGCAACCACAAGGCCATACCCGAGCGGCCCCGCCACGCCGGCCGAGAGGCCGCAGGACGTCAGGATGTCAGCCAAGCGGCCGCCGAGGGACGCACCCG
Organism: Microvirga aerilata; assembly: GCF_016743775.1. Taxonomy (GTDB): domain Bacteria; phylum Pseudomonadota; class Alphaproteobacteria; order Rhizobiales; family Beijerinckiaceae; genus Microvirga; species Microvirga aerilata. The sequence continues at coordinate 9,840 of NZ_JAEQMY010000098.1, read as the reverse complement.
AGAACGCACCGGCCAGGATGCCCACGAGCGTGATGCCGATCTGGACTGTGGACAGGAAGCGGCCCGGCTCCTCGGCAAGGGCGAGCGCGGTCCTGGCCCCGGCCCGGCCCGCTTCCGCCATGGTCTTGAGACGGGGCTTGCGGGAGGAGACGATGGCGAGTTCGGACAACGAGAACAGTCCGTTGAGGGCGATGAGGACGGCGACAATGGTGAGTTCGAGCACGGCGAGCAACGGTTCCCTGAGGGACTACACAACTAGCTGCCCCTCTCTCCTGTTCCCGAGCTTAGGGTCGGGGAACAGGAATTCCTGTGTGAACTCGCCCACCAACCAGCGGGAGGGTGTCGCTCCTCATGCGACACTAGCAGAAAACGGGCGTCCGAACCCGTCTGGCTGCACTCCTAGCCTTTCTCCCTTGGTCCAACCTCCTAGTAAAGGCTGCCCTGTTCATGCACCCCTCATCAGAGATGAGACCGAGAAGGTGCGGGTGCCGGCCGCAGGATAGAGACCCGCGCCTAGGAAGCACATGATCCCAACTCACACGGCAACTACGTGAAGCAGCAGTCTCACGAGGCGTGTGGTGCTTGAATGCGACCGTTCCTCCGCGGGAGATTTACCCTCCAACAGGGACAGCAGGTCGCGCCTCGCGCCGTACTTCTGACTGAACTTTGAACGGCTCATGGTGTTTGTCTGCTCCCTAAAGATCTCCCTGGCGAGTGGTATGAACGAAATTGAGAGCTGGTTGCGCCTTGTGCTTGGCCTCGGCCTTGAGGGTAAGGACATCAACTTCCTGCAAATGGCACTGCGCGCTGTTGTTGTGTACCTCGTGACTGTGCTGATCGTGCGGCTGGGCAAGAAGCGCTTCATGGGCCGCGCCACCGCGTTCGATGTGATCCTCGGCATCATGCTGGGCTCCATCGTCAGCCGCGGCGTGACCGGTAATGCCCCGTTCTTCGGTGCGCTCGCAGCCTCTACCGTTCTGCTCCTGATGCACTGGTTGTTTTCGGACATAGCCCTGCACTGGCATGGCTTTGGATGGTTGGTCAAAGGCCGCTCGGTGGTGCTGGTCCGCGATGGTGCGGTTGATGAGAAGGTCCTGCGGAAGGTTCACGTAACGGAGAAAGACCTGTGGGAGGACCTTCGCACGAAAGGGATCTCGGATCTGAAGCAGGTTGCCGAGGCTCGCCTAGAGCGGAGCGGCCAATTGAGCGTCATCAAGGCCAAACAGGAGCCGAAGGTCGTCGAGGTGTCTGTTGCAGAGGGTGTGCAGAAGGTCCGCGTCGAGATTGGCGGCTAGAGCCTGGCGCCACAGGAGTATGGGCTAGATTGTCGAGCGCCAACTGCAGCGGTTGCGGGCGTTCCGAGTGCCAGGGGTCGAGGCAACCGGCATCGTGTCCAGGGGGCAGAAGGAGCCTCCAGCACTCACCTATGTTGATGCGTGCTGAACTCCCGAAGGATAGTTTTTAACCATTCCCTAACTACGCAAGGCCCCGTCCAAAGACATCAGAGTTCAGGGGCGGAGGGCCAAACGTCCTGGAGACACAAAGATGCCAATAGGTGAGCGCAAGCACCGCATCCTTGTCGTTGAGGATGAGGCAATGATCAGCATGCTGCTTGAGGATATGGTTCTGGACTGCGGCGCCGAGATCGTAGGGCCGGTCGCCAAGTTTGACGATGCTCTGGCGCTTGCCCGCGAAGGGGAGTTCGCAGTTGCTGTTCTGGACCTCAACCTGAACGGCATCTTGAGCTATCCCATTGCCGATGTGATCCGTCAGCGAGGCATTCCGGTGATCTTTGCAACTGGCTACGGCGCACATGGGCTGCGCGACAGCTTTCAGGATTGCCCGACTCTCCAAAAGCCATTCAGCCAGAAGGACTTTGCTCAAGCGGTGGCTTCCGTGTGCGCCCCATGATCCGGCTGCAAGAGGCAAAGCATCCAGAGAACCATGCCAAATTCTGCCAGGGAGTCGCCCCAAGCAGCGCATTCACAGAGCTACTCTGCTTTGCGCCTGCAATTGAACGGGACCAGTCTTGGCGCTGGCATTCCCATCACGGCGCCTCTTATGAAGAATGTTGATGGTTGGCCGGCACAAAGAAGCACAACTCATTATCTCTAGTGCTTTCTGCGTGACTCTTCGCTGCGGCGAAAGTCTTTCCCGGCGATGTCTGGCGTTGTTTCCACGTTAAGTGTCTTCACTCTGTAAGTTCAACATCGGCTCGCGGCAAAGACTGATGGGATCATCCCGTTAACTTACGTTATTCGCGGATGTATATTGTCAAATTAGCGAGGAACTACTGGTATTTGGATCAGTTTAGGACCACTCCAGCCGCGCATCTGCGATGAAGAGGTCTGACCTTGAACGAGCCAGCAAAACGGCCGCTTGAACTATGGGGCGGCATTGAGTGCACTGTTGTGCAAATAGGCAGCGAATTCCGCAATCAGGTGGAGGAGACAGGGCATCTCCAGCGCCTGTCCGATCTCGATGCCATCGCGGCGCTCGGGATCAAAACGATCCGCTACCCCGTCGTGTGGGAATCCATCGCGCCCGACCATCCCGATATCTGCGACTGGACCTGGACGGATGAGCGCCTCACTCGCTTGCGCGAACTCGGCATCCGGCCGATTGCCGGCCTTGTCCACCATGGCAGTGGGCCGCGCTACACTAGCCTGATCGACCCTGAGTTCCCCGACCTGGTGGCTCGTCATGCTGAGCGTGTTGCAGCACGCTATCCTTGGGTCGACATGTTCACCCCGATCAACGAGCCGTTGACGACGGCCCGCTTCAGCGGTCTCTACGGCCACTGGCATCCGCATGGGCGCGACTACCCCACCTTTCTGCGCTGCCTGATCACCGAGTGCCGCGCGACCGTGCTGGCGATGCGCACCATTCGCCGGATCACGCCGCATGCGCAGCTGGTCCAGACGGAGGACATGGGTAAGACCTTCAGCACGCCGCATCTGCGCTACCAGGCCGACCTTGAGAACGAGCGCCGCTGGTTCAGCCTCGACCTGTTATTCGGGCGCGTGGATCGCCAGCATCCCTGGCATGAGATCTGCCTCCGGCACGGCATCAAGGAGGAAGAGCTCGACTTCTTCTTGGAGGGCGATGGTGCGCCGGACGTCATCGGCATCAACCATTACAATACCAGCGAACGCTATCTCGACGAGGCGATGGATCGCTACCCTGAGTGCTTCCACGGCGGCAATCACCTGCACCCGCTCAATGACGCCCCTCGGATTGACCACTACGCTGATGTCGAGGCGCTGCGGATGGACATTCCGTCCGAGGAGCTCGGGTTCAAGGCGCGGCTTGCAGAGGTCTGGGACCGCTACCGGCATCCCATTGCGGTGACCGAGGCGCATCACGGCTCGACACGCGAGGAGCAGGTGCGCTGGTTGATAGAGGTCTGGCATGAGGTCCAGGCACTCAGGGAAACAGGCCATGACATCCGGGCCGTCACCATCTGGTCCCTGCTCGGCGCTGTGGACTGGAACTCCCTGCTGGTGGCCCGCACCGGCTTCTATGAGCCGGGGGCATTCGACATCCGCAGCGGACAGCCTCGCCGCACCGCGATTGGCAGGGCGGCCGAGTCTCTGGCCAACACGGGCGCCTTCGAGCATCCTGTACTCGACCAGCAGGGCTGGTGGCGGCGCGAGGGCCGCCACTCTCATCCGCCGGCAAGCAAGGTTGAAGCACCTTTCCGTGCCCGACGCCCGATCCTCATTGCCGGCGCGACCGGCACCCTCGGCCATGCATTCGCCCGCCTGTGCGCTGTGCGTGGCCTTGATTACGTGCTTCTCACGCGCGGCGAGATGGACATCGCCGATCCCGCCTCCGTGGATGCGGCGCTCGCGCGGCATCGCCCCTGGGCAGTCATCAACGCGGCCGGATACGTCCGCGTCGACGACGCTGCCCGTGAGCGGGATGTATGCTTCAGGGCCAATGCCACCGGAGCCGAAGCCATTGCTCAGGCCTGCGCACGCCTGGGGCTGCCAATGGTCGCCTTCTCGTCCGACCGGGTCTTCGACGGAAGTCTCGGACGTCCCTATCTGGAGAGTGACTCTGTTAGTCCGGCTTGCGTCTACGGGGAGAGCAAGGCTGAGGCCGAGCGGCGGGTCGCCAGCGCCCATCCCGAAGCGCTGATCATCCGCACCAGCGCGTTCTTCGGACCCTGGGACAGCGCCAACTTCGTGTATCAGGTGCTCCGCGATCTTCAGGCGGGCCGAACCGTCAAGCCGTCCGAGGGCATCGTCTCACCGACATATGTGCCGGACCTCGTTCATGCATCCCTCGATCTTCTGGTCGACGGAGAGCGCGGGATCTGGCACCTCGCGAATCAGGGCATGACCTCTTGGAGAGAACTCGCCAAGCGTGTAGCGGCGGAAGCCGGGCTGTCCTGGAGAGCAGGGCCTCAGGCGGTGCAGGACAAACCGCGGATTACGGCGCTGTCGAGCGAGCGCGGCTTGATTATGCCGTCCTTCGAGGGGGCTGTTTCCCGCTACTTCCGCGAGTGCGAGGTGGATTGGAACGCCCAGGGGTTCCTGGACGCTGCAGAATAGAAAGCGAAGCGACCACAATGGTCGGGTGAGGGGGTTGAGGCCCCCTTACTGCTGTCGGATCATGTTTAGGAATTGCGGCCCATGACTACCGATGATCGGCGGAGGCTCGCTTACTCCGACGTTGAGGCGGCGTCGCGGAACATCTCCTTGAGGGCGCTCATGAGCATCGGCTGAGCAGGTCGGCCCTCCGCAAGCGTGAGAAAGTCGTTGATGCCAAAGCGCTGTGTTCCACGAGAGACCTGGCCGTTTGCGTGGGTGCTCGTGTGCAGCCAGGTGTGTTCAACGTAGAGGCCCGGCGCATCCGTATCGAGGACCAGGTGCCACCAGTCTCCTGCGTTCTCCAACGGACGATCTGCAGCGAAGGCTAACTCACGCTTGAAAACAGACATAGGCGTCCTCCCGCTCATGCCCCATGCGGTGGGGCAGGATAACTAGAATAGGACGCAGAGGCGCTCAGGAAACAGGAGAAGCGGGGGAGCTCACGGCGTGCCGACTTGTTGGCCACGACATCCTGAGAAGTGGAGATGAGCTGCACAACCGGTCATGCCCTGCTGTATTTTGTCAATTCAGCGACCGCATTGCCACGCCATGCGAGCATTCTGTTGAGATGGAAAAGCCTGTCAAAGCAGGCATGGATCTATCGCGTCGGTTCGGCGTTCTCCGGAGCCCGCCTGTTGCTTCCGGACAAAGTGCCTACCCAATCAAGCCAACGTAACCCTACCCACCTGATCCAGCATGAGCCCATGCAGGAACATTGCGGACGCAGACGCCCCAAGCTGGGTCAGGGGCTAAAATAATACTCCTCACGAGCAAGAGAGTCCCTTCTTGATGTTCAGAAACAGCCTTGATGTTGAATGTCCCTTCTCCAGTCCCGCAGTGGAGCGAGTTTCCCCAGAGAAGCTGTCGCAGTCCCTTCCCTGGATCCAAGTTGCGTCAGGGGCGCCATACTTCATCACAGAGGCGGGTGAGCCCTGGACCCCTGTTGGTCAGAACGACGCAATCAGCTGGGTTGAGCTGAGGGGGCTCTTTCAAAGGCGGGACCTGCCAGCTGTCGAGGCACACTTACGTTACCTGAAGCAGCATGGCGTCACATGCCTGCGGCTGATGCTGGAGTACGCTCAGGTGCGGCACCGCTACATCGAGCGACCTGTCGGCACCTTTGTGCCCAGCATGGTGCAACTCTGGGATGATCTTTTTGAGCTCTGCGAGCGCATCGGTCTGCGCATCCTGCTCACCCCTTTTGACACGTTCTGGACCTGGTTGCATTGGAAGCATCATCCCTACAACGGCAGGAACGGCGGACCCCTTAGGCATCCCTCCCGCCTCCTGCTGTGCTCGGACACGCGAAAGGCTATCAAGAACAGACTAACCTTTGCGGTCGAGCGCTGGGGTGACAGCGGCGCGCTCTTCGCCTGGGATCTCTGGAATGAAATCCATCCTGCTCAGGCTGAGGAGAGTGCGGATTGCTTTGGTGAGTTCATCCACGACCTGAGCCATCATGTGCGCTCCCTTGAGCAGCGCCTTTATGGCCGCTCACATCCGCAAACGGTTTCCCTGTTTGGCCCTGAACTGTCGTTGCGCCCGCACCTGGACTTGAAGGAGCCGATCTTTCGGCATCCTGACTTGGACTTTGCCACTCTGCACATCTACGAGACCGGCAGCATCGACAACCCGCAGAACACAGTCGATGCTGCCATCAGCATGGGCCGGATTGTGCAGGATGCGTTGGCTGAGATCCAGGACGGTCGACCTTTTCTGGACACCGAGCACGGTCCTATTCACAGCTTCAAGGATCGTAATCGTACACTGCCGGAGCCTTTTGACGACGAGTATTTCCGTCACATGCAGTGGGCTCATCTTGCCTCCGGCGGGGCAGGTGGTGGGATGCGGTGGCCCAACAGGAGCCCACATACCCTGACCAGAGGCATGCGCAAGGCGCAGCAGGCGATGGCTGGGTTCCTGCCGCTCGTTGATTGGCTGCGCTTCCAACGCAGAAGCCTGAACGCGGAGATCGAGTCCTCCCGCGATGAAGTGGCATGCTTTGGGTGTGGCGACGATGCCCAGGCCGTTATCTGGCTTCTGCGAAAAGACACCATGGACCAGAACGGCACATTGCGCACCGATGCAGAGCCCATGAATCTCACCGTACGTATTCCCCGGCTCTCCTCAGGCAGCTACTGCGTAACCGGCTGGAACACGCTTGAGGGAAGGACCTGTGCAACGTTTGAGGCTGCAAAAAGTCCTGAGCCCTTTCTGCAATTAAGGGTGCCACCATTTGGGGCGGACTTGGCCTTGGCCATCAGGAGGCAGTAGCTGCGTCCAAGCGCGGGACAGGCGCACGTCTCCTGGTAGGTATTGGTGGATTGGCTCGCTCGTTCAGGCTTGATAAGTCAGCGTTCCTGCACCGCCACTCACCCGAGTAGGTGAACAATGCCTGTCCAGGCGGCCCAGGTCAGTGCGATGGAAACCCAGTTGCCAGAAGTGCCAAGATCAGGGCTCCCAAGACAGCAAGACCATCATCGGCAGCCAGACCAAGGCCCATGAGGATTACCGGTCGGCTGAGCGATCTCGCCCGGCGACAGCACCGCGGTGGCCACCTGGTACAGCAGCGGCTGAAAGAGGTGGTAGTTGCGGAGGTTGGTCACCGTCACGCGCAGGGGCATGCTTCCGAGAGCCTGGGCGAGGGACAGCCCCGCAAATCCAGCCTCGACAATCACAACGTGGTGTGACATGGCCGAACCCACCCCGATTTTCTGGGCGGAGCTTGCGGGCTGCTGATCAAGCGATGCCATCTGCTGCTTGCTTTCTTCGAATGATGTTCGAGGGGCCACAACAAACCTCAGATGATCAGAACCGACGTTCAAGGGCATGGAATAACGCAAGCGGCGATCCGTTCGGTCCAGGGGCACCCAGCCGATCAGCCCACGTCCGGTTCATCTTCCTCAGCCTCGACGAGGTAGACGACGGAGAAGGCCTCAAGCTCCTCGTCGTCGTCCTGCTCCTCATCCGCAGCGGCCTGAACTCGCTTGAACCTCACGATCTCGTCCTCTGACGAGGGCCGCACCACCAGAGGCACTATCCCATCCCACAAGCGCTGCCCTTGGCTCACGAGCTGTCCGAGATGGGCCTTGAACATCTGCCCCTCGAAGAGTTCATAAGCCCGCTCCTCGCTTGCATCGGTCATGGCAACCGGCCTGCCGCCTATCTCCAGGGTGAACATCGCCTGCTCCTTTGTCGCATCAGGCGCAAAATTGGTTTGGACCATCAACTCTGCAGGTGTGGTGAAATGGTTGATCCATCCTCATGATCATGGTCAATCGGCACGAGGAACATCACAAACAAGCCGTCATCGTCCTCCTCAGTGTCGATATCATCGTCGATATCCATGTCAGGAGCCTTGAATGCAGCGGTCTCCTCCTGGGATGCGGGCCGAATGGTCAGGGGAGCCCTCCCGTCCCACAGCGGTATCCCTTCACTGGTCATTGCCGTCAGGTCCTGCTTGAACTCGTCACTTTCAAAGATGACTCGCGCCTGAGCCCCGTCGGCATCGGTGATGGCAATCGGCTTGTCTCCGATCTCAAGGGTAAACATCGGCTCTCCTGCTCATCGCTGTTTCTGCGGTTGTCGAGATGTCGTACTAATCCGCCGTTCAAGCATTTGCTCGCCCGAGGCGAGCAATCGTTGCCGTCAACTCCTCCCGTGGGACAGGCTTTTCCAACCACGGCACGCCCTGGAGATCGTCCGGGAGGTTGCTCGTGAACGGAAGGCCTGAATAGATGGCAAAAGGCGTGTTACGCCCCTTCAGTTCACGTGCGATAGGCAAGGAGGTGCCGTCCCTGAGGCTGACGTCCAGCACCGCAACGTGCGGCGTATTGTGCTCCAGCCAGCGCAGAGCATCGGCGCAGGAGAGGAATGGGCCGGCCACCGAGAACCCAGCGTCCTCCAGAAACGCCTCAAGGGACATACCAATAAGCGCCTGGTCTTCGACGATCATGCAGCAGGGGGAAGCCATCACGCGAGATCTCCTGTTGTTCAGGAACCGGAAGAGCCCGTGGTTGGAGATAACCGATAGGGCTGTCACTGGGGCCGATGGAAAGCAAAACCATGAGACAGCTTGACCGGACTGAGTATCCCCTCACTCACGTAGGTTAATCGTGGCCATACTTTCTGGTCAAAGCCCCTCACAGGGTTCTCCCGTGCTACCTGATGCCTAACTTCAAGATCATCATAGGTTAATGGCAGGCCGCCTCCGATCATCTACGGGTAGGTTATCTTCCTGGTTCTCTGGAGAGTCCATCAGAGAACTGTTGGTGTTGCTCGGAGGAACTAGCGTGTTGATGACGATGCCCAAAGTTGCCCAGAGGAAGCTTGATGACACTGGAGAGGTTCCGGTTGTGAAAACCGGAGGCCCCCACGAGCCAGCCCTCCCGGCCGACGTTGCCGCCTGTCTCGGAGAGCGGCTCCGCGCCTACTACGCCCACCTGATGAACGATCCTGTTCCCGAACACCTCATCCGGATCCTTGAAGCCATGGATGGAGCGAGGAGTGCAAACAATGACCGTTGATCCCTCTGTCCGTCAGGCTGTGCTGGAGGCCATCCCACATCTGCGCGCCTTTGCCATCTCGCTGTCAGGCAATATCACTTATGCAGACGACCTTGTTCAGGGGGCTCTGCTGCGTGGTCTCGAAAACCTGGACAAGTTCCAGCCCGGCACCAACATGCAGGCTTGGCTTTTTACCATCCTGCGCAATCAGTTCTACACCGACATGCGCCGCCGCCGCAAGGAGGTGGAGGATGCCGACGGCGCCATGGCGGAGAGGCTCGCTGTGATGCCGGAGCAGAGCGCGCGCCTGGACTTCAGCGACATGTTGGCGGCGCTAGCCAAGCTCAGCGTCGAGCAGCGCGAGGCGCTGGTTCTCGTCGCAGCGGAGGGTGTATCCTACGAGGAGGCGGCTCAGATCTGCGGCACGAGCCTCGGCACCATCAAGAGCAGGATCAATCGCGCCCGGACACGGCTGGCGGAACTGCTGGATCTTGTGCCCGGTGAGGACATCGGACCCGACCGTCTGGTCAGAGCCACCCTGCTCATGCATGCCTCGGTGTGAGGCCCTTGCGCCTCTGCTCGTTGATAAAGGCATAACGGGGGTCTCAGATGGACTGCTTGATACCATAGTAGACGCTGATTCGACCGAGTAATACCCGATCACGGAATTTCCGACGCGATGAGGTACGGGTAAGCCGTGAGGGTTGTGAGCCGGCCCTTCTCGTCGACGAGCTTGT
>NZ_JAEQMY010000097.1 GCF_016743775.1 Microvirga aerilata | reverse complement strand
ATCGATGCCCAGGGTGGCGATCACAGCAGAGAAAGAAGACCGTGACATGGAACGTGCTCCTTGCGTGGCTCGAAGCCTCACAGCTTGCGAACAAGCGGGGCAGAAGCACGGCCGGACCATCCCATTAGGAGACCTTCCCGGAAGGAGGAATTGGCAGCGATAGGATCGCGCTATTCTTTGAACGCAGATCCCGTAGGCAGTCACTGCCCTTCGGTCGCGAACCGAATGAAGTTGCGCAGCTCTGTCAACCTGCACTCCACCTCAGTGACCTGCTCATCCAGTCCAAGAAGCCAGGCAACATCTCTTTGGTCAGGAGCTTCGTGGAGGGCTTTGACCATGGAAGCATACGTCTCAAGAGCCTCAGGGCTGCTCACATATCCCTCGCGCACCAGTTCATCAGACTGACGCCGCAGGGCTCCCGCCACTTCGTACAGGTCAAGCTCGGGATGGTACTGCACGCCCCAGAACACTCCTGCACCATGCCGGATCTCAACTGCTTGCACCTCCGTCACGGTGTTAAAGGCTAGTAACGTCCCTCCTTCCGGCAGCGTCTCAACCTCGTCGGAGTGGAAAGCCGGGGCGTCGAACGAGGCAGGCCTTCCTGCAAGAAGCAGATGGTGATGTCCTGCTTCCGTCAGCGTAATACGGCGGGCAAAGCCTGCTTCCCGCCCTCTGCGGCTGGGGCGAACCGTTCCGCCGGCCGCCACGGTGGCGACCTGCAAGCCTGCACAGGAGCCAAAGGAAGGAACACCCGCTTCGAACACGGCTCGCATCAGATCAACCTCGCGGCGGGTCTCCGGCGTGTCCTGGTAGAGGTGAAGCGGCGAGCCGGTCACAAACACCGCATCATAGCTTTGGAGCTCCGCTTGATCAGGTAATGATGCCCCTCTGTCGGCAGGCTTCACCCGATGGCAGACAGCCTCAGGCGCGAGAAAGCGCAAGGTGTCGATGTAAGTTTCGCCCGAGCTGCGTCCCACGCTCTCACGACGGGTTTCACGGGCTTGCGGCGGCTCACTCTCCGCAACGAGGAAGCGCAACTGGTCTGGCAAAGGGAAGTTTCCGGAAGGAGGAGCCGAAGCGGCAGGGAGAACGAAACACCCCAGATTACCCTCTGGTTCCAGCCTGATATGATCGTGGTGGAGGAAGACGCCCGGGAGCAGTGACAACCAATCCGCACGAGCTCGGATCGCGGCCGTGAGGTTGATGTCGTAAAAGACATCGGTCACGGTTGAGGCGGTCCCGCTCCGGGCAGAGCATTCTCCTGGGCTGCGCGGGCATGCAGATCCGTCTCGCGTAGCATGCGCACCAGGACTTCATCGCCGATGACGTTCTGTTCACGGAGGCTCACCAGCACCTGGCGGGCCGCGTCATGGGAGGATGCATGCTCCGCATCCGGCATCTCGGAGGCTTTCCTCATAGCAGAGCGGGCTTCCTCCACCTCCTGGCCTGCCTCACCTGGATCGCTCAAGGCCGCGTGCTCGACTATGGATCGAAGGCTCAGACCCTGCACCACCACCGAGCCGATCACCACGAAGGTGGCCACGATGAGCACAAGATCCCGATCGTGGAAGGGTTCACCCATGGGAGTTGCCGCCGGCACCGACAGGGCAATCAGAAGGGCGATAACTGAACGGGTCGAGGACCACGCCATCACCCCAGCGGCGGCGAGTTGCGAGCGCCCCTCCCCCTGCCAGCGCTGAAGAGCGCCTGCGATAGGCGGCAACTTCGCTGCGGTGTAGGAGAAGCAGACCTGGATCGACAGCACAAGCGCAAGAAGACCAGCGGCTGAGAGGAGAAGGCGCCAGATCGACCAGACCTCCAGGGCCGCTAGGGCCTGTGGAACGGCGCGACCTGCCAGAAGGAACAGCGCACTTGAGACCATGAGGTTCGCCTGATCCCAAAATGCGACTGCACTCACCCTCGCCTCGGAGGATGAGATCGTTGCGCCTGAATGCCTGTCGACGCGGATGGCCGACACCACAAGGGCTGTGACGATCACGGCGGTGACGACGGAGAACCCGGCTGCCTCGGCTGAAAGTGCAGCCGCATAGGGAGTAGCAATCGAGATCGCGATCTCCACCGGAGCCGGGTCGATCCGCCGCCGCATCCAAACGGCGCCATGTCCGACAGCGAGCCCGATCAAGGCCCCTGCTGGAATATCCAGCCCATAGCTGGCGAGCACGGAGCTTGTCGCGACCTCCCCGGAGCCCAACACCTCCTCCACCACCGACAGAGTGGCCAGAATGAAGATCCGGCCGACCAATTCACGCGCCTTGAGCGTGTCGGCAATGGCCCGGGGAACACGGGGCCGGCCCTCGGCCTCATGGAACAGGCGCGTGTGAGGCCACGATGCCGATCAGCAAAGCCGCCGTCCAGGAGAGGCCCGGCAGGAACACAGTGCGTGCCGCGAGCGCGACGGCTCCGATGGTCGTCAGAACGAGGATGGTGCCAAGGACAACGCCTGGCAGCAGGGTGAAGCGCAGGAGATGCCAGGACACGCGCACTGTCGAAGCATAGATCAAGGGCGGAAGAAAGAGCGTCAGGATCAGATCTGGATCGATGTTGGGTTCCGGCAGCCCTGGGATGAAGGCAGACAGCAAGCCCATTGCAAACAGCAGGAGCGACTCCGGCATTCGGATCAGGCGCGACAGCGCCAGAAGCGGGCCGATTGCGATGAGGACAAGGGCTGCAAAATGGTACTGCGTCAGGATGTATTCCTCGGCTCGGGCTCTTCGGGTAGCACAGGGAAAGGGGATCGGAAAGCGAGCACCATCGGCCTCACCCGTTATCTGCAAAGCCAGGGTAGAGGGTCATTCCTCCATCGATAAAGAGGCTGGTGCCGGTGATGTAGTCGCTCTCGTCAGAGGCAAGCCAGACGGCAGCCTTGGCCACATTCTCAGGTTCGCCAATACGTCCATAGGGGATCAGCTTGAGCAGCTTCTCAAGAGCTTCCGGGCTCTCCCAGGCCTCCTTGTTGATGGGTGTGCGGATAGCGCCTGGCGCAATGCCGTTCACCCGGATCCGCTGACGAGCAACTTCCTGGGCGAGGCTCTTCATCATCATCATCACGCCACCCTTCGAAGCGGCGTAGTTGACGTGACCGGCCCACGGGATGACCTCGTGGACTGAGGACATGCAGATGATCTTGCCGCGAGCACGTGACAGATGCGGGAGTTCTTCCTGCGACAGGAACTGGCGTACTGCCGCACGGGCGCACAGGAACTGACCTGTCAGGTTCACGTCGATGACCTTTCGCCAGTCGGCAAGGGACATGTCCTGAAAGGAAGCATCCTTCTGCAAGCCGGCATTCGCCACCAGAATGTCTAGGCGGCCGCAGCGATTGATAACCTCTTCGAACATCCTCTCGACGGCCCCCTCGTCCGACACATCCGCCTCGATGGCGAAGGCACTGCCTCCGGTCTTCAGGATGTCATCCGCAAGCTTTGCCGCACGCTCAGCACCTGCCCGGTGGTTGACGGCAACGGTTGCGCCTGCGGCTGCCATTGCCTGCGCGATCGCAGAGCCGATGCCGGATGAGCCCCCGGTCACAAGTGCCGTTTGGCCTTTGAGAAGCATCGTTCCGATTTCCCTATTGCTGAACTGGAGGACTGGAATGTGCTGGAAAGTACCGTTGGAGCAGCCTTGTTCCACTTGTCGCGCGGCTTTGGCTGAAACCCCGATCAATACGGCGGTCCCTGATACAAAACGGCGATCCCTGATAGATGACCACATCGGTCCGCGACCCGCTGGCAAGGGCGGCGTCCTGACCTAGATCCCGTCCTGCGGGAGGACAATGATCATGGAGCAGCGGAACAGTCTTGAGTGGCGCCAACTCGGGAGCGGCGGTCCTCGCGTTTCAGCGCTTGGCCTCGGCTGTATGTCCCTCTCCGGCGTCTACGGCGAGAGCAAGGACGAGGAGGCCATCGCTCTGATCCGCTATGCGCTCGAGCAAGGCGTGACCCTGCTCGACTCCGCCGACATGTACGGCTGGGGGCAGAACTAGGAGCTGCTCGGGCGTGCCATAGCCGGACGTCGCGATGAGGTGGTTCTTGCCACCAAGTTCGGCCAGGTGCGCTCCGAGGCTGGGCAAGGGGTGAATGGCCGGCCCGACTACGTGCACCAAGCCTGTGACGCCAGCCTCAGGCGGCTCAAGGTCGACGTGATCGACCTTTATTACCAGCACCGGGTTGATCCCAACGTGCCGATCGAGGAGTCGGTCGGCGCCATGTCAGACCTCGTGCGGCAGGGCAAGGTCCGCTACCTCGGCCTGTCGGAGGCTCGTCCAGAGACCATCCGACGGGCGCACAGCGTTCATCCGATTGCTGCTGTCCAGACAGAGTTTTCCCTGCTCTACCGTCAGGAGGCGGAGGAGACGCTGCGGACCACCCGGGAACTGGGCATCGGCTTTGTCGCCTACTGGCCCCTTGGTCGCGGCTTCCTCACGGGCGGGATCCACACTCCGGAGGAGGTCAAGGGGGACCGCCGAGCCCAACATCCCCGCTTCCAGGCGGAACATTTCGCCCAGAACCGCGCTTTGGTTGACCGAGTAGAGGCCCTTGCGCGGAAAAAGGGATGCACGCCTGCACAACTCGTCTTGGCGTGGCTTTTGGCGCAAGGACCAGATGTTGTACCCATCCCGGGGACGAAGCGCCGCGAGCGTCTGGATGATAACCTTGGGGCCTTGCAGGTTCATCTGTCGGCGGAGGATGTGACGCGCATCTCCGAGGCTGTGCCAGTTGGTGCAGCCGCGGGGAACCGCTATCCCGACATGGCGGCGGTATATCGCTGAGGGTGCTGCTGCACTGCACTTGTGGGCCCGCATCTTCCGTTTGACTTTGTCGAAGTCCAATGTACTGCCGATCTGATGAAAGGCTGCAAACCATCGAAATGACGGCCTAAGGCTAAGGTCCAGCGGCATTGGAATGATGCTCCAGAGCAGAGCGGGTCCCACAGTGTTTGGCGAACCCGGCGCGGTTCTGCCGAACTTCTCCGACTAGCCCCCACGCGCCTCACGGCCTGGGTGGCTTCCTGCTCGTCACGCTGCCGGTGTGTTACGCTGCCGGTGTGTTACGCCGGGGCAGCCCTCTGCCACCAGTTCATCCATGGTGATGGGCTACCCCTGAACGTGACTCAGCCTATAAGTCTCGCATTGTGTCCGGCAACGATTGAGTTCTCTGTCGCTCGTGGACACCGCTATCTGGGAGAAGATACCATGTGGAAGCTGCTGAAGGTTCCTGACCTTGAGGGCAAGGCTGTCCTGGTCACCGGCGCCTCGACGGGAATCGGCGCCGCCGTCGCCCATGCCTTTGCCGCACAGGGCGCGAAGGTCGCCATCCACTACAACGAGAGCCGGGGCGCGGCCGAAGCCCTTCTGGCTCTGATCCAGCAAGAGGGCGGATTGGCCGTCACAGTCCAGGCGGATGTCTCGCAGGAGGGAATGAGCGAGCGCGCCGTGGACGAGGCGGCCCGGCTTCTCGGGGGCCTGGACGGGCTCATCAACAACGCAGGAGGCATGCTGGGGCGCCTTCCCACCACGGCGATGGATGACGCGCATTACGCCCGCGTCATGGACCTCAATGCGCGCTCGGTTCTTGCCGCGACCCGGGCCGCAGTGCCCCACCTGCAACGCCAGGGTGGCTTCATCATCAACACCACCTCTATCGCGGCCCGCAACGGTGGCGGCAACGGCGCGATCCTTTATGCGGCCGCCAAAGGCTTCGTGTCGACCATCACCCGAGGCCACGCTAAGGAATTCGCGCGGGACGGCATCCGGGTCAACGCAGTGGCGCCCGGCATCATAGCCACTCCCTTCCACGACCGGTACACGGACCCTGAAATGCTTGAAGCGCAGAGGCGCACGGTTCCCATGGATCGTGTGGGCGTTCCTGAGGACTGCGTCGGGGCCTACCTGTTCCTCGCTTCGTCCCTCCTGTCCGGGTACATCACCGGCCAGATCATCGAGGTGAACGGCGGGCAACTTATGCCCTGACCGCGAGTCAAGCCCGCAATCCCCTTCACCTGGAGTCTGGTCATGACGATCGCAACGCGGCGCTTCGGCCGCACGAACTGGGACCTGTCCGAAATCGGCTTTGGCGCCTGGGCCATCGGCGGTTCGTGGGGCAATGTCAACGAGGCGGACGCCCGCGCCAGCCTGCATGCCGCGCTGGATGCCGGCATGACCTTCATCGACACGGCGGACGTTTATGGCGACGGCCGGTCCGAGCGGATCATCCGCGATGTCCTGAGGGAGCGCGGAGGCGAGAGGCCGATCGTGGCGACCAAGGCGGGGCGCCGGCTGTCCCCGCATGTGGCGGACGGGTACACGAAGGCCAATCTCGAAGCCTTCATCGACCGCAGCCTTGCCAATCTCGGTGTCGAGGTGCTGGATCTCGTCCAACTCCATTGCCCACCAACTGAGGTCTACTACCGGCCGGAGGTGTTCGAGGCGCTGGACAGCTTCGTCACCGCGGGAAAGATCCGCTTCTACGGCGTGTCGGTGGAAAAGGTCGAGGAGGCGCTGAAGGCCATCAGCTTCCCGAATGTCGCCTCCGTCCAAATCATCTACAACATCTTCCGGTTGCGTCCCGCCGAGTTGTTCTTCCCGGAGGCGCTCCGCCGCGACGTTGGGGTGATCGTGCGGGTTCCGCTCGCGAGCGGCATGCTGACGGGCAAGATGAACGCTGGGTCGCAATTCGCCGCTGATGATCACCGCAACTTCAATCGCCATGGCGAGTCCTTTGACGTCGGCGAGACGTTTTCGGGCGTTCCGTTCGAGGTGGCGCTGGAGGCCGTGGAGGAACTCCGCGCCCTCGTGCCAGGCGACGCCTCCATGGCGCAGTTCGCCTTGCGCTGGATCCTCATGGAGGAAGCGGTGTCCGTGGTCATCCCGGGAGCGAGGACCCGCGAACAGGCCGCAGCCAATGCGGCGTCCAGCGAGCTGGCTCCCCTTCCCGCCGCCACGATGGAACGGGTGCGCGACATCTACCGGAGGCGGATCGCTCCGCACGTGCACCATCGCTGGTAGCGCCTGACCTTCCGCAATCTTTTGACCGACACCTGTGACTGGTGCCGATACCCGGCGGGCTGAAGTGTTGTGGAGTGCATCAGACCCGCCGAAGGTCCGGAAAGGGTCAAACTGAGCCATTGAGTTCTTGCCTATGAGGGTCTGCTCACGCGGCCAATGCGGAAACCAGGATAAGATCAGCCCAGTGCCAGAAGCAGTCGTTCTCCCCTGCTGCCGAGTCGTAGGTCTTATGCCGCCGAGTTCAACGCGCTTGAGAGTGCATCAATGAACAACCTCACCTTGGCTGGGACCATCCGTCGTGTTGGGTAGATGGCCCAGATCGCGAGCATCTCGGGTGCTGCGTCCGTGATTCGGACCTCCGCGAGTGCGCCGCTCGCGAGACCCTCCTTCGCCATCCACTCCGAGAAGAGTGCGATACCGAGGGGTCTTGCCCGAGCAAATCGTCCATGCTGTAGCCGGACAGATCAACAAAGGATTGGTTGGCGAAAACGATGGGATTTCCGGGTAGGGTGGCGTCGGTCACGAGCATCGGCATCCGGGTCCGGCGGACAGCCTCGACGAAGATCCCGCCCTGCTGCCGAACCGCCTCAATGTGACGCTCAGAAACCGTTCGTTCGGGGGTATCCGCCTTGTTCTCCTGGAAATCGTTCATGGGCAATCCGGTGCGATTACAGGCCACTTGGTGTGTAACTTAAGATTTACGTAATCGGAGCATCAACCGTGCAAACCACGCCGGCTGGAACGAACTCGATCTGCACGTCACCGTCGAGATCTTGAGCAAGGCTGCGCTCGATCAGGCGGGTGCCGAAGCCGCGGCGGGTGGGCGCCACCACGGCTGGCCCTTCACTCTCCTCCCATTGCAGGTGAAGGCAGGCAGGAGATTGGAGATTATCAACCTTCCAGTTGATCCTGATCATGCCTGTGGCGTTGGAAAGAGCGCCATACTTGACCGCATTGGTGGCAAGCTCCTGGAGCGCCATGGCGAGCGCCAGAGCCATCCGGGGCGGCAGGCGAACCCATGGCCCTTCAAGGTGAAAACGATCCTCCCCCTGACCTCTGTAGGGTTCGACCGCCTGCTCAATGATCTCGCGCAGTTCCGCGCTTTCCCAGTTTTCCCGGGTAAGCACATCATGGGTCCGTGAGAGCGCCAGCAAGCGTCCTTCAAGAGCATCCCTGGCGTCCCGGGCTGTCGCCGCGTTGCGGAGTGTCTGCGAGGTGATCGACTGCACCGTCGCCAGGGTATTCTTCACCCGGTGGTTCAACTCGTTGATGAGAAGGCGCTGGTGCTCCTGCGCCTTCTTCTCAGCGCTGATGTCCCGCACCTCGATAATGGTGCCGATGGTTCTTCCACTCTCGTCCTGGATCGGGCTTGCCGTGAAGGCAACCGGATAGAAACTGCCGTTCTTGTGAACGAAGACTTCCTCCCCTTGCACTTGGTGCTCCTCCGGGAAGGCCCGGTCAATGGGGCACTCCTCAAGGGGGAAGTGGCTGCCGTCAGGATGGGTGTGATGGATCACGTCGTGCAGGGGGCGTCCCATCACCTCTGCAAGCGTGTAGCCCGTAAGCTTTTCCGCGGCAGCGTTCATGTAGACGCAGTGCTGTCGGTCATCCATAAGAAAGATGGACACGGAGGCGTTGTTCAGCACCGCATTTAGCCGCCGCTGGCTTTGCCTTAAGGCTTCCTCAGCTTCTTTGGTCGCAGTGATGTCGCGCGAGACGGAGAGAAGCTTTTCGACCTCCCCGTCTGCTCCCCTAATCGGGGTAACCGCCACGTCCCACCATTTAGGTGTTCCTTTGGCTGTCGGCGTCGGCCCCTGAAAGCGGGCTGTGCCGCCCGTCAAAGCGGTCTCCACCGCTTGCCGCGCCTTCTCATGCTCCGGACCTGACCAGAAGGAGCGCCAGTCACAATCCCGGATAGCACCGAAGTCATCGACTTCCATCACCTGCATGCCACCTTGGCTCATGAACTGAAGCCTGGCGTCACTATCGAGCACCTTGATGCAGTCACTGGAGCTGTCCAGGATGCGGCGGTTGAACTCCTCGCTGGCGCGGAGAGCCTCCACGGAGTGCTTAGCTTCTGTAATGTCGTAGCCCTCGACGAAGATGCCGGTGACCTGCCCATCGGCATTCTTGATGGGCTGATAAATGAAGTCGACGAAGCGCTCCTCCAGAGGGCCACCAGGCTCACGTTGAACACGAGCAGACACACCCCGCCCGACGAATGGTTCCCCAGTTCCATGAACCTCATCCAGAAGCTCGAAGAAGCCTTGGCCTTCAAGCTCGGGCAGGACCTCGCGGACGGTCTTGCCGATGAGCTCGCGGTGTCCGACAAGCTGCAGGTAGGCATTGTTGGCTAGCTCAAAGACGTGATCTCGGCCTCGCAGCATGACCATGATGCCGGGGGCCTGCTCAAACATCTGCTGCAGCAGTTGGCGTTCCGCGACATTCCTGCGCTCGGCACACACTTTCTCGGTTGCTTCGGTCACTGCGCCGAACATGCCGGCGATCTGATCATTCTCGTCCCAAACAGGCGTATAGGAGAAGCTGAACCACGCCTCCTCCAGATAGCCATGGCGCTGCATCGGGATCAGGAGATCCTCATGCCAACTCGACTTGCCCGCCAGCGTATCATCGACGAGGGGCTTGATCTGGCTCCAAATATCGGACCAGACCTCAGCAAAGGGGCGGCCCAGTGCATCCGGGTGCTTGCTCCCGAATAGCGGGGCGTAGGCATCGTTGTAGAGAAAGGCGAGTTCAGGCCCCCAGGCAATGAACATGGGTTGCTGAGCATTCAGCATCATGCGCACAAGGGTGCGAAGCGACTGGGGCCAGATCTGAGGATCGCCTAGCGGCGAGGCCGACCAGTCGTGAGCGCGCATGCGGGCGCCCATCTCACCGCCGTCTTGGAGGAAAACTGGAACAGCCGGGGCAGCGTCCAAGGGGCGCTTAACCAGCATTGGAAGTCTCGAAAGACGTTTTTGGGTTCGCGCCGATCCGGCGTTCCCTCTCATCGAGCAGACGGAGAGCAGCGCGAACCACCTCGCTTGCGCTGCGGTATCGGCCTGAGGCGACCTTGCTGTCGACAAGGGCTTCCAGCTCAGGAGTGAGCGAGACGTTGCGTGTTTTACGGATTGCCATAGATGAGGTGCTAGGTAGGGGGTGCTTGTCACAACCTTTGACACAGCAGATAGTTCCGAACTGAAGCTGCCCTCTGCATAGATGATAGTCGCAGACGGCGGCGGAGGTCTTGCAGGTGGACGGCGATAAATCAGAACCGACAATGTCACTCTGTAGCAAATTTATCGCGATCAGCAGCACTCCTACGGTGCAACCGACACAGCTCGAATGCGTGAGCTTTGCCTTAGGTCCCAACTCGGCTTGACCGACGTTGCTGAGTAGTGGTCAAGCAATCTCACGCGGGCTGCCTCTCCACTGTTACCTTTCTCATCGCCCGTAGCAATGCTGCTGTTAGATCCCGCGAGGAGAACGGTTTGAGCAGGAGCTCTCCTTCAATCCTTTCCCCGTTTTCCAGGCGCTCACTGTAGCCGGTCATCAGGACAGTGACCATGTCTGGCGCAGACGCTTTGGCTGTTTTTGCCAAGGCAATCCCATCCATCGCTCCCGGCATGACGATGTCTGTAAGTAGCACGTCGAACGATGCTTCACGCAGAATATGCATCGCGTCCGCACCTGTGTGCGCCTGTCGTGTTGTGCAACCCTGCTCCTCAAGAGCGGCAGTCGCTAAAGCTACTATGTCAGGGTTGTCATCTACAACGAGGACGCTCAGACCCGCTGGCATCTGCGGCAGCGATTGATCCTTGGCACTTTTGTCTTCCAACTGCTCAGGCGATCGCGAGAAGAAGAGCGAGACTGTAGTGCCCTGACCAGGAGCGCTATCGAGCGTCAGTCTGCCTCCCAGTTGGTGAACAAACCCATGCACCTGTGCAAGCCCCAGCCCAGTTCCCTTGCCCACTTCCTTCGTGGTGAAAAAGGGCTCAAATACACGGGCTGCCACCTCCGGGCTCATGCCTACCCCTGTATCGCTAACTGTCAGGCAGACCTCACTGGTAGAGGGGATGTTTTCACTTTTTATGCGCAGCACACCACCATCGGGCATTGCATCCCTGGCGTTTACGGCAAGGTTGATAAGCGCAATCTGAAGCTGGTCGGCATCAACTCTCACCGGCCACAGGTGCGGATCAAGATCAAACTTTACTACGATATTCTCGCGCAGTGAATGAGTGAGCATTTCCCCCATCTCAACAACTAGGCGGTTTAAGTCTGAGACAGCTGGAGAGAGTGTCTGACGACGACTGAAGGCTAAGAGTTGCTGGGTGAGTGCCTTCGCGCGCTCAGCTGCAAAAAGGGCGTTATCGATGTAGCGGACCCGCCGGTCCTCTTTCGCCCGACGCAGCATATCGAGACTGCCCATAATGATCATAAGAAGATTGTTAAAGTCGTGAGCGATGCCTCCGGTGAGCCGACCCAGCGCCTCCAACCGTTGCGTGTGGTAGAGGCGCGCCGCTGCCGTTGCCTCACGACGCACCACCCAGACAGCGGCAGCCATGGCTGCCGTCAACACAAATGCCAAGGCTAGTAAGGACCAGATGATGGGCAGTCGCAAGGGTGCGAGCCGTCGGTCGAGGTATGCTTGGTCGAAGGCTACCATCGAATAAAAAGGATAGCGGTCTGACGTCGTGAAGAAACCAACCCGTGCAACGCTATCGACGGTGCCCTCGCCGTCAAGCCGGCCAGTGCGCTCCTTAACGATCTGATGGAAGCGTGATGACGCTGAGATGTCTTGTCCATAGCTAACATCCGCAGCGCTTCGAACACGCACAATACCGTCAAGGCCAGTTAGTGCGATGACTCCCTGGCTGCCGATGTTAAGGCCGCCGTAGAAGGAGCTAAAGTCTTTTAGATCGTAAGAGGCCACCAGGATGGCCTGAAGCTTGCCTTCGGTATTGCGAACCGCCCGCGTGAACTGAATTGTCCATATGTTTGAGAGCCGGCCAAGGATAGGAACGCTGATGTAAAGGCCATTCACGCGGTTTTCCCGATGCACCCGAATGTGCATGCGATCCGAGACATCAACGCGTTCCGCATCACGAGCGACACTGCTCACGAACGTCCGCCCATCGGAGTCCACCACTGCTAATTGAATAATCGCGCTCGGCAGGTTTAAACCTCGGATCTGCTCGAAGAGCTCATCTCGCGTCCACTTAGGGGAGAACCTAGTAGCGAAATTGGTCATGAACCCATCGATGGCGTCTGCGGTTCGCTCAAAGTTAGCAGTCAGTAAGCGTGCTACCCGTTCAGCGTTAGCCGCGGCATCATCGGCTGCCTGACGCTCAAGTTGCCTCAGAGTATTTACTCCGACTAAGGCGATGCCGACACAAAGTATCGCCCAAGCAGAGACGATCCAAAAAGTGGCACGCTTCTCAGAGAGGATCTTTGCGAACTTGCCCAACCTAAAATGCCCCTGCGTCTCGCTTACGCAATATTGTTAGTAAATGCCCAGAAGGATGAAAACCATGACTGTTACAGCGGATTGCTGCTCACATCCAGGAGCTACTGACGTGTGCAGCACCATAGGGCAAGATCTCAAGAACGGCAGCGAAAACGAGACTAGCGCGTAGAGCAGGTGACAAGCGTTTCAGCCCTGAGGGGCCCGCAGTTATTCAGCTTAGCCCTGATGTGGACCAGAGGCATGAGTGCAGCGCATCGATCAAATCGGAAATTGCGCTCTGCTGCCAAACCCATGACTTTGGTCCGACCCTAACCAGCGGGCCTGATAGTCTTCCCGCTGAGGGAGTGGCACAGCGGTTATGCAGCACTCCCAAAGTGAGCTATATGAGCAATCGGAAGTCAGAGCCTCTCAGGAGGTGAGCCAATGAAGGCTCGCTCCTGATTTAGCAAGTCGGACAAGACCGTCCACCTCTACCACCCAAGCTAAGGGGATTGCCGTCGGGAGGTGATTTCCTGTTTCGCAGTTTAGGAGGAGGATGCTGCCCATGACTTGGGACACCACACCAACGCGACGATTGTCTGAACTGAACACATCCATGTTCGGGTGAATATCCTGCAATTGATGCATCGAATGTGTCCTATATAGAAATATTGCAGTGCAAAATAAAATGGTGCGGTGCAATAAACGCAGCTTATCGACACTTGTTCCCTTGCTGATGTGAACAGTCAGTAGCTTAGAAAGAACAGATATGCGCAGATACACTGTTTCTGCGCTAACCGGAATTAGCGGCACTCCTGCGGTGCACCCACGATGGTGCGAACGTTGACCGCTTGCCGGGAGAGCTATATCCACTCGGTCTCAACCAGCGGCCCTTAAGGCCTTCGCACCCCGGAGAGGTGGCAGAGTCGTTGAATGCACCGCACTCGAGATGCGGCACACGTCTGTGAACCCGAGCATACCGCTCAAGAATGTCCGGTGCTCTCTGGGCGAGCCGACATTCAGCAAACGTCCGGGATGTGCCATTACCAGACCTTCGCTTGCACACCTCTGACGATCTAAATCAGCTTCCGTCGAGCATGCGCCTCACCTTGGCGGCCAGTTCGGCATAGGTGAAGGGCTTTCCGATCAGGTGCATCCCGGGATCGAGGCG
>NZ_JAEQMY010000096.1 GCF_016743775.1 Microvirga aerilata | reverse complement strand
CTCCAGTTTGCAGCCTTGGATCAAATTTCGACTGAAGCGGGAATCCCTCAGGTCACCTGAATGTCCACACGCCTTAGACGCATTGCGGATATTTTTCACCGAGCAGGGACTTCGTCAGAAGATACAGGGTCGATGGATAATAGAGGCTCGGCTCGAAAGCCTTCAGCGCATCGGGAACCGGTGTTCCGTCAAGCGCACAGGCGAGGGCCGCGGGCAGAATGGCGTAGCCCTGATCGGTCAGCCGCTCCCGGACCCGTCCGGTGACAACATTGACCACGGCAACCCCTTCGTTATCCGAAGACCAGCGCTGCTTGAGTGCTCTGAGCCACTCCATATCCGTCATTCCTGCCCTTAACAGGTAAAGCGGTATCCTTAAGGAGTTGTAACCGAATTCCGGAGGAAAGCCGTCCGCCGGCTTGGGCTGCAGCCCGTTCTGGAGCGAGATCCAGTCGGCCGGAAGCCGCACCCGGCCAGACGTTGCCTGCCCCAGCAGCATGACCCCATCCCGCCAGACCCGGTTCCATTCGTATTCCGGGGCAAGGGCCGCCAGCACCGGAAAAGCCTCGAACACCCAGTAGGAGAGGTTGACCACCGGGCCGTCCGGGCGGTCGCCTGCGCCGAAGCCTTCGGCCCCGGGCAGGAGAATCATGGACCTGCCGCTTTGGCCGAAGGCGCTCTTGCCGATGGCTTTGGCCAGCTTCTGCGCGGCCGTGGTGTAGCGAGGCTCCTGCCAGGCCGCTCCCGCTTTCGCCAGGGCATAGGCGATGAGGAGGTCGCCGTCGCTGGCGTTGTTGCGGTCCGTGACCCGCGGCTTGCCGTTGGGGTCCCACTTCCAGGCCGCCAGCCCGTCGTCCCGGATGAGCAGTTCCGTAAAAGTGAAGTTCCAGATCTGCTCGAAGGAGCGCCGGTCGGCCGCCGCAAGCGCAAGCAGCAGTCCGTATCCCTGGCCTTCGCTGTGGCTGATGTAGCCGTTGGCGTTGTCGACAACCCGCCCGCTGTCCTCGACGAAACGGGAGCGGTAGGCCTCCCAGTCGGCGGCCGAAAGCGTTCCCGTCACTTTCAGCGGCTGGACGGAGAGGCTTTGGGTGGAGGCCGCCTGGATCATGAGAAGGAAGAGCGCGGCGCAGAGCCATGGCAGGAGCTGGGCCGGCCGACGCGTGCTGAACGTCATGACCGACGTCCCAGACGGCTCAGGAGAAGGGCGGTGGCGATGCCGAGGAAGGTGCAGCATGCCAGCATGAGCAGGGCATATTGCAGGATGTTGGCCGACATCCAGTTCGCCGCGACCAGGCGCAGGTTGGTGAGAGACGGGGGCTGGGTCTGGATGAAGCGGTAGTCGTTGATAGGCTCGACCTGCAGCTTCATCTCCTGCGGCTCCAGGGCGATAGCCCGGCCTGCGACCTGGGACCAGAGCATCGGGTTGGCCAAACGGGCGGTTTCCTCCGCCAGGGCCCGGTCCGTGCGCGCGGTCACCAGGGTCCAGACGCCGGAGGTCTCGGTCCGGCTCTGCGCCATGACCAGGGAGGCCCGCTGCGGCGGCTCATAGGGAGCGTCGCGGTGCTCCTCCAGGGACAGCGAAGCAAGGGAGAGGCTGAAGGTTTTCTCCAGCCAGTCCTGAACCGCCCCAACGGTCTGCTGGATGATGCCCCGCCTCTGGAAGGTCTCCGACCAGCGCTTGCGAACCTCGTCCGTGGATGCAGCGGCCGTCTGGTGCGGGGAGGCCTGAGCCACGGGCATGCTGAAATCCGCGCTCGCCATCTGCTGCCCGCTCCTGTCGCCCGACATGGGCGTCGAAGGCCAGACCATGCGCAGGTGCTCTGACACCTTCACCCGGTTGAGCAGACCGGCCGGAATCTGATCGACGGCCCCGATGAAGAGCACCGACTCGTCCTCGGCGGAGGCGGCGTTGGAGAACTGCGCACGCACGGGGATGCCGGCGCTGCGCGCCATGCGGGCAAGCAGCGTGCCGGCGGCGGAGTAGTTCAGGGAATCGAGCCGGGACAGAACGATCGTCGTCGGAAGATCCTCGTCAGGGAAGCGGCCCGCGCTCAGGACCGCGAGATCGGGCAGGCGCCCGATGCGGCCGTAGGCCGGGAATTCCAGGGTCGTGGTGTCGAACAGAACGAAGCGGTTCGTCTCGGAGAGCGTTTCGCCCGGTGCGCAGCGCTCGTCCGCATCGGTCAGGAGCGAGGCTTCGACCGTGATCTGGTTGATGCCGGACTTGAAGTTCTTCAACGGCAGCCTGACGGTGTACCGCCGGACGATGTCGCCTTGCGTGGTGATCGTCATCCGCGTGCCGATCATGCCGTTCACGAAGATGTCCACATGGCTGCCCGGCCGGACCGCCGCCGTATAGGCCGCGTCCAGGTGCAGCACCGCCTCGCCGTATTCGGTCGCATAGAAATCGGGAGGGAGATTGACCGCAAACCCAACCTTCAGGCGGCGTCCGGAAAATTCCTGGGTGGGGACGCCCAGCTCCGAGAAGCGGAAGGACTGGCCGCCGAATGCGGTGGGAACCTCCGGCCAGAGCCACGAGGCGGTATCGATCATGCCCCGCTCGAGATTGACGGGGTTGACGGCCTGAGCGCCGACGATGCCGATGGCCGTATCGAGGTCCTGCCAGGTGGGGCCGGACACCACCAGGGTCGACCCCACGGAGCCGGCCTCCTGCATCATCATCGTCAGCGGCTGCACCATGGCGGCATCCGGCACGCCCGGCACAAGCCCCCGCAGTTCACCCGCCAGCCCCATGGCCACCTTGATCGTGCCCACGGGAGACGGACCGGGATCGGATTCCACCACCTGGATCACCGGATGAGCATAGCGTCCGCGAAGGGCAACCATCTGAACGAGGCGCAGCAGGCGGTCGCGGATCTCGGGCCGATAGATCTTGGGCGCGACCACCCGGATCGTCGTCGCGCCGGCGTTGTCGACACCCACGGCCGGCAGATCCTCCAGGCTGCGAAGCGTCTTGGTGGCGCCTTCCGCGAAGACGAGCCTTGTCGATACCGAGTCCACGTCGGTCCACAGCTCGTAGGTTGCCGTGGTGGTGCAGTCCGTCCGATGACGCTGCATGGCTTCCATGCGGATGATGTTCTGGCCGGGGCGCAGGAGGCCGGGTCGGATCGCTGCCGTGATGCGCTTGATGTCGTTGGGCGAGGAGATCGGCGTATCGACGACCGACTCCCCGTTGACGGCAACTCTCAGCCGCGAGCCCTCCGGCATGACAACGACGGCATTCTTGTAGCCGATGGAGATGCTTGCGCCGCTCGATGCCTCGTCCTGGGTGAGGTGAAAGGTCCAGGATCTCGCATCCGTCTCTCCGTCGAACCGGATCGCCTCGAAAGGAAGGATCGGCCGCTCGATCCGCGCCATGTTGCGCGCGGCCGTGGCTCCCGTTGCGGTGGGCATCGGCGGCTTGGCGGGAACGGGGGGGCTGCCCGCAGGGGAGTGGCGTTTCCTGGAGCCGCGCGTTGCGGACCCATCTCGAAGGGCGTTGCCGTGCTCGGGGGCATTGCGGGCTGGGATGCCGCGGGCTTGGCGGGCGCAGCGCCGGACTGACCCATGTCAAACGGAACGGCCGGGGAGGGCGGCTTTGCGGCCTCCGGCTCAGCCGGACGTGTGGCTGAGGGAGTGCCCGGCGCCCCGGGCGACATGCTGAAGGGGGCGGCCTGTCCCAAAGCAGCGCCTGCCCCCAGCGTTTCGAAACCCAGCAGAAAGAGGATCAGAGGCAGACGCACGGCGCACCTTTACTTGACGGCTGGAGAGATCGAAGGAACCGGAGGACGGGATCCGCCGATCCGCTGCAGGCCGAAGAAGTAGGAGAGGCCCCGTCCTGTTTGATAGAACGCGACCATGAAGAACCAGATCGTGCCTCGAAGAACGCCGATGTCATGATGCCGGTTCTTCTGAAACTCGCTCCACTGGTCCGCATTGGCGAACACGAGGTCGGCGATCAGCCTGCGATGCTCCGGCTTTTCGATCATGAAGCGGCAGCCGAGCAGCAGGCCCTTGTCGTCCATGCCCACCTTGCGGATTTCGACCGGCAGATGCTGGACGGGAAGATTGGAAAAGGGCTGGAACTCGAGAGTGCCGGCTGCGCCGCGCTTCAGGCTGGGCTCGGCCGATGGGGGCACGTGAAGCCTTGCGCCGCCGACGGACACGTCCTTGAGCATCGCGTCGATGACCTCGGTGCCCATGACGAAGCGGCAGGGCCGCTCGACCCGAACCCGGTGGCTCTGCCGCCGGCTGGCGCGCTCCGACACCACGCCGAGAGCGCAGCCGGCGATGACGAGATTGAGCACGTTCCAAGCCCCCGTCACGAGGGTCAGGTCGGCCTTGTAGGGCTCCGCCCAGACGCGCACGCCCGTGGCGACGACCCCCAGAACCAGAATGCCGAAGATGATGAAATACGGGGTTCCGAGCTCCGAGACCCGGCTTTCCTCCATGCTCTCGTTCTTGGACGTCACCTTGAAGGTCGGCTTGCTCGGATTGGCGACCACGGACAGCACGGCCGGGAGCAGATAGATGGTCTGGATGTACTCGTACAGATCCGAGATCCAGGGCCAGCGATAGCGGCCATAGAGATAGTTCTGCATCATGAAGTTCACCATCATGTAGGTGAACGTATAGGCGAGAAATTCGCCTCCCGAGGCCGTGAAGATCTCGAGAGAGAAGAACAGGTAGCAGAGCGGCGAGATGAGGAAGCAGAACCGGGAGAAGGGAAACAGCCAGAACAGGGTGCTCGACATGTAGCACAGGCGCTGCGACAGCTTCAGGCCCCGCTTCAGGGGCGGAAACTTGTAGCGCAGGATCTGCATCATGCCCTGGGCCCAGCGGGAGCGCTGGCCGATGAAGCTGGCAAAGCTGTCCGGCTGAAGACCCGCAATGAGGGGCTTGTCCACATAGATGCTGGTCCAGCCGCGGGAATGCAGCTCAAGGGCGGTTTCGCAATCCTCGGTGATGCTGACGCCGCTGAAGCCGTTGGTTTCCTGCAGGGCCTCGCGGCGCAGAACGGCGGCCGAGCCGCAGAAGAAGGCCGCGTCCCATTTGTCCAGGCCGCGCTGGATCACGCCGTAGAACATTTCGTTCTCCAACGGCATGGTCTGGAACGTGCTGAGATTGCGCTCGAGGGGATCCGGATTGATGAAGAAATGCGGCGTCTGGACCAGAAACAGGTTCTTGTCGATGCTGAAGTAGCCCACCGTCTCGGTGAGAAAGCTCCGCGCCGGCGCATGGTCGGCATCGAAGACGGCCACGAGATCGCCGGTCGAGTGCTCCAGGCCGTTGTTGAGGTTGCCGGCCTTGGCATGGAGGTTGCGCGCCCGGGTCAGGTACTTGACCTCGAGCGAGGCGCACAGGGCCTGCAGCTCAGCCCGGCGCGCCCGCGCCTCCTGGGCCTTGATGATGTCCGCCGAGTTGCATTTCTCGTCCGTTCCGCCGTCGTCGAGAAGCCAGACCGTCACCTTGTCGGACGGATAGGTCATGGCCTTTGCGGCCGCCAGGGTCGTGGCCAGCAGGTCGGCGCCCTCGTTGTAGCTGGGCACGAAGACGTCGACGGTGGGCAGGTTGTGCGGGTCGATCTGGGGGGCTTTTCGCGAGCGCATGGGGCTCGACACCACGAAGAGGCTCAGGAACAACATCATCACGCTGTACATCTCGGCCAAGTACAGCAGAAAGCCCGGGATGAAGTTCGCAACCTCGGTGATCGGCGGAATGGTGCTGGTGGTGCGCCAGAAGACGTAGCGCAGGACGATCGCCGTGCCGAGGGCCAGGGCGATCAGCCGCCAAATCCCCTGCGCCCGGAAGAACTTCAGGATGATCATGCAGGCCACGACGGTCAGGCCCGCGACGAGATGCGCTTGAAGGCTGATGGGCAAGGCGACCAGCGATATGATCAACGCCGCCGCCACAGCCCAAAAGGCCACGATAAGACCTGCCCGCATCTGCCCAAGTTCTCGATTTAAGTGTTTGTTTGATGAAGCACGCTTAATTCAAGACTTATGCGAGGTCTATTTATATATTGATAATGTTGCTTAGGCCTAATGTCACATTGGCGGCAGAACTACGATGTAACTAAGTATCGTATTAAATGCTGAACTTGGCGGTTACTGGCCCGGTGGGGATGGAACCACCGGATATCCGCTTGGCGGCGCCGTCTCTGTCGGCGCCGGGATCTCCGGCGCGGTGGGCGCGACCGTGTCCTTGTCGACGAACCGTCCCGGCCGTGGGGCTGAGGGTGCCGCACGGCGGGTCTCGACTGTCAGGCTCCGTTCGCGCGAGACCGTGGTGCCCGCGCCGTTTCCGAGCCCCAGCGGGTACATCGGAGCATCGATCTGCCCGAAATTGGCGGGCGGTGACGGCGGAGAGCCGTAAGGATTCCAGGACTCGGACAGGTAATAGGCTGCGATCGTATAACCGTACATGACGCGCAGGAGCTGCTCCACGCTGGCATCCGCATCGCACAGGCGCAGGCGGACCGAGATGGCTCCTCCGGGGACGAAGACCGCAGGCTCGTTGGGCTCGATCTGCTGCCAAGCGTAAAGGCACAGGTCGCCGCTCGACGACCGGCCCGTGGCAAAGCCGAACGGCCCGAACTTGTTCTGCACGTAGACCAGGGAGGTTTGCATCTCCACGCCCGGAATCCGCTCCTCCATCTCCGACTGGATCCTGTCAGGGGTCAGGGAGCGGAGGGTCAGGGTCTCCGTTGCCCCCTCAGGGCTCGAGGCGTTGTTCAGCAGGCTCACGTAAAACGCGTTCTGACCCGTGGTGAGGGAGGCCGTCGACAGGGCGATCTCCTGGGACACGCCGTTTTGATAGGAGCGCTGAAGAACGGCCACGACCGACGGTCCTCCCGGCGGGGGCACGATGATGGCCCGCGTCGCGGGAACCTCCGACATCAGGGTCGCGTAGCCCAGCTCGGAGCGTCCCGCGCAGGCCGATGCTCCCATGAGAACGGCCGCAGCCGCAAGAAGCTTCAGGCCCGTGCCGAAACCGGCTGGGTGACGACGCGCGGATTCGGGGCATGCTTCGGGACGGGAGGCGCCGAAGCTTGTCTGATTCCGAGGCGTCTGAGTGGCCATGAAGAACCTGGAAACCCTTATGTTGGACCAGTCCAGAAGGAGGCAGTCTCGCGTGAGGGACGAAATGCCCTGAAGCGGACTGGCCCATTCAGCTGCACGTTTAATCAGCTATGACCATTCATGGTTAACGAACCGTAAGCGTCGAGACTGGGCCGGATTATAGTCCTCCGCTTGCCGGGGGCAGGCTTGACCTGATCCTGAAACGGCATAGAAGCAGGGCTTGCGACCATCAGTGCGTCATGGTCCGGCTTGCTCTCCGGAGCCGTTTTTCATCTGCGTTCCCAGACCAGCTCCTTCGAGCGTCCAGGGTGTTTTCCCAATCCCGGCCCGGGTGCCGGGGCTACGAAAGCCTTTCCTCATGAAGTCCGTCTTCCTGCGCAATGCGCTTGTGCTCGGCATGCTCTCCGCCATCGGGCCCTTTGCCATCGACATGTATCTGCCCGCCTTTCCGGCAATCGCCCGTGACTTGCAGGTCGACGTCAGCGCCGTGCAGATGAGCCTGATGAGCTTTTTCCTGGCCATTGCGGTCTGCCAGATCGCCTATGGGCCCCTCTCGGACCGCTTCGGCCGCAAGCCGCCGCTGTATTTCGGGCTGGCGCTTTTCGTGCTCGCCGGCAT
Source organism: Microvirga aerilata (assembly GCF_016743775.1). Classification (GTDB taxonomy): domain Bacteria; phylum Pseudomonadota; class Alphaproteobacteria; order Rhizobiales; family Beijerinckiaceae; genus Microvirga; species Microvirga aerilata. The sequence goes on along the minus strand of NZ_JAEQMY010000096.1, from coordinate 5,970 downwards.
CGGCTGCAGCTTTGCTCCGAACGCCGAGACCCTTATCGTCCTCCGGTTCCTGCAGGGCGTCGGCTCCTGCGCGGCCATGGTCATTCCGCGCGCCATCATTCGCGATCTGCATACGGGCCATGAGGCGGCCCGGCTGATGGCCACCACGATGCTGGTCTTCAGCGTCTCGCCGATCCTGGCTCCCCTGGCCGGGAGCGCTCTGACGGAGTTCCTCAGCTGGCGCGTCATCTTCTGGGCGATTGCCGCCATCGGCCTCGGCGGACTGGCGGTCGTTCTGTTCCTCCTGCCGGAAACGCATAAGCCGAGCGAGGGCCGTGGAGGCGTCGCTCAGGCCTTTGCAACCTACAGGAGCCTCCTGAAGGATCGGCGGTTCCTGGGGCTCGCCTTCATCGGCGGCTTCAGCCAGGCCAGCTTCTTTGCGTACCTTGCGGGCTCCTCGGTGATCTTCATCGAGCACTACGGCCTGTCGCCATCGGCCTACAGCATGGTCTTCGCGTCGAATGCCATCGCGTTCATCGGCAGCGCCCAGTTCAACAGCGTCTTCATGCGCCGCTTCGGGGCGGAACGGGTGGTGCGCACCGCGATCTCGGGCTTCGCGGCTCTGGTGAGCCTGCTGTTCGGGCTGACGGTGCTCGGCGTTGACAACGCCTACATCCTGTGGGGTCTGCTCTTCGTGTCCTTCGGCTGCCTCGGCTATGTCATCCCCTCGACGGCGGTGCTTGCGCTCGAGGAGCACGGCCCCGTGGCCGGCACGGCGTCCGCCCTCATGGGCACCCTGCAGCTCAGCACCGGCGCCGTGATGATCGCTCTGGTCAGCGCCTTCTACAACGGAACGTCCCTCTCGATGGTCAGCGCCATCGTGGTCTGCGGGCTGGTGGCGCTGACCTTGAGCTTCAGGACCATGAAGCCCAAACGGGTTTATCCCTGAAGAGAGGCTATCCCTGACGGATCTGCTCCATGATCCAGTCGCGGAAAGAGCGCAGCAGCGGCGTTTCCGCCTTGTGCTCCGGGTAGACGAGGTAATAGGCGCCGCCGCTGGCGAGGCTCTTCGGGAAGAGAAGCTCGAGACGGCCGGAGGCCAGCTCGTCCGCAATCAGGAAGTGCGGTATCAGCCCGGCGCCGAGGCCTGCCGCCGCCGCCTGCGCCACCATGGCGAACTGCTCGAAGCGGGGGCCGCGCAAGGGGTTGCCGGCCTCCACGCCCGCGCTGGCGAACCACTCGGCCCAGGCGGTGGGGCGCGTGCTCTGCTGGAGCAGGGTGGCGCGGGCGAGGTCCCCTGGTGAGCGGATGCCTTCCCGCTCACGATAGGCCGGGCTGCAGACCGGCACGACCTCCTCGGTCCGCAGCAGTTCGCACACCGCGCCCGGCCAGTGCGGCTGCCCGAAATGGATCGCCGCATCGAAGGGTTCCGTGGCGAAATCGAAGGGGACGAGACGCACGCCGAAATTCACCGTCGCGCCCGGGTGGCGGGCAAAGAAATCGGGGATGCGGGGGATGAGCCAGCGCGTGCCGAAGGTCGGCAGGGTGGCGAGATTCAGCACGCCGCTGGTGCCGGACAGCGCAATGGCCTGATGGGTGGCGTCGGAGAGCTCCGACAGGGTGCCCCGCACCTGGGAGGCATACATGCGCCCCACATCGGTGAGCACCACCCGCTGCCTGGAGCGGCTGAACAGGGAAACGCCGAGGGATTCCTCGAGCTGCTGGATCTGGCGCGAGACGGCGCTCTGCGTCAGGTTCAGCTCCTCGGCGGCGCGCGACACGCTGCCGTGGCGGGCGGTGGCCTCGAAGGCGAGGAGATTGCCCACATTGGGCAGGAAGCCGCGACGGAACACGGGTTCATTCCATATAAGAATAACCTGCTGCGAAGATGTCGATTTACATTTGCCCTGTCCAGCGCGATTTTACGCCTCAAATTCAGGAGGTTTGCCGGTGGTTCTCCGGCAGATCCTGTCACTTCATGGGAAGGATGACTGTCATGGCCGAACTCGCGAAGCTCACATGGGAGGATCCGCTCCTTCTCGACGACCTTCTCTCCGACGACGAGCGCATGATCCGCGACACCGCCCGGGCCTACGCCCAGGACAAGCTCCTGCCGCGGGTGATCGAGGCTTACCGCGAGGAGAAGACCGACCGCGCCATCTTCAACGAGATGGGCGAGCTGGGGCTCCTCGGCGTGACCCTGCCCGAGGATTACGGCTGCGCCGGCGCTTCCTATGTGGCCTACGGCCTCGTGGCCCGGGAGGTGGAGCGGGTCGATTCCGGCTATCGCTCCATGATGAGCGTGCAGTCCTCGCTGGTCATGTACCCGATCTACGCCTATGGCTCCGAGGAGCAGCGCCGGAAGTACCTGCCCAAGCTTGCCTCCGGCGAGTTCGTGGGCTGCTTCGGCCTCACCGAGCCCGATGCGGGCTCGGATCCTGCCGGCATGAAGACCCGTGCGGTCAAGACCGACGGGGGCTATCGCCTTTCCGGCTCCAAGATGTGGATCTCCAACTCCCCCATCGCGGACGTGTTCGTGGTCTGGGCCAAGTCCGAGGCCCATGACAACCAGATCCGCGGCTTCGTGCTGGAGAAGGGCATGAAGGGCCTCTCCGCCCCGAAGATCGGCGGCAAGCTGTCCCTGCGCGCCTCCATCACCGGCGAGATCGTCATGGACAATGTCGAGGTGGGCGAGGATGCGCTGCTGCCGAACGTGCAGGGCCTCAAGGGCCCCTTCGGCTGCCTGAACCGCGCCCGCTACGGCATCTCCTGGGGCTCGCTCGGCGCCGCCGAGGATTGCTGGCACCGGGCGCGCCAGTACACCCTCGACCGCAAGCAGTTCGACCGGCCGCTCGCCGCAACCCAGCTCGTGCAGAAGAAGCTCGCCGACATGATGACCGAGATCACCCTCGGCCTTCACGCCAGCTTGCGCGTCGGCCGTCTCTTCGACGAGGGCCGCGTGGCCCCGGAGATGATCTCCCTGGTCAAGCGCAACAACTGCGGCAAGGCGCTGGAGATCGCCCGCATCTCCCGCGACATGCACGGCGGCAACGGCATCCAGGAAGAGTACCACGTGATGCGCCACGCGCAGAACCTGGAGACCGTGAACACCTATGAGGGCACCCACGACGTGCACGCCCTCATCCTGGGGCGCGCCCAGACAGGCCTGCAGGCGTTCTTCTAAGAGAGGGCACCGGCATGGCGCTTCGGATCACGCTCGCGGGATCGACCGGCTGGGTTGGCAAGGCCCTCGTGGCGGCGATTGCCGCGTCCGACGATCTCGTGCTGGCGGGCGCGGTCAGCCGCAGCGCCGCAGGGCAAGATGCGGGCGAGGCGGCGGGTCTCCCCCGCCTCGGGGTTTCGATCAGCGCCACGCTGGAGGAGGCGCTCGCCGCACCATCCGATGTGGTGATCGACTACACCAAGCCGAATGCCGTCAAGGCGCATGCCCTGACGGCGTTGGCGCAGGGGCGCCATGTGGTCGTCGGAACGTCCGGCCTCTCGGCCGAAGATTACGCCGACATCGACCGGCACGCGCAGCAGGCCGGGCGCGGCGTGCTGGCCGCCGGCAACTTCTCGATCACCGCGACCCTGCTGCGCCGCTTCGCCCTCGAGGCCGCCCGCTTCGTGCCGGATGTGGAAGTCATCGACTACGCCTCGGCCAAGAAGCCGGACACCCCGTCGGGAACGGCCCGCGAGCTGGCGGAGCTCCTGAGCGAGGCGCGGCAGGCCGCCACCTCGAAGCCCGTGGAGGAGCTGACCGGCGTTCGCGAGACCCGGGGCGGCGCCCTTGGCGCAAGGGAGCCGGTGCAGGTTCACTCGCTGCGCATGCCGTCCTTCGTCCTGTCCTGCGAGGCCGTGTTCGGGGCCGACAACGAACGCCTCGTGATCCGGCACGATGCCGGCTCGTCGGCTGCTCCCTACGTGGCCGGCACATTGCTGGCGGCGCGTCGCGTCGGCTCGTTCACCGGCCTCAAGCGCGGCCTCGACGCGGTCATGGATTGAGTTGCGTGAAACTGCTTGCGAGTTCCGGATACATGTATCGGTTCTGTAGCCATTTGCCGAAAGGCAGAGCATGTCTCTCGATCACAGCATTGCTGAGTGCGTTATTTCCCTTTGCCTCGGTTTGGGATAGCGCGCAGGCCGATGAGCCAAACCCACAATCACAGCGCCAAACACCACAGTACACAGTGGCTTACTCCTCAGTGAACGCGGTGTGTTGGCTGGACATGACGGTCTGTGAAGCACCCGATGAGGTTTTCTGTGATCTTGAGACGCACGGGATTCCAGAAACGATCAATGGCAGGCAGGTTCTTGCAGCTAAGACTCGCAAAACATCGGAATGCATGCGGCGAGAAATCTTGTCTAGCTTCCAGAATAGCATGCACGACTCAATCACCTACAGAAGAGGTGCGCGCCCATGACTGATAGTCCAGCTCGCCCCCTGGCAGGCCTCAAGGTTCTCGAACTCGCGCGCATTCTGGCAGGCCCGTGGGTCGGCCAGCTTCTCGCCGATCTCGGCGCGGATGTGGTGAAGGTGGAGCGGCCGGGCGCGGGCGACGACACCCGCGGCTGGGGCCCGCCCTTCATCGAGGGCGCTGACGGTGAAGACCTTTCGGCCGCCTACTTCCACTCCTGCAACCGCGGCAAGCGCTCCATCGCGGCCGATTTCGAGACGCCCGAGGGCCAGGACCTCGTCCGCAGGCTTAGCATGCATGCGGACATCGTCATCGAGAACTTCAAGGTCGGGGGCTTGCGGAAATACGGCCTCGACTACGAGAGCCTGAAAGCCGTCAATCCGCGCCTCGTTTATTGCTCGATCACGGGCTTCGGCCAGGACGGGCCCTATGCGTCCCGCGCCGGCTACGACTTCATGATCCAGGGCCTCGGCGGCATCATGGACCTGACGGGCGATCCGCAAGGCGAGCCGCAGAAGATCGGCGTCGCCTATGTGGACATCTTCACCGGCGTCTACTCGGTGGTGGGCATCCTGGCCGCCCTGCGCCAACGGGACCGGACGGGAGAGGGCGCGCATCTCGACATGGCGCTCCTCGACGTGCAGACGAGCGTCCTGGCCAATCAGGCCATGAACTATCTGGCCTCGGGACAAGCGCCCCGGCGCATGGGCAATGCGCATCCCAACATCGTGCCCTACCAGGTGTTTCCGGTCGCCGACGGCCATGTGATCGTGGCGGTTGGCAATGACGGGCAGTTCGCCCGCTTCGTGTCCGTTCTGGGAAGGCCCGAACTGGCGCAGGACGAGCGCTTCAGCACCAATGCGGGCCGCGTCGGCCATCGCGCCGCGCTCGTGCCCCTGCTCACGGAGCTCACGCTTCAAACGACCAGAGATGCCCTGCTGGCGGCCCTGGAGGGCAAGGGCGTTCCGGCCGGTCCCATCAACACGGTGGCCGATGTGTTCGCCGATCCGCAGGTGATCGCGCGAGGGATGAAGATCGATCTTCCCTCGCCCCTCGCCAGAGGCGGGGCCATCCCGTCCGTGCGCTCGCCCATCGTGATGAACGGGCAGCCGATGGCGGCAAGCCGTCCCTCGCCACGTCTTGGGGAGCATACCGAAGAGGTTCTGAGCGATCCGTCCTGGATGGCCTGAGCCTGGCCGAACGCCGCTGGCCCTCTGCCGGGTTCGCTTCACGAGGGAATGACGGCTCGGCCATCTGTGCTATCCCCGGCGAGCGTAGCGAGGGAAGGGGATCTATGGTGCGGAGGGTGTGGGTGGATTCCCTTCCCCTCCAGCGGCTCCGCCGCTTCCAGCCGGGGATGACACGGGAGGGAGCACCACGAGGTCAGCGCCACGGTGTCATCCCCGGCGGCCGCAGGCCGGGAAGGGGACCCACTCACAGGCTCATCGCCATGAATCCCTTGTCGCTGCATGACAGCGGCTCGATCCGTCCATCCCTCAGAGCCTGTCCGAGTGAAATTTGAATCCGAGCAATGACTTGTGATTCACTGGTTGGCGCCGATTTGCGGAGGCGC
>NZ_JAEQMY010000095.1 GCF_016743775.1 Microvirga aerilata | reverse complement strand
CGGCATCCCGAGATGATCGTCCGCTTCTTCCGCCATGCAGGCCTCTCCGTTACCGGCATCCCGTGAAGATCATTAGTCGGAATTTCGCAGGTTTAGTGGTAATCCCCTGCCCATCCTTACAGCTGCAGTCTGGGTCGAGAGGCGGAGACATTGCGTCTTCCTCGCCTCAAGAACCTTCTTCTAATGATCAGGATTATTGCAATGCCCGGCATCGCACGTCAGTTCGAGCCGCATGTTACCCGTAGTGGTGGCGCGCCCTCCAAGTACCGGTTCACCATTGGCTGCTCCACCTGCCACAGAACGGACACCTACGAAGCCGGCAAGCCCGCCAGTGATGAAATCGTTAAAGGCTATTTCAAGGACCACGGCTGGCTTCTCGCCCGCGATCGCGCTCATGACCTGTGTCCGGCTTGCTTGGCAAAACCCCACGAAGCTCATCAGCCTCGCTCATTCCACGACGCTGGACGCCACGGGTCGCCAGAGGCTGCAGACCCTTCAGATCGCCTGACGGCCTCAGTGGACAAGCGGTCCCACGATACAGCTGATATCCTAACGCGCCACTTGGGCAAGCCCGAGGCGCTCGCTGCGGAGGTCTTCAGACCCAAGCCCGCGCAGTCCTCTCGCCCCTCCACTCCAGATGCACCCCAGCAGCTCATGTTTGCCCCTGCCCTGCCACGCGAGGTGGAACAGGCCCTGACCGGGATGGCCGCGGATCTGAAAAGCCTTCGCTCCACCATGGAGCTCATGGCCGAGCAGATGAGCAAACTAGTAGCTCTTTGAAGTCAGCAGATCGAAGCGATCTCGCGTCTGGCACCCCTGGTGGTTCAATCAGCAGAGGGGATCTCTGGTGGCCTTCGAGATGTTGTCAGCGCGATCCAAACCATCCCAAGCTCATCATCGCCTACGGGAGAGCCCACCAAGGCAGAAGAGCCGCTGATGCGAAAGACTGACTTTGTTGGACTACAGGATCCGGAGATCAGCCCAGAATCACAGCCTGTGATGGTGCCCAAGGTCGAAATGCGGTTGAAGCAGGGCCGGCATCCGGAGCAGGCCGAGGACCACACCCGTAAAACTGGTTCCGTGTCCGTCTTCGTGAAGTCGATCCGAGATGCTAAGCGTCCGGACCGGTTCTACACCTCGATCCGCCTGCCGCGGGCGTTGTGGGACAGCGCCGGATTCGGATCAACGGATCGCCTCCTGATCGATTGGACTAGCAAGGTCCTGACCATCAGCCGTGCGGCCGAGGGTGGCGTCAAGCCCAAGTCCGTTGGTGAGGCTGCGGTCGTTCTCCAGTCATGGAAGCTGGGGAACCTGAACCTTGATCAGCCGAAGGTGAGTTGTGGAGAGCTCTCTCTCCGCCTGACAGGTGGGCGATAGCTCCGCGAGAGCGTGGAGTTATGAGCTGCCAAGGCAGCTCATCATTGCTAAGTTTGCACTTGTTGGAGCCGGCAGAAATGCTGATCGGGAGGCTGAAGAGCGAGGTCTCCTCTCACCGAGACCCCGATCAGATCAGTTGCGATGATACCCGAGAACGACTTTGTCTCTCCTGGCATCACGCTGACCGTCAAGCGCTGATAGGCCATCTCAGAGTCACCAAAGGAGAGCTTGCTGACCCGGCATTCAACGGCAAGCTCCCTGATAAATTGTTGCCCTTTGTTGGTGATCGTACCCTCGGCCAGCAAGGTGAACCGGCTCGATCGTCGTGTTGGCACAGTCTTAGTCGTGAGCACGAAGACGGTCTTTGCCCTCACCTCCGCCTCAAGGCTCACCTCGGGATAACCGTTGACCCAGATCGAAAGGTACGTGAACGGCAGCAGCACGACCCTCAGCGCCAGGAATGCCACGAGCAGGATGAGAACCCACCGCATAAAGGGTGTGGCGAGAACAAGGAAGCCGATCCCGTACATCGCCACAGCGACCATGACGATGAGGATGCCGAGGCCGGCCACCATGCCCAGCGTCTCAGCCATGGCTATGGCTGCCCTGTCAGGAGATCAACAGTCTCAATCTTGTACTGAGGGGTACAAGTGAAGCGCTGAGGGTCGGCCTCACTCAGATAGCCATCACCATCAAGCCTGAGGCGCAGCATCACCACTGCACCTGGATTGACGTAGCCATAGTGATAGGATGAGGCGACCCGAGCCACGTCCCACACGGGCTCAGGATCTGATGCTTGTTGAGGTGCTCTTGGCCTCATCTCACATCGCAGAAAGACGTCATAGATCCGGGCTCTCTCCCGGTTGGAGATCAACGCCGAGATCCCACTGACATGCCTGGTGCCTGGCATCACCTCAGCTTGAACATTCGACAGCGTGACGGCAGTGGCGTCAAACCGCGACAACGCGGCCCGCTTAGCCTCAAGCTTCGGGTTATCAGGAGAGCAGCGGCCCAGGATCAGGATCAGCCCCACGGTCGCAGCGAGCCAGAGAAAATTGTGGAGGATGAATCTGACGAGCAGATGCAGCAGCACACCGACAACGCCACCGATCAGTGCTCCCCGCATGGTTGGTGACGACATCAGGTCAGATCTACCAGATCAGCGAGGGGTTCGACCTCCTCAAGACATTCCGAGTAGTCCCAATCGTGGATCCCAAACAGCGAAGCAGATCGGTTAATGGCGCGTCCCTCAGCATGATGCCGAGGCACGAGCACTCCAGCTTCTTTGAACTTGTCGCGGATCGTTTGTACGGTGAGAGGGTCTACCCTCTTGTTATTTGGCGCGTAGATCCCACTCAGGAGCCACAACCCGCCGCTCAGGCCCTGCAACTCAACAATCGCTGCAGGATGATGCCACTCAAAGTACGCATTGCGCTGCAAGAAGGCGTAGGGCACCTTGCGCCGGAGGCAATTTGAAAAGCGGCGGCCAGCATCCCTCATGGCATTAGGGGAGGCCAGGAGCGTCACCTCATCGGTGTCCTGCATCGGCGAGGAGAACTGAAAGCGCGGCACCTTGTCGACTACCCGGATCAGCCAATTCGTCATGGAGGTCGACGAAGATCTCAGGCTCGCAAGGCTCTGGAAAGCTTCCTCCTGAGCCTCCACTGGACAAAGGCTGAAAACATACGGCAGGACTTGACTGACCCCGTCTATCTGGCCGAGCGAGCTCAGGTGAGCGATGACCTCCTTTCGGAGAAGCGGCGGCTCCAGCCGAAGTGCCGCTTCAATACTCATGTCTGAGACTGGCACCCCCTCCTGCAGGAGCTTGCCCCTATCCTCATGCTCTGGGCTCATGAGGCTGATGAGCTTCACGTAGCTCTCCTCCAACAAGAGCCTGTCGCCAATCACGCGAAGCAGGCTTAGAAGCCTGGACGAAGGAGCGCCAACAAGAGCATCGCCGATGGCTTGTGCTTGCGCAGTGATCAGAACGCGAGCAACCTGCCCAAGCAGCTCAGGACCCGACGTGCTCTCTATGAGACCGGCATCTCGAAACCGTAACGTCACCTCGTCCAAGCCCCTGCCGTCGAGCATGCTCAGCGCCGCGAAGTTGGTCTGCCGCTTCAAATTCGAGCACGTACACAGATAGCTCAGATAACCGGGCCAAGCCCGGTCAAGCCTGATGGCGACAGGAAGGGGCCAGCCGGAGAGCGGCTGGGGAGGCGGGGTTGGATGCATTGACGGAGTCTCCTGGGCTGGGTCTTCACTGACCGTCCCATGAGCTCAGAATCCCGCAACTACTTTTTCGGCCCAGGATGAGGACGCCAGCTAAGGGCTTGTGGTCGAGCAGCAAGCACCCACTTAGAATTCGCCACAAGCCTTGCTGCCGTCACCATCACAGACGCACATTATGGGCGATGATACCCTGGCCATTGAATCGATCGCCGAGTTCGTTAAGCTCTTCGACCGTCATGGTTTTCCAGTTTTCGCCATTCTCGGCAATCTCTGCTTCCGGAACGCCCTCGAGCCCGCCTGATGCTTGAACGCGCCGTAGAGCGGCCAGAAGGTGTGCGTGTTCCCGCTCTGTGAGGACCACGAGCAGCTTTCCGTCAGGATCGATAAACGTCTCAGGGTCATGAACGTTCTCGGCGCCGGTCTCGTCATCAGGCTGGACAAGCTTGATCTCAACTGCCACTGGGAAGTCCAACGCCTGCTTGAGATCTGCTTCAACTTGCCTGGTAAGATCCACCAGTTCCTCCGGCGTGAAGGCTCGTGCGGCAAACTCAAATTGAGAATCTGCAATCCACTCTCCCTGCATTGCAAGTGGGTTTCGTCCGCTCTGCACAACCCACAGATCGTAGAAGAAGCGGCCGAACCCTCCGCCGACATACGTGACAGATGGGCCAGATAAATGCGTGTCGACGGCCTGCCGCCGCTGACTTGCCTCATGCATATTCGCACCAGCCACCCAAACCGTGATTGATACAACCGTGCCCACATTGGTGGAATCGTTGTCCGCCGTCATAATTGAGTAGCCTCACCGCATTGCGCGCTCGGCTGTTCGCCATCAGCCTCATCGTCACACCACCACCCCGAGGTATCAGGGTAGTGAAGCACAGGCTTTTCACGAGCAAGCAGCTCCCAATCAACGACACCCTTGACGGTGCCGGGAAACGGAAGACCTGGCACCTCATGGACGATGACGCCAGTACCCGCATCGAGCTCGACCTCGTCGTGAGCCCAGTGATCAATCAGCATCTGCCCAGCCTCGGCAGGGGAGTCGGCGACGACAAACATATCTAAGGCCACGGCCTCCTCATTGGTCGCGGTAGCAAAATACAACTTCATTGCGCAGCCCTTTCCTTTACCTGGGTGATCCGGCGCTCTAACCATGTGTAGGCTTGCTCGACGGACGAGAGGAATGGGAGCGCGTGGTAGGTCGCGTCTCGCCAGTCAGTGTCACTATAGCGGTGGATCACGAAGAACCTATCATCGGTCAGCAGATGAATAGCTTGGGCAATGATTGCAGCAACCTCAGGCGCTTGACAGCGGCGTGCTGCCGCAACGCCCTCAGCCGCCACGTTGGTTATTGGAATTCCAGAGCTCGTCGAGATCTGTTGGATGGTTCGCACCATAGCTGCGACCTCAGCGGATCCGTCATCGGGTGATAGGCCGTAGGCCTCGATACGACCTGTAGCGCCATCACCATAAAAGCCCAAGCCGTGCAGATCGGGCGGGAAACTTTCAGGGCTAAATGCATAAGCAACGGATTTCATATTTAGACAGCCTAATCATTAAAAGGAGGTGACTGCTCACACCTTGTGGACAGCCGCATTGCTCATAAGGCTGAGTGCGCATCAAAGCGGGGATCGGTTGCCAGGTTGAGCTCCTTCAGCTAGCAGGGCTGCTTCGATCATTGTTTTTGCTTCAGCCTCGGGCGTTGGTAGTGTCTCGACGTGAATCTTCACGATACGTTCCTTTGAGACGAAGAACGTGAAGTGCGAGGACGCGACATGATCAGCAAAAAGCTTGAGAAAGACCTTCAACTGATTGTCGGCCGCGATATTAGCCGGATGAATTTTGTCATCAGGGCCGGAGGCATACGTCGTGTAGCACTCCACGACCCCCTCAGCGAGGAGATCACGGAGACTTCGCTCTTGATGAGCCGCCATCGCTGTCATATGCCTCAGCACCATGCTAGCGCACTTGTCAAAGGTTGCATCCTCGAGAGGCGCCTGCCACTCGATAACGAAGTGATCGTGGGTACCTACCATAATGGTGAGAACCCCGTTGATGTAGTGCGATGAGGTTGTCATTTTAGGCTGCTTCCGCCATCTGCAGAGCCTCAAGATGCTCTGCGAAATCGATCCACGTGCTACGGCCGTCCTGATGCACCACACCGCCACTGGTACTGACATCGTAGCCGCCATCATCGAACACGCACGATTGAACGTGGAGGCTACTGTCTGGCACCATGAAGGTACGGACGAGATCGAAAAAGCTGATCTCGATCTCCTCTGGCCATTCTGCGGGACTGGTCATCCAGGTTCGCGTTGCCTCCGAGGCATCACCGCTGGTCGAGCCTGCGCCTTCCATCGATTGTTGTTCGGCCCAGCTCTTGCATTCCACTGGAACTGGCAGCCATGATGGCCATTCTTCGAACAATTCCGATGGCTCAATCACAGACGGCCACCATCCTTCACCGTTCGCAGCGGAGAGGCAAAACCGCGAAGGCTCCGTGCGATCCTGCACGTAAGCAACATCGAGGAGCTGACAGAATTCGATGAGCTCCTCAGAACTCCGGACATGAAACCAAGAGGTTTCTGCCGCAGCAGACGTATAAGACATGAGTTGTTCCAATCAATGAAGTCTAGCAATCATCAGGCACTAAAATATTCCTGATGCTTTTGAATTTACGCGAGGTGGAGCCGTCCTGTCGAAATTAAAATTCACGCCCGTGGCGGTTTATTGTTGTGGCACCTCAGCACCAGCTGTGCCTCGGCCGCACAGCCCCGAACCTCCCTATCAGAAACGTCGCTCCTGGCTCGAAGCCTTCGCCCGCGTCACAGCCGTCCATGCGCGGTGTCGAAGGCGTCGTATGCTCCCATTCGCATCGTCTGCAGGTAGCGAGATGACTGTCGACAGGACAGTCGGCTTCAGGACAGTGGTGTAGGCAACAATGAACTTTGTTGGGTGACTGTGCCACGCCGTCATGCTCACGCATAGAGCAGCAGCGACTTCTCGAGCACGCTTACGCTTGCCTGAATGATACGCTACCATAAGCATCTGCCCGAAGATCACGTGTATCAGTTCATGATCGATGATAACAACACGCTCATGGAGCTTGTTGTTTGTCTGCGTAAACACACGGGCGCGCCTCACTTGATGTCTTGGCCTGTGTATGCGACGGCGAACCATGGTCGATCACTGCACTGGGCAGCGATCTCACCGACGTAAACTACGTCTTGTCGTGCCATCACACCGCTTTTCCAAAGCCTATGGAGGTCAGCTCGGGCTGATCGACGTAATATCGCAGTCGCATTGGCCCTGCGGGTGAGCCGTAAGTCGGCTGATCATCAAGATTGCCGCTGGTTACCATCCACAGCACAATCTTCTCGAAAAGGGACTTCGGAATGACGGCGTAGGTGGGCCGTTTTCCCTGCCTGCTGGCATCGAGAATTCTCTTGTCGAGAAGGAGGGACAACTCTGAAACAAGATCAGGATCAGTGATGCTCATCGCGCCACTCTCTGAAGCGCAATTCCAATCAGGGAACTGCCAGCGACAGCCTCCCGCACAGAGGGATCTGTGATTTTGAGGTGACCGTCCGCCACCTGTGCTACGACCTCCCACGCCTCGTCAGCTTCCGACAACACCACTGCCAGCGTGCGCCAATTGGAGAACGGAGCTTGCACCTCCTGCCCGTTGTACCAGAGCATGAGGTGAGGATGCAGCCGCGTGATCGTCAGCGCATCGTCCAGGGCATCGACGACGCAGTCATAGATTGCAGCAGCATAGCTCGGCCGTGCAGCCTCGCCGATCTGAAGCTGACACTCCATGGCATTTGTGAGGGTAGATCCCACCGTATAGTCGCCAAATTCGAAGGTCGGGCGGACGGCGAGATAGGTGAGATCAGATAACGGCGGCGTATCGCACCAGACCAGTCTGGCCCCTGGACAAGTCTGCCGAGACAGGCTCAGCATATGGTGATTGGCAACCGGCGAAGGAGGGCCGGCCACATGAGCAGCGTCGAGCATGGAAGCTTCCATTCGTACAAGAGGTGTCGCGGCTGCCCCGAAAATCAGTCGAGGGTGCCTTCCCATTCGACAGATTCAATCTTGATGGCGGCCTGACTGGTTTTCTACATCGGCGCCTGCGTCTTTGTCTACGTCGACGCCCGAGTCAATTCGACTCATGTATAGCCTGGAGAGCAATGTTTCTCCTACAGATTACTTCGTTTATTATTACGGCATTCGACGGAGTGACCCGCTCCTGACCCGAGCGTTCCTATGGACGTGCAGCGCGAACACGACCGTAAGAAATAACCAGCACCTCTCATGGTAACGGTGCCGAGCTTTGGCGCCGTTGCGATAGTCACGTGCAAGCTGTTATGGAGCTAACCATGCCTAACGCTCTGTCTCCCACATCGCTACCAGCGACACTGAGAAGGGTAGGTGCCGCTTTTGCGCGCGACCGGATCCACCAACCGCAAGGGGTTACCTGTGTTGATCGTGGCGCTGAGGATATCAGCCCTGTCGCAGCCCTCATCGGCGAAGCACTCGCTGAAGCATCGACCACTCCACAGAATAAGCCTGATCTCGTCATGCGCCGCGTCATCTTTCGAAGCCTGGCGATCGGCGATGACAGGGCAGGTAGGGCCTGTTAGGGCTTGAGCCATCGAGAGCAGCGGCGAGGCAGAGCACGCCCATGAACGATGAGGCCGTCGTCTCGTAGCGGGTTGCAACAGCGCGCTACTCCTTGAGCCGGGCCCAGAGCCGCCCGAAGAGATTTCGATTGTTATAAATCCAATCTGGACAAGCGACCGGCGCCTCATGGCGCTGCGGTGGAATGGCTGGCTTGGCTCCCATGCTCCAGACATGCTCACGAAACGCATAGCTGGTGTAGCCGCGATCCGCAACAACCCAAGTCGGCACACATGGTAACTGCTCCAGCAGCGGAAGGTCGTGAGGCAGCTCGTGCGCTTGGCCAGGCGCGATCCGAAAGGCGACGGCGCGTCCAAGGCCGTCGGCGATCACGCAAGCCTTGGTGCCATAGCCGCCACGAGAGCGGCCAGGTGCTTCACGATCGTCTCGCTCAGCTTGAGAGCTCCTTTTCGGCAAGCGCCTGCAGCCTTCTGATGCGCCCACAGGTTCATGCCATCCAGGAAGGTCATGCCGAGTTGGATGCCATGGTTCTGCACCAGATGGAGCAGGCGCTCCCAGACACCTAGACGCGCCCAGCGGATGAATGTCTGACCGGCCCGCCACCACGGGCCCAGTTCAGCCGGCATAGAGCGCCACTTTGCGCCGTTCTCGGGCCCAGTTCAGCCGGCATAGAGCGCCACTTTGCGCCGTTCTCATGACGCCACAAGATCGCCACAAGCGTGCGGCGCAGATCCTGCGGCGGGGTTTTGCCCTTGGTACGGCACTGCTCCACCAACGGCCTGTGCCCTCAAAAAACCGGTCGGTACGAATGGTGGTTAAGACCATTACCTCACCTCCCTATGAGCAATGTTCCTGATCCCTTCCACGAGCAGAGCCGATTGGATCATGAACTTGGCGACAACCTCGCGATCGGGAAGAGGCTCGACCTCGAAGTTTACGGTACCATCATCCCTAAGGTAAAAAGTGAAGTTCGGCGAACCGGCAAAATCAGAGAGGACCCGCAACCAGATCTTCAAAAGTTGGTCGGCTTCCACGCTGGCCGGATTGGCATCGTCGGCTGGGGTCTTGATCCACGTCACGTAAGCGTCCAGCGCTTTCTCAACGAGATAGTCACGGAGAGACAGGTTGAAATCAGCCACGAACACCTTGGCACGTTCTAGAGTTTTAGCACAGACTGAATTGAAGGTTTCGTTGTCGAGGGGCGCCTCCCACGGGGTCTCGAGGTAATCGCCATTGGGTCGCACGAGCGTTAGCATTCCCTCAACGAATTCTGTTGAAATAGACATCTCAAATTGCTTTCAAAAGATTGTGTCCTGACCGCAAAAGGCTTGGTCATTGAAGCCACCTTGCCAGACAGAGACTCAAGAGTTCAATTTATTTCTTCGCACAGTACCTGGGCCTGAAAAGGCTGCGAGATCATCCCACCCGGATTGTTACTTGCACCCGGTTGTACTCTCAGCATCAGCTGTGCGGGAAAGCATTCTCGCCGCCCTTATGCTTCGGCGGACGCCCACGCTTCCTCACGGTCCCGGCGTCACGCTCATCTTTTCTGAGAGCCTCTCGGGCCTTCCTCTTGCTCATGCTGTTGCTGATCCTCGCCTTGGCCGCGCGGGCCTGCTTCTCGGCTTCCGTCTTCACGGTTTTGGGCCGTCCGACAGGCTTCGGCTTGTGCTCATCCACGCCAGCCTCGATGACGTGCTCCAAAATGCTTTTAAACGGGCGTCCGGTGGCCTCGATGAACCCCTTCAGGAAGGTCGCTTGGGCAAGATCGTAGACCCGGAACTCGCCGTCTCGCGGGTCATCCGGCACCCGCAGCCACGACCGGAAGAAGAACTGCACCAAATCCTCGTTCTGACGCGCTCGAACGATCTCTTGGTAGGTGATGCCATATCGGGCAAATGCCGCGACCTCTGCCCGAGACGGTTTGGCGGTGTAGATGAACGAGCCGCAGGTGAGGTGCTTGTAAGCATCTGATCCAGCGATCTTGGGGTTGAGCTTCTGACCCGGCAGATTGCGCTTAATCAGTTCATGCAGATTGGCCGACCAAAAATGATTTTCAGGATCGGTGTTCTGCATGATCCACTCGGAGGTCTTCCGGAGGGCTTCAGCACCACCCGTATCAGCCGGATTGGTCCAAAAACCCGTCCCAGCCCGATGGGTGCTGGCAAAGTACCGTATGAGGACAGTCCGAGGTAGCCACTGCCGATCATCGGGGATGCTAAAAGGTACGAGCCGAACCCCAGCCTGCTTCAGCAGCTTAAAGGTGAGGGAGTCCTCAAATGAGTTTGCGAGGATCATCACCCTCTTGAAAGCATCGAGTTTCTCTGGGTTCCAGACGGAGCACCATGACCACCTGCGGCCATCCGCTGTCTCCTCCCAGGAGGTCAGCTTCACCAGCGGTCTGGTGTTCTTCCAGCGCCGGTAGAGATCACGGAAATCATCCGAGATTGCAGCATCCTTTGCACAAGCTGTCGGTGTTGGAGCGTCCCGGCAAATGGTCACCTCGGACCATTCATCGTCGAGTGGCTTGAGGCCAAAGAAGCTTTTGTAGAGCGACCAGGAAAAGGGAGATTGAAGCTCTCCGAAGCCCCAGATGTTCGGTGTCTCATCGATGATCAGGGTCCAACCCTGGTAGGTGGACAGATCGGACGAGAGCAGACCCTCATGGGTGCAGACGACCACCCGATGTGGTGCGTCATGATCTTTGGTGGGCTGCTCTCGCAGAGCTTGTCTCACGTTCTCTGTGCCAGCCTCGAATTGGCCCTCGCTCTTGCTGAAGATGGCTTGGACCAGAGGGTGGGTTCCTTCGGCAGCGGCCTTCTTCTCGATCCTCTTGATACGGGTGTCGATGACCTCTCGCCGGTCTACGGCGAAGAGGTACTGACCAGGGGTAGAAGCCATCATTTGGCAGGCATGTTCAGTTTTTCCGGCAGAGCATAGGGCTCCGCTATATTCAATTTTAATCACGTCAGCATAACTCTTAAGTATCGCTGTGTATTGTTTGCAAAAAGCAAAATCTGTTGAGTTGAAAGGGCTTGGCATCTCGATATTTTGGCGAGAACACCAAAATTAAATCTGATGAAGACCAGTATGGTCTTCATCATCTATGAGAATATCATAGCAAATACTTTGATGTCGAAATTAATCTGTCCGCTCCCGCGTTGTACAACCATCCGCCCGATGGGCGGCTACTACAAGTCCGAACCGACGAGATGAAAGATCGAGAAAGCGCTGAGGGGTCGTGGACGAGCGCGAGCGAAGGCCAAAGGCCCCTCCTGCAAGACGAGCGCAAGGCGCTCGGCTTCTTCACCTTCGGCATCGATCAAGGCCTGGCCACCCGTGAGAGCCAAGCTCCTTGGCGACCCGCTAAGCGGGTAGCCATCAAGCTATAGCGCAAGCAGGCGTCCCGCTCGGGAGCGTCCCTCGCTCTGCCACCTCCTTGCGGCCTTTGGGCAATTCGAGGGTTTATTCGTCAGAAATCCTGTCCCTTCGTGACTATTCTTTATGGGATTTATTGAGGACATCTTTTTACAACGCGGGTGCGGACGCAATTTTCTGCTCCGCACAATAAGCTTGGCGCTTTGCACCCCGTGATCATTCTTCTGGTCCAAACCACCACAAGAAGTGCGAGTTTCGACCACACTTGCATGGATAATCGCTTATCAGCATCGTCGCTAACATGCACCTCAAATGGATCACAAGGCTTGCTCAAAGTTACGAAAAAGTTATTGCGCGCGAGAGTGCCAATATTGTAAGATCAGACTATCAACAATTAGAGATGACTATTTTACAAGGTGTTTGATTTATTATGTTTTGTTTTTTTAACACCAGAAATGCTGTGGCTTTCCCTGATCACGATGCCTCTAAAGCAAATCAGATCCTGATTTGGACTGCCTCCGAATTCGTTCGTGCTGAAGGTAAGCCTAAGCTATGGAAAGCAGCTTCGCATGGCTGGGCGACGCCCTTCCATTCTACGCGTCATACCACCTACACTGGGGCTGAAAATCGCCCCGGCAGGATGGAGTTCACCACACCCATCACTAAGATGTGCTCCTGCAACAGCCATCCCTGCTCCTGCTTCTTTTGCGAGGAGGTCGGCTATGCATAACGACAGCAAGCTTATTGTTCCTATCTCCTATAACACTCAGGAGCAGATCATGCGCGTTCTCGTGCGTGGTGGGTTTCCCGAGGCTTACCATATACCTTCTAACGGCTTGGCAGAGCGGGTCGGAGTCCAGAAGCTGCATCTCAGGGGCCTGGATGATGTCGCTTAATCCAGACTGTTCACTCGTTTACACGATCCCAGCCCACATTGTACTCGCTAAAGAAGACAGCATCCGGGCTGCCATCAAAAAATCTGGTCACGAGATACCCAAGTCTTTGCCTCCTCGCGAACTTGCTAGAATCGAAATGCTTGATTATCTGCATGATGCCGCAGACGACCTGCGCATCCTGGACCTTAATGTGGGCTGTCTGATAGACCGCGACGGCAATTTGGTAGTTACCCTCGGTTTCAATCACGAAGCTGACATGGCCCTCTTCAAGAGTCATGTGATTTGATTAAAGAGCTTGGAGGTGGAAGCGACCTCCAAGCTGTCTGATACTGCATCGATCTTGGCGACTATATCTGCTCTGCCTTCATGCCCGAGTAATGGACCGCCTCAGAACATCCAGTGAATACGTCGCAAATTTGGAGCAGCTGCCATACGCGCGATACCATCGCACGCACTGGAGGTTCAACGAGCGGTCGAAATGACAACCTTTTAACATCGCGTACCTCCAGACGCTGCTAGGGCGTGTTGCCGCTTGAACTAATTGGATCGGCCTGCGTTTTGCTCGTTCCGGCTTCCCTGCTGACGCAGCTAGTTTTTGTATCCAGACAGGCGGGCTGCCGGCTGCTCCAGCTTCGCGAGCAATAGGCTTTGCACAGCCTCGTCATAGGAACGGCTATTCAGATCGTCCCTAAGGACCTTTTCGCGCTGCAGGAAAGCTTCGACCAAAACAGGATCGTGGCGCTGCAACAGTCGCATGGTGGGGAGGCAAGTCACATGATCCGCCCATCCTCTACCCTCTCAGGGGCGTCGATTCAGATACT
Source organism: Microvirga aerilata (assembly GCF_016743775.1). Classification (GTDB taxonomy): domain Bacteria; phylum Pseudomonadota; class Alphaproteobacteria; order Rhizobiales; family Beijerinckiaceae; genus Microvirga; species Microvirga aerilata. The sequence goes on along the minus strand of NZ_JAEQMY010000095.1, from coordinate 332 downwards.
GCATGGTCACCGTCCTTTGTCGCACTTGCAGTATCAGACCCATTGGAGCGCCTTTCAGGACGCGTCCGGAGGGGCTATGGGTGGGAAACGGATGTTGATGGTTTCATCTCACGTGGGCCGTACGCCGGGTCAACGAGCCGCCCCTTAACGGTTGATGCCGACCAACGAGGAAACGGTCTGGGCTTGACCAAATCGATCTGCTCCTCGCCATGCGTCTCCGCATGGCGAGGAGCTCGACGCTCGGGTCGATCTTGCGGAACTGCCAGAATTTCCGTGTACGGGCCGGGTTCATCATCCCAGCCTGAAGCGGCCTTCGAAGAGAATGGCGAACT
>NZ_JAEQMY010000094.1 GCF_016743775.1 Microvirga aerilata | reverse complement strand
CTTTCCTCAATCAGGTCGGAGACAGAGTTGGTGAGGATATACTCCTCAGGTAAAAGTGGTTGTTGAGCATGCTCGGCTAAGCGATCAAGTGTGTTGTCCAGAGACCCAGCTTGTACAGGTATATTGTCTGCAGAATTAAGCATAATTGCCGGCCCCAATAATATTTATTCGCAGCAGCCCGTTATTGCGGGCGATGCTTTCGTCCAATTTCATGCGGATTATTTGTTTTGTCATGCGGTCATTCTTGAGAAGCGGGAGGTCGGCTTACAACGGTCAACCTCTGTTACTCTTTGGCGACACTCGGCGCGCCCCATCCCAGCTTTAGATGGTCTGAATTCCCGGTGGTTTGGGCCTGATCTGAAGCCGCACAGTCTGGGACTGCTGCGAACTGGATATGGCCGTGGTCGGCCTCAGCGAGATCTGGTGGCTCAGGGATGGTCTTGACGCTCTGGCCTAGCATTGGCGCATGACCTCATGGGAGGTCAGCGTCATGAGCTTTCTACAACCCCCCTAATAGCCCCTGCCGGCTGATTTCGCTTCACTGCTAACAGGGGGAGGCCAAGTTAAATGACTGGGATTGGCAACGCTCGCCTTTCCTCTTCATGCCATACCCTCGGCATGGCCTCCTTCCGCAACCGCGGCTAACGACTTCTGCTGTTGGCACGGGCATGCAGCTCACGTTCGCTGTTGCGGCGGTTCTGATGCTCGCAGCACTCGCCATCGCGGTTGGAAGCCGCGCGTTAGCAACACGACCTTCACTCTGATTGATCAAGGATCATACGCTTTGGCGGGCTGAACCGAACGGCCACGCTGTCATTGTTATGGTTGAGGACAATTACTCCTCGGCACGGCCGGCTTTCGGCCCCAGCAGACGAAGGATTGACCATGGCTACGAAACAGAAGGACGGACCTTCACAACCCAGCAGAGGCCGGAAGGCATTGGAGAAGTCAGCATCGAAGTCGGCCTCCCGCTCGGCCGCCAAGAAAGGGACCACCACTTCCAAGCGTGCGCAGCCCAAGGCAATGGGGGGCTCCCGGTCCGCGACGAAGTCCCAGGCTGTTCCCGCGAAATCCCGTTCCTCCGCAGGATCGCGCACCGCGGCACGTTCGACCTCGGGCGCAGCGAGGTCACGATCCACAACGCAGGCTCGCTCCGCATCTCGCTCGCGGACGCAGGGCAGCATAATGGACACGATGTCCTGGCTCTCAAGCCTTGAGACAACACTCACCTCCCCGCAGGCACGGTCCGTGATGGCGGAGGCCCTCAGGGCGGTCGCGAACGTGTTGGAGAAGCCGCAGAGCGGCGAGCAGGGACAGGGCAGTGGAATGCAGGAGGGCAGGGACGCCGTCTCGGCTGCGGGAAGCCTTGGCGCCGAGATCGTTGCCGCTCCGCTGGAGGTTGCAGCGGCTGCCATTGGAGCTGCCGGTGAGGTCGTGACGAGCGCCCTCGGTGGTTCGTCGGGCGAGGAGCGCGGCAATGGTGAGAGCAGCAAAGGCCGCAGACGGTCCTCCTCGCGCAAGAAGTCATCGGCAGGTGGCGACTAGCTGACGCAATCACCGGCCGGACAGAAAGCACATCCTCCAGGCTTCGCCCTGTCCGGCCGTCATCGGAACTTGATGAGGACGCTCCAAGTCAAGAGACTGTTAAGTCATCGAACGCCATTGTCGTGACAGCTTGCCCTCACACATGACCGAGGGAGGTAACAATGGAGTTTCCAAATGGCACCATCAAAGACAGACAGCGCCGGAACAACGGCAGCCAAGAAGCCGAACCCGGCGTTGATGAAGCCGCTGCAGCCGTCAAATGAACTGGCGGCTGTGGTCGGCTCGTCCCCGCTGCCCCGCACGGAAGTGGTGAGCAAGGTGTGGGAGTACATCAAGGCCAAGAACCTCCAGAACCCTGCGAACAAGCGGGAGATCCTGGCCGATGAGAAGCTCCAAGCCGTCTTCGGCGGCAAGAGCCAGGTCAGCATGTTCGAGATGAACAAATACTTCGCCCAACACCTCGCCTGAGACTGCTCCTCCCGCGCACCTCACCACGATCGTGGCGAGGTGCGCGTGCCATCAACTATCCAGTCTGCGGCTGCTGGTGAGACCGTTTCCTCGAGTGCTTTAATCTGTGACCGATTGCTCGCCAGTGCAAAGCCGATCAGCAACTGTTTGGGTGAGGAGGGCAGGGGATCCGGGATCCGGCACCCAGGCCTGGATCAGGCTGCGAGGAAGAGTTCGTCCTGTAGCCAAGCGGCGCAGGCTCTTCTTCCATTCGGGCGTGCAGTCACAATGCGCTCCTGGAAGCGTGCTTGGGCTTCCTTAAGCAGACGGCGTTTTCGGGCGAGGGGCTGAGAAGGCACTGCAGTGTCATTCACAACGGCAGCAGCCGCCGCGTATAGGTCGGCTGTTGCGGCATCCAGGCCGGGATCTCGCTCGAACAGAACAACCAGGCTTGCCAAGCGCTGTCTAAGGAGTGTCTGCAACTCTTGCGGATAAGGCTGATCTCCTCCGAACTCGATGGCTTTCAGCGTTGGCGAGATCAATGCCAGCTTCTCCTCGATCGTGTCGGTGAAACGTTTATCCGCCATGAGCAACTGTCTCCAAGTCAGAGGGAGCCCGCCCTGCCCCTTGAGCGCCACGTGAGAGCATGCGCTTGCATAGTTAACCAACGGTTTCAAACGAGTGAGGAAATCAAAACAGCAAAGGCCTGCAACATTCTAGGACGGTGCGCGCCGGTACGCTTTCCGCAGCATCGGCGACCATACTCCCGCAGCGGTATCGGCACCAATTGCATGCGGCTTAGGGGGAGCTTTGGTGCTTGGCCTCCGCTGGACTGCTCCTGTTTCGAAGGTCGTTGACGCTTATCGGGGCAGGGTAGGATGGCAGCGGTGTTGTACCCAGCTTGAGGCGGCCTCCGATCGTGTCTGACCTTACGAGTACCTAGTTGTTCCGGATTTCCCACTCTGCCAAGCGGCTTGATGAGGTGATCTGTGCTGCACCGAGCGTACTTTCTGCGTGCCAGTCAGTGTGCCGCAGGACCTGAGGGAATAGCCAAGAGGTCCGCAGCTTTTTCCAGCAGAAACTGAAACGAAGGCTGATCCTTCTGCCCCACCACAACGGCGTAAAGTAGGAGGCTTGCGGCTGTTTGCTGGTCCTGCTCGCCATGGGCGATCTTGGCCGCGGCACGATCCAGCAGTTCAGCCCAATCCTTCTCACCCTGGCCCAGCAACACCGCAGCCCACAGGCTCAGCTCGCCGGAGAGCATCTTGGGATCAGACATTGGTGCCCTTTCTTGCCTAGGCAGCTAATCGGCACGGCGGTCGGGTTCCATGGCTGCCGGTTCTCGCGGATGGCCAGCACCGGCAAGTTCAGGGGCGACTCAGCTGAATGAACCGGGCGGGGTTCACAGCTGAGGCGCGTGCGGTTCTGGTTGTAACACCACCCGACGACTCTGATGCCTGCTGGTAAAGATCTCGTTTCCAGCATTGCTCTAGTCATTGGACACCAGAAGTCAGGTAAAGGTGAGATGCCGTCATGCCGCTTGAGCGGCAGGGATTGCAGCAGTCTCGTCCATCGCTCGCATGTAGACGTCGAGCAAGGTATCGTGCTCGTCACGCTCCTCTTGATCCTGCTTGCGCAGCTTGATGATCTCCTTGAGCACCTTCACATCGAAGCCCTCACCCTTAGCCTCGGAGAAGATCTCCTTTTTGGCCTCGGTGAGCTCCTTGAGTTCGGTTTCGATCTGCTCAATGCGCTCCACAAACGAGCGGATCCGATCGCCCGCAATTCCTACTACATCACTCATGTTATTTCCTTTGTTGTGCATGGACGGGCACTATCGGGCAGGGGAGTAATCGCTGGGTTAATCCGGATAGCGGCAGTCGTACTTGACTGACCTCCAATGCACGGGAGACCTTGTAGCTCCGCGTTAACGGGGAAATACTCCAACCCTGAGTGGATGCGGGCCCACAACATGAGGGATTGCCTCTGAACCTCTCACTGAGGCCGGGAAGTGTCTGCCTGAATGGTTGCCAAGACAATTGCGGAGGCTCGGGCCAGGGCGTGTCTCTCGCCATTGGTGAAGGTTGACAGATGCATACTGCCGACCTTGGGAGCGCCGTTCAGCGCCTGGGTTGCAAACTCAACAAGGGCTTCCTTGGCAAACCTCTGGCCCTCCTCAGTGCCCATCTCGATGAGCATACGAGAGACGCTCTGGGTCAGATCGCCAGCTACCAACTCAACGAGATCCTCATAGTCCATTGTGCTCGCCTTTCTGCGCCTTCGATGTGTCGGCTTGACCTATTCCTCAGAAAGCAAGGCGAGGATGAGGCAGGCAGCGTTGAAGCGACGTTAAGAGCCGGGAGGTGGATGTCACTGACTGCCTTTCGCTGCCACTTGAAGTGCGAGTGCCACCAGTCCAAGGTTCTTGGATCATCCTAAGGGATACCCTCACGCTCTCAGCCGAGCCCTTGCTGGGTCGCCGCGATATTCTGGTGACTGCTCACGTGAAGGTTCGCAAGCCGGGGCACATTGGCTCTGACGAATACCGCATAAATTTCGAGCTAAACCGGCACCATGGTCTGGTTTCCCATGACACCGAGGCTCTGGTCACGGCTGCTGGTGGGGATGGCCCACGCTGGAGGTATTCAGGACGGCGGGACATTGTTGTGGTAGTCAAAGAGCGCTTCCTCACAACACAGCTATACTCACACATGGCACGTCAATTAGGTTGGGTTCCTGATCCGAGTGTGCGGCTGAGTCATGCACCTTTAGAGCCATGAGGCACAGCCATCTGGAACATTGCCCATCCAGGATTGTTTGTCCGTGCCATCACGTTGCTCTTCCTCCTGATCGTGACGGTTCCCTCTGGATAACCCCCTTCAGCCCTGAGCGTGTCTTGGGGCTTTCTTTTGCCTGAGCCCTATAGAAGGCCTAGCAATCAACTATGTGAACAGCACAGACAGGGGTGGTTGTTAGATCTTCCAGGACCAACGACTGGAGTCAGTTACTGCGCTTGGATGTCCCACTTGGGTAGATGCCGCCTAGCTTCGCATCAGACACCGGATAGATGTAGTCAAACGTGCCGAGAAACGCCACGAGAGTGACAAGCACTGAGCCAATGGCAATAACCAGTAACGACAATCCATCCATGGTAGGCCCCTGATCCAAGTCTATTTGTCGCCCAAGGCAGATTGAGACTCTTGTCTCTTGGGCAGATTACTTCAACGTATCTGAGGAGTTACCCCGCTTGTGTTAGGAGCTTGGTGCTGCCGCTGGAGGCCGAACATGCATAGTTCGCAGGTGCCCCCTGTTCAGCAGAGCCAATCAGATACGCTGGTGAGATAAAACTACTTACTCGTGCAATGGCGAGGCTTCTGGCCGCAAACCTTGGCAGTAAAAAGGCAAACGTCCAAACAATCCACGTAAACGTATGCCTGCTTTGCGAAGTCGGTGGGTGAAGTCTCTGTCAGGTTCTGATGACTGAACGGCGAGTATGCCATGATGTGGATTCAAGCCGTAGTTTAACGGGTAGCGATACAGCGGTTACTCATCGTGAAACCAGTTCCGTTTGATCCCACGGTAGAGTGTCGAAGGATGGCGGTTCAGGCTGAGCAATGACCCGCCATTGGGATCTGAGTAGAGCGCAGGCGGAACAGCTCACCGCGCACATCCAGGCCTCAGTGAGTATAGGGCGGTTTCATCAAGGGGCCTCGTGCAAAGCCTTACTTTGTAACGCCATTCGCACTTCAGACAAGAATCTGCCTATACGAAATAACATTTTGCATAATAAGCATTTTGACAAGAAGTTTGTGGCCGGTGCCATGGCAAGGTTCTCTCACAGGAGGAACTTATAGGGACATATTTGATCATCGGTTCCGGCCCTTTGGGCATGGGCAACCGATCATATTCTGCGCCATTCCATTTCCATCGTCATCGAAGGCGGAAGCCTGTATCACGTAGCCTTCCGCTTCCACCCAGGCGATCATGAACGAGGGTGTCAGCGGGTAGCCGGAGCGGTCGAGCATTGCGACACGCTCCTTATGCAGGGTGAAAGCGATCTTTCTGATCCACGGCAGATCCGCCACGACGCTCTTCTTAGGATAGCGCGGCATGAAATCGACCGGCTCACGCAGATACTCCGTGTCGCCATAGGTCCAGTCGAATTTCGCGTTGTTCAGCAGTTGCTGCATCAGGGCGAAGCGCTCCGGCGTCATGCTGCCTGCTCCATCTAGTCGATGTTGCCCTGGTAGACAGTGAAGGTGACCGCGATGATCGACGTCTTCGCCAGGGTCCCAGGACCGTTGACACAATCCCATAATTTCGCGAGGCATCGCGCTGGATGGCGTCGGGTGGGTTCTTCGATACCAGCTGCGGTCAGGCTATGCGATCGAATGTAGAGCACATACCAGAACGGCGGGCCGGCGGAACCTGGGGCTGTCATTAGGTTAGCGCCTCTTCTCAGATGCCCTCCTCGCCTCTCGTGCCTTGACCCATCGGGCAGGTGCGGAAGGATCGTATCCAGAGCGTTTCCGAAACTCCTCCAACGTCTGCTCTCTGGCAAGGATTTGTCGCAATTCTTCTAGAGCAGGATGCAGAGACTGGTTGGTGTCGGGCTTCGTCTTGCTCATGCGCAATACCTTTTGTTGGAGGCGCAAGATCTACTGCGAAGATAAGGCGAATTAGTTCGTCACGACAGCAAACAGCCTCTCTCCAAAACATTAACAAATCCTTCATCTTCTTTGTCGCCGCTCCCCATTACCATGCAGTGGAAGATCGGTCTTTGTGCGCATGCGACAACTGTTCGCGAAAATTACGCGAAACACTTATCGTAACAAGAAGTATGTAACCGATGTCGTGCCAGGAACTTCCAACAGGACGATCTCATGCGTGCAATGCTGCATGAGCAGCCTGATGAGTCGCGCCCGACCTCCTCAGCAGCCGATTGGTTTCGCACCTTCTCCCCGCCGTTGGTCGTAGAGGTCTGCGTTAGCTGTAGGGATGTTGTCTACCGCACCGGCGTCTCCGCTGATTTCGTCAGTTGGCGCAAGGCTGCTGTATCCAGTTCACTGACGGCGGTCAGTTCTTTGCCACGAGGCCTCTCAGCCGGCCTTTGCCCGATGACGAATTACCGACTACCGCAACCTGCGGATTGCGAGGCTGCTTTTCCAGCAGCTTTGCCGATACTGCTTTGTCGTTTTGGGTCGTGCTGGTCCTCTCCCCGATCGATCCTGTGTTGGGCACATCGTGGTTGGCGTTCCTGGGGCGGAGGTTCGCACCTTTGGCATCGGGCCTGACTGGAGGAAGATCCACTAGGATTTCATCTCGTCCTTAAGAAAGCCGATTGGTTTCTCGCCGAGCGGTTGCAAGCTCCATACGGAGCTGCGCCATCTCCGAGAGTGAGACTTGAGCCTACGTCTGCTCGGCAACAAGCCGGGTCTGAGCGGTCTGCAGGCTTGTAACCTGATCACGAAGCTGGTGTTCGACCGCAGCCGACGTGCGCCTCACGATGGCATAGGAGCCCCATCCTGCGCCGGCTGACAGGCTGAGTGCCACAAGGAGACTGCGGTGTACGTTCGATGGGCGCGGCACAAAGTCTTGGAGCATGGATAACCCCCGTATACGCAAGCTGATCGAACTCCAGCGCTGCTCATCCGGGCCCGCGAGTTTGGGCGACAAACGGGATACACTGTCGTGGTTGCCTGGGAGATGCTTTAAAAGCTATCGTCTCCTCCCGTCGCAGCGTCTCGACAGCCTGGGTTCTGAGTTCGTTCATTGCTGGGGTCGGGCTTCTTGCCCCCGCCCTGCTCGATCCACTGGCTCCTGCTGGGCTGGGTTCAATACCAGACCGGTCACCGCCTGGATTTGGTTTGCTGCTTTTCGGTTGGAGAACTGAAGGACGCAGCGTCGGGACGCGAACCTTCGTTCCGGCGGAAATACGTATTGATCAGAGCTACAATCCTTTGACCTAGCGCCTGATCCTCCTTGAGGTTTTCCGTGTCGAGGATCTCGATTCGGATTTCGAAATCAAGGTCGCAAATCAGAATGGCCGGATCCTGCTCGTCGCCGTCTTCCGGGCTGTCCACGAACCAGCCCCCGTCCGGGTTCGGGTCTTCTGGGTTGAGATCCGCATTCAGGCTCTCGACAAGATACCTCGCCAGACGATCGTTGATCCTCGTGCCATCGTCTTCGCCAAAGAGGATCCGGGGCTCGCCGCGGGGATCCCGGATGACGTGCTGCCGATCTCTTCCGGGGCGGGCGATGAAAAGCGTCCATTGTGACGATGGGCTCATAGGCGACCTCTTGTCCGAAGACCAGTCAGGACGGTTGTGTCGCAAATCCGGAGGGGAGACAGGACAGGGACAAGCGCTCGGTAGTGCGTTCAGGCAGCAAGCAGCTCGAACTGCTCCGGGAGTGAAGGCTGAGGATTCCGGGCATATTTCGCCTGTCCTTTGCGCATCATGTGGATCATCTCAATCCCGCCCAAGATCACCTTGGCCGTGGCAATCGACTTGAAGCCGAGTATCGGTCGAACCCGCCGCTTGATTGCACGGTGGTCCTGTTCAATGCGGTTGTTGAGGTAGGCACTTTGCCGGATCCGGATCGGCTTAAGTTCGTACCTTGAACGATCCAGCAGACGGCTCTCGGCATCACACGACAGGATGGCTCCCCGGTTGGTCTGGCTACCGTCGATGACGATCCTCTCAGGCCGACCATGACGCACGAGTGCCTTGTGCAGGAACCGCTTGGCGGCTGTCAGATTGCGCCGTTCGCTGAACCAGAACTCAACGGTGTCACCGTTGCTGTCGATGGCGCGGTACAAGTACGTCCATCGGCCACGCACTTTGATATACGTCTCGTCGACATGCCACTTGCCAGTGACCGCTCGCTTGCGTGCATTGAAGCGCTTCAGAAGTTCCGGCGAGTACCGGACGACCCACCTGTGAATGGTCGCATGGTCGACCGAGATGCCCCTCTCAGCCATCATCTCTTCAAGATTTCGCAGGCTCAAATTATAGGCCAGATACCACCGCACGCAGAGGAGGATCACCGAACGATCGAAATGTCTGCCCTTGAACACCTATTCCTCCGCCACTGAGACCTCCGTCCCAATAGCTGAAACTCTGAAACAAAAAGTTGCGACAAACCCGGAGGAGGCACTCCCTCGATGCGACCTCCGACTTTAGCTCAGCTTGTCGTTCGTGTCATAGCCGTAGACGCATTCCATCTACAACGTAGGGTCAAGAGTGCCGTCAGATCGAGAGAACTAGGCTTGTCGTGCAAGAGTTTCACAACGTGACAGGATCTGATCCTGTCGCGGTAGGTATGACCACCGCGGCCAATCGCGTCGGCGATCGGATCATTGCATCCGGCCAAAGCAACAATCGACAGGAATTCAGGACCAAAAGATAGCAACCCATCCAACGCTTGCGAGGCGATAGGGATCAGGATGCCGCTGAGGCCGCCTGTGGAGTGTGAATATGGCCGAAGCGCAGCTAAGAACGGATGGAGGCTACATCTTAGCGAATTGCACAGCGCTATTGATATAATTGCCAATATTGAGGATTTTCGACGCGCTCTCCGCCCTCGAACATCCCCATCGGTAGTAGCCGAGCGCGCCTGACCGGACGCTATGAGCTCACGCTGGGTCGCCATTCCCCAGTTTTGGCGCGCTTATGCCACCGCTCCTACCAATAAGTGTTGACTGCATAGAGTGTAGATTGTATAAAATCCCGAGTTGACCCCAGTCTCAGCGAATTTTTGTGTCTGCGCCCACCGTATATGCGGGCAGACAGACCGGCTTCTGAAGGAGAATCGCATGAATCCCAAGATCTTTTCCGGCTGCATCCCGGCGCTCATGACGCCTTGCAAGGCCGATCGCAGCCCCGACTTCGACGCGCTAGTGCGCAAAGGCCAAGAGCTGATCGGGGCCGGAATGTCCGCGGTAGTCTACTGTGGCTCGATGGGTGACTGGCCACTGCTGACTGATGAGCAGCGCATGAAAGGTGTGGAGCGCCTGGTGAAGGCCGGCGTGCCGGTCATCGTTGGAACTGGAGCTGTCAACACCAGCGCCGCGGTGGCCCACGCTGCACACGCGCAGAAGGTCGGCGCCCAAGGCCTGATGGTAATTCCACGTGTTCTCTCCCGTGGGTCGTCGCTAACCGCACAGCGTCACCATTTCAAGGCTATCCTCGCTGCCGCTCCCGATCTGCCGGCAGTGATTTACAACAGTCCCTATTACGGCTTCGCGACCCGCGGTGACCTGTTCTTTGCCCTTCGCGCCGAGCATCCGAACCTGATCGGTTTCAAGGAATTCGGCGGTGCCGAGGCGCTGACTTATGCGGCCGAACACATCACCAGCCAGGATGACGGTGTGACGCTGATGGTTGGTGTCGATACCGCTGTGTTCCACGGCTTCGTCAATTGCGGCGCCACTGGTGCGATCACCGGCATTGGCAACGTGCTGCCCCGCGAGGTCCTTCACCTTTGCGCCCTTGCTCAGGCTGCTGCGAAAGGTGATGCTGAGGCCCGTCAGCGGGCGAAGGAGCTGGAGGAGGCGCTGCACGTCCTCTCCTCCTTCGACGAGGGGCCGGATCTGGTGCTGTACTATAAGCATCTTATGGTGCTGAAGGGGAACCCGGAATACGCGCTGCACTTCAACGAAACCGATGCGCTCTCGGATAGTCAGCGCGGCTATGCTGAGACGCAGCTCAAGCTCTTCAACGCATGGTATGCGGAGTGGAGCAGACAGTCCGGTACGGTACAGAAACACGCTGCTTAAGTGATTTGTGAGAGGCCCGCTCGACTGCGGGCCTTTTCGTACCTGTCTATACCCAGGGTGGACGCAGACGGTTTGAAGCCACTTGATTGCGCCATCTCCGTGCTGACCTCGGTTTCGGGCTGAGCCGCACGAAGGCGGCGCCGCAATGGCAGTCCTTCTCCTCCTGAGGACACGTTCAACAGCATCAGAGCGTTTCGAAGGCCCTATTACAGCGGTCAACCACGAAATGCTTTACATCGCTGCTACTCTGTAGATTGTATACGGTAAGCTTTCGGTGGCTAGGAATGGAGCTTTGCGAGTGGTCGAATCGAACCTATCATCGGCATATGAGTCTTTGCCTAGCTCTCATACGCCGCCCTTGCCAGTTCGAGCGGTTATTGCCCTCTCCAATGGACTGCTCGCCACTGAGCGCGTCGCGATCATGAGCTTTATGGGTATCCTGACCCTGCTGATTCTAATCAACGTCACGACCCGCTATGCAGGCCTGCCAATCTATTGGATCGACGAGTCGGCAGTTTATGCGACAGTCTGGCTGACATTCATCGGGGCCTCTGCGATGACGCGGCTTCGACTTGATTTTGCTGTGACTATGCTCACCGAATGGCTCTCTCCGCGCGGGCAGCAGATTGCTCGGATCATCTCCGCGTTGGCCGTCGTCGGTTTCGGTTTTGGACTTGGGATCATGTGCTGGCTGTGGATGGACCCAATCGGTATCGCCCGCACGGGCTTCGATGCTAAGGCTTATGCGGGCGAGACCTTCAACTTTCTTTACACGGAACACACTCAGACACTGAACTGGCCGAGTTGGATCGTGTACCTCGTCCTGCCGATTTTTGCTGTCTCGATGACGCTGCACGGCCTTGCCAATACATTGGAGGATCTGGGCATTGTCGGCAGGAGCGCCTTTCCGGGGTTCCAGGCCACCACCAGCACTGGGATCAACTGATGATCACCTCCGCCGCCTTTGTTGCCATCATGCTTGTTGGCGTGCCGATCGGCCTGTGCCTTTGCCTCGCGGGCATTGTCTATATCGTTGTTTCCGGCAATCCATTGCTGTTCCAATCCTTTCCGCTGCAGATGTTCAGCGGCGTCGATAGTTATAGCCTCATTGCCATTCCGCTGTTCATTCTAATCGGCGAGATTATGAACGGGGGCGGCATCACTCGGCGCATCGTCGAAATGGCGATGGCCATCGTGGGTGCATTGCGCGGCGGCTTGGCTTATGTGAACGTGCTCGCCAACATGTTCGTTGCGTCGATCCTGGGCTCTGCCACAGCTCAGGTTGCGATCATGGCGCAGATCATGGTGCCCGAGATGGAGCGTCAGGGCTACGATAAGACCTTCGCAGCAGGCCTTACTGCCTATGCAGGAATGCTGGGCCCGATTATTCCACCATCGGTGATGTTCGTGGTCTACAGTGTGCTGGCCCAGGTGCCGGTCTCTGACATGCTGATCTCTGGCATTATCCCCGGAGTGCTGTTGACGGTGCTGTTTTGCACCATCATCGCAGTAATGGGCTTCGTCTACAATTTTCCGTCTGGAGCACGTATGACGCCGCGCGAGCGCGTGATGACTGTGCTTCGCGCCCTCCCAACACTATCCATCCCGGCCGTGATCGTCGGCTCCATCCTCACAGGCCTTGCCAATGCTACGGAGGCCGCCGCCGTGGGAGCAATTGCGGCGGCACTGGTTGGTCGTTACTGGACACGGGAGTTCCGCTTTTCCCAAGTCCCGGAAATGCTGCTCCGATCGGGGATCTACTCGGCGATCGTCCTGTTCCTGGTAGCCGCCGCAGCGGTGTTTTCCTGGATTCTAATTTTCGGCAAGGTTCCGCAGGAAGTGGCGGGCTGGATTCAGTCGGTTGCTAAAGATCCGGTCACCTTCATGCTTCTGGTGAACGTTATCCTGCTCGTCATCGGCACGGTTATCGACGGCGTGCCCGGCCTGATCATGACAGTGCCGATCCTCCTGCCCATCGCCACCGAGGTTTATCATATCGATCCGCGGCATTTTGGGGTCGTCGTTGTGATCAATCTGGTGCTCGGACTTCTGTCGCCTCCCGTCGGCCTCTGCTTCTTCGTCGCGGCAGCCGTCACAGGCGCCAAGCCCGGCAAGATGTTTATAGTGACACTGCCCTTCTTCATCGTTGCCTGCCTGATGCTGATCATTCTGTCAGTATGGCCCACTCTCTCGCTTGCCCTCGTCGACTAACTTGACGAAAGAATAGAGGACTAATCATGACCATTTCTCGCAGACATCTCTTCGCCTTAGCAGCCGGCGCAACCCTACCGCTTGCGGCCCCGACTGTGCTACGCGCTCAAAGCCGTGAGTTCCGCCTTGGCGTCATTACACCCCCGAACCATCCCTGGAACAACGCTGCTCTGAAAGTCGGCGAGACCCTGAAGGCGGAGACCAATGGCCGCCTGTCGCTCACCGTTTTCCATGCCGGCCAGCTCGGCAACGAAGGCGCCATGATGCAGCAGCTTCAGTCGGGTGCCCTCGATATGGCCTTCATACAGGCCGCTGAGCTTGGCTCGCGGGTTCCGGCGATTGCGGCGATCAACGCTCCCTACGTGGTGCGCTCCACCGAAGCAGTGGCGAAGCTCGTCCGCCACCCGGTCGCACTCGGTCTGTTCGATTATCTTCCAAAGGAAACCGGCACGATAGGCCTTGGCTGGGGCATCACGTCGATCCGGGCGGTGTTCTCGGCCAAGGAGATCTCTTCTGTCGCCGACCTAAAGGGCATGAAGCTGCGGATCAATCCGACGCCCGCCTTCCGCGACTTCTACCAGATCCTGGGAGCCGCCCCCACACCGATCCCAACCCCGCAGGTGTTTGACGCAATGGCCAACGGCCAAGTGGACGGCCTTGAGGCAGATCTCGACTTCTCCTGGAACCAGCGTTTTGACCGCGTTTCTAAGACCATCCTGCGGATGAATGCCGTTCACATGCCGATGGTGGCGCTGGTCTCCGGTCGAGTCTGGACCACCCTGCCAACAGCCGATCGTGAGTTGATCTCTAAAGTGACCCGCGCAGCGCTTGACTTCGAGATCGATGAGATCGTAGCCAACCAGCCTGGCCTCTTGGAGAACTTCTCAAAGCAACCCGTCAAGATCGTCGTCTCTGATGTGAAGGACGCGGAGCCAGTGATTGCCGAATATGACAAAATCTGGCTGCCGAAGGCCCCGGTTCTGGCGGAATTGCGCAAGGTCGGCGCAACGCTCTGAGGTCGCCTCGCTTCCACTAATCAAGGCGGGCGTTTCGCCCGCCGACTACTTCGTCGGCCCTGAATAACCCACAACTTGTTGGGATTGAAGGATTCTTCGTCATCGCGAAGCATCGTAAAATGCCGGTTC
>NZ_JAEQMY010000093.1 GCF_016743775.1 Microvirga aerilata | reverse complement strand
GCCGCGTCCGCCCTGGAACAGGGCCGAGTTGAGCCAGGCGTCGAACCACAGCGCGCCGCGCTTGATCCGGGTCAGGAAAGGGATTTGAGGAGGCTGATGCATGATGGTCCTTTGACGGAGCCTTTCTTGGAGCGGATCAGGTCCGCTCTTCGATCGCCTGTTTTGGATCTCGTCAGCACGGGAGAGGGGTCACGCCCAAGATCAGCCTGATTGCCGGGAGCCATGAACGTGAGAGCTTGCTGGCTGTGCAACGGAGGGCCTTTCAGGGTTCAGCGGTATCTTTCCGTGACAGCACGGGCGGCCGCCGCGATCAGCGCGGCCCGTGCTTTCATCGGAGCCTGCGAGTCTGCGACGAAAGCTGTGATCGCGACCGGGCTGCCGTCAGGGGCCGTGAGCACACCGACATCGTTGGTTGCCGCAGAGATGCCTCGCCAGCTTGGGCTGGTTCCGGTCTTATGGCTCACGGTCCAGCCGGAGGGCGCTCCGGCTCGCAGGCGATCCGGAAAGGTGACCGTCTGGCTCATGATCGCCAGCAAACTGTCGGTGGACGGGGGCGACAACAGCTTGCCGGTTGCGAGCGCATGCAGAAACGCCGTCATGCCTTTGGGAGTGGCGGTGTCGCGCTCATCCCTCATATAGGCTCTGTAGGCTGTATCGCGCGCCGAGTCCGGAACCGCTTTTCTCGCGGCGGCAAACTTGCCGGGAAATACATAGTCCGGGTTCCACGACAGGCCCGAGATGTCTGCCTGCAAATGCCGTTCGTCGCGGTCGATCCTGACGCCCTGAATGCCTCTCTGCGCAAGGAATCCTTGGACGGCCCCGGGCCCTCCCAGACGGGCGATCAGAACATCGGTCGCAGTGCTGTCGCTTTCAGCCACCGCTCGTCTCACGAGATCCTTGATGGTTGTCGTGAACGAGCCTCTGGCCGCGACGATCTTCTCGATGGGCTGCACGTAAACGCTTAGATCCTCCCGCCTGATCGTGATGGTCTCGTTGAGGCTCAGCCGCTCCCCGTCGGCCGCCATCACGGCTGCTCCGACCACCAGCTTCATGACGCTCTGCAGGGGGAACCGCTCATCGCCGTTCACGCACACTGGCGCGGATCGCTCGTCTTGAGCGCAGATGCCTACGCGGCCAGGATGCCTGTCGGCAAGAACCCGAAGCTCCTGCCTCAGGGCTTCCCGGTCTGCGATGCTCCCCGCATGGCCTGCTGTACTCACCAAAAGAAAGGCTGCGGCCAATCCAATCCCAAACGCAGAGTACTGCCGAGACATCAGTGGCATTGCCTCATTTGCTCTTTCTTACGGGCGAATATCCGCCTATAGGAGCATGGGTAAGCTGAGCCAAGTGATATGTATTCAGCCGATAGTGAACGTAATTCAGGATGCGATGGACTGGCGGCGGCTTGATCTCAACCTGCTCAAAACTCTGGCCGTCATGCTGGAGGAGCGCAGCGTGGCGCAGGCGGCGGAGCGCCTGTTTGTGTCTCCCTCGGCGGTGAGCCATGCTCTTGCCCGCCTCAGGCGCGCCTTCAGCGACCCGCTCTTCGTGCGTACGCCCCAGGGCATGATCCCGACAACCCGGGCCCGGAGCCTCGAGCGCCCGCTATCGATCCTCATGTCGTCCCTTGAGGACGCCAGAGGGGACCCGCACGAGAGCTTCGACCCGGCAAAGACCCAGCGCACCTTCCGCATCGCCGCTCCGGGAGCGCTCGACCTCACGCTCATCCCTGCGCTGACAAGGGTGCTCCGCACGCGTGCGCCCGACTGGTCCCTAGCCGTCGAGACGTTCGAGCGCCGCAGCTACGAGGCCGACATCACGAGCGGGCGGATAGACTTTGTGCTCTCCGTCGGCGGTCACACGCCGACGGGCGAGCGGATCGCATCGTCCGTCCTGTGGGAGGACGAGCTTGTCGTCCTGGCAGGTCGAGGATCAGCCATCTACAGCACGCACGAGGCCCTCTCGATCGAAGACTACCTGACGCAACGGCAGATCTATCCGATGCCCTGGCCGGTGACGCAGAACTTCCTCGACATCAAACTCGCGAGAACGAGCCGCCACCGCACTTTCGCCCTGTCGGTTCCGAGCTATGCGGCTCTCGGAGAAGTTCTGGAGACCACTGACCTGATTGCGTCGATGCCTGACCGCACGGCCAGAGCGATCCTGCGTTCCCACCCCACGCTCCGGATCGTGCGGGTCACGCCGCCACAAAGATCCAACCTGTCACTGCTGTGGGCCGCGATGGGGCAGCCGGAACCGGCACAACAGTGGATGAGGAACGCCATCACAGAGGCTGCCTCGTCGGTCCCGAGAGGCGCACCTGAGCCCAATAGCCCTGACGCTCCGTAAGCATTGGCCGTTCAAGAATGCATAGGCCGGCAAGCGACCCATCGGCGGCCGCATCCGGACAAGCCTGGGATCAACTCTCCCAGGGCTCACCTTGGGATGAGCAGCGTTCACTTGAACCTGAATACACATCAGTTTGCCCAGTTTGGCAGCCCGTTTATACAATCCCCATTTCCCGTAAGACGAGCGGATCACAGGCTTCGGGTACGGTCATGGGGAGCAGTTGGCGCACCGTCGGCAAGCGGCAGGCCAACCAGGCTTGATCTGGCGCACCCTCAAACAGTGATCAGGCCATTGAGCGTCTGACGGTGATCGTCGCCTGCGTTAGGAGAGACTCCCATGAATTTCGATCGACGGAATACGCCTTTCCGGCCGGATCTCGCCGACACGCGGCTGAAGGGCCAGGTGGAGGCCGACCGCTTTTCGACGGGCAACCTGCGCCGGGTCACGGCCCCGTCGACCACCGTGCATCGCCATCCATCGTCTGACGCCGGCTTCGACACTGAGGCGCTCATGGGCGAGCTCGTGACGGTCTATGAGGAGCGTGACGGCTGGGCCTGGGGCCAGCTGAAGAGCGATGGTTACGTGGGTTATCTGCGAGCCGCCTCTCTCGATGATCCCGGCACCGAGCCGACCCATAAGGTCGGCGTGACGCGAACCTTCCTTTACACCAACCCGAGCTTCAAGCTGCCGAACGCGGGGTTCCTGAGCCTCGGAGCCCGGGTGGCCGTGACGGAGATCCTCGGCGATTACGCACGGCTTGCAACCGGCGGCTATGTTTTCGCAGCCCATCTCGTGACGCTTGACACGAACCGGACGGATTTCGTCGCCGTTGCCGAGAGCCTGCTGGGAGCGCCCTTCCTATGGGGCGGCAAGACCACGCTCGGACTGGATTGTTCGGGTCTCGTCCAGACGGCACTGAGGGCCACGGGGATCGAATCGCCCCGCGACAGCGACATGCAGGAGAAGGAACTCGGGACGTTTCTCGAGCTGAAACCGGACCTCTCGGGATTGAAGCGCGGAGATCTCGTGTTCTGGAAAGGGCATGTGGGCATCATGGCGGATGCCACGCGCCTGCTTCATGCCACTGCTTATTCGATGACGGTCATGACGGAGCCGCTCGCCGTTGCCGAGGAACGCATCCGCACCAACGGCTACGGCCCGATCACTTCGACAAAGCGATTGCGCTGATTCAAGCGAGGAGCCTCGCTTCTTTTCAGTTGAACGCCCGTTCCCTAAGAAAGCTTCTGCCAGGCTGGGATCGAGAGGAGCGGCGTCCTCAACTCGGTATGAACTTATGCTTCTCGGCTTTCTCTCGTGCGCTCCCAAGCATCCTTGCTCAAGCGGAAGCACATCCATGGCGCAGGGGTGCCGGACAGATCCAGCGTCGCATCGTAGGCATGTTCGGCGCCCAGTTTGGCCGTAGCCTTCTGCGATCGGATGTTGGTCGGGGCGATATGAAACCACACCTCCGGAAACGTCCTGAAGGCATGATCGAGCATCAGCCGTTTGAGCTGAAAGTTCGTCCTGCCGCCCCAGTAGGCGTGGTGCAGGAAGGTGAACCCGATGGAGATGCTGTTCGGCTGATCTGGCGCTGGGTAATACCGCGAGCATCCGATGATGTGGCCTGTTTGCCGATCCACGACACAAAGAGCAGCTCCGCTGTCCAAAAGGGAGTTGAAGTATGGCTCGAACTTCTCCCGCTTGTACCTGTCGCTCGCCGGATGCCCTGCCCAAACCTCAGGATGAGCGGCTGCAGCAAACAGCCCCTCCAGATCATCAGGTCTCAAGGGCCTGACCGATAGAGCGTCACCCATCAGCTCGGGCTGCGGATCGAAGCGGTTCGTGAACATGCAGAGAAGGCCTGTGACCTGGAAGGAATGGCGGATCCGATGAGTCAATGTATCAGTGATTCATCGGATCCATAACCGGTATTTTACATCCCTCAGGCAAGCCGGCGATCATCCGCTGGCAACGGTCGAATTGACGGGAAGCACGACCACCTTGCTGCCCGTCGGGACGCGTCGATAGAGATCGATGATGTCTTGGTTGAGCAGGCGCACGCAGCCGGATGAAACCATGGTCCCGATCGTCCATGGCTCGACGGTCCCATGCAGCCGATACAGGGTGTCGCGCCCGTTGCGATACAGATAAAGAGCGCGTGGGCCAAGGGGATTGTCGACGCCGCCACTTAATCCGCCGGCATGCTTGGCATAACGGTCGGGCTCCCGCCGGATCATGTCCGGCGTCGGCGTCCAGCGCGGCCACTCGGCTTTGCGGCCCACCGTTGCGGCACCCTGGAAGTTGAAGGCTTCTTCCTTGCCGACTCCGACGCCGTACCGGATGGCTCGTCCGCCTTCGAGGATCAGATAGGCGTAACGTTCGGCTGGACTGACCACGATCGTGCCCGGCTGCTCACGGGAAGGATACGAGACCTCCCGGCGGAGAAACTTCGGGTCGATGGTGTCGAGATCCACCGCAGGAACCGGGAAGGGTTCGGAGTCGATGGAGGCGTACATCAGTGCGTACTGTGGATCGACCTGGGGTTTGACCGCGGCCACATTCGGCTGCTGGCTGCTGACGCAGCCAGCCAATGCAACCGGGGCGCCAAGAACAAACGCACGTCTATTGATCATCATGCTCTCACGGTAACTGGGCAGGCTTTGCTCATCCGGGGCCTATGTGCGGCATGGTGCTTCCTGCGTCTATCTGTTATGAGGTGATCGGCGGCATAACCAGGAGGAATGCATGGATCTCACCCTGGCTTTGAGGGCCTTTCAGCGGACGGTTGAACGTGGTTCGGTTACGGCAGCCGCAAGGGATCTGGCGGTATCGCAGCCTGCGATCACGAAGCAGCTGACGAATCTCGAACGGCATGTCGGAGCACGCCTCCTGGAACGGTCATCGCGCATCGTCCGGCCGACGCCGCAGGGTCAGATGCTATATGAAGCAAGCCGCTCGGCACTGGCGACGATCGACGCCGCTCTGGAAGGAATGCGTCGCGACATGAACGACATCGAGGGATCCCTGCGCCTTCACGCTCCGTCCTGTCTGGGGGTCAAGCGCCTTCATCCCATCGTGATGGCGTTTCAGGCCAAGTACCCGGCGGTCGCGATCGATCTCGTTCTCGAAAACCGCAACGTCGATCTCGTCTATGAGAACTTCGATCTGGCGGTGAAGTACGGCCGCCCGGAAGGACAGGATCTCATTATTCGACGGCTTGGACTGGTTCGCCGCATTCTCGTAGCCTCTCCGGCGTTCCTGGCGGAGGCAGGCCCGATCACGACCGTTGACCGCCTGTCGGAGATCCGGGTCGTCACGACCCCGGCCGTCCTGTCGCCTAAGGATGTGCTGACGCTCAGGCGGCGGGGCGAGACGGTTGACGTCCCCGTGCGGCCTGCCCTGCGGACAAACAACGCGGACGTGATCTTGAGCACCCTCCTCGCGGGGCATGCAGCCTGCCCGGTGCAGTACCTCCTCGCCGCAGAGCAGGTGGCCGATGGACGGCTGATCCACATCCTGCCCGAATACGAAGTTCGCCCCACGGAAGCGTTTCTCGCCTATCCCTCGGTGCGCTTCATGCGTCCCGTAGTGAGAGCATTCACGGACTTTGCTGTTGCGTGCCTTCGCGCCACGGAGGGGATCGATCCTGTTCCAGACGCGGCGGCGAGCCCAAGCTCTTCCGGGGATGTTCTGGACGGTCCGACATCAGGCCGGAGGTCCCTTGTGCGAAAGAACCGCCGCCCATACGGCGATGCTCATCATGGCGCCGAATAGCGCCCCTTTCCCGCTTTCGGCTGTGAAGGGCGGCAACCTGAGCTTGCATATGCGTCGCTCTTTGCCTTTAAGATGTGATCCGGGGTGAAGCCTGGGAGGGATCATGCCCAAGAACATCGTCATCTTCTCCGACGGCACAGGCCAGCGCGGTGGTGTCCTGGTCGATGAGCGGCGCAGCAACATCTACAAGCTTTATCGGGCGACCCGCTGCGGCCCCGACGCCGCCATCGACCCGAAGGAGCAGCTCGCGCATTACGATGCAGGCATCGGCACCCTGCCGCCGGGCCTGGGCACGCTCGGAAGCCTGTGGCGCAAGTTCCGCAACCTCGTCAGCCAGGCTCTCGGCCTTGGGCTCACGGCCAACATCATCGAATGCTATGCCGCCGTGATCCGCCTGTGGCAGCCCGGCGACCGCATCTTCCTGTTCGGCTTCAGCCGCGGAGCCTACACGATCCGGTGCCTGGGAGCCGTTATCGGCTCCTGCGGCATTCCCCGGCAGGCCAAGGGTGGAGGCCCGTTGAGGCGGGACGAGGCCAGCACGCACAGGATTGCCCGGGAAGCGGTGAAGCGCGTCTATCAGCATACCGAGTCGCGCCGGGAGGAAGAGGCCTCTCCACGGGAGAAGCAGCTTTTGGCCCAGCGTCGCGAGCTCGCACGGCGCTTCCGGCAGGACTACGGCTGCGATGCGAACGGCGAGACGAACGCCTATCCCTACTTCATCGGGGTGTTCGATACCGTGGCGTCCCTCGCCAATCCCGTCATGCTGTTCGTGCTCGGCATCGTGGCCCTGCTCGGGGTCGCGCTCGTGAGCACGCTGCTCTGGTACCTCGTTCCTCCGTTCTGGATCTTCACGGGCTGGACGCAATGGGTCGTCGTTCTGGCGCTTCTGGTTGGGATCGTGGCCTTCGGGGCCAATCTCATCACCCGCTGGAAGTGGGAGATCGGCGTCGATCCCTGGACGTGGCGGCATCCGTTCCATCTCACCCGCGCCAGGATGACGTTCTACGACACCGAGCTGAACCCCAAAATTCCCTTCGCGCGGCACGCTCTCGCCATCGACGAGGCGCGAACGTCGTTCCAGCGGGTGCCGTGGGGTCCCCTCACAGTGGCAAGGGCCGAAGCTCAGTGCCTGGAGGATCCTGACGCACCCCGTTCCTTCGAGCAGATCTGGTTTGCGGGCAATCACTCCGACATCGGCGGGAGCTACCCGGAAAACGAGTCGCGCCTTTCTGATATCGCTCTGCAATGGATGGTCGAGGCGGCAACTGGGGCGGGTCTGAAGATCGACCCTTCGCTGCTCAAGCTCTACCCCGATCCGGAAGGGCCGCAGCACGACGAAACGAAGAGCAGCCTGTTCCAGTTTGCCGGCAAGAAGCCAAGGGCGATCCGGGAGGATGCCGTCCTGCACCCGTCCGTGCGCGAGCGCTTCAAGGCCGAAGAGGTGCTTCATTACGACATCATGCAGCCCTACCGTCCCGTGAACCTCCGGGGTCATGACGACGTAGCTCACCATTACCGCGAGACGTCCGGTCAGGCGTAAGGCTATGGGGCGCCGGTCTTGTGCGGGAAAGCTTCCCTCGGCCACCTCATGTGGACCGTTTGCGGCCTCTTATGCCGACTTCCTCTCCGCCGGCTCATGAGCCCTCATGGAAGTCCGGCTCCTTCCGCTTCCCTGCATCACGTCCAGTACAAGACGCGGGCCGAGGGCAGGCTGTTCTTGATCGCGTCCTCGAAGAAGGAGCGCATCTCCTTCATCACATCGGGCGTGTAAACGTATTTGAGCGAGTTGAACTTGGTGGTCTTTCGCGCGCGCCTGCTCTCGTCCATGTCCAGGTCCGACCCCGGATACCATCCGTTCAGCACATCCTTGGAGCCCGGGGTGAAGCGGTGGGTGATCAGCTCAGCCGTCAGATCCAGATCGTCGATACCCTCAACGGCCGCGGCGACATCTCCCAGGAGCGCGCCGTAGGCCTCCCGCCATTCTTGGATGGGCATGATGGGAGCAATCGTCAAACCCACCCGATAACCTGCAGCAGCCGCCCGCCGCAGGGCCCGGAGCCGCGCCGCAACAGGAGCCGTGCCTCCCTCGAAGCGCGCCGCCGGCTGGGCATTCACCGAGAAGCGGATTCGGGTGCGACGGTTGTGCGCGAGGCTCAAGAGCGGCTCGACGGCGTCATACTTGGTGGTGAAGCGCAGTTGCACGGGCGCCTGCCACGACCCGAAATGCGCGATCGTTGCCGCAAGCGAGCCGGTGAGATGCTCGATGCCCAACGGATCCGTATAGCAGGACGCCTCGAACGTCGTGCCTTCATGGGACCTGCCGGCCGAGCGTGACGTAACCTCTCCCCGTCCGACATAATCGGACAGGCAACCGAGGATCTCGGGGAGATTGGCATAGGCCCGTGTCACGGGAGGCCCGGCGAGGGAGCCTGCCAGATAACAGTACTGACAATGGGCAGGGCATCCCTCCGCCAGATCGACACGCCAGTCGGCGCTGGGCGGGATGGGCTGCAGGCGGCGCTTGCCGGGAGGAGCGACAACGACGGCAAGCGTGGTCTTGGCGTTCACATAGGACTGCCGGGCATTCTCCCCGGAAAGACCCGTCAGGCGGTTGCTCTTGAGCTCGATCACCTCCGACCCGAGGGCGGCCGCCCGCTCCACGATGGCGCGGCCGTGATCCCACTCGAGCGCCGCGGGGGTGACCAGCACCCGCCGGGGTCGCCACAGCTTCGGTGCGGCAGGATCCCTCGTGCGGTCAGGCTCTGCTCTGGCGAGGTTCGGGGGAGCGTTCAACATCGGTGCCTCCAGCCAGAGAACGCCGGCTGGCAAGGCAGGATCCCCTGTCAATCTGACACAGCCCCTCGGCAGGGGCTCAGGAACGGGATCGTCTGACCGCCTAGGACAGGCTCGGCCGGTCGCTGCAGCCGTTATGGGTCGCCGTTCTGCCGGTACATGCGGAAGCCTAGAGCAGCGCGCAGGGCATCGATCTTCGAGGTTGATGCCCGATGGCCGCACAAGCCGGTGCGGGGCAGCCTTGGGTACACCCTATCCTTATGGACATCACCCTTATGGATATATGCCGTCCGAGAGCAAAAGCCGGAGATCGGATCTCACTTTCTCCACGATTCGAGGGCTACTAAGATGCTCCATCCACTCACGGGAACCACCCCCATGTCACGGCCCCTTCTCGCTGTTCTGGCCATCGCGCTCGGCTTGCCCTTTCTGATCCTGCTGGCCCTCGTCTCTTCCGCGTCAGGGGTGAGCGCAAGCGTCTTCACGAGCGCCATTGGCATCGTGGTGATGTCGGTTTTTCTGATGCTGGTGATCTACGAGATCAAGCGGATCGCCGACCTGCCGCCGGATGCGCATTGATGCGCGCGCGATCGCAAAACAAAGAATGTATTCAGGCAGCAGGCGGGAGTGTCGTAGCGGCTTCCCGTCGGTGACTCACCGCTTTGAACGACCTTGAGGATCAGGGCTTTTTCACACCCGATCCTCAAGACCCTGTGCTCAGGTTAGGTTACGGAGCACATAGGGAAGAGGGCGCTTATGCGGCCACTCGTGCGCCGGATGGGCGCTCTTCGGCTGAGGCTCGCTCCAAGGCCATGAGGAGCACTCCAATGTCTTCACTCAGTAGGTCGATGGCGTTGCGGGCGTATCCACGAAATTCTTGCTTGAGGCTTTCGCTCTCACCATCCCATGACGATCCTTCGTGCTCGGCGTCGTAAAACGCACGAGCGACCAGTTCTACTTGATAGTTCATGAATGCCCCACTGATGTGCTCAGGTGATTTATTTTAAGTTTACACCTGTGGCGTGAGTACGCTTGCACGAATGAAAACAGACCGACCCGCCGCAGGATAAGGTCAGGCTTACAACCCGGTCCGGCTGATCCGCAATCCACCATATGAGCTACTCCATTAGGAGTAGAGAACAGGTCTTCGGCCCCTCGCCCTGGCGGAACAAGCGCTCGACGGCGAGGGAGGAGACCACGACCGATGCATGCGGGGCAGCTGCACCGGCCGGAGGACAGGCGAATTTTTCGTTACTCGCCGGGAACCATGGTGATGTCGTTCGATGCGGAGTTCAGGTACCCGGCCGCCCACATGGCCGCCTGAGTCCGGTTGACCGCCTTCACCTTTCTCAAGATCGCCTTGATATGCACTTTCACCGTAGCCTCGGCCACCCCGAGTTCCCGCGCGATCAGCTTGTTGGAGGCGCCTTGGGTGAGGCAGCGCAGGATTTGGGCCTCCCGGTCGGACAGCTTGTTCAGCATCATCGACGGATCGTTGGCCGGCATGGGGGCCGGCAGAGGCTGGAACTTGGTCAAAGGACCAGATGATGCCTGATCCACGAGGCTCAAACCGATAGTGGCCGGAATGAAGACTTCGCCCAGCATGACCAGCTCGAGAGCTTTGATCAGGGCATCGCGCTCCATGGTCGTCGGGCAAAGGCCATCCAGTCCCGCCTGGCAGATCTGCACGGCGGCGCGAGGCTCGACCTGGTCCGCCAGAATGACCACGCGAGCCGAGGTGCACTGCGCCTTCAGCTTCTCGACGGTGGCGATGTATTCATCTGGCGAAAGGCTGTCGCAGATGAGGAAGAGCACGGGCACCTTGTCGGCAAAGGCGGCCAGGCTCGAAAGATCGTCGTGGATCTCTTCCGAGAGAGCGAACCGTGTTCCGGAAAGGATGTGGCTGATCCCGGTTCTAAGAAGAGTGTTTCGGCAAATCAGAACAGTTGTAACGTGCTGAAATGGATCTTGAGCGATTGTGAGAATTTGCTCTTTATAGACGACATCATGACCCATGCTTGTTCTGCCCCTTGTAGCGTTCCGCAATGTGGTATCGTGGATAATGCCGCCAATTACCTGAGTTACACAGGCAAAAAGCCTTGGTAATGAAGAGGCCATATCCAGGGAACCGGTCCGTGCGTATCGAACCGAGCGTGGCAAAAACGGATGGGGAGGGGTTTAGTTCCTTCTTGAAGGTTATTCCGAAAGAGGTAACTCTCCGTAATGTCATCTATTTTCCGCTGTTGTTATAACACTCTGCTTTCATCGTGTGATCACGACGCAACATTCACTGTTTGGATTTCTTAACTAGCGTTGATGAGCGACGATATGCCCCTGTGGCCCTGAGCATTCATGGATGACCTGCGGCCGAGAAGGCTTGTCACCTGATCCGCCGAGAGAGCCCTGGAGAACAGGTATCCCTGCATCTCGTTGCAGCCTGCCGTGTGCAGGAATTTCTTCTGGATTTCCGTCTCTACGCCTTCGGCCGTGACCGTCAGGTCCATCGCATGGCCAAGCGACACGATCGCTTTTATGACCGCTGCGGCCTTGCTCCCCTGCCCTAGGCTTTGAGTGAACGAGCGGTCGATCTTGATCTTGTCGACGTCGAAGCGGTGCAGGTAGCCCAGGCTCGAATAGCCTGTGCCGAAATCGTCCAGCGCGATGCGAAAACCTGCACCTCGCAGCATCCGCAGCGCATCGACCGTCCCTCCCTCCTCGTCCAGGAGAACACTCTCCGTCACTTCGAGCTCAATCTTGCGGGGATCCCCGCCACAGTCGCCGACGATCCCGATGACGCGCTCGGCAAAGCCCTTGGACCGGAATTGGACAGGGGACAGATTGACGGACACGAACAGATCGGGCCAGCGGCG
This sequence comes from Microvirga aerilata, assembly GCF_016743775.1. Lineage (GTDB taxonomy): Bacteria > Pseudomonadota > Alphaproteobacteria > Rhizobiales > Beijerinckiaceae > Microvirga > Microvirga aerilata. The sequence goes on along the minus strand of NZ_JAEQMY010000093.1, from coordinate 2,607 downwards.
GGACACGCCGCAAGCCTCCCGCAAAACCCAATCACCGAGCTGATTGATCAAGCCCGTCTGTTCAGCGACGGGAATGAACTGGCTCGGCTGAATGCATCCCCGTTCCGGATGCCGCCAACGCGCTAGGGCCTCAACGCCGACGATATCGCCGCCGCCCAAAGCAATCTGCGGCTGATAGGCAACTTCCAGCCCCTTACCCGTTGCAAGCGCCTCCCGCAGATCGTCCTCGATCGTCTTGCGGAAATTGACGGTCTCATCCATCTCAGGCGTGAAGATCCGGTAGCGGCTCCGCCCCTCGCCTTTGGCGCGATAAAGGGCGATGTCGGCCTTTCTCAGAAGCTCGATGCGGTCCAGGCCGGCGTCGGGAGCGATAACAACGCCGATGCTGATCCCGACGAAGACCTGATGGCCGAGAACGTCGTAAGGCTGCTCGACAACCGCCAGAATGCGATCGCAAAGAGCCTTGACGTCCTCCTCTCCCGCAACCGATGACCGCACGATGGCAAACTCGTCACCTCCCAATCGGGCGATGGTGTCCTGCGCCCCGACGAGCTTCGACAAACGAACCGACAGCTCGCGGATGAGGCTGTCCCCTGCGTGATGCCCGAGTGTATCGTTGACATGCTTGAACCGGTCGAGGTCGAGCATCATCACTGCGATCTTTCCAGCGTGCTGGGTGCGCGTGACGGCGTGGTTCAGCCGGTCCTCGAACAGGGCCCGATTGGGCAGGCCGGTGAGAACGTCATGGAAGGCCAGGTGATGCGCCTGCGCTTCGCTGGCCCTCAACTCGAGCACCGTTCTTTCGAGGGCCGACATGGATCGCCTCAACTTGCCCACCAGCAATCCGAGCATGAGGAGGATGACTGCGGCGGCAGCCGCGGTCGCCGGGCCCACGGAACCCAGAACGCGATCGCCCGGCAGTTCCGGCTTCCAGATGAAGTACCCGATGAGATTGCCCACATCGGACTGAACCGGCACCGAGATCTCACCCGATTCCGGGCTGTCGGCGGCGGAGAAGCGAAGTCCCTCGATCAGGTTGCGTTCCGAAATCTGCTTGATGAAGCTTCCGTCGAGAAACCGGATGCTGACGAGGAGATACTCCCTTCCATGGGGGTAGGGAACGGCATCGGATTCGGGAATGATCTTCATGACGCTGACGGCTGCCGGGCGCCCAAGAAGCTCCAGCAGATGGGCATCGTGAATGGCTTTTCCGCTGGTCAGGTACTCCGCCTCGGTGAGCTCCTCGACATGCTCGTGGTGCGGCGAACCCAAGCCTCCACGGATGCCTTCAACGAGAGCATTGATGTTAGACCTGACGCGCTCGAAGTTCTGCGTCGAGACGCGAGCGGCCGCGATGGTCGCATCGATCGGCTCGTTTCGCTCATCCAGAATGTAGACTTCGTCCTGACCGAACGTTTTGCTCAGCCAAACCCCGAGATTGGCATCGAGCCATTTCAGGTCTCTCGGGCTCTTGTTGAGCTCCAGGACCGCATCGTCCCAAACGGCAACCATTTCCTGCTGCTGGGCAAGCTCCTGGACAACGGCGCGGATGCTTCGATCCGTCGTCCGAAGCTGGCGCTCGGCCGAGACATCATTGCTTTTGTTGACGGCCCACAGGATCGACAGAGCCCCCAGGGACAGTGCCGTCAGAGCAACAAGCACAACGGGCAGAAGAACGCCCCGGAGAAAGGGCAGCCCTGTACGATCAAAACACAAAATATTCTTCAACACGCGACACCGGGACGATTCCAAGGACAGGCCATGGAAGGCCTCACAACCAAGATCGAATTGACGAAATCTAGGGATTGGAAACCGCCGGATTCTCACCGACCTGGCAGGGGGGCATCATGCCTTTGAGCTGCGCAAACGGCTGCGGACCACTCAACCTGCCACAAATATCATGCTGGCCGAACGAGTTTGTATGGCTGGCTTAGGAAGTCAACAAAGCAGTGGATTCGTCCGGGATCCGATGTTTGCAGGGTTAACGGTCTTATCGGCCGGATGGTTAACCGCGCAAGGGCAATGGCCGAAGGGCCGCCGAAGACCAGTCGTCATTCGGGTTGCGCATGGTCCTCCAAGGCCTGAATGAGCTCCAGGCACTTCTCAGCCACGAAGCCGGACACCCTCGGGTCACCCTGGTAGTGCCGCATCACCACGGCGTTCGCCTGCTCGAAGAGGTCTGTCAGGTTTCCAGAGATGAAGGGACGCGAGCTTGGATAGTCGAACGCTTTGCCGGCAGTCAGCGGCTCGGACGCGGAAGAGCTTCTGGGCTCGAAAAGGCTGAGCACCTCGCATCCATCGGCAATCTTCTTCAAATCCTTGAAGGCAATGATCTCGGCCATCTTAAAATCCTACGCAACAAACTCGCCCTGACGGCTCACCTCTTCCGGGCCGAGGCCGTGCCGCTTTAAAAGGAAATCTAGGGAGAAATAAAGGCCTTTCCAGCCGGCGCTCCCACATGCGAGCCCCGATAACACAGCCCTTTCGGGCTAGGCGAAAAACGCGGCCCTGCCGCAATGGCGGGCCTTGCGGCGCCGGATGGCCTGATCCGGCGCCGCCCTCGGCAAAAGGAGTGCCTGGATCAGCGCTCCCAGGAGTGCCGCGGGC
>NZ_JAEQMY010000092.1 GCF_016743775.1 Microvirga aerilata | reverse complement strand
CCGATGTTGAGCCAAAGTTCGTCTCACCCTCTGATCCCGCGGCTCAGTGGACCGGTGCGCTGCGCGGGCCCGCCTTCCTTGCTTATGCGGACAACTACCTCATCGACCTCAAGGCCGCCGTGATCGTGGACGTGGAGGCTTCCCGGGCGGTGCGGCAGGCTGAAGTGGGGGCCGCCCGCACCATGCTGGAGCGCACCGCTGAGCGCTTCGATCTCAAGCCGGAGCGGCTGGCGGCTGACAGCGCCTATGGCTCGGCCGAGATGCTGCACTGGCTCGTGGACGAGCAGAAGATCGAACCGCATGTTCCCGTCATCAACAAGTCCGAGCGCCATGACGGCACCTTCTCACGATCAGACTTCACGTATGATCCGGAAACGGACACCTACACCTGTCCTGAGGGCAAGACGCTGACGACCAGCGGCCGAATCGTGAATGAAGGCACGAACCGGCTCTACTTGGGCAGCACCTTTGACTGTGGCCCCTGTCCGCTGAAGGAGCGCTGCTGCCCCAATACGCCGGCCCGCAGGATCACACGCAGCATCTATGAGCACGCCCGTGAGGTCGCGCGCTCCTTGAGGGGAACGCCAGCCTTCGAGCGGTCGCGTCAGGGTCGCAAGCGGATCGAGATGCTGTTTGCCCATCTCATTCGAATCCTGAAGATGGGCCGTCTGCGGCTGCGCGGTCCCTGTGGGGCTCAGGATGAGTTCCTGCTGGCAGCCACCGCCCAGAACCTCAGAAAGCTCGCCAAGCTGATCACCCCATCAGAGCCTCAGATGACCCAAGGAACCTGAGAACGTCCGAAGGGCACACCTCACCTCAGACCTGACCTCAATAAAGCAAGCTTCAGCGCTGTTCCAGCCCGTCTCGATGCCGACTTTGTCAACGCAATCGGCACATCCCGGAAGTGAGACGAAAGTCGGCTCAAAGCAGGAACAGCGGACGTTCCTGTGGGGCAGGGGATCGGCAGAGAATGACCCATAAGAGACCTCCACATCGCTCCGCGGGAGAAGAGCATCATGACAGAGGCCCAAGAGAATGGGCTTCTTCGATGGAGGAAGAATACCGATGTAAGTCTACTTGATGCCATTCAAGGCAAGGTAGGATCGGATGACCTGACTGTCGTCCGCCTTGCCGTCTCCGCGCCCCGAGGTCGCAAGAAACATCTGCTGGGCCGCCGCTGCCAATGGCAGCGCTGCCTTCACGTCTCGGCCGGCATCCAGCACGATGCCGAGATCCTTCACAAAGATGTCGACCGCGCTCGTCACCTCCGGCTCTGTCTCCAGCATGCGCGGTCCGCGGTCCTTGAGCATCCAACTCGAAGCGGAAGAACCGCTCATGATCTCCAAAAGGATCCTGAGGTCGACCCCGACCTTCGCCGCCAGGGCGAAAGCCTCCGCTACCACGGCAATGTGCACGCCGCACAGTAGCTGATTGACGGTCTTCACCATCGCGCCTTGCCCGGGGCGCTCGCCGACGTGGAACACCTTGTCCCCGAGCGCGTCAAAGGCAGGTTTCGCCATCTCGAACGTGTCCTTTGGCCCGGCGGCCATGATCGTGAGCGTTGCCGCCTTGGCACCCGCAACTCCTCCCGATACGGGAGAGTCGATCAGCCGGCGTCCGGCATTGCGGACGCGATCGTCGATCGCTTCCACTGCGCTTGGCGGGCAGGTCGCCATGAGCGCCACCACGCCATCGGGCCGAAGGGATTCAAGGGCGCCGCCCTCGAAGAGCACCGCCTCGGCCTGGGCGGCGTTCACCACCATAAGGATCAGGATATCCGCCCCTGATGCCGCCTCGGTGGCCGTGAGCGCCCGTTCGCCTCCGGCGTTTTCGAGAGCGTCGAGGGCCTTGGCATTGAGATCGTACCCGGTGACGGCGAACCCGTTCGACAGGAGATTGCTCGCCATAGGCAGGCCCATGGCACCGAGGCCGACGAAAGCGATGCGTGTCATGTCGTCCATTCCAATGCTGTCGATATTCGGCAGGTTATTCGTGGCAGGCGAAACTCGGGGAAGGGTGCCGCGACCGGACCGGTCGGACACCTCCCGCCTCAATAGAGCGTGAGGGCAGGGATATAACTCATCGCAAGGAGAACCAGCATGGAGACGGCGAGGAAGGGCCAGAGCTCACGAGTGGTGTCAGCCAGCGACGCTCGTGCAATCGATGAGGAGATAAAGAGCGTGGTTCCGATCGGGGGCGTGTAAAGACCGATACCCAAGTTCAGCACCATGATGATCCCGAGTTGCACCGGGTCCAGTCCGATTGACGCCGCCAGTGGCACGAAGATCGGCCCGAGAAGCAGGATAGCCGGCGGAAGATCGAGCGGCATGCCAACGATCAGAAGCAGGATGTTCATGGCCAGGATGACCAGAAGCGGGTTGCTGATCGTGGCTGTGACCCACTCGGCAAAGCGCATCGGAACCTCATCGAACGTGAGAATCCAGCCCACGATGGCGCTGCCCATGATCACGAGCATGACGACGCCGGTCGCGATGCCGGATTCGATCAGGCTGTGATAGAAGCGCTTCCACGTCAGGTCACGGTAGAAGAAGGCACTCAGCGCAAGGGCGTAAACGACCGCCAGCACCGAGATCTCTGTCGGCGTTGCGATACCAAAACGGAGGCCCAGCAGGATTAGGATGGGCATCAGCAGGGCAGGACCGCTCAGCACTGCAAGCTTCAGGAGCTCTATCCGACTGACGGCCGGATCCTCCGAGTGGATGCCACGCCGCCGCGCGATGAGGCTACAAGTCAGGATGAGCCCACCCGCCAGCAGGATACCGGGCAGGATGCCTGCGGTGAACAGGTCAGCGATGCTGACGCCACTCACCAGAGAATAGAGAATGAGCGGGATCGAAGGCGGGATCATGATGTCGATGATTGCCGACGTGGCATTGTTGGCTGCGCACAGCCCGGCCGGATAGCCCTGCCGCTTCTGCCACGGGATGAGCACGGAGCCAAGGGCGCTGGCATTGGCGACGGCGCTGCCCGAGACGCCGCCGAAGACGACGGAGGCCACGACGGTGGTCGAGAGAGGTCCCCCGCGCCAGCGCTGCATCGCCTTGGTGGCGAAGCCCAGGAGTTTCTCCCCGAGCTTTCCGCCCAGCATCAGGCTGCCCGCCATCATGAAGAACGGCAGGGCCAGCATCGGAAAGGATTGGGTCTGCTGGTACATCTGCTGCGCGACGATCATCAGCGGCAGATCGCCCTGCCACGCCAAGGTCACGCCTGCGGCAATGACGAGGGCGTGCCCGACGGGGATCGCCAGCAGCATCAAGACCGTGAAGACAACAACGAGAATGATGCTCATATGCCGGTCTCCTCTGGATCGGGGGTCGGCATGGCCTCGGGGCCGAGCTTCCAGACCCGTAGCCCAAGCGCGAACGTGGTCAGGATAACCGCAAGGCAGCCGAGGGCGAGGGCGTAGTAGCTATAGCTGCTCGACAGCCCGAGCACGGGGCTTGTCTCGATTGACACGATGTCGGCGACCCCGAGGGCCTCCCAGCCAAGAATGGCGTAGGAGGCAATGATAATCACGAAGCCGACGAGCAGCAGGACGCGTGCGCCGCTGCTACTGAGGCGAGCCAGCAGTGACTCCACAGCCATGTGGCCGCCCTTCTGAACCGCAAGTGCCACGCCCGCCATGATGAACCAGGGGAAGAGGCGCTCGGGAAGCTCCTGGGAGAAGCGAAATCCACCGCTTTCCATCACGTAACGAGCAACGACGTTGGCCGTCAGCAGAACAAGGAGTGCAAGTCCGGTCAGAAGGATCACCGCACGGCATATGAAGCCGACAGAGCGATCGATGATGTTGGCCATGGAAAGCGCGCCGCCCCCCGTGGCCAGTTGTTGCTCATCGTGGTGAGGCAGGGGGGAGACGCGGGTCATGGCATCAGACCTGGGCAGCCTTGACCAACTTGTCGACGAAGTCGCCGAAGGGCTTTCCACGCCAGGTATCGACGACTTTGGCTGAGGCTTCCCGGAAAGCGGGCTTATCGACCTCGTTGACTGCGAGGTTCGAATTGGCCCTGAACTCCGCGTTGTACTTGGCCTCGTTCTCAGCAAACAACTTGCGTTGCAGGTCGCCGGCTTCCTTGGCGGCTGTCTTGATGATCTCCCGGTCTGGAGCGGACAGGCGGGTCCAGGTGATCTGCGACATCAGGAAGGGTGAGCTTTCCCACTTGTGTCCTGACAAGCTGATGAACTTGTTCACCTCGAAAAGCTTTGAGCTCGCGATATTGGTGAGCGGGTTCTCCTGGCCGTCGACCACGCCCTGCTGGAGCGCAATGTAGAGCTCGCCGAAGCTGATCTGCTCGGTCCCGGCGCCGAGCGCCTGGAAGATGTCGATCGTCATCGGGTCCGGCGGCGTGCGGATCTTGAGGCCCTTCAGGTCGGCGGGCTTCACGATTGGCCGCTTGCTGTTGGTGATGTGGCGAATGCCGTTGTCCCACCAGCCGAGTGGCACCATCTGAACCTTGGCGAAGCGCTGGGCAAGCTCTTCGCCGATCGGACCCTCGAGCACCTTGAAGGCGGCCGCGCTGTCCGCGAACAGGAAGGGCAGACCGAGTGCTGCGAGTTCCGGGATGAGCGCCGATGTGGAGCCCTGGCTGTTGACGGTCATGCTGACGGCGCCGGTCCGCAGGCTCGTGAGCAGCGACTGCTCGTTGCCGAGCTGCTCGGATCCGGCAACGCGGACACTGATGTTGCCGTTCGATCTCTCCTTGACTAATTCGGCGAAACGCTCCGTCGCGATGCTGCGCGGATTGCCGGGAGCCGCGTTGTGGCCCAGCGTGAGGTTGGTGGCAGCCTGAGCACCCCGAGGGAAAGTCAGGATGGCCGGGGTCGCGAAGGCACCGGCAAGAAGGGTGCGGCGTGAAATCGTGGTCTTCATGGGCGTTTTCCTTCTGGATGATGCCCGTTGGCGGGCTTCTTCGTTGTTGTGTGCGATTGGGTTGATCCGCTACTGCATGCCCCGGGTTCATGAGCCCCGAGGCAAGCGCTCTTAAAGCCAACCCTTGATGCTGTCCGTCATGGCTCTGGTGGAGATGCCGTAACGGTCATGGAGGGTCGGCAGGGCGCCAGCATCGAGGAATTCGTCGGGCAGGGCAACCTGGCGGAAGGCGGTTGGGAACACGCCCGAGCGCATCAGGAGCCCGGCGACAGCCTCTCCCAATCCGCCAACGATGGTGTGGTTCTCCGCCACGACCACCATGCGGCCAGTTCGCGAAGCCTCCTTGAGGATCGTGGCCTCGTCGAGCGGCTTGATCGTGGGTACGTGCAAGACACCCACGTCGACGTTGTCGCCCGAGAGCGCCTTTGCCGTCTCGAGGGCGCGCATGGTCATCAGGCCCGAGGAGATGATCAGCACGTCATTGCCGTCACGCAGCATCTTGGCCTTCCCAAGCTCGAACGTGTAACCGTACTCGTCGAGCACGAGAGGCACGTTTCCGCGCAGAAGGCGCATATAGACGGGGCCCTGATGCGCCGCGATGGCTGGCACCACCTGCTCGATCTCGTGCGCGTCGCAGGGATCGACGATGGTGATGTTGGGCATGCCCCGAAAGATCGCGACATCCTCGGTGGCCTGATGGCTCGGACCATACCCTGTTGTGAGGCCCGGCAGGGCACAGACGATCTTCACGTTGAGGTTCTCCTCGGCGATCGCCATGCAGATGAAGTCGTAAGCCCGGCGCGCCGCGAAGACCGCGTAGGTGGTCGCGAACGGCATGAAGCCCTCCCGCGCCATGCCGGCAGCGGCGCTGATCAGGAGCTGTTCGGCCATGCCCATCTGGTAGAACCGGTCCGGGTGAGCCTTCGCGAAGACGTGGAGGTCCGTGTACTTCGCGAGATCCGCTGTCAGTCCGACGATCTCCGGGCGTGTCTCGGCCAAGGCCGAGAGGGCATTGCCGAAGGGAGCGGGCTTCGTGCGCTGGTCCGCGCCGGCAAGCGAGGCGATCATCGCCGAAGTAGTCAGCCGCGGCTTGTCCGCCGTTCCCTGTCCTCCTTCGCCTTGTTCTCCGAGCCAGGTGGGCCGTGTGTATTTCGAGCGCCTCATGGTGTCCTCCCGGCGTCCAGCAGTTCGAGGGCTTTCTGCCATTCGTGCGGCTCGACCCGCAGAAAGTGGTTGCGCTCGCGCTCCTCGAGGAACGGGACGCCCTTAGCCATTTTGGTGTCGCAGATGATGATGCGCGGCTTCGGCTCGTTCAGGTTGCGGGCTGCGTCGAACGCGGCAACGAGGGCATCAATGTCGTTGCCGTTAACCCGCTGCACATGCCAGCCGAACGACTCGAAGCGAGCCGCGAGCGGCTCGAAGCCGGTCACCTCGGAGGCCGGACCGTCTGCCTGCTGGTTGTTGACGTCGACGATGCCGATCAGGTTGTCGAGCTTCCAGTGACTGGCCGACCAGGCGCCTTCCCAAACGGAGCCCTCGCCCAGTTCGCCGTCGGAGAACAGGCAATACACGAAGGACTTCGACTGCTTGCGCTTCAGGGCGAGGCAGAACCCGACCGCAAGCGCCAGTCCGTGGCCGAGCGAGCCACCCGTGATTTCCATGCCGGGCGTGTAGGCCGCCATACCCGACATGGGCAGGCGGCTGTCATCCGAACCGTAGCTCTCGAGTTCGTCTTCCGGAATGATTCCGGCCTCGATCAAGGCTGCGTAAAGGGCAATGGCGTAATGGCCGATTGAGAGCAGGAAGCGGTCACGCTCCTCCCACTCGGGATCCTCGGGCCGGTACTTCATCGCATGGAAGTAGGACACTGCTAGGATGTCGGCGACGCCCAGCGCCTGGGCGATGTAGCCTTGGCCCTGCACCTCGCCCATGCGAAGGGCATGGCGGCGGATGTGATAGGCGCGGTCCGCAAGGGATAGGTTGGACAGGGGAGGCTTTGACGCCTGCCGCCCAGCGTCGCCGGTGCTCGTGGTCATCGATCTCTCCAGGGTTGGAGGGCGCAATCCGGTGGCGCCCAGGCACCGATTAGTGGATCAGCATGCCGCCATTGACGTCGATCACGGCGCCGGTGATGTAGGACGACAGGTCAGATGCAAGGAACAGGCAAGCGTTGGCCACGTCGTCGGCGACGCCGAGACGGCCGAGCGGAATGCCCTTAGCGATCTCCACCTTGAGCTCGTCGGTCAGCTTGCCGCCCGTGATGTCGGTCTGGATGAGGCCGGGCGTGATCGAATTCACCCGGACGGTATCGGGGCCGAGTTCGCGCGCCATGGCCTTGGCTAGGCCGAGCACGCCGCCCTTCGCCGCGCTGTAGTGGGGACCGCCGAAGATGCCGCCGCCGCGCTGCGCTGACACCGACGACATGCACACGATGGAGCCGGAGTGCTGCTCGCGCATCTGCGGGATGACGGCCTGGCTCATGTAGAGCGTGCCGCGCAGGTTGACGTCCAGGACGGCATCGTAGTTGTCGGGCTGGATGTCCATGATCTTGAGCGGCTGCGTGATGCCGGCGTTGTTCACCAGCACGTCGATCCGGCCGAGTTCGCCGACAACCCGCTCTGCGGCGTCCAGACAGGACTGCTTGTCCGTGACGTCGCAGGCGAAGCCGAGATGCCCCTCGCCGAGATCGGCGGCGGCGGCCTTCGCTTGGCCGTCATCGAGATCGACGATCACGACGCGCCCGCCGTGCTGGCTGAAGAGACGTGCGGTCGCGCGGCCGATCCCGCGCTGTGAGGCGGCTCCGGTGATGATGCAGACTTTATCGGCGAGTAACATTAGGCCTCCTCCAGGGCGCTCCGGATCGAGCGGAATGACAATCGGAGGGCGGTAGCCTGTGTGGTAACCCGGATGTCGCAGCAACCCCTACACGGTGCTGCACGCACTCCCGCTTCCAAGGGGGAGCAATATTCTATCCGGCTGTTCCAACCTTTTCAGGCACGCGCTTCCTCCAGACATTCTTATTTGTTGAGGCAGTCGTACCACGCTGCTCAATGAGCCAACAAACGAGTTATTTGCAATAAATCTTGAATCTGGCTCATCATTGGTGATGTCCCAGCGCTCAAGGCAGGGGGACGAGTTCGATGCCCAGTTCATGCGCGAGCCACTGCGCGAAGACCTGGATCGGGGCTCGTTGCCTGGACGGCTTCGGGAATGCCAGGTAGTGGCCGACGTAGCGGATGTCCTTGGTCTTGCCTGCGAGAGGCGCCACGAGGCGTCCGCTTACGATCTCCCGTTCGGCCAGGAGTGTGGACTCCAGGGCGATGCCCAGCCCGTCCGCTGCCGCCGCGATGGCCAGGAAGCTGCGGTCGAACCGTGATCCGCGTAAGGAGGACGGGAGGTTCGTGCGGTTCAAGGCGAACCAGGCGGGCCAACGCACCTGCTTGTTGTCGCTCTGGATCAGTTGATACTGGAGCAGGTCCTCAGGGGACGCGATGGTCTCGGCCAACTGGGGCGCGCAGAGCGGCGAGACCGTTTCCTCGCCCAGGGGCAGGACCACGAGGCCTTCCTGCCGCGGTACGCCATAGATGATGTCGGCGTCGAACTCGTCATTCTCGAAGCGCGTGTAGTTGGTATCCGCCGAGAGCCGGACCTCGATCTTGGAGTTCTCGGAGAGGAAGCGTGCAAGACGCGGACTGAGCCACTGGGTGGCGAAGCTCGGGGCGCAGTGGAGGCGCAGCAGGTGAGGGGCCCGCGTGGACACCATCTCGAGCCCGTGGCGCAGTTCCTCGAAGGCCCGTTCGGTGTGACCCATCAGGGCCTCGCCCTCGGGGCTCGGGCGCACCCCGCGGCCATCCCGCTCGAACAGCACGACGCCGAGCGCCTCCTCCATCTTGCGGATGGCGTGGCTCACCGCGCTGGGTGTCAGTCCCAGCTCCGTGGCGGCAGCCTGGAACGACCGCTGCCGAGCGGCAGCCTCGAACACGCGCAGCGAAGATAAGGGCACTTTCAAGGACATAGCACGCTAACATGAGCCGCATTCATGGTTCCTTGTAAAGAATTCATTTGCCTTTCGACGCGCCCCGGGATGGATTTCCACCGTCGCAGAACGGCGGCGCGGGCAGGGTCCGACGGGTGCCGCCCCGGTCTCCTCATCGATCGCGAGCAGCAAAACCATAAAATGGCAGGGAGAAAATGATGCCACATCCTCAGGATAACCCCCATGTCGTGTTTCTCGACCGGGACACGCTCTCGCCTGAGACCCGTCTGAGGGAGATGGCTTTTCCCCATTCCCTGGCGGTCCATGCGCGGACCGCGCCGGATGAGGTCGCCGAGCGCATCCGGGATGCCGAGATCGTCATCACGAACAAGGCGCCGCTCGACCGGGAGGCCATCTTCGGGGCCCCGAAGCTCCGTTTTATAGCCGTGGCCGCCACCGGGACGAACATCGTCGATCTCAAGGCGTGCGCCGAGCGTGGGATCATCGTCTCCAACATCCTCAACTACGCGATCAATACTGTTCCGGAGCACACCTTCGCCCTGATCTTCGCCCTCAGGCGCAGCATCGTCGCGTACCGGGAGGCGGTCATCCGGGGCCGCTGGCAGGAAGCGCAACAGTTCTGCTTCTTCGATTACCCGATCCGCGATCTCGCGGGGTCGACGCTCGGGATCATGGGGGACGGCGTCCTGGGCCGGGCGGTGGCGGAGATCGGGCAGGCGCTGGGCATGCGCACTCTCTTTTCCACCTACAAGGGCACGGAAGGGATGGGGCCGCTGTACACCCCCTTCGACGAGGTCATCCGCACCAGTGACATCATCACGCTCCACTGCCCGCTTATGCCATCGACCCAGAACATGATCTCGCACCGGGAGTTCGCCATGATGGAGCGTCGCCCGCTGCTCATCAACACTGCGCGGGGCGGACTGGTGGAAGAGGAAGCGCTGGCCGAGGCGCTGGACAGCGGACGGATCGGCGGGGCAGGCTTCGATGTGGTCACGAGCGAGCCGCCACCTGCCGACCATCCTTTGATGAAGCTTGCTGCCCGACCGAACTTCATCCTGACACCGCATGTCGCCTGGGCGAGCCAGGAGGCGATCCAGACGCTGGCGGACCAGCTCATCGACAACGTCGAGGCGTTCCGGTCCGGCTCGCCCCGGAACTGCGTCGCCGCGTGATGAGCGATCCCCGCAGCGTCCTGCATGCCCTCTTCGCAGCGGCCGTGGCATCCGCGGACCCGGCCCAGCGGGTCAGGCCGTTCCTACCCGATCCGCCGAAGGGCCGCACCATCGTCGTCGGCTGCGGCAAGGCCTCGGCGTCCATGGCGCATGCATTCGAGGAGGCATGGCCCGGCCCGCTGGAGGGCTTGGTCGTGACCCGCTACGGGCACGGCGTTCCAACGACCCGTATTGAGGTCGTCGAAGCGAGCCACCCCGTACCCGACGCCGCGGGCGAGACCGCCGCCCGCCGCATCCTCGAGCGGGTTCAGGGGCTCACGGCCGACGATCTCGTGGTGTGCCTGATCTCGGGCGGGGGCTCCGCGCTTCTGCCCCTGCCCCTGTCTGGCATCACGCTCGAGGACAAGCAGTCCCTCAACAAGGCCCTGCTGAGGAGCGGGGCGACCATCGGCGAGATGAACTGCGTGCGCCGGCACCTCTCCGCCATCAAGGGCGGTCGGTTGGGCGCGGCATGCCATCCAGCCAGGGTGGTGACGCTCCTGATTTCGGACGTCCCGGGAGACGATCCGATCAACATCGCCTCGGGACCTACGGTGCCGGACCCCACCACCTGCGAGGATGCCATCGCGATCCTGGACCGTTACGGGATCGAGGCGGCACCGGCGGTCATGGAAGCCCTGACCAGCGGGCGCGGCGAGTCGATCAAGCCGAACGACGAACGTCTCGAGCGCGCCGAGGTCAGGATGATCGCAACCCCTCAGATGGCGCTCGAGGCAGCGGCTGCGGTCGCAGCGGAGCATGGACTTCCTGCCTACATCCTCGGCAATGCGATCGAGGGCGAAGCCAGAGACGTCGGAAAGGTCATGGCCGCGATTGCCCGTCAGGTTGCGGGCAAGGGGCAGCCCTTCGCCACACCGTGCGTCCTGCTGTCCGGTGGGGAGACGACGGTCACAGTTCGGGGACACGGACGAGGCGGACGCAATGTCGAGTTCCTGCTGTCGCTGGGCCTGGGCTTGGAGGGCGCACCCGGCATCCATGCCCTGGCGGGTGATACCGATGGTGTCGACGGATCGGAAAACGTGGCGGGGGCCTATTGGGGGCCCGACAGCCTGGGACGTGCATGGGCCATGGGAGTGAACCCGCATGACAGCCTGACCGCAAACGACGGGCATGGCTTCTTTGAGGCGCTCGGCGACACGGTCGTCACGGGGCCGACGCTCACCAACGTGAATGACTTCCGGGCCGTCCTCATCGCGGCCGACACCGATGCCGGACCAACCCCGCCCTCGAACGGACTGAATCGATAAGAGCTCCCCGGGGAGCCTAGCTTGGAGGAACCAACATCATGAACATGACCGATCCACGCACCATGGCGAATGCCATCCGCTTTCTCTCGATCGACGCCATCGAGCGGGTGGAAGAGGGGCATCCGGGAACCCCACTGGGCGCGGCCGATACGGCGACGGCCCTGTTCACGCGTCACCTCAAGTTCAATCCGAAGGATCCCTTGTGGTTCGACCGCGACCGCGTCGTCCAGTCGAACGGCCACGGATCGATGCTGCTGTATTCCCTCCTGCACCTGAGCGGCTACGAGAAGATCACCCTCGACGACATCAAGCGCTTCCGCGAGCTCGGATCCCACTGCGAGGGCCATCCGGAGTTCGACCCGAGCTGCGGGATCGAGGTCACGACGGGCCCCCTGGGCCAGGGCATCGCCAACGCGGCCGGAATGGCGCTTGCCGAGGCGTTCCTGCGCGAATGGCTCGGATGGGATATCATCGATCATTACACCTATGCCTTCGTCGGAGACGGCTGCCTCCAGGAAGGCGTGGGGCAGGAGGTCATCTCGCTGGCCGGCCACCTGGGGCTTGGAAGGCTTATCTTCCTCTGGGACGACAACCGGATGACAGACGACGGGGTGATCGACTTGGCTCTGAGCGATGACATGGCCGCGCGCTTCCGGCTGAGCGGATGGCATGTCCAGGAGGTCGACGGTCACGACATCGATGCCGTGTCGGCGGCGATCCTCCTCGCCAAGAAGGATCCGCGCCCATCAATGATCCAATGCAGGACGGTCATCGGCCGCGGGTTGCCCCAGGTCGAGGGGACACGCGCGGCGCACAGTGCACGCATCTTCAGGGAAGGGGCCGATGCGGCCCGCCAATACCTCGGCTGGCCGCATGCGCCGTTTGAGATCCCAGAGGAGACGTTGCATGCCTGGCGCGAGGCCGGTCGGCGGAGCCTGCCGGAGTACGAAGCGTGGCAAAGCCGCGTCGATGCGTTGCCCTCCGAGCAGCGTCGCCTCCTCGATCGACTCCGGGAAGGACGCCTGCCGGACGGCTGGGACGAACCGTTGCGGGCGCTCCGCGAGCGGGCCGCCCGGGAGCCGTCGGCTGAGTTCGGCATCAAGCTGTCCGGCGACATCGTGGACCTTTTGACGGATGCCATCCCAGAACTGATCTCGGGCGCGCCCGACCTGGAGGGCGCGACGAAGCACAAGCGGGCGCTCGCACCGTTCACGGCATCGGACCATGGCGGACGCTACGTCCACTATGGCATCCGCGAGCATGCCATGGGCGCGATGCAGAACGGCATGGCGGCCCATGGCGGGATCGTGCCCGTCGGAGTGACTTACCTCGTGTTCTCCGACTACATGCGCCCGACGCTTCGGCTCGCTGCCATGATGGGCCTGCCGGTTCCGTTCGTGTTCAGTCACGACTCCATTGGCATCGGCCGCAACGGGCCGACGCACCAACCTGTGGAATACCTGGCGTCGCTGAGGGCCATCCCCAACATGCTCGTCCTTCGCCCGGCCGATGCCGTGGAAGCGGCGGAGTGCTGGGAGATCGCGCTTGCCAACAGGACCGGGCCGTCATGCCTCATCTTCGCCCGCCAGCCCCTGGAGCCAGTGCGCACCGACGGCTCAGGGGAGAACCGATCACGCCGTGGCGCTTACGTGCTGCTGGAAGCCGGGAATGGGCCCAGGCAGGTGACGCTGCTCGCGACCGGATCCGAGGTCGGCATCGCGGTCGAGGCGCGCAGGCAACTGGAGTCGGAAGGGGTCCCGACGGCGGTGGTGTCGATGCCCTCGTGGGAGCTGTTCGAGGCTCAGGACGCGGAGTACCGCAAGGAGGTTCTCGGCAGGGGAACCGTACGCGTGGCGGTAGAGGCGGCCGTCCGCCTGGGATGGGACCGCTACATCGGCGAGGACGGAGGGTTCATCGGGATGAGCGGCTTCGGCGCATCGGGAGCCGAGACTGATCTGTACGAGCACTTCGGCATCACGCCGGGCAAGGTCGTTGAGGAAGTCAGGAAACGGCTCAAGAGCAGGTCATCCTGAGCCTCGGCGCATCAGCCCCCAGTGCCGTCAACCAAAATCATGAGCCCGTCGAACGGACGGGCTCGGATCGGGTGAGCGACGTCTTCAGTACTGGTAGGTGCCCCCCTTGGAGTTTGCCATTGCGCGGGCTGCGCGACGCTCGCCCGTACGGACCAGGGTGGTCCAAATCTCACGTCCAACGCTTCTGAGGATGGCGACTAACATCTTGCTTGGCCTGTTTCTTATGCACTGCGATAAGACTAATGTATTATGTCCCCGTCGCAGATCAACGGGATTCATGGTCCCCAGCCATGCACCGAGGCCATGACACGGCTGCTGCCAAGGCGGAACCCTTCCCGACAGAAATCTCTGGCGCCTGCAAGTCATGGTCGCGGAGCGGATCAAAGCCCGAGCGTCTTCCTCGGAACCTGGCACGCCGTTTGCCGCGCTATAGAAGACCCTCGGAGAATCCTTCGCGGAATTGTAACCGTGAGCCCGGAACGTCTCTTAATGGCACGAGGAGGAAGTAACTCGAATGTCTGCCTTTCCGCGGTGAGCAGACGTTCATTCGGTCTGCTCAATTTCTTGGTTTGACCCATTTGTATGGACCGGCCGTGCGTCGCAAGGGAATTCGGCATGGTGAGGTTGGTCTTGCGCTAATGTATCCGGCCCTTGCGGAGCAAAGCTCCTGGCCATCATGGATATCCGCGCGCATCTGTTCTCATAAGCGGACCGGCCCATCATGGCCAAACGGGTCACCAGAGCCCAGATGCGACGGCGCGACCGTTCTCCATCTCGTCCTCCCCTCGCAGACCTCGGCGAGCTCCAAACGGCTAAGTTGGGGCTCAGGCTCGTGTCAGCCTTACCCCACTACAACCGCTGTTCGTGGTTCATAGACGCGGTTCTGACTCAGCACACTCCAGGCGATCCGGGCCAGCTTGTTGGCCAGAGCCGCCGCCAGTACGTTGTGGTGCAGGCGTGCGGACGCGGCCGTGAGCCATGCCCCGAAACTGTGCTGGCGCCACTTGGACGGCCAGAGCAGCAGTACGCGGGCGGCTTGGACCAGAAGCGAGCGCAGATAGCTGTTACCTCGCTTGGACAGGCGGCCCAGGATCGTGCGGTCGCCTGTTGAGGTCTGCTTCGGCACCAGCCCGAGCCAGGCGCCGAAATCACGTCCTCGGCT
>NZ_JAEQMY010000091.1 GCF_016743775.1 Microvirga aerilata | reverse complement strand
CTTGTGGTGCCCGCATAGGTGATCACATCGTCACCGGCTCCCGCCGCGATGGTGTCGCTGCCCTCGCCGCCGTGCAGAGTGTCGCTGCCGTCCCCGCCACTCACGGCATCGTTGCCGATGCCGCCATCCACCGCATCATTGCCGGCTCCGCCACTGAGCACGTCGTTGCCGCTGTCGCCGGTGAGGGTGTCGGCCCCGGCACTGCCGGTGAGGGTGTCGTGCCCACCCCCGCCATGGATGCCCACAATCCCGGTGAGCGTCACGCCGGTGAAGTCGAGGCTCTCGCCCACAGGCCCCAGGTCAGAGCCGCGGATCACCACACCGGCAAAGCCGTTGGCGCTGATCGCCTCCACGTTAGTCAAGGAGCGCAGGCCAATCACCGTGTTGTCAGAGAGCGCACGGATCGTGTCGAACCCAGTTCCGCCGTCCAGGGTAACGAAGTTTGTCGCCGGACCCGTAAAGGTGAAGATATCATCCCCATCGTTGACGATATCGGTGATGTTGATGGTGATCGCTTGCGTGTCGACCCGCACCCCATCAGTCACCGCCACGGTCAGAGCAAAGCTTGTCCCCAGGGCCTTCAGAGCCTCATAGTCCGGTGAGCTGGCCAGGGTGATACGGCCGGTGCCCTCGTCAATGGCAAACAGACCGCGCTGATTGCCGCCTGTGATCGACCATTTTAGTCCCACCGGCGGTGGATTTGTGTCCACATCGACCACAAGCGTGCCGGCCGCGGTATTCTCCGCCACGGAAAGTGTCAGCGGTTCTCCTCCATTAGTGATGATGTTGAGTGGGGTGTTCAGGAGCTCCCTGACGCTGACGTTGCCATCCGCGAACTTCAGGACTTCAACGTTACGCAGCTTGTCCACACCGTCAGAGAACCGGGTGTCGACACCGGCCGGAACGACGGCAGGATCGAAGCCCGTGTGGCTGACGATGATCGAGCCATTGTCGCCCAGGGAGATGCTGTAGTTGTCCTGCACATCCCAGAAGACGGCCGTATCGATGTCACCCATTCCATCGTCCTTGACGATCTCGCGGACGATCGAGAGCTGGCCTGGGTTGAGGGTCCGGCTGAGCATCAGGGCGTCGAGGGTCTTGCCGCCAAACTGCGCCACCGCGTCGGCCACCGGCACCCCGTCCTTGTAGTCTGCCTCCCGGTAGACCTTCTGGGCCATCCCATCGGCCGTGTAGACCTCATTGGCGACCGTGATGCGGATGCGCACGTTCAACCAGCTGTCGCCATCGATGAGATCGTTGCCGCCGCGACCTTCAATGAGGTCGCTGCCGCCGCCGCCGAGCAGGATGTTACCGTCATCGAAGGCGATTTGCGACTCAAGATTGCCCGCCACTGGCGCGGCCGCCCAGTCGCCCAGCAGATCACGGAGCCCCGCGATCCGGTTAACACCCGCCTGGGTGAGCTCATGCTTGACCATCGTGCCTTCTGCGGCAGCGAGGTTCGGGTTCTCGCCCGGCTCCGGCTCCTCGTTCGGATCGGGATCCGCTCGGTTGTCGCCCTTCAGGACGTCGTTCTTGTCCCAGCCGGAGAGCGCCTCGACCGTATCGAAGCGGTCGCGCAGGATGTCCTGCTCGTCGGTGGTGAAGATCGGCCGGGTCAAGTCGGAATCCGCTGCCTCCTTGTTGCCCTTGTGGATCGCCCAGTCGAAGCCCCACATTCCCTCGTTGCGCATGACGCTTTCGCCCTGCACCATGATGTCGTCGCCGGATTCGGCGTCGAAGTCATGCTCGTTCTGGCCGGCGAACATCACGTCATGGCCGATGATGGTGGAGTTGAAGTTCAGCTCCGAGTTGTCACCAGCCGTGGTGTCGAAGCCGTTGCCCGCCTCGATCCAGTCATCGCCCTCGTTGCCGAGGAGGAAGTCGCCACCCTCGCCGCCAAGGATGAAGTCGTTGCCGGTGCCGCCAAAGGCCTCCTTGCCGTCCGGTCCGGTGATGAGGAAGTCCTGCCCCTCGTTGCCGAAAACCAGTGCCAGGCCGCTGCCGGCATGGATGACGTCGTTGCCTTCCTCGCCGTGGAACATGTCGACTTCGCCAATGTCCGTGCCGGAGTTGGTAATGATGTCGTCACCCTTGCCGCCGTGGATCTTGTCGACACCGTAGCCGGCCTCAATCTTGTCGTTGCCGTCGCGGCCCCACACTGAGTCGTCGCCGCCACCGGCCACGATGGTGTCATCGCCATTGGTGCCCTGGATCAGCACGTGGTCGTTAGTGTTGACCCGGATGTATTCGGCCACCCCGTCATTGTTGGCATCCCTACGCTCAACCATGGGTGAGAGCACCTGAAGCCAGGGGTCATCCTGCACGGGGTCCAGATAGCCGAACTTAGTCTGCATGGCTTTGTCCATGTACAGAACATGGTCCGGCACCGAGAAGATATCGCCGGGCAGCGCATAGCCCGTCTCACCAAGATCGGTGTTGTTCAGCACCATCTTGGCAAAGGAGTTGTTCTCCAGTTCGTTGAGGAAGTTCAGGCCCTGGACGCGGGACAGGTAATAGAAGCGGTCCGCGTTCTGGAGGTTTTCCAGCTGAAGCTCGAAGATGAAAGAGAAGGTCGAGCCCAGCATGCCGCCGAAGGCCATCTTCTTCTCGGCCAGACCGCCAACCCAGAGATCCACGTCCTCAAGGCCGCCGAGCTTGCCTCCTGCATAGGATCCAGTGGCATTCAGGAAGTCGAGGCGATCGGTGTAGGTCACGCCACGAATGGTGATGCCGTCATCATCATTACCATCTCCGAACACCAGGGCCATGGCGGCGTCGCGCTTGGCGGCGACCGTCGTGGCAGAGGTGATCGAAGGATGCGTGCCGTATGCTGCGATAAAGTTGACGATTGAGGCCGGATTCTTGAGGTTATGCGCGAAGTCGGTCCAGCTGGTATAGGCCTCCAGCTGAGAGTCTCCATTAGCCACCTCCTGAAACTGGCGACGGGCTTCGTTCAGCGGCGGGATACCCGTTTCGCGACCACGGGCGATGTTTAGGGCAGCGAGATCGAGCGGGATGCCAACGAGCTGGTTACGGAGCACATCCGTGACAAATTCATCAATCTCGTTGCCGACCTGACTGGTCATGCCACGAACGATGGCGCCAGCCGCCACATCGTGGCTGATCGTGTCGGAGCCGAACGACACCGGGTTCAGGAAGGCCTCGAACAGGTCCATGCTGGCATTGCTGCCGTTGACGTTCTTGGCAGACACCTCTTGGTTCAGCATGGAGTGCCCGAAGCGATACACCACGTGAGCGAACTCAGCGAGGATGTTCGGGTTGATGTCGACCGATGGATTGAAGACGAAGACGTCCACATCCGGCTGGACCTTGCGGGCGAATTCCTCAAACACCAGGTGCTGGTATTGCATCTCGGTGGTGAAGCGGGCCGCCTGGAACAGGCGCTCGCCGTCCCAGGAGAGGGTCTTGGCGAAGGCCTCAATCGCCGCTGCGTTATCGGCCGGCGGCAGGACGGTGCCCGCCGGCAGGTCGACCAGCAGCCACTCGTTGAGGAAGGAAAGATCGCCGGACTCGATGGCCCGCGTCTTCACCTGGTCGACGGTATGGTTGTGCTCCGAGTGGAAAATGTGGTGAACCGCCGTCAGGCCGGTGTTTTCGTTGCCGCGGCCATCGCCCGTGATGTAGTGGGCGTCGAGGAGTTCGTCATCATAGAAGCGGTTCGCGGCCAGGTACTGCGGGTTGTTGGCGCTCACCGGCTGATTGGCGTCGAAATCCGGGTTGAGGCCCACCTTCAGCGGGTTTGATGCGCCGGGCGGCTTGGTTGGATCAAAGTTCGGGTTGTCGATGAGGGTAACGCCAACGCCCAGGGCGTCGTCGTGGTCCGCATACATTTTTTGCCCGCGGTCATTCACGGACTTGGCTGCATGAGCAATATCGTCCAGGAAGGAATGGCCAGTGCGGAAGGCACCTACGGCCGAAGGATTGATCGGCGTAGTCAGGTTGCCTTCGATCAGATCGTCGTCGCCGCCGCCGAACTTGCCGTCCGCGCCGAGACCCACGACGAGCTGGGGGAGCCCGTTCGGACCACGAAGGAACTCGCCATAGGCGTCAACCGCGAACAACGGGATATTGCCGACATCATCGTCGGTGAGCTCAATGCCGAGCTTTGTGCGAGCCTGTTCCTTGACCTCGGCCCAGGTGGCGAGACCCCGCTTGCCCTCGAGGAGGTTACCGGTTGCGAGCGGCTTGCCGTTCACCATGGTGTACTCGCGCAGAAACATCTGGTGCGAGGCATGGGAGGTGTAGGTCTGGTTCTGGTCCACCCACGGCGTGGTGAGATTTTCACCGCCATCGGCCGTGCGGGTCAGGACCATGAAGTTGGTCTGTGGGGTCGCCGGATTGTACAGTAGGTCGTCTTGGGAGAGCGGGATGTAAACGGTGCCACCCTTCTTTGAGACGAGGTCCAGCCCATGGTCAAAAAATTGGCCGAACAGCGTAAACCAGCCGTTGTACGAGGCGGACAGGCCCTCGTCCGGGGCGACGTTCGGGATGATGACGGAGTTGCCGTCCATCTCAACGCTGTGCTTCTCCAGAATGGTGTTCAGCGTGGCCTGGGTACCCGTCCCAGCCTTAACGGCCAAGTAGGCGCCCCTGATCTCAGTGATGGCGGCGGTCTGCGCCGCCCCTGTGATGCCCGCATAGGTGAGCGCGGCGCTGATCGCGGCGGGGTTGTCCAACGTCTGATCGACGATCAGGTTTGAGATGAGGCGCGGGTCGGCGTCGACCACATCGCCCTGCTGGCCATAATTGTTGTTGTTGCCGGCAACATAACCGGCCGGCATCGCATCGTCGCCCTCGTTGCGGTAGTAGGGATCGGTAACGCGCGGGAACGGATTATCGGCAGCACCCCATTGGTCACGGCCTTCCATCATGTTGTTGTAGCTGCCGTCGACCGTGCGAAGGCCATAAGGCGACAGCGGAGTCGGAACGGCAAGCGGATCGTTCGGATTCGCCGAGATGTTGCCGTTGGCATCGATGCGGATCTGGTTCAGCGGTGTGCCGGCTGAATGGGCCTCCGCGATCTTGATCTGCTTCAGGATGAATTCAAGGTCGTGCTTGACGATATGAACCATAGTCGTTCCCCAGTCCCCGTATAAGCCCCTTGTGGGCATTGAACACCGCTGCAGGGTGGCAGGAAGCGAAGCCTGTCCACCACTGGCAAAGGGCCGAGCCCGGGCGCACTGAGGTCTGACAGACATGGACCAGAGGTTGGGCAAGGTTGGGACGATGGTCTTAGGCTTTGGTCGGACCTGTGCAGCGGCCTCCCCACCTTTGGACGCGGCGCGCCGCGATCATCGTTCGGCTCTGCGTTTGGCTCACCCGCTCACCACCGGCTCGTTTGGAGAGCAGGATTGTCGATCCGCTCCTCTGCCGACCGCCGAACCCAGCGCCATCGGATTGGAGGATACGACAAAGACAACGCGGCGCATCTGGGCGCGGCGCGAGTCCTAATGGTTTTAGTGGTGGGGAGCCGAATGCAGCGGATCCATGGCCTGATCGCCAACAGGTAAGGCTCCATGAGCATCACAAGCGACATGTGCGCTTGTCTCCGTCCGCTGTGCCAACGCCGACGAGCCCAGCTCGTCGCTCTCGTCCAGAGGGTTCGCTCCCGAAAACGCTGAACGGATCTGAACCTCATGGGGACACGGCTGGTCAGGTGGGATCGAACCCGAACGTTTCGATCTGGTGGGCTCCGCGGTCCGTCCGGCGTCGCCCCGGCATTCGCCACATCCAGTATCGGGAGCGCCGCGTTCGATCAGTTGGGTCTCACCAAAGAGAGGAAGGCGTCTCATCCTTCCCAGGGGTAGCATTGGTTTCATCAGGCCCGTGCGTCACCGCTTGCAAGCGCAATTCCCGCAGCGTCCGTCGTTGCCCCGGTGTTGTCGCAGGGCCCCTAATCCTTGCCTGGTCGGCCTTTCACATCACCGGCGGCAGCGCTCCCGTGCGATGCGCTCGCTTGAGGATGTGGCAAGGCTTTTTAGATCCGGTCGCGGGTGTTGAGATGGCGCATGATCATCGCCAAGCCGCATCAGCGGGCGCTTGACGCTGCGTAGTTGCGCGACCCGCTCGGGTCAGAAACCCCAAACCTGAAGATACAGCAGGTTTGAACCGGGATCTCGTCCGTTCTCTGGCCCGACGTTTGGTGCGCCGTGACAGCGTGCCGGCGCGTCTTCCGGCCGAACTCCGCTGCAGCGTAAGCGCATAGCGCCTCGGTATGGGGGTATCCCGATGGCCTTGCGAGCATCCCCTCTCGGGGGCCTGGCCTCAACCAGGAGACCGCAGCTTGCGCTACCGACCTGTGATCCGCTGTCTTCGCTACCACCATGACCATCTCTGCCATCATGCTGTGCGTGCCCGGAGCGTGCCCCCTCCCCGTCTCACGCGCGCGGCACGATCTTGCCCGACAGCGTCCGCTTCCAACGACTTCCTTTCCCAAACGGCAGCGGCCGTTTCGAGCGCTCTGCGCCAAGGTGCCGGATCTTCTGGCGCTTGGCCTGCGCGGCCCGGCGATGATCCTCCCGCGTCTTTTCAAGGGCGCAGGCCTCATGCGCCGGCCCGAGATTGGCGATGTCATCCGCACCCCCGAGTTCCAGCGCGCGGATGTGCTCGACAATCCAGCGCTCGCGCACGCCATCGATCCGGCTGTCACACACCACACACAGGCCTCCGGTCTTTTCCCGCACTTGGAGCCGCCGCTGGGGCGTCAGCTTCCGGCGTTCTGTTGTGCCCACATCCTCAACCTCGACAAAGGGCACGGGACACCTCAATCAAGGGTCGAGCGAAGGGAGGGACGGTCACCGCGCGCGTCACGCACCTCCTCGTGGAGCAAATCAACCACACGGGTGAGCAGCCGGTCCGCCTCCTGCCGCAAGCGTTCGCAGGCGGCCATGAGATCGGCCACTTCACGCGCTCGCGCCGGATCGACCCGCACCAGGCGGACCTGCACGCCCAACGCCGCGACGGTGGCCGGGCTCTCTGGGTTTGGCAGGCTCTGCGACACAGTCTGCTGTTGAGGGCTGCGCCCCCGTCGTGCTCTCGCCATTGGCAATGATCCTTACCGTGAATGGATAGAGACCTCAGTTACGAGCGGCCCTGACCCGTTTGGGCATGATTCCGTGGTTTGGAAGATCAGTGAGCGCCGATGCCAGGGCCGACTTTCGCCCGCGCCCAAGCGAACTTCAGGGCCGAACTCATCAAAGTCCTCCACGCAGCACGCGGTCTCTTCGCGCGCTCTTTGCGGGCCAGCGCAACGGCAAGGGTCATGATTGCGGATCGGTCGTAGGTGCCGTCGCGCCTGAGAGGACAAGCCTGCGCCGCTCTGAGGGCATCGCAGGCCTTAGCGAACGCGAGAGATTGGGCCACAAGGGCGTTCACAACGGGACGGGGCGCCCTCTCCCGGCGCAGGTCCCGCATGGCAGCGGACCAGTTGATTTGACGATGGCAGGACATGCGGAAGCCTCCATTGTTGAGCATGGAAAGGGGATGAACACCGGTGAGCGGCTTCGAGCGGCGGGCCGTGCGGCCGCTAACGTCGTGCTATGAGGCGGGGCGGCAAGGCCGCCGCCTCTCCCGTCCGTCACTCCAACGAGGATGATCAGGACAGTTCGGGCCAAGCGTGCGGTGAGACCCCGGCATCGATACTTGTCTGCCTTACTGCCCTTCGATCATCTCCCGCATATGAAGCCTGGTCTGAAGCGTGCTCCCGTTTTGCTCCAGCACTCCCCGGTGGGTGTCGGCTAAGCCGCTGGAGCATCGCTTGGACCGGAGGCTCCAAGCCCAGACATACGCGGTTGTACCGGGCGAGGAGACGGACGACCTCAACCTCGCGCCCTGGGCCAACCGGGACCAAGCGCACCTGCATACCGAACGTGACCATTGTTGCTGGTGCGGTCTCGACAATCGGTTGGTTGCTCTGAGGGCTTGCTGTGCGGCCCCCGCCCTCGATACGCTGGTCATGACAATCTCCTGCTGGATCGACTCATTAACGATATATCGTTATTTTGCCGATGTCAACGCCCCGACTGCTGAAAGTTGAGTGTGTTTCAGGCGCGACGGCGGAAACCAGCTACGGACAATCCGGCCCAAAAGCGCCCCTCGCCGAAACATTGGCGGCGTCTCGACCGAACGAGCCCTACGCGCTCCAAGGTGCTGGGTCACTTGCGGCTCCGAGAAGCTGTCCGTCTTCGCGGAAACGAACTACTTGCCAAGGCGGTCCAATCGGGTCTCCTTTGGTCGTTTCAGGGCCCCTCTCCGTCCCGTGTAGCGGGTCTGCAAGGGCCAGGCAGTGGCCCTCTTGCGCTTGTTGCACAAAAACTATAACTTGTTGCACATGGCGAAGCGCTCAGAAACTATGTCCAACTTCGTCGCCCGAGGGGCCCCGACGCGGCAGGCGGTGATCCGCAATACCGCCGCGCGAGCTGGGTTGCTGGAGGGGGAGAGCGAGCGGATCGCCGGCCGGATGCGGACAGCTCTGATCAAAGCCGCCAAGGAGCGTTCGGGCATCACATCCGATACCGAGCTGCTCGAATATGCACTGTCTCGTGTCGCCCTCGAGGACACGTTCGCAGAGACCCTCACCTCCCTGCGCGGCAGCGTTTCACCGGATCTTGATCTTGAGTTTTGATCTCGACGCGAGCTTGCGTTGGCTCAAGCCTCACAAGAAAACCGCCTCCCTAACGCGGCGCGACGACAGCACGCTGACCTTCATCGACGATGTCGACCTGGTTGGCCCGGATCTGCTCATCGACACGACGGTCACCATCGACGTTGTGCAGAACCGTGCTCCCTTGAAGGTGGACCAGCTCCTTGCGGCTCGCACGGTCCACCATTCGACTGTTGCGCTCTCGGAGCTAACCTATCTGTTCGGCCGGCTTGACCCGAAGCATCCGGACACAGCCGCCGCTCAGAAGGCGATGAGGAAAGCCTTGGACCGGATTCCTGACCATCGCCTGACGGCTCCGACGCAGCGGATCAGCGGTGAGGCAGGCATCCTGTCGGGGATGGTCGCCCGGCTGACCAATCGCTCGCAAAGCAATGCGTTGCTCAACGATGCGCTTTTGCATTGCCAGGCTATTGCTCAGGGCCTCGTCTTTCTGACAGGCAACATCAGCGATTTTGACCTGTTCGATCAAGTCTTCCCCGGCAGGATCATCTTCTACCGGAAGTGATTGGGCCGGCGTGTGGGCTTGCTCGAGCATCGGACCAAAAGGCAGATCCACGACGCCCCATCCCTCTCCGCTGGGCAGAGGTGGAGGACCAAGCGGGTCCGACAAATCGTTCGATGCTCTAGGCCGACGCTTGCGGCAAGAGAGGGCCAGCCCCAGACGCATACTTGGGAATGCGGTAGCCAACCCGCGCATCAGGGCTTGATCACCGACGTCCTTCAGGTTTCGTCCCAACCTCTGTGTGGATAACGGCACGAACCCGCTCTGTGCAGCGGCTGGATTATTGCGCTAACCTGTTGATACCAGACATCAGCGCGATGGGCTGGATACTGCATTGGAACTGTCTGCCGCCCGTCGAGGGGCGAGGATCGGTGCGGGTACAGGTCAGGACGGATAAGGATGATGGAGATGCAGCCGTCACAAGGTTGAGGCGCTCCTAACGGATGGGCGCTGGATCCGCGGCACCCTGCACGGCCACCTGGCGGCTCGCTTCGGCGCGCAGGCCGGCAACGATGCCCGCGACGATGATCCCAGCGCCCACAAGCACAGCGGGCTCCAAGGCCTCACCATAGAAGACCGCCCCCACCAAGGCGATAAGCGGCACACGCAGGAAGTCGAGGGGGACGACCACCATGGCGTCTCCGTGGCGGAAGGCGTTCGCCATCGCGTACTGCGCGAGCGACCCGGACACGCACACACCCAGGAGCGGCAGCAGCGCCGCATCGGGGACCGAGCGCCAGAAGCCCCAATCGGCCCCAGCGAGGTTGAGCGGGAGCTGCATCGCATTCATCCAGAACATGACAGACAGGGCTGTGACGGTGGCGGTCAGCCGTTTGGTGAAGATGCCAGCCAGCGCGAAGGCAGCGGAGGAAGCGAGGGGTAGCAGCATCAGCGGATCCACCTCCCCGGTCTTGGGCACCGTGATCACCACCAGGCCTGCGGCACCGACCAGGACGGTGAACAGCCGGGGCATGGTCAGGCGCTCGCGCAGCAGCAGAGCTGCAAACAAAACCGTCAGGACAGGGGTCGCAAACTCGAGAGCGAACACCCGGGCAAAGGGCAGCAGCGAGACCGAAAGGCCCCAAGCGTATTGACCAACAAAGTGGACGCCATTCCGGAGCGCGTGGAGACCAAGTCTGCGCGGGGCCAGCGCACCGCGCAGAGAGGGAAACAGGATGGCGGCAAAGAGGACGCCGACAACGCCAACGACGCAGCGCGCCGCCAAGGCGTCGGCAACGCCCATGTAGCGGGTCGCTTCACGCATGGAGACGGCCATGCAGGACAAGGACAGCAGTGCCACCCCCATCCATGCAACCACTCGACGCAGGTCAGCCCCCCCAGCGGCCATATCAGGCCACCTGCGGCACCTGGCGAAGACCGGCCCGTGCCTTGGTGAGGAACGCCTTCGCGCCGGCTCGCATCAGCCATTCATCGCTGCCAAGGGCCACGTAGGTGAAGCCTATCTCGAGGAGGGCCGCCGCGCGCTCACCCGTGGGGGCATAGACACCCGCAAACTTGCCGACAGCGCGGGCGAGGCGCACGCAGTGCTGGAGAGCCTCGGTTGTTTCACGGCCGGTCGGGTCGACCCTTGCGCCGTTGGACAGGGCGATCGACAGGTCAGAAGGACCCAGGAAGATGCCATCAACCGGAGTGGCGAGGATCTGGTCCACGATGGCGAGGCCCTCGCGGCTCTCGATCTGGGCGATCGCCAGGGAGATCCGGTTGGCGGCGGCGAAGTACTCGGGGTCACCCATGCCCGTTAAGCCGGGCGCACCCCAAGGCCCCCAGCTCCGCTGACCGATCGGCGGGTACTTGGCGAACCGGACAAGGTTTTGGGCGTCCTCGAGGGTGTTCACCATCGGAGTGATCACGGCCGCAGCACCGCCGTCCAACAGGCGAGACACGGTCGCGAAGTGGCCAACCGGCACGCGGACGATCGAGGGCTTGCCTTGGGCGGCGACCAGCGGGATAGCCCGCACGATGCATTCAAAATCGACGGCACCGTGCTGCATATCAAAGGTCACGGCGTCAAAGTCCTCGGAGGCGAGGACGCCGCCAACGCTTGGATCTGGGATCCCACACCACGCGCTCACGACGGGGGCGCCAGCGGAGAGGTCGTGGGAGAGACGGCTGACTGGATCCATAGTTGCATTCCTTAAGATACGTGAAGGGGAACGAGAGGGCGGGCTACCCGGCGCATTGAGTCTGGGGCGAAGAGAAGGCCCTCGAACTCGTAGGAGGGCCGAGGACGGCTGAAGAGGTAGCCCTGCCCCTCGTGGCATCCGGCACCGCGCAGGAGTTCGAGCTGCTCGGCTGTCTCGATACCCTCAGCGGTCACGGTCATGCCGAGCGAGCGGCCCAGCTCGACAATCGCATTGATGATGTCCCGGTTCTGTTGAATGTGAATGTCTTTCACGAAAGAGCGGTCGATCTTGATCTTGTCGAAGCTGAACTTGCGCAGATAACTCAGGCTCGAATATCCGGTGCCGAAGTCGTCCATGGCGATGCGCACGCCAACCTTGTGCAGGCTCGTGAGGATCTCCTGCGTCCGACCACCATCATCCATGAGCACGCTCTCGGTGATCTCGAGTTCAAGCCGCTGTGGGGCAAGGCCGCTGTGCGTGAGGGCCTGATGAACGGCGCCGACAACATCCCCGCGCTTGAATTGAATCGGTGAGAGGTTGACCGCGACACGGGCTGTGCCGTTCCACGCCACCGCTTGGCGGCAGGCCTCGTGAATGACCCACTCGCCGAGCGGCACAATGACGCCAATCTCCTCCGCGATCGGGATGAAGTCTCCGGGTGGGATCATGCCGCGGACGGGGTGCTTCCAGCGCAGCAGCGCCTCATAGCAGCGGACTTCGTCCGTCGACTCAAGGCTGACAATAGGTTGGAAGTGCAGCTCAAACTCGTCCGCAGCGAGGGCCTTGCGTAAATCGGTCTCAAGCATCAACCGCGCTTGGATGTGATTGTCCATCCCAGCCTCAAAAAACCGGTAAGAGCCGCGGCCGTCACTTTTTGTCCTGTAGAGCCCGAAGTCGGCCTGCCTCAGCAGTTGTTCGCCATCCACGGAGTCATCGGGACACACGGCGATGCCGATGCTCGTCTCCACAATGATCCTGTGGCCCTCGAGATCGTAGGGCGCGCGGACGGCCTCAATAATGCGCTCTGCAAGATGCGCGGCATCCTGTCGGACGCGCATATTACGGGTGATGATGGAGAATTCGTCACCACCCAGACGAGCGACGGTGTCGCCATGCCGGAGCACACCCATGATGCGCTGGGCCACCTCCTGCAGGAGCAAGTCGCCGACGTGGTGGCCAAGCGTGTCGTTGATGGCCTTGAAGCGATCAAGGTCAAGGCAGAGCAGAGCTATGCTGCGACCGGTGATAGCGGACTCAGCCAGGGCTTCGTTGAGGTCGAGCTGGAAGCGGGCGCGATTTGGAAGGCCGGTCAGGGTGTCATGGTTCGCAAGGTAGGCAACGCGCTCCTCGTGCTGCTTGCGCTCGGTGACGTCCTCGTAGGTCGCCACCCAACCCCCATCTGTGACGCGTTGGTAAGCGATGGCGATGCTGCGCCCATCCGAGGTTTGCCGGAGCGAGGCGGCGAAGCCGCGGCTGTCAGTGAGGATCGGCACTGTGTCGAGGACCGAGAGGTCCATGCTGGCCTCCTCCGCACGGGAAACCATCTCACCCAAGCTCGCCCCCTTTGCGAGAACGTGCTCAGGGACCCGCAGGACCTCGACCATACGCCGGTTTGAGATGATCAGACGCTGGTCAGCATCAAACATGCACAGGCCTTGGCTCATGTTGTTGAGGGCGGCGTTGAAGCGCTCATTCTGCAGGCTTAGGCGAGCAAGGCCCTGGTTAAGAGTCCGGAACTGGAGCCGAAAAATGAACATCAGGGCGAGGCCGCTGACCACGAGCCCCCCCGCAAGAGCTGTGAACCAGGAGTGCATGGTAAGCAACTCCTGGCGCTCGGCTTCGACGCGCTCACTGGTGGTGTTGTTCGCCGCGGAGGCGAGACGCACGAAGCGCGGGTTGAGGTCGCCGATGATCTCCAGGATACGCTTTGCATTTCCGGGGGCGTCGATGTCTGTGATTAGACTTTCGATCTCCTTGATGCCCGCTTCGAGATCCTTGAGCAGCGCCATCCGGTTGGAGTCGACGCTGGCGTAAGCCTTCATGTCGCCACTGTGGACTTGAGGCGAACGGCTTGCCAGAACCTCGAAGCGCTGGCCAATAGCGATGCGGTTTGCGGGGGAGGGCTCGGCCACGTAAGCCCCAACCTCTGAGCCGAAGCGGGCGATCTCGTTGGTGGTCTGCGTCACGAGCCAGACGAGATTATAACGAGAAGCCTGGGAGAGGATCTCCTGCCTTTCCGAGATGCGCATGGCGAGCAAGATCGCCGCCCCTGCAAACAGGAGCACGACAAGAACAAGAACGCGCGAGACTTGGCGGCTAAGGAACATGGGGGAGCCGGAGATGAAGGTGGGTACGGCGGAGATGCCAGACCTGACGGATTACTTCACTACAAGGCCCTTAACTTGCCAAACGGACCGGGAATAGAACTTCTGGCTCTTGAGTTCCGAGATCTTGTCGTAGGGATAAACGATGAACAGAGGCCCCTTGTCCCGGATTGGCATGTAGGCTCCGTTGCGCTTGTAAGCGATGATTGTGCCGTACTTTGCGAAATCTTCCATAGGGATCTCGGACACATAGTCATTCATGGCAACCGCCTCGACGGTTTTGCCCTTTGCTCCCTTCAAAAGCTTATCAAGGCGGACGCCCTCGAACTTCGTTACGCCATCGAACCAGGGGGTCGTCGTCTCGATCACCTCCCCACCGATGGCCTCAAGATCCTGAAGGGTATAGGTCGCCTCCTCCGTGCCGTTGGTTGTGGTCACTCCGGCAACTTTGAGGATGGGTTGGTTCAGGTTAGGCGCCGTCGAGACTTGTTCAGCGGCGGGAGCGGTTTGTGCGCACGCGCCCGTGGTGATGCCGTAGAGGGTGAGAGAAAGGGCGAGGGCGTAGCCCGCGCCCACGAACTTCAATGTCATCGTTGAGATCTCCTGCGGGCCTTCGGCCTCGTTGATGTCCCGTTCTGCATCATGAATTACATCAAGCTTCCAGCACGAACTTGAACCATAGGACCCTAATGGTTAAAAAGTCGCACTTGGATGGCAGGACTTGGCTGAGGCCAACGGGGCCGAAGAGATATGTAACAATGAACTATATCCAGGGCGGGGCGCAATGGGGAAAGTTCGAGTCAAATTGGGACCGGTTCGTCCAATACATTCAGAGCCAACACCACATGCTCGAGCGCAAGTGTCACTAACAAGCTCGTATGAGCTTTCCTTCGCAGTTCGACGTCGCTGTTCGATGCTCCTCGCGAGCGAAGGCATGAGAAGCCTCAGGGGCCATCGAGCCATCAGGGGATCTGTAGGATACCGCCCATGACTAGAGCAAGGGTCGGCGCTGCCAACATGATCAACCCCACGAGAGCCTTTCTGATTCGTTTCTCTTCGCAGATCATCTCGGCTTGAAGTGCATCAATCGCACATTGCCTCTCACGATGGTAGGACATCACTATCTCCTATGTGGAGCAAGCTCTCTCGGCTTCCCGCATGGGTGAGAAGATTGTCCGCGAAATTCGCAGAATGGCTGCTATGAAACCGTTAACGTCCTTCCACTGCTTGGCTCCAGCGGAGCAGAACTATTGATGCAGAGGAACTCTTCACCCCGATGTGACAACTCAAACCGGGCTGATCGTGGCGCAATATTCGTATAAGGTTGGCCTCGCAGCGTGGCTTGCCCAGCCAAAAAAGGCTGAAGAGACGTAGATTCTCTTGGAGGCGTGGCTCGTCAGCGTTGTCCCACTGGCGCAATCAAAGAGCGACTTGTCCTTGAGTGAACGAAGGTCTGCTTCCGAGTCCAACCGGGGCCTGCATGGATTGAGGCTTGGGATCGCTAGTCAGCGCTCACTCTGATCCCGCCTTGCTCAAGACCGGTCCGGCCACGAGCTGTCTTTCTTTTGGAGATCCGGATCTCAATATCAGCTCCCAACATGGACAGGAACTTGAGCAGTCGCTCAACTGGTCTTGCTCCGCATTTGTGGAGAGCGGTTTGGCAGCTATCCGGCCAGCCTTTCGAACTGAACCGGACTGACATAA
>NZ_JAEQMY010000090.1 GCF_016743775.1 Microvirga aerilata | reverse complement strand
CATGGCAGCACCGGCAGGTCATAGGTACGAGGAGCCAGATGCTCCTCGTCATGATCCCCTCCCCTGCTCCCGAAAGCGTAAGTGGGGCAGATTGGGGGGCGATCAGCCTCAGGCTGCTTGAGCAACAAGGTTGGCGAGGGGCGGGATCCTCGGCTGATCTCCATTCAGTCCCAGCCGGTCCCCGAGATAGGTGAAGAAGGACAGCCCGAGCTTGCGGCAGGTCTTCAGTAGGCCCAGCATGACATCTCGCGCCAGTCGGCCATTGGCGCTCATCGTGCCGCCGGAGATCTTGCGCTTGATCACGCAGGCGCGCAGGTCGTTCTCGGACGCATTGGTGTGCAGCGGGATCTCCGGTCGCTCAAGCACCCGCAACAGTTCGTCCTTGCGCCGCGCCAGGCGGGCCAGCAGCGCATCGAGCTCCTTGTAGCCCGTGCGCAGGCCAAAGATCTTGTCGAATTGCTGCCGGAACACCCTCTCAGCGCCCAGTGCGGGGCTCTGCTTCCACAGCTTCAGGCTGCGATAGAAGCACCAGATCGCCTCGCGGACCAACTCAACTGCTTTGGCCTGCTTGGGCGAGGCGGGCATCAGCTTCTCGAGGTGGCGCTCGGCATGAACCCAGCACAGGGCGTGCGTGGCAACCCGGAACTGGCCGGCATCATCAGACACAACGACGGTGCTCTCCATCAGCCCGTGATGACGGAGAGCGCCCCAGGTGGCAGCTTCATCCAGCGACTGCAGCAGAGGCCGGTCAAAGATGTTGATCGAGCACCGCAGCAGATGCTGCCACCACTCCATCTGCGAATGGAACACTTGGCCCTGGAGCTTGGTCAACCGGGCGGTCACGGCAGCCTCGACAGGCTGCCGGCGCAGATAATCCAGCGCGGCTTCGTTGACGACATACTCGTCACGGCCGGCCCGCAGCAGCGACAGGAAATTCAGGCGCGACTTCGACCGGCTGGTGCGGAACACGGTAAAGCGTTCGCCGCCAATCTGCGTGGTCACCCCAGGACGGCGGGCATGGCGCGCACCGGTATCGTCGACGGTGAGGTAAGGCGAGGAAACCAAGCCCGCCTGCAGGATCGCGTGGTCTTCTCGCTCGAACAGCTCCAGATCCGAGGTGAGCAGGCGCACGACCTGCCGCTTGGAGATCGACAGGTCGATGCCGTTCAGCAGATCAGTCAGGCGCTCGGTGGTCACCTGGCCTTGCGTGTGCAGGGCCAGGCAGAACCGCCGCACGCCGGGCCCATACCCGCCGGTGAGGCCGGGCGGCATTGGCGCGATGATGGTCTTGCCGTTGGGCGTGAGCCAGCGTTCGCGCTTGTAGCGTACCACTTCGGCAGCCAGGATCAGATCCCGGCGCACCAGCGTCTTGTAACCTTTGAAGCGCGAGCCGGGTGGAACCTCGACCTGCAGCGTGACTTCACGCGTCACCCGATCCCGTTTGGTGCCACGCCCAGGGCGCCGGCCCGGACCCGTAGACCGCGGCTGAGTGGCTTTCTCCATGCCGGAGGGGTTGAAGGATGGGCGCGGCGGCAGGTTCTTGAGCCGGGCGATCTCGTCCTTCAAGACCTGGTTGTCGAGGCGCAGTTGCTCGACCTCGTGCTCCAGTCGATCAATCTTACCAGCCAGATCCGAAACCAGCAGGCGCAGGGCCTTCTGGGACAGGGGCTTGGCGGAACCACCGGGCGAGGTCATGCCCGGATTGAATCACGGATGCCCGTCCGGAGGAATCCCTGCCCCCCAATCTGCCCCACTTACCCGAAAGCCACGCTTACATCCTCCAGCTAAGTCATTGATGCTACAAGCTATAGCTTAACCAGTTGAAGCAAAGCAAGGTATTGCTATCGTGAGATGTGAGACAGTTCGATGGCTTGCAAATAAGTATCCGCAGAGATCGAGTATTGTGCTGCTGACGAGCGCCTCTCGGATTTCCCTGGCCGCTGTTGAAGCCGCAGAATGGCTTAAGAAGCCTTTGTTTTAAGCCAGTTTGAGGGAATTTAGGAAAGCCCTCCTCTGCCCAGCTGGTTAACAAAATGGCTTGAGAAACGTCTTCAAACGATCCTTTTCTCGTGATCGTAAAATATGTACAAGGAGCCGAAATTTCTCTAGAGATGGACACATGGCTCCCTCCCCTACTCGACAGCGCCTGGTTGGATACGCCCGCGTGTCGACCGAGGAGCAGGCAACAGACGCTCAGCTCGACGAGCTTAAGGCTGCCGGCTGCGAACTGATCCACCAGGAACATGGGTCCGGCGCCTCTCGAACTCGGCCGGTTCTCTCACGGCTCATTCGCGAGATCTCGAGGGGCGAAGTCCTCGTAGTGGTTCGGCTCGATCGCTTGGCCCGGTCGGTCAGCCATCTGCTCGAAGTGATCGAGACGCTTGAGGAGAAAGGTGCCCACTTCAAATCCCTCCGGGATCCAATCGATACGTCGACCCCGCAAGGCATGTTCTCTCTGCAGGTCCTGGGCGCCGTTGCTCAGCTGGAGCGATCGCTCATCTCGGAGCGCACGAAGGCTGGCATGAAGGCGGCAGCGGCTAAGGGCAAGAGGCCGGGGAACCCCGGGTTGCGTGAGGGACAGCCGGAGGCGATCCGCAAGACGGCCCTCGCCCGTGATCGCGTCTATCTGGGCGACCTTTTGACGGCGGCCAATTCTTTCCTTCCCGTCGTCCGTCAGATGCGGCCGGACCATAGCTGGCGAGATGTCGTGCAGGTGCTGAATGCACGAGGCCAGCGGTGGACGGATCAAAGCCTCCGGAGGGCGATTAAGAGGCTGGTCGCCGAGCGGATGGCTGAGCCGGAGTTGTTACGGAAGGCCGGAAGACGGCCGCCGGACGACCGCATCATGACCCTGATTGCCGGCATTGCGATCTCTAACCCGAACCTCACCCTGCGTGAGATCGGTGCTCAGCTCGAAGGAATGCGAGAGCGGACGCCACGAGGCGGGAGAGACTGGAAGGCCAGCTCGGTCAAATTCCAACTCGACCGAGCCCGCAAAATGGGCCTCGCGGTCCCTGACATCCAGTGATCGCACTGCTGTCACCAGATTTTGCGTTCGAAGTGCGACACTTGGATAGCTCATGCCACCCTTGGTAGATCATGATGACTTGCCAGCAGGCCGTGGACAGGTCGCCGGTAGTTCAATTTGACCTACAGGCCTCGGATCCATAGCCGCGACGGCGCTTCCGCTGGGGCCGGTTCTCCAGAGCTTTGAGCGCCCTGCCCTGACCCTCGTGGACTCTTACAGGCTGGTGGCAAGGCTTCCCGATATCGCCCTACTCGCCGACCCATGCCGCTTAAGGACGCTACCTGCTCCCATTCGCTCACCACGTCTCGCCCGGGTCCTCAAACTCCATCAGCTCGCCGCCAATCCGAACGAGGGCATCATTGAGAGGCGACCTGCCTCTGCCGGCGCCTTTTGGCCGGAGCCCCCTCCCCTGCCCTCGGACGAGCCTACGCTTCACGAGCCGCGTAGCCTCTAGCGCGAGATAGGCCAGTTCCTGATCCGGCATGCCATCCAGGAGTTCGTCAATCTCAGGCCTTGTTGCCTTCGCGCCGAGCGTGCCCAACGACACTGGCTCCGGCGCCTGGGTCTCCTCACGCACCGGCCTCGGCGGGGAGGTCCGGCGGACCGGTTTGACAGGTGGCGGAGGTGCCCCGAACAGGTCCCCTTGTCGCTCATCGCGAACCGGGTTTCGCGCCATGCCACCTCCAGCCTGTTTTCCTCTCGTTAACCATACTGGCCGCCACGCCTTCGTCCTTCAACCAAATGGTGACGGTGCTGATGGTTGTGCGAGAGAATGGCTCCTCATCCTACAAAGGGTTGCTCTGTTCAGCGGAAGGCGCCGGGCGGTCAGCTTCATGAAGATCCGACCCATTATCCACTAGGGAATCGGGCGTCATCTTGGCCCCATGAGCAGGCAGTCGCATAAGAAGGCGGCACAGGCGCGCCAGTGTCGAGCGCAGATCATGGCGGTGGGCCACCATGTCGACCATGCCGTGTTCCTTCAGGAATTCGGCCCTCTGGAACCCATCGGGCAAGTGCTCGCGGATCGTCTGCTCGATCACCCGAGGACCGGCGAATCCGATTAGCGCTCCAGGCTCGGCCATATGGATATCACCCAACATCGCATAGGGGGCAGTCACCCCACCCTTGGTCGGATTGGTGAGAACGACGATATACGGTAGCTTTCTCTCGCGCAGCCGCTGGATGAGAACCGTGGTCCGCGACATCTGCAGGAGGGACAGCATGCCCTCCTGCATCCGGGCTCCACCCGAGGCGGTGAACGCCACATAGGGTGTGGCTCGCTCGATCGCCGTTTCGGCGCCCCTGATGAACGCCTCCCCGGCGGCGACTCCGAGCGAGCCGCCGATGAAGTCAGGGTCATCGGCCGCCACGGTCATTGGCACGCCTTCGACGGCTCCTGTACCGACTTTGATCGCGTCCGCTAACCCTGTTTTCGTCCGGGCCTCTTTCAGCCGGTCGGAGTAGCGCTTGGTGTCCCGGAACTTCAGCGGGTCGGAGTCCACGTCTGGGACGGGCACATCCGTCCACTGTCCACCATCGAAGATCAGCGTCAGGCGCTGGATCGCCGACAGGCGCATGGGTTGACCAGAGCCCGGGATCACCCACCGGTTAGCCTCAACGTCCTTTTGGAACACCACTTGCCCCGATTCCGGGCACTTGATCCAGAGGTTATCAGGCGCATCCCGCTTGAACAGGGTTTTGATCTTTGGCGCAACGTCGGTAATCCAGCTCCTGCGGCGTTCCTTCCCTTATCTGCCGGGGCGGCACAGACCACGGGAATGCAGCAGGAGTGCGACGCCGAACTGGTCGGCCCCTCTCTGGCTGCTCAGTCACAGTTCACACGTCAGAGGGGTTCGGCCATAGCCCGGCTAGGGCAGATCCGAAGTCGGCACTGCATAATGAGGGGACAAAGAGCATTGGTGAGTCCGGCAATACAGCTCACTCGGGCAAGAGAACTCGACGCCTTGGCGGCCGTTCTTCCGATTGCGGCGGCTGATCGCTAGGCTGCGGTGCTGACCGACCCCGATGTCGCCACCCTGAAGCATCTCGCCGGTACATTGCCCGCGGGCAATCACGCGCTTCGAAGGGTGGGGGAGGGACGATCCAGAACGGTTTGAGAGAGCCGACGCAGACCTGTTGCCCGCGGGCAATGTGAAGCCTCACACGAGGTAAATGATGAGTGTCAGGACCGCTTGGAGAAAGATCCAGACCCATTGCCCGCGAGCAATCTCTATGCCGATCGAAACCGCTGAAGTGCTGACGAGCTGGTGATTTGTCACGCCCTAGACCGATTGCCCGCGGGCAATGTACCTCGCCAACATGCGGAGAAGGGTAGGGCAATGCCTCATTAACCATACCAACCCACCAGTCGCCTCTGAGCAGTTGTTGTCCACAAGCGACCACTTTCAACCCGCTCCAACGAACTCGGCACGGCAAACTCGACCCCTTGCCCGCGGGCAATGCCCTCAAGCCACACGGCGGCAGGGAAGGGAAGTACTTTAGATGCAGCGCAAAAATGAAGAATTCTGAAAAATTCGCGCGTCTTTTTCGGTTTCGGGCGATCTCTTTAACTCACCGTTAACGGAGTGCAGGCGAACTAGCGATCAGCGCAAAATTTGCTGATCTCGGTCAATTCCGAGCTGCAATGCTAGGAGCCCTCAATGTCAGCACTCGAGCAATCTACTCTCGATCCAGTGGTTGCGCCCATCGAAGAAAACAACCGGGCGCAGATCTCCCTAGATGCCGAACTGCTAGCGACCGAGCTCCAGAAGCACACGCAGCGCATTTTCCCGCCCGTGGCCCAGAAGGCGATCCGTCGGTTTTCCTCCGCCGAAGCAGCTAGCTTCTTGGGAATCCACGAAGGATATCTTCGTCAATTGGCCGTCGACGGGAAGGCGCCCCTTCCTGAGGTCCAACCGAACGGGAAGCGCACATTCTCGGTTGAAGAGATCAATGCGGTTCGTGAATTCCTCGACAGCAACCAGTCAAACCGGCGCTATATCCCACATCGCACGGCCGGCGAGAAACTGCAGGTTATCTCAGTCATCAACTTCAAAGGCGGCAGCGCGAAAACCACGACTGCTGCGCATCTATCTCAGTATCTGGCCTTAAGAGGCTACCGTGTTCTGGCAATCGACCTAGACCCGCAGGCAAGCCTCTCAACCTTGTTCGGCCAACAGCCGGAACTGGACGTCCTACCAAACGAGACCCTCTATGGGGCGCTGCGCTATGACAGCCAGCGTACTTCCATCGAGGAGATCATTCGCGCAACCTATCTTCCGGGTCTACACTTCATCCCTGGCAATCTGGAGCTCATGGAGTTCGAGACAACGACCCCGGTCGCCAAGGAAGTTCGAACATTCTTCCTTCGCATCACAGAGGCATTACAGCCCGTGGAGGCTGAGTACGACGTTGTCGTGATGGATTGCCCGCCCAACCTTGGGTATCTCACAATGGCAGCACTATCCGCTGCAACGTCGCTCCTCGTAACCGTGCATCCCCAAATGCTTGATGTACTGTCGATGGCTCAGTTCCTGAAGATGGTTGGCGATACCGTAAACCTGTTTGGGAACAGACGTCCGGACTATGACTGGCTTCGTTACCTTATTACGCGACACGAGCCCAATGACGGCCCCCAAAACCAAATGGTCACGTGGATGCGTTCGCTCTTCGAGCATCGTGTTCTGCAAAACCCAGTTCTGAAAAGCACTGCGATCGCGGACTCGGGCCTCACGAAGCAAACCCTCTACGAAGTGGATCGAACCAAGTTCACCAAGAGCACTTACGACCGGGCGCTCGAGTCGCTTGATCTCGTGAATGGTGAAATCGAAGCCAACATCCGTCGCGCCTGGGGGAGGCAATAATGGCCCGCAATGTACTGAATCCTGCACCTAAAGACCTTGGAACAACGTCCGCCCCTGCACCCAATCCAGTAGCGGACCAACAAGCAGCCCTTGCAGGGGCGCTAAACGGGACCAACGATACGCCGATTGCTGTGCGGCCGAACCGTCCGTTCGCCAATCGGCCCCACGCTAAGAGTTCCGTCGCCGGCAGCGAGCAGAGCGCCTCGCCAAGCAGTGAAGTTCCGACGATTCCTCGACAGGTTGCTCCGGTTATGACCTCCCAACAGAGGGTCATGGCAGATACGCTCAACGCAGTTAACCGTGTCGACGAACTTGAGGAGCAACTGCGGTCAGGTCATGCCGTGGTCGAACTTGATCCTTTTATGATCGATGCGTCGTTCGTTCCAGATCGCATGGCTCCCTCGGAAGAGGCCCACAGGGAGCTTGTCCAGGCGATTAGGGCAGACGGACAGATCGTACCCATTCTGGTTCGTCCCCATCCGGCAGAGCAGGGGCGCTACCAAGTTGCCTATGGGCACAGGCGTCTTCGAGCGGCAACCGAACTCGGCATCAAGGTCCGAGCTGTTGTCCGCGAACTCACCGACGAGCAGTTGGTTGTCGCACAGGGCCAAGAGAACAACGCCCGGACAAACCTGAGCTTCATCGAGAAAGCTCGCTTTGCGCTGCAACTGGAAGAGCGCGGCTTCCGTCGCGATGTCATCATGCAGGCTCTTTGCGTTGACCGTCCTAGAGTCTCGCAGATGGTCAAATTTGCATCTAGCATTCCGCTGGAAATCATCAATGCCATCGGGCCAGCACCAGGCATTGGAAGACGGAAGTGGGAAGACTTCGCTGCATTGATCACAAAGGGTAATATCGACAAAGCCCGACACGCGATCGAGCGGGCTGAAAATTCGGGCCGGGATAGCGACGCAAAATTTGAGGCAGCCTACAAGGCGCTTACAACCAAAGCCGAAATCGCTCGGCCTGAACTCTGGACTGCTCCCGACGGCGCCCGCTTGGCCAAGTACACCGAAACCGACGAGAAGTTCTCGCTCATCATTGATCGGAAGCTCTCGCCACGTTTTGGGAAGTTCCTCCTCAGCCGTCTGGAGCAACTCTACAACGAGTTTCAGGCCGCAGACAAAGAGTGAGGGTTCGTCACTACTTCGATCCAGCATCGCTTCAGTCATCGCTCAGAGCGAGATTGAGGCGATGCTCCATCAACAAACCAGCGCCTATCCGGCAGTTGCTGCAATGAATTGAGCAGCTTTCCATTGTCGACAGGATCAGCCATTGTCCCATGCACGATGGTCCAAACGCGTCAAATGCCAACAGAGGCGGGGAGGGGGTACGAGCTTGTAAGAACGGCTATCCACGAACGATACTATGTACATAGTTCGATGTTGTGTTTAATCGATCGTTTGCGGACGTTCCTGAAGCTATTTTGTTAACCAGCGGAGCGGAGGAGGGCTTTCCTAAGTTCTCCTAAACTGGCTTAAAACAAGGCTTCTGGAGCCATTTCGCGCCTCCAGCACGGCCAAATCGCGTACAGAACCCGTCCGCTGGCAGCAGACGATCTCAAGCCCTTGACATGCAGCGCTGCAGAGCGCTGGATTACCTTATCCCATATCGTAGAAATCTCTTAGTTAGCTTACCTCGCTGAAGCTTTGACTTGCTTCATCAATGACTTAGCTCGGGATCCAAGCATGAAATCCGAAAGCTGGGCAGGGGCATTGATAACAAGGTGCATACGGCTCCCTGTAATTACGATCTGCTGCAGCTGCGGCGGAAGCACTTCGCTGGAGAGATCAGTCGCCTCACGGATTTCTGCTAATTTCGGATTGCGAGCGGCGCACCGCACCTCCGGCCATGATCCCAACAGAGAGCGGGTCGAAGCTGGTCAGACGGCTGTAGTTCCCTCCTGCACCATTCCCGCTTGCTAGCCCGGTGCCGATCGGATCAATCCCGCTGATCTCGATCCGCGTGTTGCCAAGTCCTTCTACCATCACGAGATCGAACAGAATGCTTGCGTACTTGGGCGCCAGCCGCACGCAGCCGTGCGAGGCCGGTGTGCCGAGGCGGTTCGTGGCACGGCTGCCATGAATGGCATGGCCCGTATCGGTGAAGAAGATCGAGTGCGGCATGGGGGCGTTGTCCCATTCCCGTGAGTGATGCATCTTGGCCAGCCGTAATGGTGCGAACGTTCCGACCGGCGTCGAATAATCGGCAGTGCCCGTCGATACAGGCCAGGAATAGCGGTGCTGCCCGTTGACGAACACAGTCATGCGCTGGGTCGTCTTGTTGACCATGACCGACACCTCGGCGATTGCAGGGGCGGCAAGGACGATGCTTCCGAGCAGTGTGATGACGGATGACATGGCTTTACGCATCGATCAGCCTCCGGTGCTGTTCAGATCCAGGTTAAGACACTGCACAGGGATGACTACCGAAAACGGCTAAGGTTCCACCTCACAGCAGGCTGTGCCCACAATCCAAGGCACCGTGACGGTAAGTGCACGTTGTCATGACGGTGAAACAAAGCTCGCGATGCCTGCAGTCGCACGATCCCAGCAGCCTCTAACGGGTTGGGGTCAGGCGCGGCAGGGGAGAAGGATCTTTCAGCTCGGAAACTCTGGCAGTTAAACCCTGTTCTTGTACGTCGCACAGATGCTTCATTCCGCGCATGCAGACGGGGCTTGCATTAGGGAACACGAGAAGTTCGACTGCAGCCAGCCGAGCTGGGGGAGGGTTGGGCAGAGCAGCCCAGGACCGACACAGGATTGGCGCAGCATTCAGAGGTCACAGGCCGGGAGTACGTTCAATGCAGCCATCACACCGCCTCAGCCGCCGCAGTGTTCTCCGCGCTTTGGCTGCGACCAGTGCCACTGCGATGATGTGGCCCCTGACCGGTGCCGCAGAGCCAGGTCCGGTTCTCACCAGACCCGTCCCTTCGACTGGAGAGGCCTTGCCGCTGGTCGGACTCGGCACCTGGATCACGTTCAATGTCGGCAACGACACCGAGGCCCGGGACAGCTGTGCCGAGGTCATGCGGGCGTTCTTCGAGGCCGGCGGGCGCCTGATCGACTCCTCTCCCATGTACGGCTCATCGCAGGAGGTGGTCGGCTATGGATTGCAGAAGCTCGGTTCTCCGACAGGCCTGTTCTCGGCCGACAAGGTCTGGACCTCGTCGGGCTCAGCCGGCTTAAGCCAGATCGAGGCATCGCGCCGCTACTGGACAGTGCCTCGCTTCGACCTGCTGCAGGTCCACAATCTCCTCTCTTGGGAGGCGCACCTCAGAACGCTCCTTGTCATGAAGGCGGCCGGCGAGGTGCGCTATGTCGGGATCACTACCTCGGAAGGTCGCCGGCACGGCGAGTTCGAGCGCGTGATGCGTCAGCATCCGCTCGACTTCATCCAGGTGACCTACAACATCCTCGACCGTGAGGTCGAAGAGCGCATTTTGCCTCTGGCCGCAGAGCGCGGCATCGGGGTGATCGTGAACCGACCGTTCCAACAGGGCGCCCTGATCGGTCGCCTGGAGCGCCATCGTCTTCCCACCTGGGCGGCCGAGATCGATGCGAGAACCTGGGCGCAGTTCATTCTGAAGTTCATCGTGTCTCACCCGGCCGTGACC
The DNA here is from genome assembly GCF_016743775.1 of Microvirga aerilata. Taxonomy (GTDB): domain Bacteria; phylum Pseudomonadota; class Alphaproteobacteria; order Rhizobiales; family Beijerinckiaceae; genus Microvirga; species Microvirga aerilata. The sequence goes on along the minus strand of NZ_JAEQMY010000090.1, from coordinate 4,910 downwards.
TGCGCCATTCCGGCAACCACCCGGGTGGATCATGTGCGCGAGAACATGGCGGCCGCCACTGGACAGTTGCCGGATGCAGCCATGCGGGCTCGCATGATCGCTTATGTCGAGGGCCTCTGATGGGGGACTGGCTGTCGTACACCCCATCGGATTTCCTGCTGTTTTCGGCCCGCACCTATTACCGTCTGTTCGAGCTCTACAACCGGGCAATCTGGCCGGCGCAGATCCTGGCATTGCTGCTCGGCCTCCTCATTCTGTGGCGGTTGCATCGCGCCAGCCCACGGCAGGGTTCGGTGGTGACGGTGATCCTTGCGGCCGGCTGGCTTTGGACGGCCTGGGCTTACCTTGTGGAGCACTACGACACTATCAACTGGGCGGCACGCTACTTCGCTATCGGCTTTGCCATGGAGGCAGTGCTGCTGATCTGGACAGGGATCGTTCGCAACCGGCTCTCGTTTAGGCCCTACAGGGATTGGACCAGCCGGACCGGAATGGGACTGTTTCTGTTCGCGCTGGTAGTTCAGCCATTGCTTGGCCCGCTTGTCGGTCGCGACTGGACGCAGGCCGAGATCTTTGGTGTCGCGCCTGATCCCACCGTGCTTGCCACACTCGGCATCCTGCTGACTGTGCACACGCGCCCCCCGTGGGGGCTCATGGTCATTCCGCTGCTCTGGTGCGCGCTCAGCGGAGCAACCCAGTGGACCATGGGCTCGCCCGATGCCGGGATCATGCCGGTGGCCGCCCTTGGTGCTCTTGGGCTGGCCCTTTATCGGGTGTTGTCGGTACGAGGGCAGGGCAGGGGACAGGCCGAATACCGAGGGTAACCAAGCAGTTTGCATCGTGAGTGCGTCGTCAGCCTGATGGATGAAGTCTTGCCGGACGACTGCCACGCAGGGGGCCTGTGCTCGATCTATTGGGATCAGCAGAAGAGGTAACATCCGCTGCCTGGTTGCAGGCGGAGCCTCTGGCTTTTTAATCAGAGGGTTCTGGGTTCGAGCCACAGCGCGCTCACAAACACTATCAAAGGGTTACCGGCATATGCCCTTTGAGCGATTTCTATCCAAGTAGCCAGACGGTCGGGCAGGAGTGGCCGGCTCGTGTTTCATACCATTCCGTACGGTGAGTCTAGCCGCACTTCCGCACATCCATGCACATCTCGCCACACCACGTATGAGCCGATTTACGTCTTTGAGGGAGGGCCTTCGGCATCGCTGCCGGTTGCCGGCGTGAATACCTTCATTCCATTCAGGCTGAAGCTCGCGATGACGGTCCGGGCCGGCTCCGATGACAGCCAATCAAACCATGCTCGAGCGTCGTGCGAGGTCTCCCGGACCAGATAACTGACATAGTCGGTGCGCAGAACCGGATCTCCTTCCACCAGCACCTCGAGACCGCGCCGGTTCTCCTGAGAGGCCCATGTCATGCGTTCGACCAGAAGGTAGGCGCCCATGCTTCCGGCTTGCCTGAGAACGCCGGCTTCATCGCCGTGGCCTTCGAGGTACCAGGTCGAGCGGGTCTGGACATTGACCCCGATGCTCTGCCACAGGGACAGCTCCAGATCCCGCGTGCCGAGCGCGGCGCTACTGGACATGTAAGCTCCGCGCGCCGATGCGATCCAGCGCAAGGCCTTCCTGATATCCTTCAAGCCCCGCACGCGGGCCATTTCTGCCCGTGATCCCACCAGAATGACATCACCTGAAAAGACGACCCGGGAGGGTACCTGGCTGGTAGACTGGAGCCTTTCAGCAAGGCGTCTTGGAAGGAGAGCCGCATCCGCACCGGAGTCCGGTAGCGGTGCAGTTGGGTTCAGCTCGGTGGCGGTGACGGCAATGCCGGTCTCGGCCTGAAACGCAGGAGCCAAAACCTGCACGAATTGGACCAGAGCTCCGCCCGGCACCCCAACCCTGATGGTGCGCTCTTGCGCTCTGGCCGGGCCCAAGCAGAAGAGGGCGGTGACCACGATAGCCAAGACGGTCCGGTACAGTGACATCAAACCTCCGCCGCGCTTGATAGCGGTAATGATGACAACAGGCTGGATCGGCACTGGTTCATCTGATGCGCTGAGGGCAGTCTCCGTTCAGCCCGTCCCTTGCGAGGAGGCCGATGCAGGCACGATGTCGGCCTCACGCACCACGCGCTGGACCGGCCCAATTGCGGCCTTGATCCGGTAGAGTGGTTCGTCGTCCGGTCCGGAGGGAAGAAGGCGCAGGATCTCGTAGATCCCGGTGTTGTCGAGAAGCCGTTCCCTTGGCCGCACAAGCTGGCCAACTCCGAACCTGTGAGTCATGGCGTCTGTTCCTCGTCCCTGAGCGCGGCTCTTCTGAATGGCCGACCCGATGCTGAACCAACCGCGTCGCTTGGCTTGGCGTTCCAGCGGATGCTGTCCTTAGGGTTGGGCTATTCATCACCACACTCAAGCCTGGCTCTGTTCAACAATCCAGGAGCAACTCTGCTGCTCGTCCATGTTATGCGTTGAGATCCATGACTGCCGTCGCATCCCTTCTAGGGACAGATCAGGAGAAGGTTGATGCTTAACTGGCTTCTTGGCCCTAGGACCAGCAAGGCCGCACAACCTGCCTGGGTCCCGGAGATGGTCGATCGCGTGGGCCGACACGTGGAGGATCAGGTGTTCGCCATCACCGGACGGCGCGGGGCGCTCCTCCCATCGCACAGCAGCATGACCGACCTGCTGATCGGAGCCTACATCCTGGGCGCACTGGAGAGCTACGCCCGCACCATTCCCGAGATCCAGAATGCCCCTGAATCGGGTAACACCCGTGAGCTCCTCAGGGGCGCGGCCACTGACGTGTGCGCGCGGGTGTTCGGTCCGGAGTGGGTGCACTGGGTCCGCAGCCGGCTTCCACAATGGGATGGGCCGCCGGCATACCACCCCACCTTCCGGCGGGAGCTTTCCAGCATGTGCTGTCGTGGTGCCCGTGACGGGCGATGTCTGGCTTCCAATGATCCCCTCAGCTTCGCCAAGGCCGGCAGCCTGCTTGCCTTTCTGCTCGAGATGATGGAGCCACAAGTGCAATGATGCGTCGCCTGCTGGACGCCTAATGGACCGCAGCGCAAGGAGCGGACGCGATCATCTACCATCCCAATGCATAGGCTTCCACACTCAGGACGCGCGAGCCTATCAGGTGCTGGTATGCGGCGTCCGTCAGAGCTTTGTGCCGGTGATCTGGAAGGGAGCGGAACGCACCTTCCACTCCGCCTCTTCGGCCGCGACGGTCAGCACAAAACGCTCCTGACCCGTGCTCCAGTCAGGAACTCTCACAGTGGCCTGAAGGGTCCCGTCCGCGCTGGTCCTGGCTTGCTGGAGAACCTCGTAGGCGGTCCGAGGTGCGCCGCCGCCGATGACCACCCCAGTGTCGGCGGGGAGACCCTTGGCGGATACGGTCACCGTCGGGTGTTGTCATGTCTGGATGGCGCCCGTTTGGCAATGTGCTTCTTGATGACGTTTTGGCCCAGCGGGGCGGGTGCAGTCATGTCTCCGGCCTTGAAGCGCGGTGCTGCATGACCGCAGGCCCTGATGTTTTACGCTGGAAACTGGTCCCTCTCACGTTATCGCGCTCGACTGACGCTAGACAACACCACGGGTTTGCCAGCTCCGGCGGTCCATGTCCGCTGTGGCTTCACATCATCTCATCGTCACCGTGCCAACTGGTTGCCCTCAGGGGTGAATAGTCTGTGCGTGCCGTCTATGGTGCCGCCGGCGCGGCAGCTCCCTGGCGCGCAGGCTCGTAAGCCGTGCTCCTGGCCATCACCGCCTAGGCGATCCGGGCCATCTTGTTGGCCAGCGCAACGGCCACCACCTTGAATGGCTTCTTGGCCAGGAGGCTTCGGGCCCAGTCCGCCAAGGCCGTCCGGGTCTTGCCAGACTTCATGCTGTAGAGCGCCGCGTGCGCGCCCACGACCAGCAGCTTGCGCAGGTGCCGGTTGCCCATCTTGGAGATGGAGCCAAGCCGCGGCTTGCCGCCGGTTGAGTGCTGCCGGGGCACAAGACCCAGGTAGGCGGCAAACTCCCAACTGCCCTGAAACAGGCTGGCGTCCGGGATGCTGGCCGAGAGACAAGAGGCCACAATCGGACCAATGCCTGGAATGCCGGCGAGCCTCGTGCTGACGGGATCGCTGCGATGGGCAGCCAGAATGGCTTTGTCGAGCTTGGCGATCTGCGTCTCGATCCCGAGCAGCATGGTGGCCAAAGGCTGGAGCGCAGTTCGAGCTGCGCCGGGAAAGTCTGGATTGGCCTCATCCTGAAGATAGTCAATCAGCTGATGCGTGTTGCGCACCCCTTGAGCGACCACGATGCCCAGCTCGGCAAAGTGCCCGCGCAGAGCATTGATCAGGGCCGTCCGCTGCCCGATCAGGAGATCACGGGCTCCGTGCAGCATGAGGGTGCTTTGCTGCTGTGGACTTTTGACCGGAACGAAGCGCATGGACGGCCGCGTGACGGCCTCACAAATCGCAGCTGCGTCTGCGGCATCATTCTTCTGCCGGCGCAGATACGGCTTCACGTATGCGGGTGGGATCAGGCGGACGTCGTGACCGAAGGCCATGAACGTGCGGGCCCAGTGATGCGCGGTTGCGCAGGCCTCCATACCGATCAGGCAAGGCGGAAGAGTGCTGAAGAACCCAGGCACCTGGCTGCGGCGCAGCGCCCTGCGCAGGACGATCTTTCCGGTCCTGTCCACGCCGTGCAGCTGGAAGACGTTCTTTGCGATATCAAGGCCGATCGTGACAATCTCTGGCATAGGCGTGGATCCTCTCGGGTTTCGGACATGCCCATTCTGGCATGTCTGATGCTGGTGGAGGGCGCCATCCACGACATCACATTAACCCGAGTATCAGAGGGAGGCGTGTAGGCAGGCCGGTATGAGCAAGTCCGTCAGCTACAAACACCATCG
>NZ_JAEQMY010000008.1 GCF_016743775.1 Microvirga aerilata | reverse complement strand
CTGTTGTCGTCTGGCGCGTAGATATGCGTTCTCAGGCCCAGCTGGGCTGCCGCCATGGCTATCATGCGGCCGAGCTGCCCGCCGCCGAGGATCCCGAGAGTGCAGCCAGGACGGATCATGGGAGGTCAGCTTTCGTCGGAGGGGCGCTCGGCCACGCTCTCGCTCTGGCGCCGGCGCCAGGCGTCGAGGCGGTCGCTCAAGGCCGGATCATGGAGGGCGAGCACGGCGGCGGCGAGCAGGGCCGCGTTCACGGCTCCGGCCCGGCCGATGGCGAGCGTCCCGACCGGGATGCCGGCCGGCATCTGCACGATGGAGAGCAGGCTATCCTGGCCCGAGAGGGCCTTGGATTCCACCGGAACCCCGAAAACCGGCAGGGGGGTCATGGCGGCCGTCATGCCGGGAAGGTGGGCCGCGCCGCCTGCGCCTGCGATGATCACCTGAAAGCCCTCCGCCTTCGCGCCCTTGGCGAAGGTTACGAGCCGGTCCGGGGTGCGGTGGGCGGACACGATGCGGGCATCGAAGGCGATGCTGAGCGCCTCGAGCGTCTCGGCGGCATGGCGCATGGTGGCCCAGTCCGACTGACTGCCCATGATGATGGCAATGGGGATTCCCGCCATGGCGTGGCTCCGGCTTCAAGGCCTTAACATGCAAGCCGGAATAGCGAAGGCCCCCCCTCCAGGCAAGGCCATTCCTGGTTCCGTCCGAAGTTCTTAGGCGATGATGTCGGGGGTGAGCTGGTCTTCCAGCCGAATGATGTGGTCCTTCAGGTGAAGCTTGCGCTTCTTCAGGCGCTGGACCTGAAGCTGGTCGCCGGCGACCATGCTCTCCAGGGCGTCGATCGCCATGTCCAGGTCGCGGTGCTCCTGCTTGAGACGGGCCAATTCCGCTTCCAACTCAGCCAATTCGGTCATTGAAAATATCCAAAGCATCGGACCCAAAAGCGAACTCCACCTTTGGGATTGATCCGATGCTCAATCCCTTAAGCGGCGCATCGTTGGGCGCGGAGAACCGGGTCCACTTCTCCGCACGATGCGCTGGATGCCAAGCCGGCTTACAGCCGCCGGGCCAAGAGGGCCGAAGTATGCTCTGGGGGCTGGCCCAGGGCAAGATCGCCTGAGCATCTTCAACTCGCGATTCTTCGAATTTCGCCTTCGACTCGCCACACTCTGTCTGCCACAATATCCGGGTCAGTATATCACCATAGGAGGAACTGACATGCCGCTGCAGAATCACCTGACGGAACTTGAACGCAAGCATCGGGCTCTCGAGCGCGAAATTCAGGATACCCTCAACAGGCCGTCGTCAGATGACATGAGGCTGGCAGAACTCAAGCGAAGGAAGCTTCAGCTCAAGGATGAGATTTCCAGGCTGAGAAGCTCCGAATCGGCGGTGCATTAGCCGCGCGCTTCCTCAAAATCCCCACCCGGTAAGGCCGTCGCTTTCTTCCCGAAGCGGCGGCTTTTTGCTGATGGCCTCACAGGAGCGCGCCGGCACCGTCATAGACCAGCTTGCCGCCGACGAGAATCAGCAGACCATAGACGGCGGTGTAGAAATGCTGACCCGACACCCGCCGCACGAGCAGGACGCCCGCCCAGGTGGAGGCGATGGCCACAGGGAACAGGGCGCCGGCGGTGGCCATGTTCTCGGCGGTGAACTGCCCCAGCGCCAGATAGGGCGGCACCTTGATCCAGTTGACGAGGGCAAACAGGATGGCGCCCGTGCCGACGAACACGTCCCGCGGCAGCCGCTGGGGCATCACATAGATCTGGAAGGGCGGCCCGCCCGCATGGGCGATCATGCTGGTAAATCCCGTCACCCAGCCCCAGAAGATCCCGCGCGGCACGTCGGCGGCGGTCGGCTTCGGTTCCCTGCCGCCCCACTCCAGCACCATCCGGCGCACGGCGAAGGCGATGGAGATCACCCCGACGGCGAGCTTGATCGCGGCATCGGACACCTGGGCCGCCAGCAGGTAGCCGGCCAGGATGCCCAAGATGGCGCCGATGAGCAGAAGCCCGACGTTCCGGCGGTCCCAGGTGTACCGGTAGGCCCAGACCGACACCACGTCCTGCACGATCAGGATCGGCAGGGTGATGGCGGCCGCCTGCACCGGCGAGACCACGAGCGCCATCAGGGGCAGGGAGAGCATGCCGAGACCCGAGAAGCCGCCCTTGGCAAGGCCCATGAGCGTGACGGCCGGAACGGCGGCGGCATAGAAGAGAGGATCGAGAATCACGAAAAACTCGCCGAAAGTCGCCGCTGACCACGGCTTGATCGCCTGCTACCACAGCAGACGCTTCAAGTCTCATGCAGTGAACGCAACGGGGTCCGCCATGCTATCTGCCCAAAGCCGCTATCATGAGGTCTATGCCGGCTGGAAATCCGATCCGGAGGGGTTCTGGGCGGAGGCGGCGCGAGAGATCGATTGGATCAGGCCCGCCGACAAGGTGTTCGACAGCCAGGCCGGCATCTACGGCCGCTGGTTCGTGGGTGCGCAATGCAACACCTGCTACAACGCCGTCGACCGGCATGTGGCCACCCGCGGCGATCAGGCGGCGATCATCTACGACAGCCCCGTCACCGGCACGAAGCGCGCGATCACCTACGCCGAGCTGCAGGCCGAGGTGGCGACGCTCGCCGCCGTGCTGCAGGACATGGGCGTCACGAAGGGCGACCGGGTCGTCATCTACATGCCGATGATCCCGGAAACCACCTTCGCCATGCTGGCCTGCGCCCGCATCGGGGCCATTCACTCCGTGGTCTTCGGCGGCTTCGCCGCCAAGGAGCTCGCCACCCGCATCGACGATGCCAAGCCGAAAGCCATCCTGTCCGCCTCCTGCGGCATCGAGGGCGCCCGGGTCATCCCCTACAAGCCCCTGCTGGACGAGGCGATCTCGCTCTCCAAGGCCAAGCCAGAATCCTGCCTCGTCTTCCAACGCCCGCAGCTGGACGCCTCCCTCGTGGACGGCCGCGACCTGGATTGGGCCGGCGCCGTCGCCCAGGCGAGAGCCGAGGGCCGGAAGGCCGACTGCGTGCCGGTGGAGGCCACCGATCCGCTCTATGTGCTCTACACCTCCGGCACCACTGGGATCCCGAAGGGCGTGGTGCGCGACAATGGCGGCCACATGGTCGCGCTCAAATGGTCCATGGGCCACTTCTTCGGCGTGAAGCCCGGCGAGGTCTTCTGGGCCGCCTCCGATGTGGGCTGGGTGGTGGGCCATTCCTACATCGTCTACGGGCCGCTTCTGCATGGCTGCACGGCCATTCTCTACGAGGGCAAGCCGGTGGGCACCCCCGATGCGGGCGCCTATTGGCGGGTGATCGCCGACCATGGGATCGTGACGCTCTTTACTGCGCCCACCGCCTTCCGGGCGATCAAGAAGGAGGACCCCGGGGCGGATCTTCTGAAGAAATACGACCTCTCGGCGTTCCGTGCCCTTTTCCTTGCGGGCGAGCGGGCCGATCCCGACACGGTCAAATGGGCGGAGGACATCCTGGGGACGCCGGTCATCGACCATTGGTGGCAGACGGAAACCGGCTGGCCCGTGGCGGGCAATCCGCTGGGCTTGGGGGCCCTGCCGGTCAAGCACGGATCGCCCACGGTGCCGATGCCGGGCTATACCCTCGACGTGCTGGACGAGGCCGGAAAATCCGTCGGGCCGAACAAGATGGGCTCCATCGTCATCAAGCTGCCGCTTCCTCCGGGGGCTCTTCCGACCCTCTGGAATGCGGACGAGCGGTTTCGGGATTCCTATCTCTCCGTCTATCCCGGCTACTACAACACCTCGGATGCGGGCTATCTCGACCAGGACGGCTATATCTGGGTGATGGGCCGCACGGACGACATCATCAATGTCGCGGGCCATCGCCTCTCCACCGGCGGCATGGAGGAGGTGCTGGCCTCCCATCCGGCGGTGGCCGAATGCGCCGTGATCGGCATGAAGGACGCCCTGAAAGGGGAGGTGCCCTGCGGCTTCGTGGTGCTGAAATCCGGCATCGACCGCTCGCCCGAGGAGATCGAGGCCGAGCTCGTGGCCCTGGTGCGCGAGAAGATCGGGCCCGTGGCCGCCTTCAAGCTGGCAATCACCGTGTCGCGGCTGCCCAAGACCCGCTCGGGCAAGATCCTGCGCGGCACCATGAAGAAGATCGCCGACGGGGACGAGTGGTCGACGCCCGCCACCATCGACGATCCCATGATCCTGACCGAAATCGGGGACGTGCTGCGGGCGAGGGGACTGGCCGGGTAGCCCGGCCATCGCCCCGGCTGGGTCCACGCGACACCGGCACCCGTGACGTTGGGGTGAAGACCTGCCATATACGGCCCATGATCGATCATCCGACGCGCGACGTGGGCTTTGGCGTTTATGTCCATTGGCCCTTCTGCGCCTCCAAGTGCCCCTATTGCGACTTCAACAGCCATGTCCGCCACCAGCCGGTGGACCAGGAGCGGTTTCTGGCAGCCTTCAAGCGCGAGATCGCCCACACGGCCGCGCGCATTCCGGGACGCACGGTCACGAGCATCTTCTTCGGCGGCGGCACGCCTTCGCTCATGAAGCCCGAAACGGTGGGGGCGATCCTCGACGCCATCGGTGGCGCCTGGGCCATGGATCCGGGAGCCGAGGTGACGCTCGAGGCCAACCCCACCAGCGTCGAGGCGGAGCGCTTTCGCGGCTATCGCGGGGCCGGCATCAACCGGGTCTCGCTCGGCGTGCAAGCCCTCAACGACCCCGACTTGCGCCGCTTGGGCCGCATGCACTCCGTCGAGGAGGCGCTGTCCGCCGTGAAGATCGCAGCCTCCATCTTCGACCGGTATTCCTTCGACCTGATCTACGCCCGTCCCGGTCATACGCCCGAGGCTTGGGCGGCCGAACTGGAGCAGGCGATCAGCCACGCGGTGGAGCACCTGTCGCTCTACCAGCTCACCATCGAGCCCGGCACCTGGTTCCAGCGCCTCTACGATGCTGGCAAGATTACCGTGCCGGACGAGGAGACGGGCCGCGCCCTCTACGACATCACGCAGGAGACCTGCGAGAAGCACGGGCTTCCGGCCTACGAGATCTCGAACCACGCCAGGCCCGGCGCGGAATCCCGCCACAACCTGCTTTACTGGCGCTACGGCGAATATGCCGGCATCGGCCCCGGCGCCCATGGCCGCCTCGTCACCGGCAACGCGCGGTTGGCGACATCCACGGAGAAGCACCCGGAGACGTGGCTGGAGCTCGTGGAGCGCGAGGGCCACGGTGTCATCGACGAGGAGGTTTTGACCTCCGAGGCCGAGGGCGACGAGTTCCTGCTCATGGGACTGCGCCTGAAGGAGGGCGTCGACCCGCGCCGCTTCGAGGCGTTCACGGGCAAGACGCTCAATCAGCGGCGGCTGCGCATCCTTGAGGAGGAGGGCTTGATCCAGGTGGATGGTTCGCGCCTTGCGGTGACGCCGAAGGGCTTCCCGGTGCTCAATGCGGTCATTGCGGAACTAGCAGCTTGAGAAACCACTGTCATTCCGGGGCTGCGTAGCAGAGCCCGGAATCCATAACCGCTGACAGTGCAGGATAAACAAAGCGGCATTCGCTGCGCCTTGGACGATGGACGTCGTGGTTATGGATCCCCGCCTGCGCGGGGATCACAGTGGAGGTTCAGGCGCTCCATCCTGCTCGCGATCCCGGACCGGCTTGCGCCGTTCGGGATAGCCTGACTCTTACCGCCCCACCTTGCTCTCAATCACGTCCCACACGTTCACGGCCAGATCCGGTCCGCCGAGGCGCTTGATGGCGCGGATGCCCGTGGGGGCGGTCACGTTGATCTCGGTGAGGTTGCCGTCGATCACGTCGATGCCCACCAGGATCAGGCCCATGCGCTTCAGGTCCGGCCCGATGGTCTCGCAGATCTCGCGTTCGCGGGGCGTCAGGTCCGTGGGCTTTGCAGCCCCGCCGCGCACCATGTTGGAGCGGATGTCGTTGGCGGCCGGAACGCGGTTGATGGCGCCTGCCGCCTCGCCGTCGATGAGGATGATGCGCTTGTCGCCTTCCGTGATCTTCGGCAGGAAGCGCTGGATCACCCAGGGCTCGCGGAACAGGTTGGCGAAGAGATCGTAGAGCGAGCCGAAATTCGGGTCCTCCCGACCGACCTTGAAGACGCTCGCGCCGCCATGGCCGTAGAGCGGCTTCATCACCACGTCGCCATGCTCGCGCCGGAACTCCTCGATCTCCTGCCTGTCGCGGGAAATCAGGGTCGGTGGCATGAGGTGCGGAAAGTGGGTGACGAAGATCTTTTCCGGGGCGTTGCGCACATGCGCCGGATCGTTGACCACCAGGGTCTTCGGATGGATGCGCTCCAGAAAATGCGTTGCCGTGATGTAGGCCAGATCGAAGGGCGGGTCCTGGCGCATCAGCACCGCATCCACGCCGGACAGATCGACCCGCTCGGGCGTGCCCAGCGTGAAGTGGTCGCCCTCCCGGTCGCGCACCTCGATGGTCTCCGCCATGGCGACCACCGCGCCGTCCCGCAGGCTCAGGCGGTCGGGCGTGTAGTGCAGGACCCGGTGACCCCGCCGCTGGGCTTCGAGCAGCAGTGCAAAGCCCGTATCGCCTGCGATCTTGATGCTTTTGATGTGATCCATCTGGATCGCAACGGTGAGGGTCATGGATCAGGTCTCCTAGGGAAGGGGGGTTATTGGCCTGAAAACACGTGATGGCAACTCTCCCCGGCAGGGAGTGAACGAAAAACGGACAGCAGGGTTATCAAGGGCCACGCTTGCCGCATGCCCCTTGCCTAACCCCTCAAGCTTTTCCATGTGATAGAGTATGCCCCGCCGCGCCCTTCTGATCGTCAATGCCAAGAGCCGCAGCGGCGCCACCCAGCGTGACCTCGCTCTCGAGCGTCTGGAAGCTCACGGCATCGAGCCCATCCATGTGGAATGCGGCCGCCGGGAGGACCTGTCGCCGCTGATCGTCCAGCACGCCAAGGATGTGGAATGCGCCATCGTCGGCGGCGGCGACGGCACGCTCAACGCGGCGGCCTTCGGGGTGATCGAGGCCGGGTTGCCGCTGGGCATCCTGCCGTTCGGCACGGCCAACGATCTGGCCAGGACCCTCGACATCCCCTTCGACCTCGACGGCGCGGCTCAGGTGATCGCGGGCGGCCATACCCGCAAGATCGATCTCGGCATCGTCAACGGCGAGCCCTTCTTCAACGTGGCGAGCATCGGCCTTTCGGCAGAGCTGGCGCAGCAGCTCACCCGGGACATCAAGCGCCGGTACGGCCGCCTCGGCTATGCTCTGGTGGCCCTGAAGGTGCTGGCGCAGGCTCGGCCCTTTAGGGCGACGATCTACAGCGAGAACGAAGCGGCCCGCGTGAGGACGCTTCAGATCGCGGTGGGCAACGGACGCTTCTACGGCGGCGGCAACGCGGTCGAGAAGGATGCCACCATCGACGATCACCATCTCGACCTTTACAGCCTCGAGCTCGACCGGGCCTGGAAGCTTGCGCTCATGGCGCGGTCGTTCCGTCATGGGCGCCATGGGGCCTGGAACGAGGTGCGGGCGGTGCGGGCCAAGGAGTTCGACATCCGCACCCGCAAGCCGAAGCCCGTGAACGCCGATGGCGAGATCGTCACCCAGACGCCCGCGCATTTCTCGATCCAGCCCGCCGCCGTCACGGTGTTCGCGCCGAAGGACGAGGCTTAGCCCCGACCGCACCGCACCGCTTCCTCGATACCGCCGGGGCTGATGCCGATGTCGTGCAGCATGGCCTCGTCGAGGGTGCTGACCTCGCGCAGGGCGCGGCGGATCTCGATTTCACGCATCAACGCGGCCATGAGACCCCCTAGGCGTGAAGGCTTGCGGGCGATCAGGGCCGAGGTGCATTCGTGGACGATGGAAAGAGCTGACATGGCCGTCTCCTCAAGTTCGATAAGAGGATGATGCTCTTGCCTCTTGCATAAGAGAAACGAATGTTCATTATATTGGAAATAATGAAATCTTATTGAGGTGGGCGATGGCCCGGAATCTCGATGTCAGCCTGCTAAGAGCCTTCGTGGCGGTGGTGGACGCGGGCGGCATGACGGCCGCCACCGGCGTTCTCAACCTGACGCAAGCGGCGGTCAGCCAGCAGATCAAGCGCCTGGAGGAGACGCTCGGCGAGGAGCTCATCACCCGGGAACGACGCGGCATGAAGCTGACCGGCGCGGGCGAGCGCCTGTTCGGGCGGGCGAAGCGGCTGCTTGCCCTCAACGATGAGATCTGGACCGAGATGACCACGCCCGAATTCGAAGGCGAGGTGCGGCTCGGCATCCCGAGCGACATCATCACCACCTACCTTCCCACCTTCCTGAAGGATTTCGCGCGGCGCTATCCGCGCGTGCAGATCTCTCTCAACAGCGGCTCCAGCGCAGCGCTGCGCGCGAAGCTGCAGGCCGGCAAGGTCGATGTGGTGCTGGCCACCGAGATGGCCTGCGATCCCGACGGCGAGAACCTGGTCATGGACCGCCTGGTCTGGGTGGGTGCCCGCGGCGGCGATGCGGCGCGCCAGCGCCCGCTGCCCGTGTCCATCGGCTGTTCCGACTGCGCCTTCCGCACGCCGATCCGCGACGTGCTGCAGAAGGCCGGGATCGAGTGGCGCTCCGTGTCCGAGGTCACGAACACCTCGGCCCAGGTGGCGACGGTCGCGGCCGACATCGCCGTCATGGCCTGGATGGCCTCCACGGTCCCGAACGGCCTGGAGGTGCTGGGGCCTGAATCCGGCCTGCCAGCCCTGCCGCCCTTCATGGTCAATCTCTACCTGCCGCGCGACGGCGGCAGCCACGTGGTGCAGGAACTGGCGCGGCACATCCGCGAGGCGGTGGCGGACAGGCACAGGATGGCGGCTTGAATCGTACAGCGGTGGAGCTGTCTCTCACCGCATCTCCAGCTCGAACGCCGACACGATGTGCTGCGGCCATCGCCTGGGCGCGATGAACACCGCATCCGCGCGCCATGTTTTTCCCTCGGCCCACGCATTGCGCGAGAGCCAGGCTCGCACGGCCCGCGAGAAGCGCTGACGCTTTCTTGCCGTGATGGCGGACAGCGCGTCCTCTATTGCGCCGCGCGCCTTCACCTCGACGAACGCGATGGTGCTGCCGCGCATGACGATCAGGTCGATCTCGCCGCCGGAGGCGGAATAGCGCCACGCGAGCGGGCGGTAGCCTTTTGCCAGCAGAAACAGAAGCGCGATCCATTCGGCGCGATAGCCGCGCAGGAACGTGACGCGACGGCGTTCGAGCGCGCTCTTCATTCGCCCTTCTTTGCAAGCGCCAATGCGCGGGCATAGATCTCGCGCTTGGGCATGTCGAGCTCCGCCGCCACGAGCGCCGCGGCGTCCTTGATCGAATGGTTCTTGAGGGCCGCCTCCAGCCTGCCGTCGAGGGCCGCGTCGGCTTCTGCTGCATGCATGGCCTTGGTGGCCTCCCCGATCAGCACCACGATCTCGCCCTTCGGCGGGCCTTCCTCGGCGAATTGCTGCGCCAGGTCGGGCAGGGTGCCGCGCCGGATCGTCTCGAACATCTTGGTGAGTTCACGCGCCACCACGGCCTGCCGTTCGCCGAGGACCGCTGCCGCGTCCGCCAGCATCTCGGGCAGGCGGTGCGGGCCCTCGAACAGCATGAGCGTGCCGGGGATCGCGCCGATCTCCGCAAGACGCGCCCGGCGCGCCGCGCTTTTCGGCGGCAGGAAGCCCTCGAAAAAGAAACGGTCGGTGGGCAGGCCCGAGGCGACGAGCGCCGTGAGCACCGCCGAGGGGCCGGGAATCGGGGTGATCGGAAGCCCTTCCTCGATCGCCGCCTGCACGAGCTTGTAGCCGGGATCCGACACGAGAGGCGTGCCCGCATCCGACACGAGAGCGAGCGCCTGCCCCTCCCGGATGCGGTGGACCATGCGCTCGCGCACCGCGTCGTTCGAGTGCTCGTGATAGGCGACCAGCGGCGTGGTGATGCCGTAATGGGCCAGCAGCGTCTTCGTCACCCGCGTATCCTCGGCCAGGATCGCGTCGGCCGCCGCAAGCACGCTCAGTCCCCGGAAGGACACGTCCTGCAGGTTGCCGATGGGGGTTGCGACCACGTAGAGGCCGGGCGACAGGGGCTTCGCCTCGGCGGCGAGGCCGAAGGCCGTGAAGGTGCTGGTTTTCGCCGCGGGGTCGCGCCGCTTGGTGCGGTTGTCGATTCTCTGATTCATCGTTTGTTACTGTCGCATGAAGGGGCGGGCCTGCGAAAGCCGGCGATCGCACCGGCCTCCCGCCATGGAAACAATGTTTACCTTTTTCTGCCACGCTTCCTCCCCATCGAATGAAAGCTGTTTCCAAGGGGGTGGGAGATGGCGCGCGTGGGGTGTTTTGCGGCAACGGGGCTGAAATGCCGGGCTGCGTTGGCGGCCGTTCTGGCCGGCGCGCTGCTGGTGTCCGGCTGCGTCGGCTCCGGCAGCAAGGCGCCGCCGCGCAAGGCGAGCAGGCCTCAGGCCGCTCAGGCACCCGTCGAACCTGCCTACGCGGCCGGTGTTGCGCCTGCTGGCACCCCGATGCAGGGCGCTCCGTCCGGGACCTCGATGCCCGGCACCGCCATCGGCAACGGCCCCGTCAAGGTCGCGCTGATCCTGCCCCTGACGAGCCCGGGGCAGGGGGCCGTGGTGGCGCAGAGCATGCGCAACGCGGCGGAACTGGCGCTCGGCGAGTTCCAAGGGGCGGACATCACCGTTCTGGTGAAGGACGACCGCGGCACCCCCGAAGGGGCGCAGAGCGCAACGAGCCAGGCTCTGGCGGAGGGAGCCGACCTGATCATCGGCCCGCTCTTCGCCGGCTCGGTCCAAGCGGCCGGACAGGCGGCGCGGCCCATGGGCAAGCCCGTGATCGGCTTCTCGACCGATGCGAGCGTCGCCACCCGCGGCGTCTATCTCCTGAGCTTCCTCGTCCAGCAGGAGGTCGACCGCATCGTCTCCTTTGCGGCCGCCCAAGGGCGCCGCTCCGTTGCGGCCCTGATCCCGGAAACAACCTATGGCCGCGTGGCCGAGGCGCGGCTTCAGCTTGCGGCGGCGCGGCAGGGCATGCGCATTGTGGCGCTCGAACGTTATCCCGCCGGCCAGCCGCAGGCGGCTGTGCAGCGCATGGCTCATGCCATCGGCGGCACCGCGCCCCAGGCCGATACCCTGTTCATGCCTGAGGGCGGCGACGGCCTGCCCGCCATCGCCCAGGCGCTCCAGACGGCCGGCTTCAACGCGCAACAGGTCAAGCCTCTCGGCACAGGATTGTGGAACGAGCCCCGCGTCCTTGCCCTGCCGGCCCTGCAGGGCGGCTGGTTCGCAGCACCCGACAACCGCGGCTTCGAGGCCTTTGCCGAGCGCTACCGGGCCCGCTACAACACGGAGCCTGTCCGCCTCGCCACCTTGTCCTATGACGCGGTGACGCTCGCTGCGGCGCTTGCCCGGATGCAAGGGGCGCAGGCCTTCAACGACGGCATGCTCACGACCCCGGCAGGCTTCGCCGGCGCCGACGGCGTCTTCCGCTTCAACCCGGACGGCACCAACGACCGTGCCCTGACCGTGCAGGAAATCCGGGGCGGCGCGGCAGTCGCGATCAGCGGCGCGCCGCGAACCCTGGTGGCCGGGAACTGACATCATTCAGCATCCTCAACCTCATCCGCAGCATCCCGCCCCATCATCACCGGCCTTGTGCCGGTGATCTCGTTTCTGAAAGGCATGGCGCTTTTCCGGTCGGGATGGCCGGGACAAGCCCGGCCATGACGTGACGTTCTCGCATGCGTCCGGCGGAAGGTCGGTCTTCAAGTCCGCGTCAGCGTGGTGCTCAAATCAGGCTTGATGTTGAGGGTCTGGAACACCACGCAGTAGCGCTCGGTGAGCTTGAGCAGCTGGTCGATCTTCTCCTGCGGCGCGTCGGTGTCGACCTCGAAGGAGAGGCGGATGTTCTTGAAGCCCACGGGTGCCGTCTTGTCGACGCCGAGCGTGCCGCGGAAATCCAGGTCGCCTTCCGCCTTGACGGCGCCGTGGCGCAGATCGATCTCGAGCGCGGTGGCCACCGCCTTCAGGGTCACGCCCGCGCAGGCCACGAGCGCTTCGAGCAGCATGTCGCCCGAGCACAGCTCCGCTCCCGTGCCGCCGGAGGCCGGGTGAAGCCCTGCGACGGCCAGCGCGCGGCCCGTCTCGACCTTGCAGGCGATGTGCTGGTCGTCGAGGGTGCCTTGCGCCTTCAGGGTGATCACGGCTGTGTTTGGGTCGCTGCGGTATTGGTCCTTGATCGGCGCCTGGAGGGCGCGGAGGGCGGTCGCATCCATGATGATGTTCCTTGAGCTGGTTACCACCACAGCGCGGCGGCCTGACGGTCGCGTTCGCGCTGGGGCTGTTGCTGCGGTGCTTTGAGGGAATGGTCCAGGGCCGTCAAGACGCGGCGCACGGAAGTCTCGAAGGGAAGCCCGGTTTTGTCGCGGGGGCGCGACAGGGTCAGGGGCAGTTCGTCAAAGATCCGTCCGGGCTTGGGCTGCATGACGACGGCGCGGTCGGCCAGCGTCACCGCCTCCTGCACGTCGTGGGTGACGAGCACCACGGTGGGGCGCGTCTCCTCCCACAGCCCGAGGAGATGTTCGTGCAGGCTTGCGCGGGTGAAGGCATCGAGGGCCGAAAAAGGCTCGTCGAGCAGCAGCACCTTCGGGTTGGTCACGAACGCGCGCGCAATCGACACACGCTGCTGCTGTCCACCCGAAAGATCGCGCGGCCAGCGCCCGGCATGTTCGGCGAGGCCGATCTTGTCGAGCGCATGCTCAACGCGCGCCTTCTTCTCGGCAGCGCTCACGCCGTTGAGGCCAAACGCAATGTTGTCCGACACGGAGAGCCAAGGCAGCAGGCGCGGCTCCTGGAACACGATGCCCACCGCCGGATGCGGCCCCGACAGCACCTCGTTGTCGAGGCGGATCTGTCCGGCGCTCGCCCGGTCGAGGCCGGCGATGAGGCGCAGCAGCGTGGTCTTGCCGCAGCCCGAGCCGCCGATCAGCGCGACGATTTCGGCCTCGCGAACGGAGAGGTTGATGTCGGAGAGTGCGCGCGTGCCGTCCGCATAGGTTTTGGAGAGATGTTCGAGGCTCAGCATCCAATTCTCCTCTCTCCATGACTCGTCTGCCGAGCAACACCCGCACTGTCATTCCGGGGCGGCCATAGGCCGAGACCGGAATCCATAACCGCTGACGGTGCAGGATAAGACGCAGCCGTTACGGTAGAACTTGGAATTTCTACGTCGAGTTTATGGATTCCGGGCTCCGCTGCGCGGCCCCGGAATGACAGTGGAGATTGGGTGACAACTATCACAACCTCTCCCGCACGGTGTCCTGCCAGCGCACGAGCGGCCTGGTGGCGGCCACGAGCAGGCTGTCGGCGCTCTTGCCGAGCAGGGCGAAGGCGATGATGGCGGCGAGGATCTGATCCGGCTTGCCCATCTGCTGCCCGTCGACGAGCAGGTACCCGAGGCCCTCGGACGCGCCCATGAACTCGGCGGCCACCACGAACATGAAGCCCAGGCCCAGCCCCGAGCGCAGCGCGATCACGGCTTCGGGCAGAACGGCCGGCAGCAGGATGCGTCTTGCAAGCTGGACGCGCGAGAGGCGGAACACATGTCCGACCTCGACGAGCTTGCGGTCGACGGAGAGGATCGCGCCCGCGATGCCGAGATAGACCGGGAAGAACACGCCGACTGCGATGAGCGCGACCTTCGAGGCCTCGAAGATGCCGAGCCACAGGATAAAAAGAGGCACCCAGGCGATGGAGGGAATCGCGCGCAGGGCCTGAAGGGTCGGGTCGAGCACCTGCCTGATGGTCCGGTTGGAGCCGGAGAGCGCGCCCAGCACGATGCCGGCCACGGCGCCGATCACGAAGCCGACGAGAACGCGCCAGAGCGTCATCCAGGCATGGGTCCACAATTCGCCGGTCTCGGCGAGCGCCCAGAGGGCCGCGAAGATCCGGCTCGGCGGTGGGACGAGGCGGCCTTGCGCAAGGCCGAACGCGACGGCCGCTTCCCAGAGAAGCGCAATGACCACAGGCAAGAAAAGGCCGAGAAGGATGCGCCAGTCGAAGGCGCGTCGCTTCTCGGCAAGGGCAGGGGCCGCGAGAGCGGCGGCACCCTCATGGGAGGACCAGGCAGAGCTTGTGGCGTTGCCTGTCACGGCGCTCTCCCGCGATGAAGTCATTACTTGGATGCGGTGGCGAAGCGCCGGTCGATCAGCGAGTCGACGGCCGCGCGCACATCCGTTTCAGGGGCGATCACGCCGGCCTGCTGCAGGGCCTGGCCCGCGGCGAGGATCGTGTCGACCTGAGGCTGGCCGATGGCCGAATGGGTCAGCTCCGTGCGCTCGAGCTGACGCTCAATCACCGCGTCGGACAGCTTGGTGTAGGTGACGAGCGTCTTCTTCAGCTCGTCCTTGTTGGCGAGCGAGTACTTGCGGGCTTCCTCATAGGCCTTGAGCACGCGCCCCACGAGGGCCGGGTTGTCCTTGGCGAAGGCCTCCGAAACGTTCAGAACGCCCCAGGTGTTGGCGGCGGCGTTGCGATGGAACAGGGCTGCGCCGCTTTCCACCTCGGCGGCGGCCATGAGCGGATCGAGGCCGGCCCAGGCATCCACGTCGCCGCGTTCGAGCGCGGTGCGGCCGTCCGGATGCTGGAGCAGAACGAGCTTCACGTCCTTCTCGGTGAGCTTGGCGTCCTGCAGGGCGCGCACGAGGAAGATGTGCGGGTCGGTGCCGCGGGTCACGGCCACGCGCTTGCCCTTCAGGTCCTCGACCTTACTGATGCCCGTGTCCTTGCGGGTGACGAGGGCGGTCCATTCGGGACGGGAATAAACGTAGATCGACTTGATCGGATTGCCGTTGATCTTGCCGATCAGGGCGGCGGCGCCGGCGGTGGAGCCGAAGTCGATCGAGCCGGCATTGAGGAATTCGAGCGCCTTGTTGGAGCCGAGCGACTGCACCCAGCGGACCTTGATGCCGTCCTTCTCCAGTTCCTTCTCAAGGAAGCCCTTGTCCTTCAGGACGAGGCTGACCGGGTTGTAGGTGGCGAAATCGATGCGGATCTCCTTCGGCTGCGCCGTGGCGGCAGTGGCGAGGGAGGCAAGGCCCGTGGCGAGGGAGGCGGCGAGGAGAAGGCGGCGGGTCAGGCTCATTGTCTTCAATCCCATGTCGTCGCGCATGGGAGCTTCGTCGAGGCGCCCGGCGCTTTAGCTGCACTTGTTTCGCGCCCGCAAGCTGCATGCTCAAATCGGCGCGTGTCCTTTATATGGAACTGATCGTTTCTTATGTCAAACGCTATCTCTTATAAAGAACATGATATCCGTTTTGGCGGATAATGCCACCTCGCCCTTGGGCGAAGGCATTGTCAGGTGATAAGCCAGACGGAACGTCAACTACGGTTGTTCCATGCCCCTACATACCCCTGAGAGCCTCCTTCAAAGCCTTGGGTCCCAGCCCATCGGGGACCCGGCGGAGCTGCGGGCCCGGCTCGTGCCCCAGCTGAAGGCCTATCTCGACCAAGGCAGGAGCGAGGCTGAAGGCAGGCTTCGGGAAAGCCAGAACGGCCTCGCCTGCGCCCGCGATCTCTGCGAGGCGATGGACCGGCTGGTGCGCATCGTCCACGATGCCGTGGTCCTGCATCTTTACCCGGCGGACAACCCGTCCTCGGGCGAGCGGCTTGCGGTGGTGGCGACCGGCGGCTACGGGCGTGGCGCCCTGGCGCCGGGCTCGGATGTCGACCTGCTCTTCCTGTTGCCCTACAAGCAGACCGCCTGGAGCGAGAGCGTGGTCGAGGCGATGCTCTACGTGCTGTGGGACCTGAAGCTGAAGGTCGGGCACGCGACCCGCTCCGTGGAGGATTGCCTGCGCGAGTCCAAGGCGGACATGACGATCCGCACCTCCCTCCTCGAAGCCCGCTTCCTGTTCGGAGACCGGGAGCTCTTCGACAACCTGACGAAGCGCTTCGATCTGGAGATCGTCGCCACCTCGGCGCCCGAGTTCGTCGACGCCAAGCTGAAAGAGCGCGACGCCCGCGTCGCCAAGGCGGGCGCGTCCCGCTATCTCGTCGAGCCGAACGTCAAGGACGGCAAGGGGGGCCTGCGCGACCTCAACACGCTCTTCTGGATCGCCAAATACGTCTACCGGGTGCGGGAGCCCGAGGAGCTGGTGAAGGCAGGCCTCTTCACCAGGGAGGAGCTGGATCTCTTTGCGCGCTGCGAGGAGTTCCTGTGGCGCGTGCGCTGCCATCTGCACTTCGAAACGGGCCGCGCCGAGGAGCGCCTCACCTTCGATCTGCAGCGCGCGCTCGCCGAGCGCCTGGGCTTTGCCGCCCGGGGCGGATTGTCGTCGGTCGAGCGCTTCATGAAGGCCTACTTCCTGATCGCCAAGGATGTGGGCGACCTCACCGCCATCGTCTGCTCCGAGCTCGAGGCCCGCCAGACGAAGCGCCGCCCCATGCTCGACCGCATGTTCGGCCGCTTCCGGCGCCGGCGCGGCGGGGCCCTGGTGGGGGAGGACTTCACCATCGACAACAACCGCATCAACGTCGCCTGCGAGGAGGCCTTCGAGCGCGATCCGGTGAACCTGATCCGCCTGTTCTGGCTCGCCGACCGGCACAACCTCGCCATCCATCCGGACGCCACGCGGCTCGCCACCCGTTCGCTCAAGCTGATCGGCCAGAGCCTGCGCAACGACCCCGAAGCCAACGGGCTGTTTCTCGACATCATCACGTCCAGGAACGCGCCCGAGATCGTGCTGCGGCACATGAACGAGGCCGGCGTGCTCGGGCGCTTCGTGCCGGATTTCGGCCGCATCGTCGCGATGATGCAGTTCAACATGTACCACCATTACACGGTGGACGAGCACCTCATCCGCTCGGTGGGCGTGCTCACCGAAATCGAGACGGGCCAGTTCGGCCATGAGCATCCCCTGGTCAACAGGATCTTCCCCTCCATCCGCAACCGCCGCGCCCTCTACGTGGCCGTCTTCCTGCACGATATCGCCAAGGGCCGGCCGGAGGATCACTCGGAGGCCGGCGCCGTCATCGCCCGCAAGCTCGGGCCGCGCTTCGGCCTCACCGATGCGGAGACCGACACGGTGGCCTGGCTGATCCAGCATCACCTCCTGATGTCGAACACGGCCCAGAGCCGCGATCTGTCGGACCCCGCCACCATCAAGAGCTTTGCCGAGGTGGTGCAGACCATGGAGCGTTTGAAGCTCCTGCTGGTGCTCACGGTGGCCGACATCAGGGCGGTCGGCCCCGGTACCTGGACCGGCTGGAAGGGCCAGCTCCTGCGCAATCTCTATCAGGAAACCGAGGTGATCCTTGGCGGCGGCGCGGTGGATCTGGCCCGCTCGGAGCGGGTGCGCCTGGCGCAGGAGCAGCTGCGCGCCGAGCTGCCCGACTGGTCCGAGGCCGAGTTCGAGGCCTATGCGGCCCGCCACATGCCGGCCTATTGGCTCAAGACCGACGAGACCCGGCGCGCCAAGCAGGCCCGGTTCCTGCAGGAATCCGACAAGGCCGGGCGCACGGTCACCACGGCCTACGAGACGGACCAGTTCCGCGGGGTCACCGAGCTCACCGTCCTGTCGCCGGATCATCCGCGGCTGCTCGCCATCGTGACCGGCGCCTGCGCGGCGGCGGGCGGCAACATCGTGGACGCGCAGATCTTCACCACCACGGACGGCATGGCGCTCGACACCATCGTGCTCTCCCGCGCCTTCGACCGGGACGAGGACGAACTGCGCCGGGCCGAGCGGGTCGCCAAGGCCATCGAACGCGCGCTCAAGGGGGAGGTGAGGATCGCCGATCTGGTGGACGGCAAGCGTCCGGCCAAGGAGCGCTCGAAGGCGTTCCACGTGCCGCCGGAGGTGACCATCGACAATTCCCTGTCGAGCCGCCAGACCGTGATCGAGGTGTCCGGGCTCGACCGGCCGGGCCTGCTCTACGATCTCACCACGGCTCTGGGAAAGCTCAACCTCAACATTGCCTCCGCCCATATCGTCACCTTCGGCGAAAAGGCCGTGGACGTGTTCTACGTGACCGACCTCACCGGCACGAAGGTCACCCATGCGGGACGCCAATCCACCGTCCGCCGCGCCCTTCTCGACGTGTTCAAGGGGGAGGATACGCAAGCCCACCAGCGCCGTAGCGCTTGATTTGTGACGCCAACGACCTGATATGTGCCCCGAACCCTTCTGTTCCCACCTTTAGTTGATCGATCATGAATCCGAACGACACGGACAACCAGAACACGACCCCGCAGGCCGAGGCCGCCGTTGAGGCCGGCAACCAAGCCGGTTTCGCGCCCGAGGCCGATCCGATTGCCGTTCTCGAGGCCGAAAAGGCCGACCTGAAGGACAAGCTCCTGCGCCTCATGGCCGACATGGAAAACCTGCGCCGCCGCACGGAGCGCGAGGTGGCGGACGCCCGCACCTACGCGGTGGCGAACTTCGCCCGCGACATGCTCAACGTGGCCGACAACGTCCGCCGCGCCATCGAGAGCGTGCCCGAGGATGCCCGCAACACCGCCGAGGGCGCCTTCAAGGGCCTGATCGACGGGATCGACCTCACCGAGCGCGACCTGCTCAAGACCCTTGAGCGTCACGGAGTGAAGAAGCTCGAACCCCAGGGCCAGAAGTTCGACCCGAACGTGCATCAGGCCATGTTCGAGATCCCCAACGCCGAGGTGCCGAACGGCACGGTCCTGCAGGTGGTCCAGTCCGGCTACGTGATCGGCGAGCGCGTGTTGCGCCCGGCCATGGTGGGCGTGTCCAAGGGCGGCCCGAAGGCCGCCGCCAACGGCGCCGAGACGGCGGACAACTCGTCGGCTGCTTCGTAAGATCCTAGCTCCACGTCTTTCCCTCCCCTTTGCGGGGAGGGGCAGAGGTGGGGCGTAAAGTCGAATTCGGCCTCTGGTGAGAGATGCGCAGCGTCGCTACAATGCCTGACCTGTCCGAACTCTCACCCGGTCGCACGACACCCGCCCTCAATCTCTCCCCGCCACAAGCCGGGTGTTCCCGACTTGTGCGAGAGAAAGCCCATCCTGGGCAGGCCCGAGATGGGCGGGGAGGAAAACCCGTGGTGTCGCCGGCTTACGAAGGCCAGACGTGACTTTCCTGCAAAACATCTCCTTCGAGATCATCGGCGTCGCCGTCTTCGCGCTGTCAGGCGCCCTGATGGCGGCCCGCAAGGGCATGGACCCGTTCGGCTTTGCCCTGCTCGCCACGCTCACCGGCGTCGGCGGCGGCACGGTGCGGGACCTGCTCATCGGCGCGCGGCCCGTGTTCTGGGTCGGCGATCCGAGCGACGTGCTGGTCTGCCTCATCGTGGCGGAACTGGTCTTTGCGCTGGGCCCCAGGCGCGTGGCGGTGATCGAAGGCGGGCGACAGGGCCGCCTTCTCCTCTGGGCCGATGCCCTGGGCCTTGCCCTCTTCGCCATCTCGGGAACGGCCAAGGCGCTGAATGCCGGCGTGCCGGCGCTCTCTGCCATCGCGCTCGGCACCATCACGGCCACCTTCGGCGGCATCATTCGCGATATCTTCGCAGGCACCACGCCCCTCGTCCTGCGGCAGGAGATCTATGTCACGGCGGCGGCCCTGGGGGCGGGGGTCATGGTGGCCGGGCAGGCCTTGGGCGCCGATCCCTTCATCGCCGCAGCCACAGGCTTTACGGCGGCATTCGCCCTGCGCGCTCTCGCGATCCTGCGCGGCTGGTCCCTGCCGGCGTTTCCCGCCCGAGACTAGCGCATTGTGCGGCCTCCCGGTCCGCACAATGCGCTCGTTCAAGGATGAGCATCGAATGGAACCCCAAAAGTGCAAATCCACTTTTGGGCCTGATGCTCTAAGGATTCATCTCCACCCCGTCGATCACGGACCGGAAGCGGCGCAGGTTCTGATCCCGCTGCTCGACCCGGGTGAGGCCGACCATCCGCACATAGCGGTCGTTGTCGAACCGGATCGTCTGCATCACGATGACCGGCTGGCCCGAGTCCGCTTCCGTCGCCTTGGCGACGATCTCGTGCCAGTCCTGGCCCCTGAAGCGGAAGGTCTCTGAGCGCTCGATCTTGATGTCCTTGAGGATCTGGTTGGAGTTGAGGGCCGCGCGGGCGAACTGGTTGCGCTGCTCAGCGCCCGGCGGCGGCACATTGAGGGACGCGGCCATGATGATGATGGGCTGCTCCACCCCCTTGATCGTATCCAGCGGCCCGTCGGTGAACAGCACCGAGTTGCCCGACATCACCCGCACCGGACGAAAGCCCGCCTTCTCGCCGAGCCGAAAGGGCAGGGCTGAGATCTGCTCCTCGATCGCCACCGGAGCCCGCAGGGAGACGCTCTTCAGGGCATCGCGGATCTGCGCTTCCGTGTAGCCGTCCTGCCCGCCGCGCACCTGCGCGATGACCAGGGCGGTAATGTCCCGGTCCTTGACGGCCATCACCCATTTGCGGCCCTGCACGGGCCCGGTCATGGTGCCGCCGATGAGCACGCCTGACTTCTCGCCGAGCTTCAGGTTTTCCCGCGAGGTCTCGTTCAGGCCCTGGCGTTTCAGGGCATCCTTCGTGAAGCCTTTGACCAGGGGGTCATAGGCTTCGGCCGGCATCTCCACCAGGTTGATGGCGGCCGCCTTCTCCTCGCTCTCGAAGCCGCTGAAGCGTTTCGAGACCGTCATGTCCTTCGGCGGCACGATCCCGATGCGCGAGGCGGGCGGAAACACCGGCTCGGCCGCGTAGGCGGCAAAGGACAGGATGAAGCTTAAGGCAGCGGCTGCGAAACCTTTCATGGATGCCCCTCCAGGTAATCTTGTGGCTTTAGGCTTAAAGCGGCGTCGTTACCTTGCGCAAGGTGAGATTGAGGCGCCCGCCCTGCGGCAGCAGATCCGAGCTTCCCGGCATGAGCCGGTCGACGCCATGATAGATCAGCCGCGCCGGGCCGCCGAACACGATCGCGTCACCGGAGCGGAGCCTGACCGAGCGGGTGGGGTCCGTGCGCTCCAGCCCGCCATAGCGAAAGAGCGCCGTGTCGCCCAGGGACAGGGAGACCACGGGCGCGTCGAACGCCTCCTCGTCCTTGTCCTGGTGCATCCCCATGCGGGCTGCGGGTTCGTAGAAGTTCACCAGGCAGGCATCGGGCGGATACGGGTATGCGCCCAAGCTCTCCCAGGCGCGCAGCACCTGATCCGGCATGGCCGGCCAGGGCGCGCCGGTTTCCGGGTGCGTGGGCTGGTAGCGGTAGCCAGCCTTGTCCGACACCCAGCCCAGCCGCCCGCACCCCGTCATGCGCACGGAAAATGGTTTTCCCGTGCGCGGCATGCGCGGCGTGAAGAGAGGCGCGGCCTTGGTGATCTCGCGCAGGGACTGGAGCAGCCGCTCCTGCGCCGGGCGATCCAAATAGTCGGGGTAGTAGACGAGGCCGGGGCTGAGGGTGATGGACGACATGGCTATTAACGCATTCCCCTGTCATCCCCGCCGCGGGGATCCATGGCCACGATGTCTCAAGATAGAGCGATTAGCGTCGCGTCTCTTTCTGCACCCTCAGTGGTTATGGATCCCGGGCTCCGCTGCGCGGCCCTGGGATGAGAGAGGTATTTCCTTACGCCTCCAGCACCTTCTTGTCGGCCACCGTCGTGTCCTCGTTGAGCGTGTAGACCAGCGGGATGCCGGTCGCGAGCTCGAGGCTCGGGATCGTGTCCGAGGTCAGGCCGTCGAGCACCATCACGAGGGCGCGCAGCGAATTGCCGTGGGCTGCCACCAGCACGCGCTCGCCGCGCATGACGCGGGGCAGGATCTCGCGGATGTAGTAGGGCAGCACCCGGGCCACCGTGTCCTTCAGGCTTTCGCCGCCGGGAGGGGGCACGTCGTAGGAGCGGCGCCACACATGCACCTGCTCCTCGCCCCAGCGGGCGCGGGCGTCATCCTTGTTCAGGCCCGCGAGATCGCCGTAATCGCGCTCGTTCAGGGCCTGGTTGGCGATAGTCCTGAGATCCGGCTGGCCGATCTCCTCCAGGATCAGCTTGCAGGTGCGCTGCGCCCGCGAAAGATCCGACGTGAAGGCGATGTCGAACTCGACGCCCATTTCCTTGAGACGGCGACCGGCGTTGCGCGCCTCCTCGATGCCCAGATCGGTGAGCCCCGGATCCCTCCAGCCCGTGAAGAGGTTCTTGAGGTTCCATTCGCTCTGGCCGTGGCGTGCAAGGACGAGAAGGCGGTTCATGTCTGGGCGTCTCCGGTAAAAGGGTGTCGTTGGCGTGTTTTAGAGCCGATCGAGGCCAAGAACATTGGCCATGGTGTAATAACCCGGCTTCTTGTCGAAGCCCCACAGGGCGGCTTTCACCGCGCCGCGGGCGAAGAGGCCTCGGTCCTCGGCCCGGTGCGACAGCTCCAGGCGCTCGCCGGCGCCGGCGAAGATCACCGAATGCTCGCCCACCACCGTGCCGCCGCGCAAGGTCGCAAAGCCGATATCGCCAGGATGGCGTGCGCCGGTATGCCCGTCGCGGCTGCGTACGGAACGCTCCTTGAGCGATATCTTTCGGCCCTCCGCCGCCGCCTCGCCGAGGAGCAGGGCGGTGCCCGAGGGCGCATCCACCTTCATGCGGTGGTGCATTTCAAGAACCTCGATGTCGAAGTCCTCGCCCAACGTCGCCGCCGCCTTGCGCACGAGGCCGGCGAGCAGGTTGACGCCGAGCGACATGTTGCCGGACTGGACGATGCGGGCATGGCGCGCGGCCGCCTCGAGCTTAGTGAAATCAGCCTCCTGCAGGCCGGTGGTGCCGACCACATGGACGATGCGGGCTTGCGCCGCGAGCGCCGCGAACGAGACGGTTGCGGCAGGGGATGTGAAGTCGAGCACGCCATCGGCCTGGGCGAAGACCGGCAGGGGATCGTCCGTGACAGACACGCCCAGCGGACCCGTTCCGGCCAGAACCCCGGCATCCTGCCCGAGCGCGGTGGAGCCCTCCCGCCCGATGGCGCCGACGAGACGGCAGCCCCCGGTCTCGGCCACGGCCTTGATGAGCATGCGCCCCATGCGTCCGGCCGCACCCACCACGACGAGTCGCATCTCGCTCATGCCCGCTCTCCTGTTGCGTTGGTCAGGGTATAGCGGCTTGAGGTGCGGCTGAGAAGCGCCGTGCCGATCACGCTGCAGCGGCATTCCCGGAAGGACGCGTCAACGGAAGGGATTCATTGTGCTCGGCGTGTGATTGGATCCCCTTCCCGGTCCTGCGGACCGCCGGGGATGACAGGGGCGCCACCTTCGGTGTCATTCCCGGCCGCAGCGCAGCGGAGGGGAAGGGAATCCACATGCCGAGTGTGTGGATCCCCTTTCCGATCCTGCGTACTGCCCGAGGATGACGCCTGTTCTCAACCCGGCTGCGGGCCCTCGTAGCCTTCGATGATGATGATGTCGGCCACCGCGTGCCCGTCGCGCTCGGCCTTCGCTGCCTGGTATTCGGGCGAGTCCCAGCAGGCCAGCGCCGCCTCGTAGGTCGCGAACTCGATTACCACGTTGCGGTCCCGCGCCTCGCCTTCCGCCACCCGGTACGCGCCGCCGCGCACCAGGAAGCGGGCACCGAACTTGGCGAACGGGACGGCGTTTGCCGTGATGTAGTTCTTGTAGGCGTCGGGGTTCGAGACGTCGACGCGGCCGATCCAATATCCTTTTGCCATGGCCTCAGGCTCCTTCCACGAGCACGAACTCGGCCACGCAGGCTCCGTCGCGCTTGGCCTTGGCCGCCTGGTATTCGGGGGAGTGATAATAGGTTCTCGCCTGCTCCACCGAGTCGAACTCGATCACCACGTTGCGGGCCCGCGCCTCGCCCTCGAGCGCCTCATAGGCGCCGCCGCGCACCAGCGGGCGGCCGCCATACTGGCGGATCGCCTCGGTCGCGCCCTTGGCGTATTCCGCGTAGGCCTCGGGATTGGTGACGGTCACGCGGGCGATGACATAGCCTTTGGGCATGGGGCGCTCCTCTATGATTTGGCGTGACGCAGCGAACGCCAGAGGAGCCCCAGCGTCAAGCCGGCGTTTGGGAGA
Organism: Microvirga aerilata; assembly: GCF_016743775.1. Classification (GTDB taxonomy): domain Bacteria; phylum Pseudomonadota; class Alphaproteobacteria; order Rhizobiales; family Beijerinckiaceae; genus Microvirga; species Microvirga aerilata. The sequence continues at coordinate 136,131 of NZ_JAEQMY010000008.1, read as the reverse complement.
TTTCCCGTACGATCGCTTCCGCAGCGGCCTTGGGGTCCGCGGCCCTCACGATGGGCCGGGCCACCACGAGGTGGTTGGCGCCGAGCCGGATGCCCTCGGATGGGGTGACGATGCGCTTCTGGTCGCCCGCATCGGACCCTGCCGGGCGGATGCCGGGCGTCACGATGAGGCGGTCCGGGCCGACGATGCCGCGCACGCGCTCCGCCTCCGTCGCAGCGCAGACGATGCCGTCGACGCCGAGATCGCGCGCCTGTCCGGCGCGGCGCGCGACGAGGTCGGCGGCTGTGGTGGGGGCGTAGCCCGCCTCGATGAGATCGTTGTCGTCGTAGGAGGTGAGCACCGTCACGGCAAGGATCTTCAAGGAAGATCCCGCTTTGCCGGCGACAGCCGCGCGCATGGTCTGCGGATAGGCGTGAACGGTGAGGAACGTGGCGCCGAGCCGTGCCACCGAGCGCGCGCCTTCCTCCACCGTGTTGCCGATGTCGTGGAGCTTGAGGTCGAGGAAGACCTTCTTGCCCTGGTCGATCAGCTCGCGGGCCAGCTCGAAGCCGCCCGCGTAAGCCAGCTGGTAGCCGATCTTGTAGAAGGTGCCGGCCTCGCCGATGCGTCCGACGAGCGCACGGGCCTCCTCGACGGACGGAACATCGAGACCGATGATGAGCCTGTCGCGGATGTCGCCTTCGGAAACGGGATTCGTCGAAAGGGACATCGCTGCGCTCATGGGGTGTTGGCCTTGTTGTAGACCCAGACGCGGGCCGGGGGCAGGTTGCGCCAGATGCGGTTGGAGGCGCGGGCCTTGTAGTCCTTCGAGCGCGCCGGTATCGGCGGCACCACCGCATAGGTGAACTGGATGAAGGGCGCGCCGGGATGCGACATGCCTTGCGCGGTCTCCAGGAGAGCCAGGCGCTGGTCCATCGGCTTGGTGAAGAGCGGCAGGCTCGACACGATGGCGGCGGCAGGCTCCTTCAGGATGTCGGAGAGCGTTTCCTGCAGGTCGTAGGCATCGCCCTGGATGATCGTCGCCTTGGGAAAGCGGCGCTTCAGGAGCTGGCAGAATTCGGGGCTGTACTCGATGAGCACCAGCCGCTCCTGGGCCACGCCGCGCCGGATCAGGGCGTCGGTCACCGGGCCCGTGCCGGGACCGAGCTCGATCACGGGGCCGGGGATGCGCGGGTCCACGTAGGACGCCATGGTTCTGGCCAGCACCTTGCCGGAGGGCGTGACCGCTCCGACCATGAGCGGCCGTTCGAGCCAGGAGCGCAGGAAGCGGGCTTCATCCTTGAAGCGATCCTTGCCGACGGGGAATTTCCGGGCCGTAGGCCGTTGAAACGACTGAAGCACTAAGCTGTCCCCTCGATCGTGCGGATCACGTTGGCTGTTTAGAACCCTAGAGCACCGATCCCAAAAGGGGAGGCCACTTTCGGGATCGACCGGATGCTTCTCACTTAACCGGCGCATCGTCTAGAGCGGAAAGCCGGATCCACTTTTCGCTGACGCGGCCCTCCGGGTCCGCACGGTGCGCCGGTTAAACGACCGTCAAGTTAAGTTGATCCACCCAGACCGTCGAGAAACTCGCGGAATCGCGAGAAAAATCCCGAGCTTTCCGGATGGTTCTCCTTGGAGCACTCCTGGTCGAACTCCATCAGGAGCTCGCGCTGGCGCTTGGTGAGCTTCTGCGGGGTTTCCACAACAACCTGAATGTAGAGGTCGCCCACGTCGCGGGAGCGCAGCACCGGCATGCCCTTGCCCTTCAGGCGGAACTGCTTGCCGGTCTGCGTGCCCTCGGGCACCTTCACGAGCGCTTCCGTGCCGCTCAAGGTCGGCACGCTGAACTCGCCGCCGAGCGCTGCCGTCACCATGGAGATCGGCACGCGGCAGAACAGGTCCGCCCCGTCGCGCTGGAAGAACGGGTGGGCTTTGAGCGAGAGGAAGATGTAGAGATCGCCCGCAGGCCCGCCGCGCATGCCCGCCTCGCCTTCGCCGGCCAGGCGAATGCGCGTGCCGTCCTCGACGCCCGCCGGAATGTTCACCGAGAGCGTGCGCTCGCGGGTGACGCGGCCCGCGCCGCCGCAATTGCCGCACGGATCGTCGATCACCTCGCCGCGCCCGTGGCAGTTGGGGCAGGTGCGTTCGATGGAGAAGAACCCTTGCGTCGCCCGCACCCGGCCCGCGCCGCCGCAGGTGGGGCAGGCCTTGGGCTTGGAGCCCGGCTTCGCGCCCGATCCCGAGCAGACCTCGCAGGTGATGGAGGTGGGAATCTTCAGCTCGGCCGTCTTGCCGTGGAAGGCCTCGTCGAGGGAGATCTCGAGGTTGTAGCGCATGTCCGCGCCGCGCTCGCGCCCACCGCCGCCTCGGCCCCGTCCCGCACCGCCCCGTCCGGTGGCATCGCCGAAGAAGTTCTCGAAGATGTCCGACATGAAGTCGGAGAAGTCGCCGTTGAAGCCCGCTCCGCCCCCGGGCCCGCCATTGGCGAAGGCCGCGTGCCCGTAGCGGTCGTAGGCCGCGCGCTTCTGGCCGTCGGAGAGGGTCTGGTAGGCCTCGTTGATTTCCTTGAACTTGACCTCGGCCTCCTGATCCCCCGGATTGCGGTCCGGGTGATACTGCATCGCAAGCTTACGGAAGGCGGACTTCATCTCCGCTTCCGTGGCGGTCTTGGCGACGCCGAGAACCTCGTAGTAATCGCGCTTGGACATGTCAGGCGCCCCTCGGAGCGATCGAACGCTCCGTCATCATGGTCATCGTCCGCCACGCATGCGCTGCACAGGGAAGGACTCCGAAAGTCCTTGCCGGAGCATCGCGAAAGGCGGTCGGTTGATCGGTCATTGGTGTTTCAAGCTCATTTCACGAAAACGGCACCCGGTCATGAAACCGGGTGCCGAATTCTCTAAAGAGCGCTCATGGTTCAGGCGCGCTTTTTCTTGTCGCCTTCGTCGACTTCCTGGAAGTCGGCGTCGATGACGTCGTCCTTCTGGGCTTCGTCGCCGCCTTCCGGCTGCTCGCCGCCTTCACCGCCGGCCTGAGCCGCCGCGTACATGGCTTCGCCGAGCTTCATGGAAGCTTGCATCAGGTCCGTGGTGCGGGCCTTGATGACCTCGACGTCCTCGGCCGCGAGCGCCTGACGCAGCGCGTCGATGGCGGTCGTGATGCCCTGCTTGTCGGCCTCCGAGACCTTGTCGCCATGCTCGGCAACAGACTTCTCGGTGGCGTGGATCAGGCTCTCGCCCTGGTTGCGGGCCTCGACGAGCTCGCGGCGCTTCTTGTCTTCCTCGGCGTGAGCCTCGGCGTCCTTCACCATCTTCTCGATGTCGGCGTCCGACAGACCGCCCGAGGCCTGGATGCGGATCTGGTGCTCCTTGGCCGTCGCCTTGTCCTTCGCCGTGACGTTCACGATGCCGTTCGCGTCGATGTCGAAGGTCACCTCGATCTGCGGCACGCCGCGCGGGGCCGGGGGAATGCCCACGAGGTCGAACTGGCCGAGCAGCTTGTTGTCCGCCGCCATTTCGCGCTCGCCCTGGAAGACCCGGATGGTGACCGCGTTCTGGTTGTCTTCCGCAGTGGAGAACACCTGGCTCTTCTTGGTCGGGATCGTGGTGTTGCGGTCGATCAGGCGGGTGAACACGCCGCCCAGCGTCTCGATGCCCAGCGACAGCGGGGTCACGTCGAGAAGCAGCACGTCCTTCACGTCGCCCTGGAGAACGCCGGCCTGGATCGCAGCACCGATGGCCACGACCTCATCCGGGTTGACGCCCTTGTGGGGCTCCTTGCCGAAGAACTGCTTCACCACTTCCTGGATCTTGGGCATGCGGGTCATGCCGCCGACCAGAACCACCTCGTCGATGTCGCCCGGCGAGATGCCGGCGTCCTTCAGCGCCTTGCGGCAGGGCTCGATGGTCTTCTGCACCAGGTCGTCCACCAGCTGCTCGTACTTGGCGCGCGAGAGCTTGAGGGCGAGGTGCTTCGGACCGGAGGCATCCGCCGTGATGTAGGGCAGGTTGATCTCGGTCTGTGCCGCGGAGGAGAGCTCGATCTTGGCCTTCTCGGCTGCTTCCTTCAGGCGCTGGAGGGCGAGCTTGTCCTTGGTCAGGTCGATGCCCTGCTCCTTCTTGAACTCGGCCGCCAGATACTCGACGATCCGGTTGTCGAAGTCCTCGCCGCCCAGGAAGGTGTCGCCGTTGGTGGACTTCACCTCGAACACGCCGTCGCCGATCTCGAGCACGGACACGTCGAAGGTGCCGCCGCCGAGGTCATAGACCGCGATCATGCCGGTCTGCTTCTTGTCCAGGCCGTAGGCGAGGGCGGCAGCGGTCGGCTCGTTGATGATGCGCAGCACCTCGAGGCCGGCGATCTTGCCCGCATCCTTGGTGGCCTGACGCTGGGCGTCGTTGAAGTAGGCCGGAACCGTGATGACGGCCTGCGTCACCGGCTGCCCGAGATAGGACTCGGCCGTCTCCTTCATCTTCTGAAGGGTGAAGGCGGAGATCTGCGAGGGCGACATCTGCTTGCCGTCCGCCTCGACCCAGGCGTCGTTATTGCCGCCCTTCACGATATGGTAGGGGACGAGGCCCATGTCCTTCTTGGTCATGGGGTCGTCGAAGGTGCGGCCGATCAGGCGCTTGATGGCGAAGAACGTGCGCTCCGGGTTCGTGACCGCCTGGCGCTTGGCCGGCTGGCCGACGAGGCGCTCGCCTTCGTCCGTGAAGGCCACGATGGACGGCGTCGTCCGGGTGCCCTCTGAATTCTCGATGACCTTGGGCGTCGAGCCTTCCATGACTGCGACGCAGGAGTTGGTGGTGCCGAGGTCGATACCGATGACCTTACCCATGGCGGGATCCCTCACTTTCAAGCAGACCGCCGAGCCCTAAAAGCAGCTCGGCCCATGGCTGATACGTTGAATGACTGATTTAGTAGGACAGGACCGCCTCTACCCGAGCCGTGCCCTGTGCTGGCCACGATATAAGAAGGGGTTTTCGGGGGTGCAAGACGAAGGTGAGGGGTTGTTTTGCCGGAACAGGCCGGAATCGGGGGCTGTTGCATTCCTGCAATAAGGGAAAGAGCCAAGTCCGGACTGCTCCTCTCTCGTCATTGTCGAGGCAATCCGGGATGTCACGTCTTGCTTATCCCAGTGCTTAAGCACCGGGATGGCCGGAACAAGTTTGGCCATGACGGTGCTTGTGGCTTCTCAAGCGGTTCGTTTGCCCATCAATACTGTTGTGTGATCCTCTTGTATGGCCAATCATAGGCAAACCTCTACACGGACCTCATCGTTCTCAAGCGGTTCGAAGCGTGCTTTAAGAACCTCAAACGTATTCCTGGCGATGAATAGGCCCCCATTGAGGTCCGTATTGCGTCTCTCAATACGCTCCCATGCCCGATCGTCAGGGCAGGCAAGATTATAAAGACGCACCTGCGCCCCAATTTCGGCGACTAGTTCCCGGGTCTTGTCGCGCTGACGACGTGACCAAAAGCCGAAATCCAAAACCGCATCCATTCCGAGTTCAAGGCAACGCGGCCAGACTGCCTCGATCTGCTCTGAGACGCGCCGGTAGAATTCAGGGAAGTACTCAATGGGAGGGTCTGACCCATAGAGACGGACCATCCACTCATCGTGAGTGAACCGGATTGCTGGAAGGTCACGCTCAAGCCGGCGAGCGAAGGTTGTCTTTCCCGCACCAAGATAGCCATGGATCATGTGAGCAGTCGCCATGGGAAGCAACAATACTACGACGGACTGTTTATTCAATGCTCTTAGGTTAGGTGGGCAGCCTTGTGCGCCATCTCCTCTACATTGAATAGTTACGATTCCAAGGACTGAATTGAATAGAATCTTAAGCCTTTTCCGCCTCCAAGCCCTGCCCCGCCTCCCACCCCAAAATCGCCTGCTTGCGCGTCAGCCCCCAATGGTAGCCGGTGAGCGCTCCGGAGCGGCCGAGCACTCGGTGGCAGGGGACCACGAAGGAGACCGGGTTCTTGCCCACCGCCGCGCCCACGGCCCGGCAGGCTGCGGGATTGCCGATGTGGCGGGCGATGTCGGAATAGGTGGTGGCGCGGTCGCGGGGGATGCGCAGCAGGGTCTGCCAGACCCGCACCTCGAAATCCGTGCCGATGAGCACCACCCGGAGCGGCTGCTCCTCCTGCCACTGGGCCGGGTTGAACACGCGCCGGGCGAGCGGCGCCGTGGCGGCCTCGTCCTCCACATATTCGGCCTTGGGCCAGCGGCGGGTCATGTCGGCCAGTGCCGCCTGCCGGTCGCCGTCGTCCACGAAGCCGAGGCCGGCAAGGCCCCGGTCGGTGGCGACCAGGATTGCCTCGCCGAAGGGCGAGGGGTGGAAGCCGAAGCGCATGGTGAGCCCTGCGCCGCCCGCCTTGTAGTCCCCCGGCGTCATGGCCTCGTGGGTGACGAAGAGATCGTGCAGGCGGGCGGGCCCCGAGAGGCCGACCTCGTAGGTGGCATCGAGCACGCTGGCTGAAGAGGCCAGCAGGGCCTTGGCGTTGTCCAGCGTGATCGCCTGCAGGAAGGCCTTAGGCGACAGCCCCGCCCAGCGCCGGAAGAGGTGGTGCACATGGGTGGTGGACAGGCCCACATGGTCGGCGATCGCCTCGAGCGAGGGCTGCTCGCGCCAGCGCTGCGAGATGAAGGCGATAATCCGGCGCACCCGCTCGTAGTCGGAATGGGGCTCGTCCGGCACCGCGATGGCGTCGGGTTCGATGGTGATGTCGCGCAAGGTATCGAGCATGGCGGTGATCCTTCTTGTGCACCATCGTAGCGCTCCCGGAGCAGCGCGACACCCGATTTCTGTGGCGTCGTTCGCTTTCGGAACCGGTCGGCGACGGAAGAGAAGGGCGCTGCGCCTAGGGCCGCTGGAGCCCTCCTCCCCCCTTGTGGGGAGGAGGGGGTGTGAGCGACAGCCTATGACGGTGAGGCGCCGGCACCCTGGCCCTTCCCACAAGGGGGAGGGGGAACCCGCGCTCTCCTCGTTTAACGATCCTGGATCGGCCTTGCCGTCCTGGATGGCACAGGGGCTGTCATCCCAGGCGGCCGAAAGGTCGGGAAGGGGATCCACTCCCAAGCATGGTGCTATGGATTCCCTTCCGCTGCGCTGCGCTCCGGCCGGGAATGACACTGAGCGGAGCGCCACACGGTCAACGCTCCGCTGTCATCCCCGGCGAGCGTCAGCGAGGGAAGGGGATCCATAGCCGCTAACGGCGCAGAACAAGAGCTGGGCGCGCCGCCATCTCCTGCGACCATCCTGGTTCCGGATCCCCGCCTGCGCGGCGATGACACCAGGCGTGCCCGGCTCCTGCCGGTCACCACAGGCCAACGGGCCGCGCCGCCCTCGATCAGCCTCAAGGCCTGAGCCCGAAGCTCCGGGCCCGAAGGCCCCGGCCGTTCTCCCCTTGCGCCGGGGCCAGGACAACACATTCCCGCCTTTCGGATTGCATAGGATGCATGGGACAAGGCTCATTCGATCTTGACCTGTGGCGCATGATCCACCATGAGGGTTTGCAAGGTTTTTACCCAACCCTGGCCTTGCGCCGGGGTTTTTTTATGTGAGGCTTTAAGCGATGGCGAACGTGGTTGTCGTGGGCGCCCAGTGGGGCGACGAAGGCAAGGGCAAGATCGTCGACTGGCTGTCCGAGCAGGCGGACGTGGTCGTGCGGTTCCAGGGCGGGCACAATGCCGGCCATACCCTCGTGATCGGCGACAAGGTCTACAAGCTGTCGCTCCTGCCCTCCGGCGTCGTGCGCCCGAACAAGCTCTCCGTCATCGGCAACGGCGTCGTGCTCGACCCGCATGCGCTGGCCTCCGAGGTGGAGCGCTTAGGGGAGCAGGGGGTGTCGATCACCCGCGAGAACCTGCGCGTGGCCGAGAACGCCACGCTGATTCTCTCCATCCACCGGGAGCTCGACGCCCTGCGCGAAAGCGGCAGCGCCGGCACGAAGATCGGCACCACCAAGCGCGGCATCGGCCCGGCCTACGAGGACAAGGCGGGCCGCCGCGCCATCCGCCTCATGGACCTCGCCGATCTCGGCTCGCTGCCCGAGAAGATCGACCGGCTGCTGACCCATCACAATGCGCTTCGCCGCGGCTTCGGCCTCGACGAGTTCAAGCCCGAGGCGATCTACGAGGAGCTGGCCTCGGTCGCCCCCAAGGTCCTGCCCTACATGGACGCCGTGTGGCGCCTGCTCGACGAGCAGCGCCGGGCCGGCCGGCGCATCCTGTTCGAGGGTGCGCAAGGCGCGCTGCTCGATGTGGACCACGGCACCTATCCGTTCGTCACCTCCTCCAACACGGTGGCGGGGCAGGCGGCGACCGGCTCCGGGCTGGGCCCTGGCGCCGTGGGCTACGTGCTCGGCATCGCCAAGGCCTACACCACCCGCGTGGGCGAGGGGCCGTTCCCGACGGAGCTCTTCGACGAGACCGGCGAGCTGATCGGCCAGAAGGGCAAGGAGTTCGGCGTGGTCACGGGCCGCAAGCGCCGCTGCGGCTGGTTCGACGCCACGCTGGTGCGCCAGACGGTGCGCACCTCCGGCATCGACGGCATCGCCCTCACCAAGCTCGACATCCTCGACGGCTTCGAGACGATCCGGATCGGCGTCGGTTACAGGCTCGACGGCGAGACCATCGACTACTTCCCGGCCAGCCAGGGCGCGCAGGCGCGCGTCGAGCCGATCTATGAGGATTTCGAAGGCTGGAGCGGGTCGACCGCAGGCGCCCGCTCCTGGGCGGACCTGCCGGCGCAGGCAATCAAATACGTGCGCCGGATCGAGGAGCTGATCGGAGCGCCGGTGGCCGTGCTCTCCACCTCGCCGGAGCGTGACGATACAATCCTCATGAAGAACCCCTTTGAGGGTTGACGGCGGAGCCTCACCGGGTCATTCCCAACAGAAATGGCAGATTATTACCCCCTCATCGCAAGAGCCGTCGAAGGCTTGCCCGACCAGACGCCCGACCTGCGGCGCTCCGTTTACGAGCGCGCACGAACGGCCCTGATCTCCCAGCTGCGCTCCCTCAATCCGCCCCTGTCGGAGGCGGAGATCCAGCAGGAGAGCCGGTCCCTCGACCAGGCCATCGACAGGGTCGAGGCCGATTACGCGGCGCCTCCGGCCGGCTTCGATCCCGATGCCTTCTCGGGCGAGCTGACCGGCGACCGGCCGGCTCACGGCTCTTCCGACGGGCTTCGGAGCGCCGCTCCGGCCCATGGCCTGCGGGCTCCGGCTCCTCAGGTCGGCCCAGGGGACGATCAGGCAGGGGCCGCCCCTGCGGAACCTGCCGTTGCCAGGCCCAAGATCGACAGCCGCCCCCATCCGGCCATGCAGAGCAGGGGGCGCACGCGCACCGTCATCTTCGGTTCGATCCTCGCCCTTGTGATCGCGGCGATCGCGGCCTTCGCCTTCCTGTGGCGGGACAGGCCCGAGGATCTGCCGCCGGAGACCCCCGTGGCCGAGGCGCCGGCGCAGGCTCCCGCGGACGAGAGCAAGATTAACGAGCGGGTCGGCGGCCAGGCGCCGCCGGCTGCGGCTGCGGGCCAGCCGCAGCCTCCCCGTCAGGAGGTTGGCGTCGCCCAGCGCGCGGTCTTCTACGAGGAGGATCCCACGAATCCCCAGGCCCCGAAGGCCCAGGTCGGACGCGTGACCTGGCGCCTCGAGGACGTCAATCCGGGCCAGGGGCAGCCCCTGGAGCGGGCCGTCAGCGCCCAGGTCGAGATCCCCGATGCCGGGCTGACGATGCGCCTCCTGCTGCGGCGCAACCTCGACACGACGCTTCCGGCCTCCCATACGGTCGAGCTCACCTTCACGACCCGCGAGGGCGACATCAGCCGCGTGATCCGGGATGTGGGGCTCCTGCAGTTCAAGAGCGAGGAGGCCGCCCGCGGCACCCCGGTTGCCGGGCTGCCGGTGCCGGTGCGCGAAAACCTCTTCCTGATCGGCCTGTCCAACCTGCAGGTCGATATTGCGCGCAACACCCAGCTGTTCGTGCGCCGCAACTGGATCGACCTGCCGGTCAGGATGGCGTCGGGCCAGCGCGCCATCTTGAGCTTCGAGAAGGGCGGCTCCGGCGAGCAGATCCTGAACGACGCCTTCAGCCAGTGGCAATAGGGTCGGCCGGCATCGGGCAACAAAAAAAGCCGCGCCTGATGCGCGGCTTTTTTCATGGGACTTCGGCCGGGCTCAGGCGTCGGCCGAGGAGGCCTCGATCTGGGTCAGGTTCTTCTTGACCGCCTCCTGGATCTTCTCGAAGGCCCGCACCTCGATCTGGCGGACGCGCTCGCGGGAGACGCCGAACTCGGAGGAGAGCTCCTCCAGGGTGATCGGGTCGTCCGAGAGGCGGCGCGCCTCGAAGATCCGGCGCTCGCGCGGGTTGAGCACGGAGAGGGCGTTGCGCAGGGCGGTCAGCCGGTTCTGGCCTTCCTCCTCCTCGACCAGCATCTGCTCCTGGCTCTGGCCGGCATCGACGAGCCAGTCCTGCCACTCGCCGCCGCCCTCGCCCTCGTCGCGCAGGGGCGCGTTGAGGGAGGCATCGCCGCCGAGCCGGCGGTTCATGTCCACCACGTCCTGTTCGGTCACGCCGAGCTGGGTGGCGATCTGCTTCACCTGATCCGGGCGAAGATCGCCTTCCTCGAACGCGGAGATCCGGCCCTTGGCCTTGCGCAGGTTGAAGAACAGCTTCTTCTGGTTTGCGGTGGTGCCCATCTTCACGAGGGACCAGGACCGCAGGATGTATTCCTGGATCGCCGCCTTGATCCACCACATGGCATAGGTGGCGAGGCGGAAGCCCTTGTCGGGCTCGAAGCGCTTGACGGCCTGCATCAGGCCGACATTGCCTTCCGACACCACCTCGCCGATCGGCAGGCCGTAGCCGCGATAGCCCATGGCGATCTTGGCGACCAGGCGCAGGTGGGATGTGACAAGCTTGTGAGCGGCTTCGCGATCTCCATGCTCGCGCCAGCGTTTGGCGAGCATGTATTCCTCATGGGGCTCGAGCATGGGGAAGCGACGGATCTCGTCGAGATAGCGCGAAAGGCCTCCTTCATTGGCAAGCACTGGAAGCGCTGTAGCCATATCCTATCCTCCTTTGGCTCCCTCATTCCACGAGGCAAGCCTGTGACGGCCCCCTCGATGGCCGGCCGCCGTGCTTCTCTGTATACTCGGTTCAACCTTGTCCGAATAGAGGCGTCGGGCTTCAAGACGTGGTGAACGCTTGGCGGGCGCAAGGGTGCCAGCGTGGCTGAATTTTGCGACGGATTGACGCTAAATCGCGGCGCGCAGGGCCTGAAGAAGCGCCTCCATGTCGGAGGGCAGGGGGCTCTCGAAGCGCAGGAATTCTCCGCTCCGCGGGTGCTCGAAGCCCAGGATCGCCGCATGCAGGGCCTGCCGGTTCAGCGCGCCCAGCGCAGTTCTCGATTGCTCCGAGAGGCGATTCGCCTTGGTCTTGAAGCCCGAACCATAGGCCGGGTCGCCTAAGAGGGGGTGCCCGAGATGGGCCATGTGAACCCGGATCTGGTGGGTGCGTCCTGTTTCCAGCTCGCACCGGACCAGGCTCGCCATGGGGGCGGCGGCGGGCAGGTTTTCGAGAACCTCGTAATGGGTGATGGCATAGCGGCCGCGCTCGTCGGAGACGACCACGATCTTCTCGCGGTTGTGGGTGCTGCGGGCGAGCGCCGCCTCGACCGTTCCGCGCTTTCGGTCGGGCACACCCCAGACGAACGCCAGATAAGCCCGCTCCAGCGGGCCGGTGCGCCCATGGTCGGCGAACTGCGCCGACAGGGCCTGATGGGCGAGGTCGTTCTTGGCCACCACCAGCAGGCCCGACGTGTCCTTGTCGAGACGGTGCACGATGCCAGGGCGCTTCACGCCGCCGATGCCCGACAGGCTCTCCCCGCAATGGGCGATGAGCGCGTTCACCAGGGTGCCGGATTCGTGGCCGGCCGCCGGATGGACCACGAGGCCGGCGGGCTTGTCGATCACGATGACGTCGTCGTCCTCGTACACGATGGTGAGCGCAATCGCCTCGCCCTCCGGCTCCGCCGGAACCGGAGGCGGGACCATGAGGGCCACATGCGCGCCGCCGCCGACCTTGCGGTTCGGGTCGAGCGCCGGCACCCCGTCGACGGCCACCTGGCCGTCGCGGATGAGCGCCTGAAGCCTGCTCCGCGACAGGTCGCTTTGAAGTTTCGCCAGCACGCGGTCCAGCCGCTCGGCCGCCATGCCGTCTTCCAGGATCCATTCCTGTCTCGTCGCGTCGTTCACCGCATCCTCATTTAAAACCGGGGCCGTTCGCTTTTTTCAGCAAAAGGGCTTGAAGGGATTCAGAAGGCTGGTTATACGAGCGGCCTCCACCTTGCTAGCTCCCTTCGTCTAGCGGTCTAGGACGTCGCCCTCTCACGGCGAAAACAGGGGTTCGAGTCCCCTAGGGAGCGCCAAAGGTTCGAAGCACTCGGCTCGACCATGAGCAGGGTCGGAACATACCCAAAAACCAGTTGCATCTGAACACCGGAAACGCACGCCGCTGCGTTGCTGCCCAAGCGTGGCTTGTGTGCCGGCCTGCCGCTGCAGCGCAAGAACACCCACCGGAGTCCGTGCCGTCATGGACGCTCGGGCGCGTCGCGGGTGCTTGGGGCGAACGCCTGCATCTCCTGAACGATCCAGTGTCGGAAGACCGTCAGCGGCCAGTACGATGAACGGTTCGAGGGCCATGCCAGATAGTATTGTTCCGTGCTTTGCATCGGCAGGTCGAGAGCCCTCACGAGATCGCCGCGCCGCAGCTCGTCCTGGATGAGGAATTCCGGCAGGAGGGCGATGCCGAGGCCTGAGATGGCTGCTTGGGCGGCTGTTGCAAACTGGTCGAACAGCATGCCCTGAAGAGGCTCCGGCAGGGCGCCGTTGACCTCGAACCAGCGCTCCCAGGCATCGGGCCGCGAAACGAGGTGCAGGAGAGGCGCTTTCAGCAGATCGCCCGGTTTCTCGAACCCGTATTGCTCCTGGAGCAGGCGGCTGCAGGCGGGCACGACCGTTTCGCTCATGAGCAGTTCGAGCTCGGCGCCCGGCCAGTCGGGGCCGCCGAAATGGATCGCGGCGTCGGCCTGTTCGAGGTTGAAGTCGAAGGGCGCGAGGCGCGTGGTCAGGTTGATCGTGATGCCGGGGTTATGGCTCAGGAAACGGGGAAGGCGAGGCGCGAGCCACCGGGTTCCGAAGGTCGGCAGAATGGCCAGATTGAGGGTGCCGCCCCGTGGGTTCGCGCGAAAGCTCAGGGTGGCGCTGGAAATCCGTTTGAGCGCTTCCCTGATCTCGCGGGCATAGGTCTCGCCGGCTGCGGTGAGGCGAACGGTCTGGCGCTCCCTGAGAAAGAGATCGGAGCCGAGAAGCTCCTCCAGCACCCGTATCTGCCGGCTCACCGCTCCCTGTGTCAGGTTCAGCTCCGCGGCAGCGGCCGTGAAGCTTTGATGCCGTGCCGCCGCCTCGAAGGCCCGCAGCAGCGACATGGACGGCAGGAAACGACGCGCCGTACCCATTTCATTACCTTTGGCGATGATCTCATAAGGAAAATTGGTTTGCCCGTGGGGCAGCTTCCTGGAATCTGATTACAGGAAGGAATGATGGCTGAACAGAGCAATCCTTCTGCTCGATCAAAGGTTATGCGGCATGCAGGACGATCCACGAAGCCATGGCCTATGGGAGCGCTCGGCGCCTCCGGCGGTCCCGACATCCAGCCTGGCGGGCGACCTGACCGCCGATGTGGTGGTGATTGGCGCGGGCTTCACCGGATTGTCGGCGGCGCTCCACCTGGCCGAGGCCGGAGCCTCCGTGGCCGTGCTGGAGGGTGTCGCCATCGGCTTTGGCGGGTCCGGGCGCAATGTCGGCCTGGTCAATGCCGGCATGTGGGTGATGCCGGACGACCTGCAGGGGGAGCTCGGCGACGTCTACGGCAAGCGCCTGCTCCACGCGCTTGGGGAGGCGCCGAGCCTCGTGTTCCAGCTTGTGGAGAAGCATGCCATCGCCTGCGAGAGCGAACGGAACGGCACGCTGCATTGCGCGGTCGGCCCGAAGGGCTTGGCCGAGCTGCAGGAGAGGGCGCGGCAATGGCAGGCCCGCGGCGCGCCGGTGCATCTGCTCGGCGCCGAGGAGACGGCCCGCAAGGTCGGAACCAAGGCCTATGCGGGCTCGCTTCTCGATCTTCGCGCCGGGACCATTCAGCCGCTTGCCTATGCCCGCGGGCTTGCGGCTGCGGCGATCGGGGCCGGAGCCCGGATCTTTACGTCAAGTCCTGTGGTGGATGCGCAGGAGACCCCTGCCGGCTGGAGGGTGCGCACCGCCGGCGGCTCCGTCCAGGCCCAATGGATCATCGTGGCCACCAACGCCTATACGGCACATATGTGGCCCCAGGTCCGTGCCGAGCTCGTGCATCTTCCCTATTTCAATCTCGCCACGAAGCCCTTGAGCGACAACCTGCGCGACACGATCCTGCCCGAGCGCCAGGGCGTCTGGGATACGAAGGAGATCCTGAGCTCCTTCCGCTTCGACCGGCAGGGACGCTTGATCGTCGGCAGCGTCGGCGCGCTTCGTGGGCTGGGGCGGTCCATTCATCCCAGCTGGGCGCGGCGCGCGTTGAAGAAGCTTTTCCCGCAGCTTGCCGGCGTGGAATTCGAGTTCGAATGGTATGGCAGCATCGGCATGACCCATAACAGCCTGCCGAAGTTTCACAGGCTGGGCCGAAACGTCGTTTCCTTCAGCGGCTATAATGGCCGGGGCATCGCGCCCGGAACCGTCTTCGGCAGAATGCTGGCGCGGCTGGTCCTGCGGGAAATCTCCGAGGCCGACCTGCCTCTGCCCATGAGCGAGCCCGAGCCCGTTCGGTATCGGGCGGCGAAGGAGGCCTATTACGAGGTCGGAGCCCAGATCGCCCATGCGGCGGCAGCGCGGCTGTGATGCGGGCGGCTCGCGCTCACCCTTCTGGCACCCTGAAGGTTTCCTGATATCGTCGACCGGCTCCCCACGGGATCGAGCCTCCGCTCATCGCGGGTGAACGTTTCAGGAAGAGGCATCCGTCGACCTGCGTTCGCGCCGGTCGAAGCAGCGCGGATCGTTTGAAGTTGCCCGATTGGGAAACAGCATCTTGTCGGGTGCGGACCTCGAGCATGCCGGTGCCGGACGGCGCGGGCTCATGAGCAAAGGTAGATAGGTGATGGACCTGCCAAGAATGCCGTCGTTCTCGCTTCAAGGAAGGCGAGCCCTCGTGACCGGCGCGGGGCGCGGGATCGGCCTGGGGGCCGCAACGGCTCTGGCCGAGGCCGGGGCTCATGTAACCCTGGTGGCGCGCTCCTCCGATGAGGTCGCACAAGCAGCCGAGGAACTCTCGGGCAAGGGCCTGTCGGCCGATCACGTGGCATTGGACGTGACCCGGACGGGCATGGTCGCCTCCCTGATCGCAGAGCGCCCGGCCTACGACATCCTGGTCAACAACGCGGGCGTGAATCGCCCCAAACCGACGCTCAGCGTATCGGAGGACGATTTCGACACCATCATGGGGCTCAATGTGCGCGCCTCGTTCTTCCTGGCGCAAGCGGTGGCTCGACGGCTGATCGAAGCGGGCCAGCGTGGATCGATCATCAACATGTCGTCGCAGATGGGGCATGTCGGTGCGGCCGGACGCTCCGTCTACTGCGCGAGCAAGTTCGCCGTCGAGGGCATGACGAAAGTCATGGCGATCGAATTCGGGCCGCACAACATCCGCGTGAACACGATCTGCCCGACTTTCATCGAAACGGCCATGACCGAGGATACGCTCAAAGCGCCGGGCGTGCGTGAGGCGGTGCTGTCGAAGATCAGGATCGGGCGTACCGGACGCCTCGAAGATCTCATGGGAGCCGTGCTGTATCTCGCCTGCGATGCCTCGGCCCTTGTCACCGGCTCCGCGCTCATGGTCGACGGCGGTTGGACGGCCGGTTAGCACGGGGGGCGCAGAGCGCTGCCGGAGGTGCGACCGGATCATCCTTCGGCGCCGCTCAAGCCCGTCACGATCGGTAAGGATACGTGAATTGACCTTCCGCATCGGGAGATGGAGACTGATGCGTGGCTGACAGCGTTGGTTGCTCCCTCCGAGAAACTGAGGTCCCTTTTACGGGGCCTCTTTTGTTTGCCCAGGTTGCGCCACTTTACGGCCCAGGTTGCAAGTAGGCTCAGGCTCCACACGAAAAGGAGCCCAGCATGCGAAGCCTCAGCCTGTCGGCATTCCTGCTCGCTTCGGCCGCGATGTTGGTGCCGATGCTTCTGTTCCTGGCCTATGGAGCCAGTATTCTGGTCTCCGTCCTAACTTTCCATTAAAATGCAGCGGCCCCGATGCGCGCCTCGCCAAAAAAGGGCCGCGTGACTTTCAAGGGTTGGCACGCCCGCAGGGCTATTGGTGCTTGAGCTTTTTCAGAAGCTCCAGATAGGGCTGGCGCCGTTCGCGATATTTGGACTGCATCTGCCCTTTTATGTAATTCTTCTGCTCGATCTCGATGGGGCTGCGCTCCAGTTCGAGCATATCCTCGCAGTATCGAAACTCGATGTTGGTGAGCGTGCGCGCGACCCACAGGATCTTCAGATCGTCCTCGCTGATCATCCCCTCGCGACGCGGGCGGCTTTTGCGATCCTCGTCGGACATTGCTTTGCTGATCGGCATGGTCCCCCCGGATCATGGTGACGTCTATGAAGGGAAAATATATCTCTTCGCCCTGCCGGTGAGCAACAAGATCCCCCCGTCGAAGCGGGCCGGGGGCGATGCCATTCGTCAGTAATCCCAAAGAGGCATCAACGATGCGCGTTGTTCATGGCGGGCTGCATCGTCATGCCCGGCACTGGCGCATCACCGCGAAGGATCGTGGCGGCTTCGGGCGCTGGGGTCCAATCGTGAGGGTTCAAGTGCCCCTTTTTAGCACGGGCAGGGGGGTCCGGACGTTGGTACGTTGAGCCAAAGCCGTTGGGCCGCAAGAGCCGCGAACAAGGAGGCGTATGCCATGGCTGAAGCACGTGTCGGCGTTCGGGTTGCCGATGACCGGAAGAGCGTGACCGTCGAGATCGGCCCCGTGGGAGAGCCATCGTCTCCCGTGGCCTTGAACCTTGATCAGCTCACCAAGGTCATCGCTCTGCTCGGACAGGCACGGCGCCGCATGATCGCAGGCACGCCGGCCGAACCGCTCGAAGGGAAGAGCGTCGAGACCATCGTCGACCCGATGTGGCACATCCAGGTTGCGCATATCGACGGATCGACCCTTGCGTTCGATCATCCGGCTTTCGGGCCGACGGCCTTTGCGCTTCCGCGAAGCGACGTGGCGAAGATCGTCCGCATCTTGAGCGAACACCTGGCCCTTCCCACGGACCAGCCCGACAAGCCGAGCTGAGCAAGGGATCGCCGGTGGAGAAGCGCCGCGTCGGCTGCCGGTTCAGCGATCCTGTTCCTCGCCGTCCAGGGCCCGCCATGCGCTTGCTTCCTCGGCCGTCGCCGTGCGCCTGCCGAGGAGCTCGGCAAGGAGCCTTGCGGGAAAGGGAATGGATTGCCGGACGGTGTGAATGAAGCGGTCCTCGTCGGCTTCCAGGAGGCTGATGGTCATTCTGTCGGGCTGCTCGGGGTCGAACTCGATGTCGAAGGACAGGGAGAGGTCCTTTTGCCCGAACGCCGCCTCCGCCGGAATGTTCAGCGAGGTCAGCCGATCGTCGGGAGCCGCAAAGCCGAGACGAACGTCATCGAAGGAGCACGGAACAGCCTGCGGGCCATTCTGCAGCATCGCCGGCTTGCCCAAGGGGATGACCTGGCCTCCCGGATCCCCAAGGCCGCACGCGGCCTTCAACCCGAAGCCGTCGGCTTTCAGGCTTGCGGCTTTCGACGGCGCAGCCGGTCGCCGTGCCTTTGGCGAGGGCACCCACCGCTCTCCGGTCCTGGCAGGACCGTTATCGTCATGGCCGACGATTGAGAGGCTGCGAACAACCTCCGTTTGACTTGCCTTCATGATCAATTCCCCAGCCGAGACCACAGAAGGTGAAGCAAGCCTTTGGCGTGTGCTTGCGGTTTGCCTGTTGTCTCCACAAGCAAAGATCTTGCCGCAGCTGAGTTAAGAAATCGCCTTTGAGTTTCGGCGAAAAGATCGTCGGAGAAGAAGACTATTTTCCAGGGCTGTGAAGGAAATCTGCCGATGAGCCTGCTGTTTGTTGATGCGCTCCTGCCTTCATCTGGAGGCTGTTCTGCGCTTTGATGCCCAGACGATGCGCTTCGGGACGGCCGATGGCGTCCCGAAGCATGCTGTTTACTCGGCCGGCGTCATGTGAACGGCCGGAGCCGGAGCGATGTAGCGGGCCGGGCGGAAGACGAAATATGCGAACATCAGCATGGCGGCCAGAATGACAAACGATGACAGCGCCGCGATCGGATCGGCTGCCGTGTAGCCCAGATGAATGGCCGCAACGGCGATCGTCAGAACCACGGTTCCAACGGACCACAGAACCACCTGGGCGACCGCGAGCCTGCTCTGATCGAGGCTCGGGCGGCGCTCGTAGTAGATGCCGAAAAGGAACAGCGACACCCAGCCGAGCAGGTTCAGGTGCGCGTGGGCCGGCATGATGGCGTGGTTCTGGGATGCGGCCATGCCGATCCCCATCGCCATTCCGGCGATGACGAATAGAACAGCAAGTCGGAAACTCAGTGAAGATGCTGTCATGAAAAGGTCCTCCAGAATGCATTCGCGGTTGGCTTTACGGTTTTGTTTTAGCCGGTCGCAGAATGACCGATGTGCGCCGAAGCACAATCGCTATTTGAAGGTATTCTCCTTTTAAACGTTATAACTATACCGTCTATTGACTTGACGTTGCTTGCACGTTGTTTTGCTTCGCGTGAAATCGCAGCCTTGTTTGCATGCATGAAGAGCGGGCCTTGCCCGCTCTTTGCCGTTGAGGTCAGGTGGTCTGGTTGCTCACGAGGCCCTGCGCCGGCCGTTGCGGCAGGCCTCGGTCGGAGGGAGCATCGGGCTCCGCTCGAGCCTAGTTCTTGCGACCGCCGCTTTGAATGTCGGTCGAGGGCGCACGCTGCGGGCGGTTTCCGCCGCCCTGCCTTTCGAAAGCATCCTCGCAGCGATCGATGTGGGTCTCTGCCCGCTGCTGCATTTCCTGGATGGAATGGCAGGGCTCGGTCACGTCCTGTTGGCAGAATGCGCAGATCATCAGATTGGTCTCCGGTTCGGGTTTCGTCTGCAGGGCCAACGTGGATGCAAAATCTCAAGTTCCGTGCAAAAGCAAAACGGCCCGCGAATGCGGGCCGTCGGCGAGGGGTTTGCAGGCTCAGCTGCGCTGCGTCACGCGCTCCTTGCGAGACCCTGAGGCCTTCTGCTTGCGACGGTTGGCTTTCTTCCAAGACGGTCTCATGCGGGCTTTGCGGGCCATCGCCACACTCCTATGGTTTGGTGCCGTCGTCCGATTGCGGATCGGCGGGTTCGGTTCGTTCAAGACCTTTGCGCTGATCGTTTCCGGTCAGGGTCCTGTCGCCGGACGAAGGGTTGCGGTGAACCGCGTTGCCCTCAGCCGGATGCACGATGCTGGTGTTCAGGCTCTGCTCGGCCAAGCCTTCGGGGCGCTCGTCGCCTTTGCCGGCCATGGGATCATCCGCCGCTCTGAATGTCGCTGCGGTGCGCGCCGGCTCTCACGCCCTGATGATCCTTGAGCGCATGCTCGCAGCGATCCACATGGCTTGCGGCCCGCTGCTGCATCTCCTCGGCGTTATGGCAAGGATTGTCGACATCCTGGTGGCAGAACTGGCATTTCATGGCAGCCTCCTGTTCGGCGTGAACAGGAGGCCAACGTGAAGGACAGGGTGCGGTTCCGGCGCCGGGCCGCATCTCGACGGCGCAGCTTATGGCCGGGCTTCGCGCTTCAATCTCAGCCGTAGAGATAGCGCGGCAGCCAAAGCCCGATCCCCGGGAAGATGTAGAACATGACCATGGCGACGACCACCAGGAACAGGAACGGCATCACGCCGGCGAAGATGTCGTTGATGCTCACATGCGGCGGCGCGATGCCCTTCAGGTAGAAGGGCGCCATGGCCACCGGCGGCGACAGGAACGACGTCTGGATGTTGAGCGCGATCAGGATGCCGAAGAAGATCGGATCGATGCCGAAGTTGTCGAGGAGCGGCAGGAAGATCGGCACGAAGATCACGACGATCTCGGTCCATTCCAACGGCCAGCCGAGCACGAAGATGATCACCTGCGTCAGGATCAGGAACCAGAACGGCGACAGGTTGAGGGCAGTGACGAAGTTCTCGATCGGCTGGTGACCGCCGAGGAAGGCGAAGATCGACGAGAAGATGAAGGAGCCCACGAACAGCCAGCACACCATGGCCGATGTGCGCGCGGTGAGGATCACCGACTCCCGCAGCTTTCCGAACGAGAGCGACCGGTAGGCCAGCGCAAGCAGGATGCTGCCGAGCGCACCGACCGCCGCAGCCTCGGTGGGCGTCGCGATGCCGAAAAAGATCGCGCCGAGCACGGAAAGGATGAGAAGCGCCAGCGGGAAGAACGAGGTGGCCAGCGACAGGAAGATCTTGGAGACCGGAACCTTGCGCTCCTCCTCCGGCAGCCTGGGCGCCAAGCTCGGATTGATCGCGCAGCGAATGATGACGTAGGACATGTAAAGTCCCGCCAGCATCAGCCCCGGGAAGAGGGCGCCGGCATAAAGCTTCGGCACGGACACGCCCGCGGTTGCGCCGTAGAGGATGAGCATGACGCTCGGCGGGATGAGAATGCCCAGGCAGCCGCCGGCGCAGACCACGCCCGCCGAGAGGCGCACGTCGTATCCGGCCTTCAGCATGGCCGGGAAGGCCAGCAGACCCATGAGCGTCACCACGGCGCCGACGATGCCCGTGGCCGTGGCGAACAGAGCGCAGGTCAGGAGCGTCGCGACGGCAAGCGAACCAGGCAGGCCGCCGATGGCGATCTGGATCGAGTAGAACAGCCGGTCGAGAATGTTCGCCCGCTCGATGATGTAGCCCATGAAGACGAAGAGCGGGATGGCGACGAGCGTGTCGTTGGTCATCACCGAGTAGGCGCGCTGCACGACGAGCGCGAACACGATGTCGCCCATGGCGAAGTAGCCGAAGCCGAACCCTAAGGCCATCAGCGTGAAGGCGATCGGAAATCCGAACATGATGAACACGACGAACAGGCCGAGCATTACCACGCCCAGCTCAGGGTTCCCCAACCCCCATGATGCCAGCATCAGATAACCCCTTTCGTAAGGCCTTGTTGTTCGGCTTGTTCGAGGATGAGCTTTTCGGTTTCTTCCACGTCATGAAGCCGTTGCGGCCACTCGCCCGTGCGCAGGCAGTGGATGCAGCGGATGACCTCCGCGACACCTTGGATCGCCATCAGGATTCCCACGGCCGGAATGAGCGCCTTGAACGGGTAGATCGGCGGACCGTTCGGCGAGTTCATGGAATGCTCGTTCATCAGATAGGACATCTGGGAGAACGGGATGCCCGCATAGACGAGGGCGAGGATGCCGGGAAAGAAGAAGAGGAAGTAGAGAAGAAGATCCAGTCCCGCCTGCCTGCGGGGCCGCCAGGTGCGGTAGAGAAAGTCGCCCCGCACATGGCTGTTGCGGGCCAGCGCATAGGGGCCTGCCACCATGAAGAGCAAGCCGTAGAGCATGTAGCTTGCGTCGAACGCCCATTCGGTCGGCGCCCGCAGCACATAGCGTGAAAACACCTCGTAGCAGACCGCAAAAGTCAGAGCGAGAATGGCCCAGCTCACCGTCTTGCCGATGAAGGTGTTGATCCGGTCTATGAGATAGACGAAACGCATGCACGATGCCTTTTCGCAGGAGCGCTCGGGACGTGGGATGAGGGCGGCACAAGAGTGCCGCCCTCCGTTCGAAGAAGCTTCTCAGGTTGAGATGGGCCTGCGCGCCATTCCTCAGGCGGTTTTGAAGAAGTGGTCGTAGGCCATGTCGCGGGAAGGCTCGTTGAGGCGCTCGTAGGCATAGGTGCGCTGAACCCAGGCCTTCTGGCTGTCGATCACCTTCTTGAAGAAGGGATCCTTCGAGAACTCCTCGATGACCTTGTTCCAGGCGTCGAGCTGCGCTTTCAGCACGGAATCGGGCGTCTTCCTCACGGTGACGCCGCGGCCCTTGATGGCCTCGAGATCCTTCGAGTAGCGATCGAGAGCCTTCCAGGACATGTCGGCCGATTCAGCCTCGGCGGCATACTTGATGATCGCCTTCAGCTCGGCCGGCAAACCATCGTACTTCGCCTTGTTGAAGATGAGCTCGAAGGTTTCGCCCGACTGATGGTAGCTCTGGAGCATGAGGTTCTTCGACACGTCGGGGAAGCCGAGCACGAGGTCCGACGACGGGTTGTTGAACTCCGCGCCGTCGATGACGCCGCGCTCGAGAGCAGGCACGATCTCGCCGCCCGCCAGGATGGTCACCGCCGCGCCGAGCTGACGGTTCAGGTCCGCCGCAAGCCCGACGGTGCGATACTTCAGGCCCTTGAAGGCATCCGCCGACGTGACCTCGCTCTTGAACCAGCCGAGCGGCTGTGCCGGCATAGGGCCGGACAGGAAGCCGACGATGTTGAGCTTCAGGATCTGCTGCTGCAGCTCGTTGTAGAGATCGTAGCCTCCGCCGTAGTTCATCCAGCCGAGGAACGAGTTGGCGTTCCAGCCGAAGGACGGACCCGTGCCGAAAAGCGCGAAGGCCTTGTTCTTGCCGTACCAATAGGCCGCGACGCCGTGGCCGCCGTCGAGGATGCCGGCATGCACCGCATCCTGCAGCTGGAAGGCGGGCACCACTGCGCCGGAGGCAAGCACGTCGATCTTCAGACGCCCGCCCGACATGTCGTTCACGCGTTTGGCGAAGTCGTTGCAGAACTCGTGGAAGATGTCCCGGTTCGGCCAGGTGGACTGGAACTTCCAGGTCGCCGTTTGGGCTCTCGATACCTGAGGCGCTGCAACCGTTGCGGCAGCGCCAAGGCCGGCCACTTGCAGAAAACGGCGGCGCGAATGCTTGGACCTCTCCGAGGTCTTCGCATCCGGACTGTTATCCTTCTTCATAGCTTCCTCCCTGACCCCCTGATTATTGTGGAGGATCGCGTCTTCTTCGTTCGGACGCGTTATTCCTCCATCGATGGTGCGTCATTTTGGTAGGGGGTGCAAGTGGCCCCAAATGGAAGCGCGTATATCCTATCGTCCAACACCGCTTTTACTTTCGAGCATCATGCGGATGCTACGACGATAGTCGTAGTGGCAGCGGCGTCGACGGGTTTTCTTGGGCTCGGGGCTTTGTGGCGTCTCTACGGAACCAAGAGCCCGGCCACCTGTTCACCACGGTAGCTTCCGTCCCACAGCATCGGGATATCTGCGGGGAAGGCCATGCGCTGTTCCCCCTTACAACTCCGAGCGGAGATTCACATGCGAAAAGCTCTTCTCTTGGCTGCCGGGCTTGCCCTCCTGTCGACATCGGCATGGAGCCAGGGTTCATCGCGAGATCGTGATGATTTCGATCGCGGAGGCTGGCGCGAAAGCCGCGACGAGTGGGACCGGGATCGAGACCGCGACGGAGACGGAAGGCGCGGCTCCAGAATGCGCGACGACGACGACCGCGACGACGACGATGATCGCTCCGGACGCGGCGCCCGCTTCTTCCTGCGCAGCGGCGACACGCAGCTTCGCGCGGTTTGCGGCGACCGGGAATCGACGCAGGCCTGTGTCGATGCTGCCTTGCGCATGTTCGACCGCTTGCAGGCGCAGTCTGGCGGGGCCGCCCGACCGGGAGCGCCGGCACCCGCTTCTCCGCCGCCTCAGTAAACAGAATTCATGGAGACTGGAGCAGTGAGGTCAGGCCTTACTGCTCAGGCCGTTATTCCTCGCAGACGCGGTAGCGCCGAATGACGATGTCGCCGAAACGGTCCCTGGCCTCGCGGCGGACGTAATAGCAGTCGCGATCCCGCTCACGCCAGACCCGGTCGCGGTCGCGCCTGCGGGAGCCGCGATCCCAGTCACGATCCTCGTCGCGCCAGTCGCGCTCCTCACTGCGCCATTCGCGCTCCTGCCGGTCGCGCCCACGGTCCCAATCGCGATCCCTGTCCATCCGTGGCTGTGCGAGAGCGCTGCCGCTCATGCTGCCGGCAACGAGACAGCCCGCCAGGAGGGCGGGCAGGTGCTGAAGCTTTGTCATGGCGTCCTCCAACGGTGCGAACGAACCTGCAGGCCAACGCAGGCCGGATGGCAGCGTTCCTGAGAGGTTGGATCATGCAGGCGATGCGCCGGATCCGCCCCGCCAAGGGAAGGAAGCACCAGGAAACGCAGCCCGCGGCGTCATGCGTGCGATGGGGACGCCTCAGACCTGCGTCAGCGCGCCGGCGATGTCCGCCAGCAGGTCGTCGCGATGCTCCAGCCCGACCGACAGGCGCACGAGCCCGTCCGAGATGCCCATCTCGCCGCGCTGCTCGGGCGTGAAGCGCTGATGGGTCGTGGTCGCCGGATGCGTGACGAGGCTTTTCGCATCGCCCAGGTTGTTCGAAATGCGGATCAGCCGCAGAGCGTTCAGGAAGCGGAACGCGCCTTCCTTTCCGCCCCGGACGTCGAGGGCGATCATCGTCGAGGCGCCGCTCATCTGACGCCTGATCAGCTCGGCCTGCGGATGTTCGGGCCGGCCCGGGTAGGTCAGCCGCCTGAGCTTGGGATGATCGTGGAGCGAGTCGGCAAGATGGGTGGCTGTTGCCGTCTGGCGCTCGACGCGAAGGGGCAGGGTCTCGAGGCCCTTGAGAAGCACCCAGGCGTTGAAAGGAGACAGCGAGGGACCGGTCATGCGCAGGAACTGCTGCACCTTGGTTTCGATGAACTCGGTCGAGGCGAGGATCACGCCGCCCAGACATCGGCCTTGGCCGTCGATGTGCTTGGTGGCCGAATACACCACACAATCGGCCCCCAGGGCGAGGGGCCTTTGAAAAAGCGGCGTTGCAAACACGTTGTCGACCGTGAGCGTGGCGCCGGCCTCATGGGCGATCGCGGCAACGCCCGCGATGTCGATGATCTCGAGGCTCGGGTTGGAAGGGGTCTCGAGCAGAAAGGCTTTCGTCTCGGGCCTCACGGCCTCGCGCCACCGGTTGAGGTCGGGGCCGTCGACGAGGGTGCAGCCGACGCCGAAGCGGGGCAGGAAATCCTCCACGACCCACCGGCAGGAGCCGAAGAGCGCGCGGGCTGCAACCACATGGTCGCCGGCCTGAACCTGCCCGACCATCGCAGCCGTGACGGCCGCCATGCCGCTTGCGGTCGCGCGGGCGGCTTCCGCTCCCTCCAGCGATGCCATCCGCTGCTCGAAAGCATCCACGGTCGGGTTCGAGAAGCGGCTGTAGCTGTAGCCCGGCTCCTCGTTCAGGAACCGCCGCTCGGCGCTCTCGGCGCTCTCGTAGATGAAGCCCTGGGTCAGGAAGAGCGCTTCGGACGTCTCGCCCAAGGGCGTGCGCTGATGGCCCTCGTGAACGAGCCGGGTTTCGAGGTGGTGGTCGGGCGCGGAGGATGAGGTCATCAGGCTATCCTAGGATTGTTCTTTATAAAGAACAATCGTCTTGTTTTGCGGAAAGTTCCTCATCGGCCGCCTTGCTGCCGGGTTCTTCAGCGGGAGACCTCCTTGCGGGCATCGGCGATCAGGCGCTTCACGCATGTCTCGAGGGAGGCTTGCCAGGGTGGAAGCACGACCCCGTGCGCTTCTTTCAGCTTGGTGCAGTCGAGCCGCGAGTTGGCCGGCCGCTTGGCGGGGGTCGGATAATCCGCCGTCCTGATCGGCCTGACCCGCGCGCCGGGACCGCCGAGCCGGGCGGACAGTGTGAAGATTTCGGCGGCGAACTCGGCCCAGTTGGTGTAGCCCGTGCCCGCCATGTGGAACAGGCCGCGCAGGCTCCTGTCATTGGGCCTTTCGAGAAGATTGCGGCTGACGCCCAAGATGCCGTCGGCGATGTCGAGGGCGCTCGTGGGCGAACCGAACTGGTCCGACACCACGCCGAGCTCCTCCCGGTCGGCGGCTAGGCGCAGCATCGTCTTGACGAAGTTCTTGCCGAACGGGCTGTAGACCCAGGCCGTGCGCAGAATCACGTGGTTTTCCGCCTCCGCGGCCACAGCCTCCTCGCCCAGAAGCTTCGAGGCGCCGTAGACCCCGAGCGGGGACACCGGGTCGTCCTCCCGATAGGGGCGCTCGGCCGTGCCGTCGAACACGTAATCGGTGGAGATGTGGATCACCGGCACGTTCATGGCGGCTGCGGTACCCGCGATGACGCCCGCGCCGATCCCGTTGATGGCCTCGGCCAGTTCCGGATCGGATTCCGCCTGGTCCACGGCCGTATAGGCGGCGGCGTTCACGATGACGTCGCCGCCGGTCTCGATCAGGGCGTCCTCGATGCCGGAGGGGTCCGCCAGGTCGAGCTTGGGACGCCCCACCAGCACGGCCTGCGCGCCGTGCGCCCGCGCCCGCTCGGCCAGAGAGCGGGCAACCTGTCCTTCCTTGCCGACGACGATGATACGCATGGAGACCTGAAACCCTTTTCGATAGTGGAAGCGGCCCCAAGGAGCGGGGCCGCTCGGTTGATGTCAGTTGCCGATGGCAACGCCCTCACGCCGGCTGTCGGCTCCGCCGACAAGCCCCGTGGGCGTGACGACGATGGCATGGATGCCGGAGTTCTGGTCGATCAGCTTGACCTCATGACCTTTCGCTTCAAGTGAAGCTTTCCACCCGTCAGCTTCCGTGCCGGCTTCCAGCTCGGTCGGGCCGTTGCGGCTGCCCGCATTGGGCAGGTCCGCCGCAACCTGCGGGTCGAGCTTCCAGTCCAGGATGCCGACGAGCGTCTTAGCCACGTAGTTGATGATGAGGCTGCCCCCCGGCGAGCCCACAACCGCATGAAGCTTGCCGCTGCCGTCCAGCACGATGGTCGGCGCCATGGAGGAGCGGGGCCGCTTGCCCGCCTCGACCCTGTTGGCGATGGGCTTGTCCTCTTCCATGGTGGCGAAGGAGAAGTCGGTCAGCTCGTTGTTCAGCAGGAAGCCGCTCTTCGTCATGATCCTCGCGCCGAACCCGTCCTCGATGGTGGTTGTCATCGAAACCGCATTGCCGTTGCGATCCACGATGGAGATGTGGCTCGTGCCGAACTCGATCCCGTCGGATGCGCCCCACAGGAAGGTCTTCTGGAACGGCGGGTCGCCCGGTTTGGCCTTGCCCATGGACTTGTTGGGATCGATCAGCGCGGCACGGCTCTTCAGATAGCCGGGATCCGTGAGACCTTTGACAGGCACGTTCACGAAGGCGGGATCGGCCACGAACAGCGCTCGGTCGGCATAGGCGAGGCGGCCTGCCTCGGCGATCCAGTGAACCGCCTCGGGACCGGGCTTGAGAGAGGCCATGTCCTGCGTTTCCAGGATGCCCATGATCTGCTGCACGGCAACCTGTCCGGAACTCGGCGGGCCCATGCCGCAGATCCTGTAGGTGCGGTAGCTCCCGCAGAGAGCCTCCCTTTCCTGGACCTTGTAGCCCTTCAGGTCGTCCAGGGTCATGTCGCCCGGATTGGTCGGGTGACCCGTGACGGTCGCCACGATGTCCTGGGCGATCTCGCCCGTATAGAAAGCCTCGGCGCCCTTTTCGGCGATGCTGCGCAACGTCTTGGCGAAAGCCGGATTCTTGAGCACGGTCCCAACGGCCTTGGGAGTGCCGTCGGCCTCATAGAAATAGGCCCGGGCGACCGGATCGTTCTGAAGATGTTTCTCCTGGGTCAGGAGGCCGTTGAGGCGCGGTGAAATCGCAAAGCCTTCCTCGGCCAGCCGGGCTGCGGGCTCGATAACCTGCTGCCATGAGAGCTTGCCCCAGTTCTTATGGGCGCTCTCCAGCAGGCGCAGGGTGCCCGGCACGCCGACTGAGCGGCCTCCCACCACGGCGTCGTAGAATTTCATCGGCTTACCGTCGGGGCCCAAGAAGCGCTCGGGCTTGGCGGCGGCCGGGGCTGTTTCACGTCCGTCCAGGGTGGCCATGGTCTTTCCATCCCAGAAGACCATGAAGGCGCCGCCGCCGATGCCGGAGCTTTGCGGCTCGACGAGGTTGAGAACCAACTGGACGGCGACAGCCGCATCGACGGCGCTGCCGCCTGCGGCAAGGATTTCGCGGCCTGCCTGTGCGGCAAGAGGGTTTGCCGCCGCAACCATGTCCCGTGTGGCGGTGCCGACGGACTTGGCAGTGCGTCCCGTCGGGGCCTCGGGGGCAGGCGCAACGGCTTGAGCGGAAACATGCGTCGGCAGGAAAATGCCGGCGAGAAGGCCAACTCCGAGAAGGCCAACTCCGAGATGGCTGGGCCGAAGATCGCCAAGGCTTCTGCGACGAGCGTTTCGAGTGATCATGCTGGTATGCTCCCTCTTGTGTTGCCCAACCCGGTGGGATGAGAGGAGCCTAGCAAAGGACTATCCCTTTGCGCCACTTCCATGAATCGGCGGAAAAGAACAGATTCTATATTTATTGCGCTGCAATATCACACTCCTGTCACTCTTTTGCGGCAAGGTGCGATTCGTGACCCGAAACCAAGGAGCAGGACATGTACGCCTACAATCTGTTCCGAAGTACGGAACCGGACGGCCTCGTCTGCGCAGTTCCGGAAGAGCGCTCGGTGCCGCCGTTCGTGGTGGAGCCGCACTGGCAGTTCGGTGGCCGGATCCAGAACCAGGAGACGACGCCTCTCGGCTTTGACAAGAAGGCGGCCGCAGAGGGCGTGCGCTTCAACGGCTTCTATCTCTTCGCGAGCTTTCAGAAGGACCGCCCGGGCCGGTAAGGCCCTCGGCGGCCCTTCGGCCCTGCCTTAGCCCGTGAGCCGGATACGACCAACCGACTAAAGAACACGCCAACGATTATGATCGGCCCTTGATCTTGAGCGGCGCCTGCTCTCTATCTTGCTGACCGCGCGCCCGCCGCTTCGCATCCCCCGATTTGATCGTGCACTCCTCCCTCGCCCTCATTTGGACCATTACGGCGGCAACCACCTTGCTGCAGGCGGGCAATGGTCTGCTGCAGGCGCTGATGCCCCTTCGCATGCAGGCGGAGGGTCTCTCCGTCTCGTCGATCGGCGTCGTTGCGGCGGCCTATGGCCTGGGCTTCTCCACGGGGTGCTTTCTGGCGCCGAGCTTCATCCGGCATGTGGGTTACATCCGCGCCTTCGCCAGCCTTGCGGCCATGGTGTCCGTCTTGGTGCTGGCCATGACGCAGGCCCATTCGACCCTGGCTTGGATCCTCCTGCGGGGCCTGACCGGGGTGACGCTCGCCTGCATCTTCACCGTGACGGATGGCTGGATCAGCGCCCGCGCCACCTCCAGCCACCGGGGCCGGATCCTTTCGGTCTACATGATCTGCACCAAGGTCACCCTGATGCTGTCCCCGCTGGGGATCGGCCTTGGGGATATTCGCATGGACGGATTGTTCATGGCGGTGAGCGCGCTGATCTCGCTCTCGCTCCTTCCCATCGCCGCAACGACGACGAAGGAGCCTGCTGCGCCGCAGGGCGTGCGGATCGAGGTGAAAAAGCTCTTCGCCACCGCGCCGTCCGCGGTGGTGGGAGCCTTCGTGGTCGGCTTGGTCAACGGCCCGGTGATCGCCATCACGCCCGTCTTCGGCGTGACCATCGGACTGGGTCAGGATCAGGCCGCAGCCCTTCTGTTCGCGCTCCAGGCCGGAAGCCTGACGATGCAATGGCCCCTCGGGTGGCTGTCCGACCGGGCAGACCGGCGTTACGTGATCGCCGGCCTTGCGGCGGGAACGAGCTTGGTCTCCCTCCTGATCCTTTGGGCCAGCGCGCAAGGCGCGAACCTGCTTATCCTATGGGCCTTTGCCGCCTGGGGCGGCCTTGCACTCTGCATCTATTCGGTTTGCGTGGCCCATGCCTGCGATATCGTGGAGCCAGGGCAGATCGTTTCCACCATCGGCACCCTTCTGTTTTCCTGGGCTGCCGGCGTGACCGTCGGCCCCTTGTTCGGCGCCATGGCAATGGAGGCGATCGGCCCTCAGGGCTTGTTCATCTACTCGGCCGTGGCCGCGCTTGGCCTTACGGCTTTCATCGTCGTGCGGATCCTTCGGGTGCAGCGCTCTCCCGCAAAAGGCGGCTTTGCGGATATTGCTCCCAGCAGCTCGGCCTCGGCAAGCCTGACGCCTCGTGCCGATATCAAAGCCGAGGACCAGCCTGTTGGGCCAGATGCAGAGCCTCACCAAGCTCCGGGTGGAGCCGAAGCAGCCGATCAGAAGGAAGCATCCGCCGTTGCGCGCATCGAGACATCCTCGTAGCGGTTAAGGCGCTTGTCGATCATGTCGTCGATCTTGCCATAGACTTCCGCCACGCTGAGCTGGCGGGTCTTCTTGCCGTCCTTGGCGAAGAACAGCGACTTGTTGGACTTCGCCGCAGCCGGGAAGGCGCTGGGCGCGCTCTTCTTCGGGGTGTCGTCCACCAGGGCAATGAACCTGCTGGCGCTGTCGACGCCGAAGAAGTGCGAGAGATAGAATTCCGAGCGGCTGAGCTTGCGGCCGAGCCTGTTCTCGATCTTGGCCTTGTCCCGCTTCATCAACTCCGCCGCCATCAGGGCGGAGAGGTAGGGGTTGCGGCGCAGGCTGAGAATGTGCTCGCGCATCGTCTCGTTCGCAACGTTCAGTTTCCCCGTCGGGCCTTCGATCGCCTGAGCTTCGGCGACCAGGCCGTGCTTGGGACCGAAGGAGCGAACAGCCTCGAGCCAGGTGCTCGAGATGAACTGGAAAAGACCGACCGCCGAGGAGGTCGAGGCCTTGTTGCCGGGCAGAAAGCTCGATTCCTTGTCCGCCAGAGCCATCATGTACACGGGATCGGCTTCGGTCAGCCTGGAGGCGCGCAGGATCGTGTCCACGATCCAGACAGGAACCCGCATCTCCTCGAAATCCATATAATCCGTGAGTTCCCGCGAGATGGGCTCCTCATCCTCGCTGCCTTGCGACGTCGGAGGATTGGTCAGCGGGATGGTCAGGATGATCTGCTTTTGCAGTTCCGCGTTCGCCATGTCTGCCGCCGCAACAGGCACGATGCCCTCCAAGGGATCCGTCGAGCGCATGTTATCAGCCGCAGTGCTGAACGGGCGCTGAGGCTGAGTATGGGGAACCCTGATGGCATTCTGGCCCGCATCGAGGATCGCCGGTATTCCGACGCGCGTCTCGGCCGCGGACGCCGAATGGGGTGCGGCCGCTCCCACGGCAATCGTCAGGCAGGCACCAAGGCCAAGGGTCTTCGTCATCCGCAGCAGAGCCTGACGGCGCTGCAAATTTGATTGGCTTTGGATCTCGCGATCAGATCCGGGCCGAAGATTCACATCGTGCTTACGGCGAAAAGTCGTTGGCTGGCGCGCGTCACAGGACGCTGTCAGAGCGCTTTGCATTCGAATAAGCCCCCAGGAATGTGCCGCTGCGCCGTTAAGACGGGCCTGCGGTCGTTCTTCGTTCAAGCGAGGCGAGTATGTGCTAGGTCGATATGTCCAGAATAGGTCAGCTTGACCTTAAAACTTGGAGTTTGTTCCCAAGTGCGACGTTTTGTGCCCTATCTGTATACAGAGGGAACTCTTCTGAAATCTTTATTTTTCAACAAAATACTTGCTGAATTGGCAAGGCTTCGATGACGTGATGACGCACCGGGAATAAGACGAAGTATTGAGACCCGCCCCCGGGTATGGGCCAGACAAGCCGCTACGGAAGATCAGCTCCGCTTGTGCTCAAGAGTGCTCGTTCTGCATGCAGTCGCCGAGGTGATAATTGAGAGGCTGTCGGCGTCAGCGGCCGTTGAGCCAGGGTGAAAACCGGCTTACGGGGTCGCGGAGCTATGCCAAGGTCAGCTGCAGCGAGGGGGCTGGCTTGAGCAGGATTGGGCAGCCTGCCGCCACGAAGACGACCGCGTCGCAGGCCTCTGCGATACGCTGGTTCAACCGGCCCTGCTCATCTCGAAAGCGGCGCCCGAGGGGTGTTGCAGGCACGATCCCATGGCCAACCTCGTTCGAGACCAGGATGAGTGGGCCGCTGGCCTCCTGGATGGCCCGTATCAGGAACTCCGTCTCTTGCCCCGGATCCCGCTCGGCCAGCAGGATGTTGGAGAGCCAGAGGGTCAGGCAGTCCACCAGCACAGCCGTTCCGGGGCCTACGTGAGCCCGGATCGTCTGCGGCAGATCCAAGGGGGAGTCCTGTGTCCGCCAGGAGCCGTCCCGCTCCATGCGATGCTGCGCGATGCGCTCTCGCATCTCGTCGTCGTAGGCCTGAGCCGTCGCGATGTAGATCCGGCTTGCGGATGCGCGCTCGGCAAGCTGCAGCGCCGTCCTGCTTTTTCCGGAGCGCGCTCCGCCCAGAACGAGAACACGGCGGTGAACATTCATGATGGATTTCCCGGTGCGGACGATGAGCGCGTTTCGTCCGCGAACGCTAGCTGGTCAGGCGGCTGAGGGGCAGGGTCATGTGAACGCGCAGGCCTTCCGGCCGCCATTCCCGGTCCAGGGTGCCCCCGAGCTGCCCGGTAATGCTTCTTTGGGACAGTTGAGTGCCAAATCCCTCGAAGCCCGGCGGACCCTCGATGGTCGGGCCGCCGCTTTCCGTCCAGAGAACGTCGGCCGTCTCATCGTGAACGGTCCACTGGATGGCAAGCTCGCCCTCCGGGCTCGACAGGGAGCCATACTTGGCGGCATTGGTGGCAAGTTCGTGCAGGACCAGCGCGAGGCTCGTCGTCGTGTTGGAGCCGACAAGGACGCTGGGGCCTTCGATCGTGATCTTGTTCTGGCCGGTTTGCCTGTAGGGCTCAAGAACCGCTTCGATCAAGCGGGCGAGCTCCACATCGGTGCCGGCTCCCGAGTCCGCTGTAGAGACCGGTTGAACCAGCTCATGCGCCCGCGAGAGGGCACTCAAGCGCCCGCGCAGGGAGTTGGCCATATCCTTGGGGTCTTTCGCCGTGCGAGCCGTCATCGACACCATGCCGTTCGCGATGGCGAACAGGTTCTTGACCCGATGGGTCAGCTCCCGCGTCAGGAGCTTCTGGCCCTCCTCCAGGGCTTGGCGTTCCGTGACGTCGCTGATGACCCCATACAGGGTCACGGCACGGGACGTGCCGCCCTCGTTCACGTAAAGAGCCTGCCCATGCGAACGGAACCAGCGAAGTTTGCCGTCAGGCAGAACGGCACGGTATTCGCTGTCGTAATGGCCGCCGGATGCGGGATCGGCAGCGGATGCGATCTGCCCCTTCACATGCTCCAGATCCTCGGGATGAATCATCGTCCAAGCCTCTTCAAGCGTGAGGCTGTACAATCCGTTGTGGGGAAGGCCGTAGAGGGCGCAGCTTCCCTCGTCCCAGGTGATCAGGCGCTTTTCCAGATCGATCTGCCAGGTTCCGAGATCGGCCGCCTCAAGGGCCAATCGATACTGGCTCTCGAGCAGGCGAAGGGCCTCCTCAGCCTTCTTCTGGCCATGGATGTTCGTGCTCGTGCCGAACCAACGAGCGATCGTTCCTGACAGATCCTGAATGGGAGTGGCCCGGCTGAGAAACCACTCATGGTCTCCGGCCGCCGTCCTGACCCGATACTCCCATTCGTAGGCCTGCCCGGTTTCAAGGGACCGGCGCCAATGCTCTCGAACGCCGGGCAGGTCGTCGGGATGGATGGCCGCTTCCCAGCCATTGCCCATGACCTGCTCGGGCGTGAGCCCGGTAAATTCGCGCCAGCGGCGATTCACATAATCCACATGGCCATCGGGCCGGGACGACCAGACGAGTTGGGGCAGGGACTCCGCCAGAACAGCGAATTGAGTTTCTGTTTCCTTGAAATCCACTCAGAACTCCCGAGGACCGCCTGTGCGGCCAAGTCTCCTATAGCAAGGGAAGCATTGTTGTAGGCCTTTTTCGAGACTGACAACCCACATCCGGCTTCAACCGCGATTTCCCGGGCGAAAGAGTAGCGCCAGCCTTGCGAAACCATTAAAAGGCCGGCGGCGTCTGGCGGTTCTCGGCGAAAGCGCATAGATGCAGGTCGGCCCTCGCACCATGAGGCGACCTTTCCACGCTTGAGGCTGATGACAGTTTTCATGAATGATATGAGTTCCCGTCCGGTATCCCCGCCGGAAATGGCGTCGGCCGAAGCGCTTCAGCCGAAGGAGCGCCGCTCCCGCCGTTTCGCGTGGATCGGGATGGCCGCAAGCGTCCTCCTGTTCGGTGCATCTCTGGTGGTTCTCTGGCACATTGTGTCAGAGATCGACGTCAATGAACTGAAAGCCGCTTTCACGGCGGCAAGCCTGCGCCAGATCGGGCTCGCGGTGCTCTTTACGGCCATCAGCTACGGGCTGCTCACCTGCTACGACGCCATCGCGCTCCGTCAGCTCAAGCTGCAGATCCCCTATCGCACCACGGCCCTTGCATCCTTCACGAGCTATGCGGTGAGCTTCACCCTGGGGTTCCCGCTGCTCACGGCCGGCACCGTCCGCTACTGGATCTATTCCCCCAAGGGGGTGAGCCCGGGGCGGGTGGCGAGCCTGACCGTGATCGCCGGCGTGACCTTCTGGCTCGGCATGGCGCTGGTTCTCGCCTTGAGCCTGATCAGCCAGGCCGATGAGCTGGCAAGCCTCGTCTACACCCATATCTGGGTCAACCAGCTCGTGGGCTTGGGCGCCGCCGTCTTCGTCATCGGCTACATGATCTGGGTCTCGCTCAAGCGTCGCGCCGTGAAGATCCAGGGCTGGAAGCTGGAATTGCCGGGGTTTCGCCTGTCCCTCGCCCAGATCCTGATCGGCGCGGGCGATGTTTGCGCGGGAGCCGGCGTCCTGTTCGTCCTCCTGCCGGGCGGGCACAATCTCAGCTTCGAGACCTTCGTGGCGGTCTATATCTTCGCGGTCATGCTGGGGGTCGCAAGCCATGCGCCGGGCGGGCTCGGCGTGTTCGAGGCCACCATTCTCCTGGCGCTCTCGAACTATCCGCGGGAGCCGGTTCTGGGAGCGCTGCTCCTCTACCGCCTCTGCTATTATCTGGTTCCCTTTGTGATCGCTCTGGCGTTCCTGGGGGCCTACGAGATCCGCAACCGGATCCGGTCCTCCCGGGACGCGTTCAAGCCGGATGACGACGAGGTCGTGGTCGAGTGAGGTCCGGGGCGGGAGATGACACCTGCCTTGGCCTGCCCTAAACAGGGCGGACAAAGGTCCCGCCATCCCCGTCCGCGCATCTCACCCCATGAACGATCCTGACGCCTCCAAGCCGGAAGCCGGCCCGCAGCATCCTGGCGCGATCCGCGAGGCGGCGCTTCGTGGCGCCACCATCGCCTGCCTGGTGCTGATCGCCGTTGCGGCCGTGCGAGGCTACGGCGACGTGTGGCTTCTGATCGGAACCCTGATCGCCCTCGTGGCCAGCGTCGTCCTGGCTGGGCGCAGGCGCAGCCCTGGAGGCGGAACGCGGTCGCAGCCGCGCAAATCCCAGCGCTCCAGCGTGGCGGAAGCCGTTCTGGCCCATATCCCGGACCCGGTCATCCTGGTCGACGGGCGGGTGCTGGTGGTCGAGGCCAACAAGGCGGCCCACGATCTCCTGGCGGGCTTGAAGACGAGCCATCCCCTGTCGTTCGCCCTTCGCAGTCCCGATGTGCTCGACGGGATTCACGAGGTGCTGGAAACCGGCGCGCCCCTGAGGGTGGAGTATTCCGAGCGCGTTCCCAGGGAGCGCACGTTCGAGGTGCATATCGGCCCCTTGCGGGCGGCGGTCCCCGACGTCGCAGTGCAGGCGGGCGTGGTCCTGTTCTTTCGCGATCTCACCTCCGCCCGGCGCCTGGAGGCCATGCGGGCCGATTTCGTGGCCAATGCGAGCCACGAGCTGCGCACGCCGCTCGCCTCGGTCCTCGGCTTCATCGAGACCCTTCAGGGCCCGGCCCGCGACGACGCCAGGGCCCGGGAGCGCTTTCTCGACATCATGAAAGGGCAGGCGCAGCGCATGAAGCGCCTGATCGACGACCTCCTGTCCCTGTCGCGCATCGAGATGCGGGCGCATCTGACGCCGACGCAGACCGTCGACCTGGCCGCCATCGTGTCTCAGATGGTGGAAACGCTCTCGCCGCTCGCGCGGGAGCGCGGGGTGGTCATCGAGGCCAAGCTCCCAAGCGGCCCGGTTCCCGTGCTGGGCGACCGCGACGAGCTTCTGCGCGTGACCGAGAACCTGATCGAGAACGCGGTGAAATACGGCGAGAGCGGCGGGAAGGTGGATGTGGAGCTCGTGCGCATCGGCGCCTCCCACGGGGAGCAGATGTCCCATGTGGCCCTTTCGGTCCAGGATTACGGCCCCGGCATCGCGCCCGAGCACCTGCCGCGCCTGACCGAGCGCTTCTACCGGGTCGATGTCGTGCAGAGCCGGGACAAGGGCGGAACCGGGCTCGGCCTTGCCATCGTGAAGCACATCCTCACCCGCCACCGCGGGCACCTCGACATCGCGAGCGAGCCGGGGCAGGGCGCGCGTTTCACGGTGACGCTTCCTGACGCAGGCCCGGGCGGCCCCTCGTCATCCGCCTAGCCCCATCCCCCCCTCGGCCGAGGGGGTTTGAGGCGGCTCCCGAGGGATCCTTTCGGGGTGTCATGCAATTGTCATCCAACTGTCGTAGAGGAGACATCCGTCGGGCCTAGCTGTCCCATCGCGTGACACGGCCCTGGGGCTTTGAAGCCGCCTGTCGCGCTTGTATGAACAGGAGACTTATCGTGAAGATTATGTCCTACGCCATTGCGGCCGGCCTTGCCGTCGCGAGCCTTACGACCACGGCATCTGCGGCCGACATCACGGGCGCAGGCGCGACCTTCCCGTTCCCGATCTATGCCAAGTGGGCCGAGGCCTACAACAAGGAGACGGGCAACCGTCTGAACTATCAGTCCATCGGCTCCAGCGGCGGCATTCGCCAGATCCGGGCCAAGACCGTCGATTTCGGCGCCACCGATGCTCCCCTCAAGGGTGAGGAGCTGCAGAAGGACGGCTTCGTCCAGTTCCCCGCCGTCATGGGCGGCGTGGTGGCGGTGTACAACGTGCAGGGCGTCGCCTCGGGCCAGCTGAAGCTGACCGGCGAGGTTCTGGCCGACATCTTCAACGGCAAGATCTCCAAGTGGAACGATGCCAAGATCGCCCAGGCCAACCAGGGCGTGACGCTTCCCAACGCCAACATCACGCCGGTCTACCGTTCGGACGGATCGGGCACCACCAGCGTGTTCACCACCTACCTGTCCCAGGTCTCCGAATCCTGGAAGAGCGGCCCGGGCGCCGGCTCCTCCGTGCAGTGGCCCGTCGGCCAGGGCGGCAAGGGCAACGAGGGCGTCGCCGCTCTCGTGAAGCAGGTGCCGAACTCCATCGGCTATGTGGAATACGCCTACGCCAAGCAGAACAGCATCCCGTTCGCCCAGCTTCAGAACAAGAACGGCAAGTTCGTGTCGCCGGAGGCCAAGACGTTCCAGGCCGCCGCCGCCAACGCCGAGTGGAAGTCCGCTCCCGGCTACGGCATCTCGCTGACGAACCAGCCCGGCGACGAGGCCTGGCCGATCACGGCTCCGACCTTCATCCTGGTTCCCAAGGCTCCCGAGAAGCCGGAGCAGGTGGCCGAGGCGCTGAAGTTCTTCGATTGGTCCTTCAAGAACGGCGACCAGATGGCTGTCGAACTCGACTACGTGCCGCTGCCCGCTCAGTTGAAGGATCAGGTTCGCGCCACTTGGGCGAGCGAGATCAAGAACGCTTCGGGTCAGCCTCTCATCAAGCAGTAAGCCGACCCTGACGGCATAACAAAGCGGATCGGCGAATGGTAGCTCTCTCGCAAGAACGTCTCGTGTCGAGCCAGGTTGTTCCTGCTCGCCGATCCTTCAAACCCAGCTTCGACAGGGTCTTCCGCCTCGCGAGCCTCGGCTCGGCCCTTCTGGTGCTGATCGTGCTGCTGGGGATCATCGGCGCGATGATCTACGGCGGCCTCCCGGCCTTTCGCGAATTCGGCTTCGGCTTCATCACGTCGACGGTCTGGAACGTGAACGAGGACCAGTACGGCGCCTGGGTGGCCATCGTGGGCACCTTGAGCACGGCGCTGATCGCCCTCGTGATCGGCGTTCCGCTCTCGCTCGGCATCGCGATCTTCCTGACGCAGCTCTGCCCGCCATGGCTCAAGCGGCCCGTGGCAACGACCATCGAGCTGCTCGCCGCCGTGCCGAGCATCATCTACGGCATGTGGGGCCTCTTCGTCTTCGCGCCCCTGTTCGCCAACTACATCCAGATGCCGGTCTCCAATCTGGTGGAGGGGCTGCCGATCGTCGGCACGATCCTCTACGCCCGCACGCCGTCCGGCGTCGGCATTCTGACGGCCGGCATCATCCTGGCCATCATGATCATTCCCTTCATCGCATCGATCGCGCGGGACATTCTCGACCAGATCCCGCCGGTCCTGCGCGAGAGCGCCTACGGCATCGGCTGCACCACCTGGGAGGTGGTGCGCAACGTGCTGCTGCCGCAGGCCGGCGTCAGCATCATCGGCGCGATCATGCTCGGTCTCGGCCGCGCGCTGGGCGAGACCATGGCGGTGACCTTCGTCATCGGCAACGCCAACCGCCTGTCGGGCTCGCTCTTCGACCCGGGCTCCACGATCGCGTCGCGGATCGCCAACGAGTTCAACGAGGCCATCGGCCTGCAGTTGAACGCCCTGATGGCGCTCGGTTGCATCTTGTTCCTGGTCACGTTCACCGTGCTCGTGCTCGCGCGCATTCTGGTCTCGCGCGTGAAGGTCGCTTAAGGGGTCGATGATGGACACCGCTTTGCAAACACCCGCGACGGCAAAGACGACGCCGAGCCCTGCCGCCTGGGGGCGCGTGCGCCGCAGCCGCCACCTGGCGGACCGGGCGCTGAAAGTCGTCTGCACGCTGTTCACGGTCATCGGCGCCACGGTGCTCGGCTGGATCCTTCTGATGCTGCTCGTCGAAGGGATCGGCGGCCTGTCGCCGGCGGTCTTCACGGAAACGACCCCGGGTCCCGGCAGCCAGGGCGGCGGCATCGCCAACGCCATCGTGGGCAGCCTGATCCTCACGGTTCTCGGCATCGTGGTGGCAACGCCCATCGGCGTGCTGGCCGGCACCTATCTGGCGGAATACGGCAAGGGCTCCAAGCTTGCCGAGATCATCCGCTTTGTGAACGACATCCTGCTCGCGGCCCCCAGCATCCTCATCGGCCTCTTCGTCTACATGCTGATGGTGCAGCCCATGGGCGGGTATTCCGGCTGGGCCGGCGGCGTGGCGCTGGCGATCATCGCGGTGCCGGTGATCGTGCGCACGACCGAGGACATG
The DNA here is from genome assembly GCF_016743775.1 of Microvirga aerilata. Classification (GTDB taxonomy): domain Bacteria; phylum Pseudomonadota; class Alphaproteobacteria; order Rhizobiales; family Beijerinckiaceae; genus Microvirga; species Microvirga aerilata. The sequence continues at coordinate 96,795 of NZ_JAEQMY010000008.1, read as the reverse complement.
CTGCGCCTGGTGCCGGGTTCCCTGCGCGAGGCCGGCGCGGCGCTCGGCGCGCCCATGTCGACGGTGATCATCAGCATCAGCTGGAAGGCCGCGCGTGCCGGCATGGTCACCGGCGTCCTGCTGGCAACCGCCCGCATCGCGGGCGAGACCGCGCCGCTTCTCTTCACGGCGCTCAACAATAACTTCTGGTTCAACCCCAACCTGATGGGCGGCGTCGCGAACCTGCCGGTCATGATCTTCCAGTTCGCCCTTTCGCCTTATGAGAACTGGCGCGAGCTGGCCTGGGCCGGCGCCCTCATCATCACCCTATCGATTCTGGCGCTGTCCGTCGTGGCGCGCCTGCTCCTGAGGAAGGATCAAGTCCGATGAGCACGATTGCCGTCTCCGCAAGCAGCGCCATCGGCAACGCGGCTGCCGCCGATACCGGCGTTCCGGTTCGCATCGCCGTCAGAAACCTCAACTTCCACTATGGCGATTTCCGCAGCCTGAAGGACATCTCCATCGACTTCTACGACCGGCAGGTGACGGCCCTCATCGGCCCGTCCGGCTGCGGAAAGTCGACGCTGCTGCGCACCTTCAACCGCATCTACAGCCTCTACCCCGAGCAGCGCGCCGATGGCGAGATCCTGCTCGACGGGCAGAACGTGCTGTCGCCGTCCATCGACGTGAACGAGCTGCGCGCCCGCGTCGGCATGGTGTTCCAGAAGCCGACGCCGTTTCCCATGTCGATCTACGACAACATCGCCTTCGGCATCAAACTGTACGAGCGGCTGCCGAAGTCCGAGCTCGACGGGCGCGTCGAGGAGGCCCTGCGCAAGGCGGCCTTGTGGGACGAGGCGAAGGACAAACTGCGTCAGTCCGGCATGAGCCTGTCCGGCGGCCAGCAGCAGCGCCTGTGCATCGCGCGCACCATCGCGCAGAAGCCCGAGGTGATCCTGCTCGACGAGCCGACCTCCGCGCTCGATCCGATCTCCACCGGCAAGATCGAGGAGCTGATCGAGCAGCTTCGCTCCGAGTTCACCATCGTGATCGTCACGCACAACATGCAGCAGGCGGCGCGCATCTCGCAGTTCACGGCCTTCATGTATCTCGGCGAGGTCGTCGAGTTCGGACCGACCACCAGGATGTTCATGAATCCTGCCAAGAAACAAACCCAGGATTATATCACGGGCCGCTTCGGCTGATCGAAGCGCTTCAAGGGAGTCTTACCATGGCGGAGCATATCGTCAGCTCCTACGACAACGATCTGCAGGGGCTCAGGCAGCGCATCTCCGAGATGGGCGGCATCTCCGAGAAGATGCTCGTCGATGCGGTCGCGGCGCTCGCCCGGCACGACAAGACCCTGGCCCAGACGGTGATTGCGTCGGACCCTCGCCTCGACGTCCTGCACCGCGAGGTGGAGGAGAGCGCCATCCTGACCATCGCCCGGCGCCAGCCGCTGGCGGTCGACCTGCGCGAAACCATCTCGGCGATCCGCATTTCCGGCGACGTGGAGCGCATCGGCGACCTGGCGAAGAACATCGCCAAGCGCGCGCTGGCCATCGGCGGCGAGTTCCAGCCGCACAAGATCGTCGTGGGCCTCCAGCACATGAACGATCTCGTGCTGGGACAGCTCAAGGACGTGCTCGACGCCTACGCGCAGAAGGACACGGAAAAGGCGCTCGACGTGTGGAAGCGCGACGGGGCCATCGACGCGCTCTACACGTCCCTGTTCCGGGAGCTCCTCACCTACATGATGGAGGACCCGCGCAACATCTCGTTCTGCACGCATCTCCTGTTCTGCGCCAAGAACATCGAGCGCATCGGAGATCACACCACCAACATCGCCGAGACGGTTCATTACCTCGTCACCGGCGAGACGCTGGCCATCGACCGGCCGAAGAACGACCGGTCCATCGACGCGGCCGTCGGAGCGGGAGCCTGAGGATGGGGCCTCGCGTTCTGATCGTCGAGGACGAAGAGCCCTTGATGCTGCTGCTGCGCTACAACCTCGAGGCCGAAGGCTACGAGGTGGACAGCGTGTCCCGCGGGGACGAGGCGGAAATCCGCCTGCGGGAGCAGGTGCCCGACATCGTGCTGCTGGACTGGATGCTGCCGGGCCTTTCCGGGATCGAGCTGTGCCGGCGCATCCGCGCGCGCTCGGAGATCGAGCGCCTGCCCATCATCATGCTCACCGCCCGCGGCGAGGAGGGCGACCGCATCCGCGGGCTTGCCACCGGCGCCGACGACTACATCGTCAAGCCGTTCTCCGTGCCGGAGCTGCTGGCGCGGGTGCGCGCGCTCCTGCGCCGGGCGAAGCCCACGCATATCGCGACCCTGCTGAGGGCCGGCGACATCGAGCTCGATCGCGAAACCCACCGGGTGCGCCGGTCGGGCCAGGAGCTGCATCTCGGACCCACGGAGTTTCGCCTGCTCGAGTTCCTGATGCAGAGCCCCGGCCGCGTCTTCTCCCGCGAGCACCTGCTCAACGCCGTGTGGGGCCACGACGTTTATATCGACGAGCGCACGGTGGACGTGCATGTGGGCCGCCTGCGCAAGGCCATCAACCTGCCGCGCAGGCCCGACCCGATCAGGACGGTCAGGGGCGCGGGCTATTCCTTCGACGAGACCTTCGCCCGCGAGGAGCAGGCGCTCGACGCCTGACGCCGGAACATGAAAGCAAAGAGGCCGCGCTGCAGGAACACAGCGCGGCCTCTTCGTTTGGATCGCGTCGGAGTCTTATGCCCGGGCGAGCTTGCGTTCGCGCTTGCGGTCGGCCACCGGCTGGTAGGCGATCCGCGAGTGATGGGTGCAATAGGGCAGGCCCGTGATGGAGCGGCCGCCGCAGAAGCGGAAGTCCGGCTTCGTCGGATCGCCCATGGGCCAGCGGCACATGGACTCGCGCAGATCCATGATGGTCACGCGCTCGGACATGGGAACCGCAAGCTCCTCGTCGGGCAGGAGGGCGGGCTCCTCGATCACGGGCTGCAGCGGGATCGGGGCGATCACCACGTTGTTCACGTTGTTGTTGTGCGGCTGAGGCGCGATGGGGGCCGGCGCGCTGGGAGCGCGGGTGGCCTTGCGCGGGCGGGCCGCGGCCGCCGGGGAGCCTGCGGGCTTGGCATCCTTGGCGCGGCCGGAGAGGCCGAGGCGATGGACCTTGCCGATCACCGCGTTGCGGGTCACGTTGCCGAGCTCGGCGGCGATCTGGCTCGCGCTCAAACCGTCAATCCAGAGCTTCTTCAGGAGCTCGACCCGCTCGTCCGTCCAAGTTGCGCCCGCATCTATCATTTTTGACCTGCCTCCATCGGTGGCCGCTTTGAAACTCAGAATCCCGGATGCCTCGCGGACAGGGTTTTTATGTCCGACCGCGCTGCGAGGGTCGCTCCTGAGGGTGAAAGCCGCCGCACGAATGCCGTACTCGACTGCCCCGAAGTTACAGGATGGGTGGACTCCGGCGCAAGAGTCCCTGAACAGGCCATGTCGTTTTCCCCAAGGAACTCACCCTGGGTCAAAATTCCTTGTGATGGGTCAGTTCATTTCTCTTGAATTGACAGGGTCTTCAGCCTCGTTAGAATCCACAGCCGTGCCGCCCCGCTCAGGGCGGCGCTTTCTTTTTCGGGCCCGGGTGCGACCTTGGGTCCCTTGAGGCGGAGACAACCCGTGACATCGCCATTGCTGCAGAACTACGCACGCGCCGAACTTTCCTTCGAGAAAGGGGAGGGCCCCTGGCTCTTCGGCCGAGATGGCGAGCGATATCTCGATTTCGGGGCCGGCATCGCGGTCAACGCCCTGGGCCACGCCCATCCGCATCTGGTGCAGGCCCTCACCGAGCAGGCCTCCAAGATCTGGCACACCTCGAACCTCGTCCAGATCCCCGAAGGGGAGCGGCTGGCGCAGCGTCTCGTGGACAACACCTTCGCGGACGTGGTGTTCTTCTCCAATTCCGGCGCCGAGGCCAACGAGGCGGCCATGAAGATGGCCCGCCGCTATCATTACGTGAACGGGAACCCCGAGCGCTTCCGCATCATCACCTTCGAGGGCGCCTTCCACGGCCGCACGCTCGGCACCATCGCGGCCGGCGGGCAGGCCAAGTACCTGGAAGGCTTCGGTCCCAAGGCCGAAGGCTTCGACCAGGTGCCCTTCGACGATCTCGAGGCCCTGAAGGCCGCCATCGTGCCCGAGACGGCCGCCCTCATGATCGAGCCGATCCAGGGCGAGAGCGGCATCCGCCAGATTCCCGTGGCCTTCCTGCGGGAGCTGCGCGCCCTGTGCGACCGGCACGGCCTCCTCCTGATCTTCGACGAGATCCAGACCGGCGTCGGCCGCACCGGCAAGCTGTTCGCCTATGAGCTGACCGGCGTGACCCCCGACATCATGTCGGTCGCCAAGGGCATCGGCGGCGGATTCCCCATGGGCGCGTGCCTCGCCACGGCCGAGGCCGCCAAGGGCCTGACCGCGGGAACGCACGGCACCACCTTCGGGGGCAACCCGCTCGCCATGGCGGTGGGCAACGCGGTGCTCGACGTGATCCTGGAGCCCGGCTTCCTGAAGGAGGTCGAGCGCAAGGGCCTGCTCCTCAAGCAGCGCCTCGCCGAGCTGAAGGACCGCCACCCGGGGGTCATCGCCGAGGTGCGGGGGCAGGGGCTCATGATGGGCCTGCGCACCGTGGTGCCGAACACCGAGTTCATCGCCGCCGCCCGCGCCCAGAAGATCTTCGTGATCGGGGCCGGCGACAACGTGGTCCGCCTCCTGCCGCCGCTGATCGTGAGCGACGGGGACATCGCGGAAGCCTTCAACCGCCTGGACGCCGCCTGCGCGGCCATGGAAACTGAGCTGAAGACCGCCGCTCAGCCGGGAGCAGCCCAATGAAGACCCGTCACTTCCTCGATCTCAGCGACTTCTCCGCAGCCGAGATCCGCCATCTCCTGGATGTGGGATCCGAGATCAAGGCCAAGCGCCGCCGGGGCGAGAAGGCCAAGGACCGTCCCCTGGAGGGCAAGACTCTCGCCATGGTGTTCGACAAGCCCTCCACCCGCACCCGCGTCTCCTTCGACGTGGGCATGCGCGAGCTTGGCGGCGAGACGCTGATGCTCACCGGCAAGGAGATGCAGCTCGGCCGCGGCGAGAGCATCGCCGACACGGCGCGGGTCCTGTCCCGCTACGTGGACGCGATCATGATCCGCACCCTCGACCATGCCATGGTGACGGAGCTTGCCCAATACGCCACGATCCCGGTGATCAACGGCCTGACCAAGATGACCCATCCGTGCCAGATCATGGCCGACATCATGACCTTCGAGGAGCATCGCGGCTCCATCCAGGGGCGGACCATCGCCTGGACGGGGGACGCCAACAACGTGCTCGCCTCCTGGGTTCACGCGGCGGCCCGCCTCGATTTCCGGCTGAACATCGCCTCGCCGCCGGAACTTGCCCCCCGTCCGGAGCTTTTGTCCTGGGCGAAACAGGAAGGAGCGCAGATCAGCGTGACGACCGATGCCTTCGAGGCCGCCGAGGGAGCCCACGCCGTCATCACCGATTGCTGGGTGTCCATGGGCGACGACGACGAGTTCCGCCGCCAGAACCTGCTGAAGCCCTACCAGGTCAACGGCCGGCTCATGGGCGTGGCCGACAAGGACGCTGTCTTCATGCATTGCCTTCCGGCGCATCGCGGCGAGGAAGTGACGGACGAGGTCATGGACGGTCCGCAATCCGTGGTCTTCGATGAGGCCGAGAACCGGCTTCACGCACAAAAGGGCATCCTCGCGTGGTGCCTTGGAGCAGCAAGCGCATGAGTTCAGCCTCGTTTGAAGGAAACGACGACGTGGTCCTGCCTTTCGCGGTCGAGCCCCTCGACGTGCGCGGGCGCGTGGTGCGTCTCGGGCCTTCCATCGACACGATCCTGGCCCGTCACGGCTATCCCGACATGGTGGCCCGCGTCATCGGCGAAGCGGCGGCGCTGACCGTCATGCTCGGCGCGTCCCTGAAGCTGGAAGGGCGCTTCCAGCTTCAGACCAAGACCGACGGCGTCATCGACATGGTGGTGGTCGACTTCAACGCGCCCGATCGGCTTCGCGCCACGGCCCGCTTCGACAAGGACAGGATCGAGGCCCTGGGCTCCACCTCCCCGGGAACGGGCGAGCTTCTCGGCTCCGGCTACCTTGCCATGACCATCGACCAGGGCTCCGACCGGAGCCGCTACCAGGGCGTGGTGGCGCTCGAAGGCCAGGGCTTCGAGGAGGCGGCGCACCAGTATTTCCGCCAGTCCGAGCAGATCCCGACGCAGGTGCGCCTCGCGGTGGCCGAGCAGTTCGAGGGCGGCCGCCACACCTATCGGGCCGGCGGGCTGATGATCCAGTTCCTGCCCTCGTCCTCGGAGCGGCTGCGCCAGCCCGACCTCGATCCCGGCGACATCCCGGAAGGGCATCCGTCGAACGATCTCGCACAGCCGTCGGAGGACGACGCCTGGATGGAGGCCAAGTCCCTGGTGGGCACGGTCGAGGATCACGAGCTGATCGATCCGGCCGTTTCCAGCGAGCGGCTGCTCTACCGGCTCTTCCACGAGCGCGGGGTGCGGGTGTTCGAGGGCCAGCACCTGCATGAGGAATGCTCCTGCTCGCACGAGCGCATCATGGGCATGATGCGGCGCTTCCCGCCGGAGGATCGCCGCGACATGGTGGGCGACAACGGCCGCATCGGCATCACCTGCGAGTTCTGCTCCCGCTTCTACGATCTCGACCCCGCCGAGGTGGAGGCCGAGATCGCCAAGTCTGAGGCTTGAAAACAAGTCCGAGGCTTGAAGCAGGTTGGAAGCATAAGCCTGCCCTCCGCTGTCATCCCCGCGCAGGCGGGGATCCATAAACGCTGACGCTGTAGAAGGGGACGCAGCGGCTATCGCATCGTCTCAACCAGCGCCGTCAGCGGTTATGGATCCCGGGCTCCGCTGAAGCGGCCCCGGGATGACGGCGAGGGTGCTTCACAGGATCGGAAGCCTGGGAAAAAGGCCGGGGATGGGAGGGGTGCTGCGGCGGTGTCATTCCCGGCCGGAGATGGCGAAAGCCATCGCAGGGGAAGGGAATCCATAGGGCTCGACGTGTGAGTGGATCCCCTTCCCTCGCCTGCGGCTCGCCGGGGATGACAGCGGAGCGCTAATCTTGTGGCGCTGCCCTCCGTGTCATTCCCGGCCGGAGCGAAAGCGCAGGGGAAGGGAATCCATTCACCCGCGCACCGCCATGGAACTCCTTCCATGAAACTCCTTCCCGCACCCCATGTGCCGGGAATGACGCCTGCTCGTCATGGCTGGGACATGATACGGGACGTGCTCAAGAACCGGCACACGTCGCGGCCAGCCGGCGCATGAAGGCTACGCCCGCCTCGAGCTGGTCCAGGGTGATGTATTCGTCGGGCTGATGGGCCTGATCGATGGAGCCCGGGCCGCAGACCACGGTGGGAATGCCGGCCGCCTGGTAGTGGCCCGCCTCCGTGCCGAAGGGCACGGTCTGCGTGTGGTTCTTGCCCGCAAGCCTCAAGGCCAGCACTTCGGCCGCCGAGCCCGGCTCCGGCGCGAGGCCCGGCACCGCGACCTCGAGCTTCGTCTCGATCCGGCCGAATTCGCCGAAGCGGTTGAGGCGCTTCACGGCCGTCTCCTGCACGAACCGGTCGAGCCGGCTGGGGATTTCCTGCGGATCGAGGCTCGGCAGGCCCCGGAATTCCCAGTGGAAGCTGCAGGACTTGGAGATGATGTTGCGCGCCGTGCCCCCTGAGATCACGCCCACATGCACGGTGGTGTAGGGCGGATCGAAGCGTCCGCTCGTGTCGCCGCGCTCCATCATCTCGTCGCCGATGCGGTTCAGCTCGGCGATCATGTCGGCCGCGGTCATCACGGCGCTTGCGCCGAGATAAGGCTTCGAGGAATGAGCCTCGAAGCCGTGCACCGTGGTGGTGAAGGTCACCACGCTTTTATGCGCATCCACCACCTCCAGCATCGTGGGCTCCCCCACGATGGCGGCCTTCGGCAGAGGCAGGTCATGCCCAAGCCGCCGGATGGTGTCGATCACCCCGAGGCAGGTGGTCTCCTCGTCGTAGGAGAGCATGATGTGGATCGGCGTCTTGAGGTTCGCGGCCAGAAACTCCGGCACCATCGCCAAGGCCAGCGCGTCGAAGGCCTTCATGTCCACCGCGCCGCGCCCATAGGCGCGCCCGTTCTCCACGCGCAGCGTGAAAGGGTCCGACGTCCAGGCCTGACCCGTCACCGGCACCACGTCCGTGTGGCCGGAGAGCACGATCCCGCCCCGGTCCTGCGGGCCGACCGTGGCATAGAGCGCGGCCTTGTCGCCTGCCTCGTTCGGCACGCGCAGGTAAGGCACGTTCCAGCCCTGCAGATACTCTTCCACGAATTCGATCAGGGGCAGGTTGGACTTGGAGCTCACGGTGTCGAAGGACACGAGCTTTGCCAGCATTTCGAGCGGCGTCAGCCGCTGACCGGTGGACGACATCAGGACCTCAGTGAAGCACGCGCTTCGTGCGCGGGATATCGAGTGAGAAAGCCGGGATCGCGGCGTCGAACGTCTCGCCGCTGGCGGTCTCCATCAGGTAGGTTCCCTGCATGGTGCCGCTCGGCGTGGTCAAGGGGCAGCCGCTCGTGTAGCTGAAGCTCTCGCCCGGCCCGAGCACGGGCTCCTCGCCGACGACGCCCGCTCCGCGCACCTCCTGCACATGGCCGTGCTCGTCGGTGATCCGCCAGTGGCGGGCGCGCAGCTGAACCCGGTCGAGGCTCGTGTTGATGATCTCGACCGTATAGGCGAAGAAGTACCGGCCATGATCGGGGGTGGACTCTTCGGGCATGTAGCGGGGCGTTACCGTCACAGAGATGCCGCGGGTCACAGCCTTGTACATGAGCGTGCCTCGAGCCGGTGGAGTGAATGCATGCGCCTGTGGTAAGGCCGCCGGCGGGCCTCGTCAATCGAGGCAGGGGAGAAGGGGCCATGCTCGACGGGTGGATGCGGCGCAGGATCGATCCGTTCCTGGATCGTCTCGGGCAGGGCGCTGCCCGGGCGGGGCTTTCGGCCGATGCCGTCACGATCCTGGGGTTCGGGGTCGGGCTGGCCTGCGCTGTTGCGATCGCCCTGCGCCTGGATGCGGCGGCTCTCGTCCTGTTCGGGCTGAACAGGCTCCTCGACGGGCTCGACGGCGCCGTGGCCCGGGCGACCCGGCGCACGGACAGGGGCGGGTTTCTCGATATCGTCTTCGACTTTGCGGTCTACGGGGCCGTGCCCCTGGCCTTCGCCCTGCGGGAGCCCCCGGGCTTTGCGCTTCCGGCCGCCGCTCTCCTGTTCTCCTTCTATGTGAACGGCGCGAGCTTTCTGGCCTTTGCGGCGGTTGCGGCCAAGCGGGGCATGGATACGGCCTCCCGCGGGATCAAGTCGATCTACTTCACGGCCGGCTTCATGGAGGGCACGGAGACCATCCTGTTCTTTGCCGGCATGATCCTGGTGCCGGGCTGGTTTCCGGTTCTGGCCTATGCCTTCGCGGGCCTGACCCTCATGAGCGCCCTGGCGCGGGTCACCCTGGCATGGCACGCCTTCCGGGACCAGGAAGGGGAAAGCGGTTGAGGATTCCGTAACATTCCGAAGGCCATCATGCGGTCCGGAATGTGGTTTCCGCTTTTAGTCCGATGCTCTAGATACGGCCAGGCTCATCCATCAGGGAGGGCAGGGCGCTGGGAAAGACAACATGGTTGCGTTGAAGGACGGGATTCAGTCGGCCGATGCCATCGCGAGCCTCGCGGACGCGGGCGCGATCAGGCCTGAGACGCCGTTCGCCCCCGATCAGATCCAGCCGGCGAGCCTCGACCTGAGGCTGGGCCGCCGGGCCTACCGGGTGCGCGCGAGCTTCCTGCCGGGGCGCAACCACACGGTTCAGGACCGCCTCGCCCAGCTGAGCTTCCACGAGATCGATCTTGCGGCCGGAGCCATCCTGGAGACGGGCAGCGTCTACATCGCCGAGCTGCAGGAGGAGCTGGCCCTGCCGGAGGATCTCTCGGCCGCCGCGAACCCCAAGAGCTCGACCGGGCGGATCGACGTGTTCACCCGGGTGATCACGGACCAGAGCCAGGAATTCGACACCATCGGGGCGGGCTACCGGGGGCGCCTTTACGCGGAGATCTCGCCGCGCACCTTCCCGGTGCTGGTCAGAACCGGCACGCGCCTGTCGCAGCTGCGCCTGCGCAAGGGCGAGGTGCGCCTGAGCGATGCCGAGCTCCACGCCCTGCACCAGCACGAGCGGGTCGTGACCTCCGCCGAGCCCTCGATCCAGGACGGCGTCGCCGTGAGCGTGGACCTGGAGGGCTTCGGCTCCGACAGGCTCATCGGCTACCGGGCCAAGCGGCATACGGGGCTCGTGGACGTGGACAAGCCCGGCTCCTGCCGCATCGACGATTTCTGGGAGCCGCTTTACGCCAATGCGGGCCGCACCCTGATCCTGGACCCGGGTCAGTTCTACATCCTGGCCTCCAAGGAAGCGGTGCACGTGCCGCCGGACTACGCCGCCGAGATGGTGCCCTTCGATCCCCTCGTGGGGGAGTTCCGGGTCCATTATGCGGGCTTCTTCGATCCTGGCTTCGGCCATGCGGGTGCCGGAGGGGAGGGCGCGCGCGCCGTTCTGGAGGTACGCTCCCGCGACGTGCCCTTCATCCTAGAGGACGGGCAGATCGTCGGCCGGCTCGTCTACGAGCGCATGGCGGAGCGGCCCAGGGTGCTCTACGGGGCAGGGGCGGGGTCGAACTATCAGGCGCAGGGGCTCAAGCTGTCGAAGCACTTCCGCTGAGACTGACGGGGTCCCTTCTTCAATCCCCCTTGCGGGATCGGGGAAAGGCCGGATATGAATAAGGGCGCGCGGGCGTAGTTCAGAGGTAGAACGTCAGCTTCCCAAGCTGAATGTCGTGGGTTCGATTCCCATCGCCCGCTCCAATAAACCCCTGCAAACGCAGGGGTTTTCTTGTTTATAGACCCTATGCCGAAACCAGAATGAACCGAGAACAACTGGCAAATGTGGGGTTCAACCGACCAGAAACCCCATACAGAACCCCACACGGACTGAGCCGATTCGAGGCTGGAAAGCCTTCGTTTGTCCAGCAGGGCTGTAGGGAGATTGACCAGCCATTCGATTAGATCGGCAGTATCGCAGGCCGATAGCAGACGGCCAGCACGAGCTTGGAGGATGTCGGTAGTAGATAGGTATTAGTGTGACAGATAGGTCACACCATGCTGTTCATGTTTGACGGTGGCTATGACTGACGGTTCGTCGTCGGGATCATCGGAATGATCTAGAAGTCCGCGAAGACCCGTTCTCCGAAGATGCTCAAGAAGGTCGGCGAGGCTCCCGAGCAGTACGGCACATTAGGGGATGACAAGGTAGACAACGACGGCGATGTCGAGCCCCGACCCTGTTCCGTATACAGATGTTTGCGACCACGCTCCAGCCAGCCTCGGCAATGACCAGAAAACAAGGTGTTCAGAGACACAAATCGGCGGGTTCTGGAACAGGAGCGAAACTCGTTTTGTCAAACCATCTGACAGAACGGATCGGACTAATCCAACCGGGACCGACTGAAGGGTGTGGCTCGCCGAGGCCCTCTGCGCTGTGCAGAAAGGAATTGGCTTGGGACTGTCGCATCGGACAGAATTGATCCAGTGCCATAGATGAATCTATTCTAACGCGCGAATCTCATCTCAAATCAAAGAGCGGCCATGCAGTTGCTAGGGGCAAACCTCAAAGCGGAAAAGAACGAGGGAGTGTTTTTTCGGCGCTACGGTACTGAAGAAGACCAAAGAGAGTTCGAAGATATCCCTGTGGGTACGCTTTACGCAGGTGAAGACGAGTTTGGGCAGATTACGGAATTTCTGATTGAAGCATTTAGCACTGAAGATAAGGGGCTGCTTACAGAAGGAATAGACCCGTTCGATGGCGTGTATCCAGGCGCAGACCCGTTCGTTCCTTACTTCTTCAAATGGAACTCTAAGAAGCAGGAAATCGAAGCCGCCGACGTTTACGGATTTCCCGATGAATTTCTGTCAGCATCATTCCCATCCAAGGCCCCATTGGACCCTGAAGATGAGGATGAACGTCCTCTCTTTTGGCATATCCTTCGTGGTGCTTACACGGTTTTCGGTCGGATAAGGAGAAATGAACCCATTGTAACTATCGGCAAGCCTCGGCGCATGAAAGGCCCACGCAGGGGAAGGGGTATCTCTGTTAGGGCCGATAGTGCGGCAGCCTTCTGCCGAGCCACCTTATCCCTAGCTTCGGATGATCCCAGATCAAAGGTCCCTACCTCCCTTGTACTCGATCTAAGAACGCGGGCTGATGGATTCTTGATTGATGAGGGACTGACTTTCGGATCAGCACAGTATCGCAATCAAGATATTCCCCATCGGCCAAAGCAAATCCCGATCCTGATCCAGCCCGATGGCGGCATTGTTGCGGGCGCATCGCGAAGCTCTCGGGAGATCGGATGGACCAATCTGTTCAGCCGCCGCGTTACTCCTGGTCAAGGGCTCTGCATCTGGTGGAATGGGGACCATCTACCCACGAAATACCAGATCAAGGCGATGGGTGATCAGTGTTTTGCTCGGGTGGGCTCTACACCCTGAGGTCATTCTAATGAAAGATAGGGCAAGGCTGTGATCGAAAGGGCCAGTTCTCCTAGAGGAAGAGAAATTCGATCCAACAATCGACGGCTCCGCAGCACTCCGCTTCAGCTACAACTCGCATTATGGCACCTCTGACGTAACTCAGCGGACAGGCAAGCACATCACGCCGTTGTAGGGCCGATGTCGTCCAATAGTGCTTTCGCCCTTCGAACAATCCGCGTCAGCATCCCAGATGCAAATGCGTTCCCCAGTGCTCCTTCGGAAAATCGATCAGACCGAATTACAGCGGTCAGGACCTTGGCGATCTGGTTGGGGCTCGCATGATCGAGGGCACCAAGGTTCGTCCGAAAGAGCTTGCCCTCGTTCGAGTGCGCCCATTCGCCCCAGTCAAAGCTGCGAACCCAGCCATAGTCGTTCGCTACCTGAACAAAGTCGTCGGCCTCTGGCGCTGTCGCGTAGTATGGTATGCTCCACACATCTCCTGTTTTCCTCGATTCAACCGTATGCCCGAAACTAAAGCCGGGAGCAGTGAAAGTCGGCAGAAAGCTGGCAAGGGCTTCAAGTTGCTCTCTCAAAGTCCAATTGCCGTTCTGGAGTGCGGGTTCTGCAAAATCTAATGCCAGTTCTGTCAACATCATGCCCTCTGACTTGTAACTCTACCACCGATTTCCACGCCGCAGGTTACGCATGGCCTCGGATCAACTCATTTCTGAATCTCATAATGGAGTTGCCAAAAATCGGCGTAAAGATCGTGGAGAGTGTCGTCCCCCACGCTGTTTTTGAAGTTATCGTATTTCAGATTCATCAGGGTCTTATTGGTAATATCAGCCAGTACGGACCGATCTACGAATACGCGGTACTTGTAGTCTGATCCGGCATTTTCGACGATGTCGGCTTCGTCGCCAAAAAGGTTCGTCAAGTGCTCGCGACGGCGTGCACGAACCATTAAGCGGCTCGGGTCATTCCTATCCGCAACAGCGGACACAAACGCGTTATTGAAGCAGAGCCACATTTTCACCTCCGAGTCTGAGTTTTGAGCCAGAGTGACAGGACGGATTACCGTGCAGTGGTGGAGGCGATCTGACGACCCTTCTCGTCGTAAATATAGACCATACGTCCTCGCTGGACGGCGTTCCCGATTGCCATAATTCCATTCCTAAGCTTGCTGGTGGTGCCCTGGCCGAGGCGACGATTTTATATCGAATACCTGAACGGCATTACGTGTCGTGGCCAGCAGCGAAATTGTCCATTCTGACGCTGTGAAGGCTCCAGAAGTTCTACTCGCGGCGTTTGCGTGGTCCCCATGCCACTAATGGCTGCACCACTATCCCACCGAAGCGAGCTTCCCGCGCTCGGCATTCAATTCCATTCACAAACAGCCGAGCGTCTTTTAGCAGGGTTGATTGGCTTGCGCGAATTTCGACACCACTCCACATGTCGCTATTCGACACCTGTACGGCCCGACCGGATTCATCGATGAGGTCTGCCTCGCATGAATAGCATAACGCAGCAGGATAGCGCGGCGACCCACGACCAATCCCGCCACATGCAGGGCAGACGCTGCCATCAACATTCCATTGCATATGTATCCCCCATGTTCGCGAGAACGAACGCCTATACGCAAAGCGCTGCCCTGCTTAACCCCCTCAATTGCTCGCTTGTATTGAAGGCCCTGCTGCTGAAATGAGGAGCGAGAACGATCCGGGTTTCATTCATCTGCGCTACGCTGAACGGCTTCTGGTCCTTCCACTTTATACCCCTGAGCAATTCCCGATAGCGTGGTGATGTTTCGGGGGCGAACAAATCCCGATAGTGCGGCCAGTGTTCCTTCCCATAGCACACGACGATTTCTCGGCGGGTTTGCAGGAGCAAGTCCTGTAGCATTCCTTTCCGCGTCGGGAGCATGGCTTTGAGATACTGCTGTCTATCAGGATACCGGCCATAGGGTGTGTAGAGCCAGTCTGACGCCTTGTTGTGCGGATACGGCAGAAGCTCTGTTAAGAGTGTATCGCCGTGAGCACGACCCAGTTTCTTGGCTTGGTAGTCGTTTCGCTTATCTGAATTCAGATCGTTGATACCCTCACGACGGAGCATAAGATCGCACATTGCTCTCCATGTCCGCTGCCCCTTCCGGTTACCGCCTTTCAGTTCCTCAATATCCTTGTATCCCGAGCGGCGGATTAGGTCCTCCTCTAGGTGTTGGTCGGAGCCTAAACCCTCTTCCATGCCAATGAAAACGACTGGCGCATCCATCCTGCCATATCCAATGAATGACTCGATGCGTGTCCAATCAATGGTGGGTTGATTATTCAAGCGGCTACCCTCATACGGAAAACTGATTGTAGGCTATACTATAGCAGGTTGTATGGGCGAGAGCATTCATCCCCTTCGCTCTTTCTCTGAAGTCCGCCAAGGCACACTGCTAAAACGCTGGCGGAGTAATCTCGCAAGCGTACCCTCTGCCTCATAGCCAGCCTCCTTGTTCTGATTAGCAAGGATGGTCGTTACCAACCTGACTAACTCAGGATGCTCGCTCCAGGATTCGACTTCCTCCCGAAGCCAGTACACCCAGCCGTTTACTGGCTGGTAAGGCCAGCCCCAAGCAAAAAACGCATTATGTCGCCAGAAAAGGTCTGGTTCTCCGCAGTTCGTTTGGTGCCGCCAGGCCGCAGCAAGGAGATCATGAGCAACCTGAATCGTTCGATGGTCATAACCCTCGACGTTCGGCAACCACTCAGAAGGCCATGGGTGGCTCAGAAGGATAGTCGCAGCCTTCATATGATCATAACAGCCTCCGATGATGACACGGCAAGCGTCATAATAAACATCGTGCTGCTGCTATTTGATGTCACGGCCATTATCATCGTCAAAATAGTATCCGACGATCATAAAAGTTTCCCTCCGAAGATGAGAGAATGCTCCTCTCGCTCCCCAGACTAAACTCGCAGGTATGTCACCTCGAACTGCTTTACAGCCCGATGTTCCTGAAGGCGATTGGCGAGATTGAAGGCATCGTTCATCGCGTACTGTTGGAAGATGTCCAAGCCTCGATCCAATGATATTTTCCACCCTGTATCGGTGGTGATGTGACGAGCGTGTCCCGTGCCGGTGCCGTCGAAAGCCCACGTAAAGGTGACGCCTGTTCCCTCACACGCTGTCATAATGGCATTCAAATTGTCCGCTTGTTTCTCGGGGTTTACACTATCAGGGAACGTGACGAGTTGCATGGCCACCTGCTCCTCAGGTGCTTTCAACCTGATCACGGTTTCCACCAACTCCATCACATTGCGGACCTGGTAGAAGAGTCGGATGTACGGGTCGGTGACCACGATCTTCGTAGCACCCCGGAGGTACGGGCCGAAAAGCTTGTCGAAAGTGATGCCCTTGCGGTTCTCAGCAAACACGAAGTGCCCCTCTTTGGCCTCGGAGGATGGAGGCTTGGTCACGACGGCGGCACTGGCTCCCTTTGAGTTTTGCTCCTCACGTTCCGCCGGGGCTGCTTCGCCTTCTTCACCGATCTGGCTGCGCAGCTTTGGCTCGCTGGCTGCATGCAGGTAATAGAACTGAGGGAATTCGTCCTCCTCCAGGGTCGTTACAACAACCTTCCGGCCCGCCTTTGACACGAAATGGAAGTCAACGGGCGGATAGGTCGAGTCGATCCGCTTCAATTGGTCCTTCACGCGCTTGCGGCTCTCCATCGCCAGCCGCAGAAGTTCTTCGACCTCCGCCTCCGTTTCGCCCCCAGCGGGAAACAGCAACTTCATTAAACCAGACATTGTCTTGTGGATGGCGTCACGATCTCGGGTCGAGATTTGCGGGCCAACGGCGAAGAACGCTTGATGCCGATGTGATAGGTCGTCACCGCGCAGGTGGCGGAGGATTTCAGCGAGGTAGTCCACGATAAAGCCAAATCCGGTCGTGAACATTTCCGCACGGATCACATCAACCTCCCAGCCCGGAAGATAGGCATGAAGCCGGTCGATGAACGCCGAGTCGTGGAACTGGGGCGGGAGTTCCTCGAACAGGTCACTGTTCTTCAGCATGTAGGGCACGTTGTGGGCCGTGTTGCCCACGAAGGCGAAGCTCGCTTCCGCGCCAATGGGTGTGATGCCGCGCGAAAAGGTCTTATTCGCCATATAGTTTTTCATGATATCGACCAGCGCCTTGTTGGCCGATTTCTCTCGTCCGGCGAACTCGTCGAACGCAACCACGTCCCAAAAGCCAACCAGGCCGATCCGCCCATTGGAATTGTTGACGAAAAGCTTGGGAACGCTGACCTCGCCTCCGGAGATTAGTTGACCGTGGGGCGAAAATTCCGAGTAGACATGCGACTTGCCAGTTCCCTTGGGTCCGAGTTCAATCAGGTTGTAGTTCCGCTCCACGAAAGGGATCAGGCGCATCAGTTGCAGGAGCTTGCTGCGCTTTCCGAATGCCGCCGGATCGAAACCAATGCTCTGCAATAGAACGTCGATCCACTCCTCTGTTGTGAACGCCCTCCGCGCTTCAACGAAGCCCTCGAAATCGATGCTCGCAATCTGAATCGGCTTGAGCGCCTCAATCAGCCAGGGCGAGACCCGCGCGTCCTCTGAGTGTTCATATTGGACATCGGCGATGCACCAGACCCCGCTTACCAACAGCTTGGGATTGGCTTTCACGGTAACGCTATCGACCCCGACGCGCTTGATGGAGAGGTTCTCAAACGTGGCCTCATAGGCGTCTGTCTTTTCGTTTAGAGCCACGCTGATGCGGTCGATAACCTTGTATCGGCCTCTCTCGCGGATAGTGGACTGGATCAGCCCGGCCTCGTTCCGGTGCACATAGTGCTTCCGCAAAATATCCTTCACCGTATCGATGCCAGTCTCGATGGAGGCCTCATCGTCCGTCGCGCAGTACTGGCCCAGGAGGTACTCCAGCACGTAGGTAGGGACAATGGCATTGCCCTTGACCGCCTTCACGAGGTCCTTTCGGACCACAAAGCCTGCGAAGTGGGCATTGATCTTGGCGTTCAGGTCCGACATTCCCTAACGTCCTCAAAAATCGAAATCGGTTGCGATGCCACGGCGAAGCTGGAAGCGCTGGCTCGCATATTCCTGGAAGTGGCTGGTTGTCCCAACACGCTCTTCAAGGCGCAGGAACACGTCCTCATTGTTGTGCTGATCCGCTTTCCTGGACAGCAGGAATTTGCGGGGCAGTTCCCGCTCGCGCGGATTCTCGGATTTAAACCCGAATGTCAGGTCGTGAACGTCGGAGACCAACTCGCCATTGGAGGCGAAAATTCCTGCGCGAAGGCTGCGCGGCTGCACCTTGTCCGTCACTGGTTGGGCCTGGTAGAACATCACCGCCAACTGTCCCGAAGTGATTAGGTTCTTGCCGGTGCTGATGATCTGAACGTCTACCTGACGGACATCGCTTTCCCGGCGCTTGGCCACCCGGATTACCGGCACTACGATCTCCTGTAGCGATGCACCGCCGTGAACAAACCGGCTTCCGGCTCCCTTCAACCGCAATCGGTTGATCGAGTTCGGGATCATGATGTCGAGATCACCAGCCAGCCCAAGCTGGTCTGAGGTGAACTTTTTCAAACCGGGTGTAGGGGGCAGGTTCTTGCCCAGCACGAAGCGGCGGTTGCGGGCTAGGACATTCCCCAGCACTTCTGCGACGGAGAAGTCGCTCTCCTCAATGGGGCGATGTTGGTAAATGAAGCCATGGTCGGCGGTGATCAGGATGTTCGAGGCGTTGGCCGAGGTCAGCTTGCGAACCAGCACCACGATCTCGTCCAGCGTGTCTTCCACCGCATCCGCCAGATCGTCCTCCGTGGCGACCTTGTCGCCGATGGCATCGATCTGGTTGTGGTAGACGTAGATCACGTCATGGTCGCGGAAGAATTCCTTCGCCTGATCTGACTTGAAGTTCCGGAGTTCCTCTGCGCCAAGGACCGCGACGCGGTCGCCATCGCGACCGGTCGCCAGCCGTTTCTCGCGGTTGGCGGAGCCGCTTGTGGGCTGCTCGCCATCGAAGACGAGCGTGCTATCGCCTTCGGCGATGCGCAGCGCCTTGTTGGGCAGCAGGGCAGCCATCCCAAGTTGGGTGTAGCTTGGCAGGACGCCGAGCATCGGCTTCAACTCCGCGTCGAAACGGTCCAACGCGCGAATTCGGCTCAGGCACTCTTCCGCCGCCTCGTATCGCAGGGCATCCGAAATAATTACGCAGACCTTCTGGTCGCGGCGACGGAACGCGGCGACCTGATCGCGATAAAAAGTGATCTGGCGATCCACTTCCGGAATATCCCAGACTGTCACCTTGTTGATCTGCTCCTGCCACGCGTCGTTGAGCTTCACGAGGAAATTGTTGACGTACAGGTTCTCGATCCGCTCGAAGACGCTCCCCAGCAGAGTAGCCTGGGCGCTGTTTTGGTAGTGGTGGATGAAACGTCGGTAGTGCTGATCGAGGCGGAACCACGTCGTGGCATAGCGGCTGAACCCCTCGGCGAGGCTGGTCATGCTCAGCGTAACTTCGCTGAGCCCTTTCGTGAATTCAGCGGCGAATCGCAGAGCGTCGTAGATGTCCTTGAATTTCTCGTACCAATGACTGTTTCGCCGTTGCTGGACCCAACGCAGCACCTCGACCGGCGTCACAGTCTGCTCGGCCATGCCATGGACGATATTGCGAATGACATGCCGGTCCACCTCCTCGAAGATGTCCATCTCGATCAGGTCACGGAAATCGCGCTTCGCAAGATCGGACTTGATTGCCAACGGCCCTTCGAAGCGCGCGGCCAGCGTTTCGAAATGCTTGGCACCGGTTCGGTCATTCTTCCAACGGCGGAACAGCACAAAAGCCTCGGCATTCAGCGCGGAGTCCTCGGCGAGGCTCATCGCGTAGCATGCCTTGAACAGCGAGATGGTGAAGTCGTCCATCCCCGGTGGTTTCGCGTGGTAGCCATAGGCATTACCGATCTGCTTCCAGAGGAAGCCCGTCAGGCCGCAACGCTCGACCAGCTTCAGCGCCTCCTCGCGCTCCTGGGCTGCCTCGGCCAGCAACGCCTCGATCACGGTATCCAAGCCGCCGGGCGCATTGGCACACACGGCGAGCATCCGCAGGCGGAGTTGCGTGGCATTGTCGCTCGGCTTGAGCGCCTTCTTGAACGCCTCGACGCGGCTCTTGGCCCTAAAGAACTCGCTATGTTCGCGGACGACAGCATCGAGCTTCTGGTCGATTCCAAGTTCGGCAAGCAGCATTGCCGTCTGGTCCGCCCGCAATTCGGCGCTGGCTAGATATAAGTCGAGGAGCCAGTCCTCGGCCTCTGCCGGGCGGGGACCGGCATGGTAGAGCAGGAATTTCCTTTCCTTCTCCTGCCGCAAGATGCGGTATTTGAGGCCGAACTGGTTGTTGGCGATCTCCAGCTTCACGACATCGGGCAAGTCGATGCTGTCGTAATCCGCCCGCATGTCGTGGGCGGCGTCGTACCAGAAGACGATCCGCTGCTCCTCGAAGAGCCGCGCGAGCGAAGCGGCGATTCGCTCACTCATCCGCCGCCTCCAAGCCCTTGATGGGCTTCAGCGCCGCACCGAACCGGGGGTAGTTGCGCTTCACTCCCTCGTCGAGGTCGATCTCGATCTTGGACTGGGCGAGCGGGAAGACGACGTCGCGCTCCCATGTGGTCAGTTCGTCGATCTGCTTTATGACCGTGGCGACATCCTTCAGCGCCCGTGTCCTCTGCCCCTGCGAGGCCGCGAGGTCGTCGGACAGCTTTTCCAGCCGCGCCCGCTCCGTCTGGAGCTTCGAAATGTACTCCCGAAGATAGTCGTTCAGGAGCACGCTGACCGTGTCGGGGCGATAGCGATGCATGTAGATGAGCGCATTGAAGCTGCCCTTGGGGGATGAGAACATCCAGTAGATGGGCCGCTTCTTGAAGCGCCGGACGTGGTAGTCGAAAAAGTCGCGCGTGAACCACTTCCGAATGTCCTTGCCAAGCGCGGCCTCGATGAAGGTGAGGTTTTCCTGGAGTTTCGCTTCGCCGAAGGTGACGCGCAGGAATTTGCGGAAGCGCTCGGTGATGTCGTCTGCGAACCAGTCGCCATCGAGCACCGGGATGACGTTGTCCTCGTTCGGCATGAAGCTCGGCTCCGGCACGCGGCCCAAATAGTCGGCAAGCCCCTCACCCTGGTTGGCGAGGATCAGGCCGGGCACGTCAAGGCTGTAGCGTCCGAACATGCAGCCGACAGCGTAGTGCATGAACTCGGCAATGGTGTCGGCAAGGAGGCGCGTTTCTTTTTCAGCCTCGGTCAGATTGCCCCCATACCGATAGGCGGGGTTGCACGTGAGACTAACTTCATCCAGCGCCACCTCGGGGCCGAGTTCATCGTGCAAGCCATAGGCGTCGATGAAAATACGGTTGTTCTCTTCCTCCAACCGCTGCATCTCGTCCGTCATGTCACGCCAGTGAGCACGCAGATAGTTGTATGCTCCTGCCAACGTTTCGGCCCTGTAAACGGGCGCAAGCAGCGGTAAATGCATGAAGTCCCACGATATATCTTGTCCATTCCAATCCGCGAGAGATAAGTCCCTGAGCCGCGAGGCCAATCGAACAGTAGGCCCATGATCAATGGATACGATAGGAATCCGACTCATCGGCCCTTCGTGAAAGTCTAGTGTTGGAGACATTATAAGCAACAGGGCACTTGTGACTTTAGTGTTCGTAAGCGCCAGCAAAAATAACCTTTCTTCTTCTGTTTTGCAGAAGCAGACTGACCCCTTACTCTCAAAAAGGAGCCCAGAAGGGAGATATCGCATGCTGAACGATCCACTTGTAATTGTGGACCAAGTTATGCCTGGCTGGAATATCCGCGTCAGATTGAAATTCGTAGCGCGAATCCGTCCGGTGTGGTGCTTTGTTGTTTGAAGTACAAAGCCATCATTTTCCCAATCGATCACATACTCCAGATTTCCAGCCCAGCGCCTGAAAGGCCCCCCCTTGCTGACGGGGAACCATTTTGCGCGAGTAGTCAACGCAGTCTGGCGATCTGAGCAGCCGAAGCCCGTTCGAGTCCGTGAAACCTCGTGCCATTGTCGCAGAAAGCGATCATTATCCCCCGTGACGACACCGTGTGTTGGCGCGCCCAGTTCTCCGAGTGAGGGAGACCGCTCAAAAATCTCGTAAACAGCTTTGCTTACCCAGTAAGCAATTGGCGCTCCAGGAATCTTTTCGAAATCTTTGATGGACGCTGTAGACTGACGCTCGTTTTTTGGAGGAAAGTGCAGGGGAACACCGAATGCGTCTGACTCAAAATATCTCAGACAATAATAGTTTGCCAATAATGCTGGACGGAAGATGTTCTCTAACACAAACGCTGTTGTTCCGAAATTGATCCCCATACTTGTGCTACCCTTCCCAAGGTAGGGCATATGCACCATAGACAGGATCGCAGCTTGCGAATAAATCTTTTCTCGAAGCTTCTCGGACGAAGAAAGAAACATCCAGCTTTCCATCGTCACCATTGCACAAAAGGCCTTCGGCATAATCAGCCTTAGCCCGCGCTCAATGAAAGCTGCATACAGGTCTGACTTGGCATTTGGATATCTGTCTTTGACCCACTCACCAAGGGAGTCATTCAAGCCTTTAGAACCGGCGTATGGCGGATTGGCCACCATCACGTGATATTTGGGCGACAGAGCCTCCGCCATCTCCAGGACCTTCAGTACCCGCTCTTGCACGTCCCGCAGCAGCAGGTCGCCACCAAAGTCGTTGAGCCGTACAACTCGGGCAACCTCAGCGGGATTGCGCAGCTTCGGCACAATCAGCGATCCGAAGTTCTTCGCCCGCTCGAACTGGGCGAGCGTCTCCCTCAATTCGCTCGTGAAGAGATCGCGCCCAACAACCGAGGCCACGTCCTGCATCTCGGCTGTCGTAAAACGCACATCCTGCATCACGCAGATATTCGGCTGGACCTCGAAGCGCAGGAACCGCCTGCGCCCAAGTGCTTCCGCCGCCTTCATGGTCAGCGCGAAAGCGGCCAGCGCACCTGCGCGGTCGTCGATCTCGACGCCATGCAGGTTGTGCGTGAGGATCAGCGCCGGGATTTGCGTCGCCTCATAGCCCTCTTCCTCATAGATGGCATGGAGCAGGTCGAAGGCATAGGTCAGCATGTGGCCCGAGCCACAAGCCGGATCGCAGATGCGGATGTCCTCGGGGCGGGAGATGCGCAGGAAGTCCGTCTCGGGCTCCTCCGAGTTGATGTAGTAGTCCATCCGCTCCGCGAGCTTCGAGCTTGGCCGGTTTAACAGCCAGAGGCGGCCCAGAGAGTTCTCGACGAGATAGCGAACGATCCAGTGCGGCGTGAAAAGCTGCGTCGCGGCAGGCATGTTATCCGCTGTGATCCTCACATTTTTTTTCAGTGCGTCGAACACCTGCTGCTTTTTTTCGCTGATGTAGAACTGGTATAGCCAGCCGATCACCTCGACGTCCTGGCAATCCGCATCCGTCATCTCGTCGCGCAAGCGCGACAGGACGCTATTGGGGGACAGTAGGTCCTCAGGCATGAGAAGCTCGGTGAAATCCGCAATCTTCTCGAACATGAATGGCATATGGCCATGCCAGCGGTTGCACATAGCGACGAGGAGAAGGCGAAAGGCCTCGCCCTGCGCATCACGCGACGGCATGCGGCCATCGAGCAAAGCCGTGACGGTGGCGCGTGTCGTGGCCGGTATGGCATCGTCAAAGTGCCCGGCGACGGCATCTGCCAAAATCTCGGGTCGGGTGGCCCCTTCGGCTGGTGTGACAACACGCGGGTTGGTGTAACCGTTCGCATCCATGAAGCGGAGCGCGGTGAATCGATTGAACCACGTGTAGGCAACTTTCTCGATCACCTGCGCCTGGGACGTCGCCAGGATGTTGCGCTCCAGTTCCTGCACCGCTGCTGGAACTTCGCGCCGCGCGGCGCTGCCCTCGGTCAGGACAAGGCCGAGTTTCGAGGTGACCTGTCCGATGAGATAGGTGCGGGCGTCTTGGGCGAGCCTCTTGAGCTTGTTGGTATTCATCAGACGATGATCTCTTTTCCGGCATTGATTTCGGCGAGCATGGCTGTGCGCAGCCCCTCGACATAGGCATCCACGTCGCTATCACTGGACAGGATCGACTTGGCGAAGGTAATCCGGATGTCCTGCCGCTTGATGAGACGCGGCGGCGTCGGCGGCGGAGCGCCGCCTTCCCCTAGGCCCGGCTCGGGCTGGGGTGCCTCAACCGGTCGGGCGAGGTGGATGACCTCTTCCAACAGGGCGGGGTACAACGTTGTGCGGATGTCGTTCGCGTGGTTTCGCAGGACCGCGATAAGCACGATGTCGCCAAGCCCCTGGCTTGCCCTTTCAATGGGTGAAAGAACAGCAGCACGCTGCGCGCTGCTCAGCTTCTCGATTTCAGGCAGGGCCTCGATCTTCGCCTTACAGGTGGCGATCTCGGCCTCGACCGCCTTACGCTCCTCAATGATCTTCAGATCGACCCTATCCTTGAGGGCGTGATATCCGGTCTTCAAGTTCTGGAGTTTCGCTCCTTTGTAGCAGGCTGGATCAGCCAGCGCTTTGCGGATGGCTTCCGCCTCTGCCGCCCCGACCTGCTGGAAGTTCGCCGCGTGCGCTTTGAGGAACTTGCTGATCTCGTCATAGATTGTGCGTTGCGGACCGCCCATGAAGGCGCGGATCGGGTCGAGGATTTCCTCCTTCGCGTCGAGCAGCTTGTCTTCGAAGGGGGCAAGATCGGTCAGGTACCATGCGGCAGGCTTCCCGCTGACCTGCGCAAGCGTGGATGACACATCGCGCAATGCGGCAAGGAATGGGAAACTGTCCTCCTGCGCGAGCAGTAGCTCGGTCTCCCGGCGCACTTTATCAAACCCGGCAGCGGTTTCAGCCGCCAGCACCTTGGCATCGTTGCCATCGACAGGAGCGTCAAAGAAGTCCTTATAAAAGTCCCGCAGCCGCTTGATCTGCGAAGGTTGGAACTCGACCTGCGGTGTCAGGACGATGTTGGCCAGGAGGTTGGAGTTTCGCAGCGCCTTCTCAAGATCGGAGCCCTCCAACAGCGTCCCATCCGACCGGGCTTCGAGCTTGTTGCGCGCGATCAGGCTGGCCGTGATGCAAAGCACCGCCGCTGTGGGCCAGCCGTACGGCTTGGTCTCGAACTTCTCCAGCAGCGCCTTCACGGTGACGCGGACACCCAGCTTCGCTTGGCTGTTGCCGAAGTTCAGGATTTCCTGCTCGGGTTCTGTCAGGCCCACGCCCTCGGCACCGAACAAGCCCCCAGAGGGCTTCAACGCACGCGCGATATCGGCTTCGGAATAGGTTAGGCCCCGGAGCATGGGGAGGCTGACATAGGTCTTGTCTACCAAGCTCTGGAAGGCCTTCACGACCCGTTCCTGCGGGTCCTCGCCTGCGATCTCTACGTTTTCACCGCGCAGGAACATCTTGGCGTCGGTCATGAGAGTGTGTAGGCGGGTCTTAAGATCGGAGCGATTGCGGGTCATCTGCTCCCGGATTTCACCCACGATCCGCGTGCGCCCTTCTTGCTGGGTGGCTGTCGCGGCTTGGCGCAGGAACTTGTCCTTCTTTTTGAACAAGGTCAGGTCGCGGATGAACCGCACATCCTGCGGCATCACCACGGCGAGTTCGTCACGCGAGAGTGTCCGCATCCGGACACCTTCAGGCGAACCTGAATCGTCGTCGAACGGGCTCACAACATTGATGGCGAGTTCGTACTCTCGACCGAGAAGCCGGTCGTCCAGCTTGCGGCTGTAGGGATACTCGTTGCCCGTGCTGACATGCTTGATCTTCTTTTGCCGGATCGTGTCTTCGAAAATGAGGGTCTCCAGTTCCTTCGCGATCTCGGAGGGATCGACGTCGAGCGCCTTGATCTCGTTCTGGACATCGACCTCCTCATTCGTGAGGAATTCGTAGGCCTCCCCGTTCCGCTGGATCAGCGTCTGGCGCTCAAGCAGATTCAGCACCTCCTCGATCTGCCGTTTTTGGGCGACCAGGTCGGCGTTGAATTCCGACAGCAGGAGGATGCTGATGTTGCGAACTGTTGGTTTGAACTCTTTGACATACTTGACCAGAAACAGAGCCTTCAGAACCCGAAGCGCAAACGGGTCGATTCCTTCAATGTTCTTTTCCGCAAGCTGGATGGACTGCTGCACCGACGACTTTAGGGCGGAGCGAATGCCCTCGAACATCAAGTCGAAGGTCGCCAGATCACCGACCGGGTAGTCGGCGATCCACTTCGCGACCTCCTGGAAAACGCCCAGCATCGAGCGCTCGCCAACAGAGCTATGCTTTCCCTCGAAGGCGTTATGCTGCGACAGCGATGTGATTGCCAACTGGAACAGAGTGTACTGAAAGGGCGGGAAGGGATAGCTCTGAATGAAGTGATCCCTATCCCGGTAGTTCTTCAGCCGTACGGAGCCGTCCGCGAAGTCGAAGAGTGTTCGGAGGTTGTTCTCCTCACGGGCATAAAGATTGGCGAGCTTGGCGACGCCCTCCTCTGTCTTCGCCAGCAGGCGACGCTGGATGACTTCAGCGACGTCAGCACTGTTCAGGGGCATGCGAGTCGCAAAACGGGCCTGAATTTTGGAGAAGTCGTTCTCCTGCTTCGCGTTCATGTCGCCGATCACGGATGCCATATCCTGCTGCGCCGTGACGATGATCCAGGCCTGCCCCTTGCACTTGGTGTTGAGGCTCTCCGCGATAGTCTGAAGGTTGGTCATGAGCTTCGTGTTATCGGCGATGTACTGCCCGACCTCGTCCACGAAGAAATTCAGCCTGAATTTCGGAGCCTGGGTGTCGATCCAGGCCTTCACCGTGTTGGCAAAATCCTCAATCGAAACCCGATGCTCGGACCGATACCGGTTGAGGATTCCCGCTGCGTCCGTCTCAGGCGCGCCCGTCGCCTTTGCGTAGGCCGTGGCGATGTTGCTGCCCTCAAGTAGCGCCTGCTCGCGACCACGCGTCCATGGCTTCCCGGCAACCGCCAGATAGGCATCCTGGAACGCCAGTAGCACGCCACGGCTGTCGAGATCGCGCTCAAACTGGGCGATATGCGGCTGTTTGCCATAATAGCCGCAGGTCTCGTCAAACACCTTTTGAAAGACCGCGAGGAGTGCATCCACCTCAGTTTTCGAAATGACGTCGGCCTTTTGATCGATGTTGAAGAGGATGCTCCTTGACGGGATCGATATGGCCTTGCGCAGCGCGCCTGCCAGCATCGGATCGTCTTTCAACTCCTTCTTGTCCTTAAACAGGTTGTAAGCCGGAACTCCATCAACCTGCCGGTTTTCTAGCAGGTAAGCCAGCATTTTCAGGAGGTGAGACTTGCCTGAGCCGAAGAACCCGGAAATCCACACGCCGTTTGCGGTGCTGTAATTGTTGTAAGCATGGAGGAAGTCACCGAGCCGCTGGGCGATTTCGCGTGTAATGACATACTCGTCGAGTTCATCCCGGAGGCTCGCCTCATCGTCCGCTTTGATGACACCATCAATTGGACGGTCAACGGGCTTGATGAAAATATCACGCATGTGGAGGGACATGAGTGTCAGACCTCATAATTCATGATGTTGAAGGCGCGGTAGTATTTGTCGTCGTGAAGCATGCCGAATAGATCGAGTGAAGCCCCCGTCGCCAGCGCATGCGTATAGGTACCAGGGAAGAACATCACGGTAGGTCTGTCCTTTGCCGTACTCTGTAGGTTGTTCAGCACGTTGTGCGATCTGATGTACGGATACACTTCGCCGACCCCCGTTATGAAGATGACGTCATGTGGCACAGACGCGATCATCTGGCCGATCCTCGGAATGAGATGCGCGGCAGGGTCCAGGACGCCTTGGAGCAGTTCTTTGATCTCGGCCTTGCTGTGTCCTGGCTCTATCACCAGCACCTCGTCCAAGATGCCACGCTCTTCAAGGATCGATAGGGAGAGGTCATAAAGGTCGATCTGGAGGACCGTGAGGCCTAGATTCTGAAGATTTTTAGCCAGCAGGCTGACATCCTCTGCGACCTCGAAGGCTTCTGCCGGATCGAATGAGCAGATGAAAAATGGAACCTCGTTGCCCAAGCCCTGCTTGGTTAGGAACCGTTCACTCGAAACGACCTTAAGAAGGTGCTCAAACCGTTCCTTTGCTGTCGGTGGTCCAGACATAGGGCGCGCTTTCATTGCTGAAGACCGGGAAAAACAAGGAAGTCGTTTGGGGTCGTTTTCCCGATCAAAGTTCGCAATGCCGAGCTTAGGTAGGTTGGTTGGATCGTGTTGACGGTGTTGATAATCCCGGCTTCGCGCATGATCCGGAAAAGGACCTGACGAAGCTTCCGACGAGTAGTTGGGCTAATTGCCGCGAGGTTCTCGTCCCACTCGGACTTGCTGTCAAAATACTGATCAAACACGTCCAAAGGCAGGTCAGACCGGTGGGACGATAGCCTGTCCTGGATCACCTCAATGGCAAAGTCTCGGACAAAGGCATACGCGCGACAGGTCGCCAGCCATAGAAGTGCCTGCTTTTCCGCTCGGTCCGCGCTGTTGGTCAGGTACTCACGCTCCTCATCGGTCAAGCAGGACAGGCGATTGGCGATTTCGCGGACAGTCCGCCGGTTCGAGTCCCGCTTGGGAAGACGGGTGGGTCCATCAATGAGTGCTCTCGTGATGGTTTCTGCCCAGTCGGAACCCTGTTCGTGCAAGCGCGCGATTTCCACGCTCTCGTTAACGAAGAGCCCGCCCGTCGAAAATGACATTCGGTAGGGAGTTCTCACGATCACGCGCACGATACAGTAGGTGTGTTCCAGTTCACCAGAATTGAGCCAGTGACACCGTGCGCCTTGATGCCTCCATCAAGCCGCTCGCCGAAAGTGCGGATTTGACCGTTCATGCCGTCGAAGTGCACCGAGAATGTCCGACTGGTGTTCTCCTGAAAGTCGCGAACTCTGTCGGCTAATTCATCCCGAATGCTGCGCGCATGATCCTCGCTAGTGCGGCGAACTAATTCAGTCTCAGCACGGAGAAGCTGGCCAATCACGTCGCGGGTGAGCGGCTCAATAATTGTAATGAAATTATGCTTCAGACGAATGGAGATCACCAGAATGACCACAGTAACAACGAGCGCCGCAACTGCTGCGAGCAGCACCTCGACTGTTCCTGCCCTAAGCAAGACCTCCACCATTTTTGCCCCCAAAGCCATGGATTTTTAAAGGCTTAGTTTGCGAGAGTAGGGGGACTGACCGAGCGAAGACAACGTGAACCTAAGGGGAACGAGAGCGAGAATCCATACCTGAGGGAAATTTGCAACTTAGGCGAAGCGATGCCTCGGCACGTTCCGCCTGATTTCGCCTCGTTTCCTCGTGTGTGGCTTATGAGTTACTCGCCTGCCTCGCCAGATGTCGCAGTCTCGATGCCGCACTTGTCGGTCAGGCTGGACACTCGATAGTGGGTAGCTAAGTGATCTCCGTTCCACCATATACAAAGTCCTTCGCGCTCGTTGATGCGACGGCCATGGAGGTTCGTCCAACCTAACTCACGAAGGCTTCTAGGGCTACCTGATACGATACTGCCGTCCGGACGGAGCATGATTGGCACGGCTGAATTACCAAACTGCGCCATGCCAAATGTCGCGTCTCGGTTAACCAGAAATCCGTCCAATTTGCACCTGAGATCAAACGTGAGGGATGTCGGAACGGTTCGGGGTAGAGCATTTGCGTCCACCGCAGATATCTTCGCGCGACAAAATGTGTGTACTCTATCCTCTACGGGCTCAAGACGCCGTTTTCCTGGTGGGCCTCGTCTCGGTCCTGGCCGTCCTACCATGAAGACCGGTTCGCCTCTTCTCACCTGACTCAGCAGGCCATGGGAGTTGCGAAGGATATTCCAAAAGAGTGGGCCATCGTCCTCATCGTCATCGTCCGATCTTGCACGCTTCGTCGGAAACGATGCGCAGAGGAATTCCTCAGGGAATTTGTGAACGTCAGAAGCCTCTACTACCTTCTTCTTTGCATTCCATCTGAAGAAATAGGGAACTAGAGGCTCAGACTCAGGGCGGTCTTCATCAAACTCTTGAAGTTCATCCTCCAGAAGCAGCTTTTCTTCCGAGCTAAATGGCTCGATCTGAAGTTCGCTGATGTGCCCGAACTCATCCTCGTCCACATAAAGGGTCCCAATATGGATGTCCTCGTACCCTGTTGGATCATTCTCAACGCCATAGCGCCTGAAGAAAACCGCCCAATTCGCACTATAATCCAAGCCCATGTTTCTATGTCGAATCCCATGCTCTAGGTAACAGGATAGCCTTCATCAAGGATGGGATTCAAGCAGCGCCTGTCTCAGTTGCCTTCACTCGTCTTCAGTGCCGTCGATGCCCGCGAAAACACCCGAGATGAAGGCGGCACGCCGCTCATCAAACAGAGGATCGGAGCCATCAATAAGGTCCTCCATCCCGATTGCTTCACCGACTAAAGTGTATCCGCGTCGTGATGCAATTGCACGAGCAACCATGCGAACGCGCTCATCACTGGCTGTGAGGTCAGGGAAAGAGACGAGCCGCATCATCAGTGCTTGTTCCGCAGCTTTGAGGCATCGTTTTCCTTTAGCCACTCCGCGCCTGAACAAGCGGTGGTTTTCGCTGTCGGTGATCGCGGCATCGACTGAAAATTCAAAATGCGCGGTGCGCGGCCTGCGTCCGCCCACAGGCGGCAGACCATCCTGAGCAGGCCACCGGATGGACCGAATCCTCGTCTTTGTAATGTTGGATCGCGCTGCCCTTTCCTGCGGAGCAGCGTCCGAAGCTTTAGCCGGATTGGACTCTGTGGTCTTTTCCTGCGGGGCAGCCTCCGAGACTTCGGTCGGCCTCGACTGGCAACGCGCTTGAACAATTGGCAGCATATTCAAAGCTTTAGTGTGACCCTGCTTTGCTGCAAGCTCTAACCAGAGTCTCGCCTGTTGCGCGCCGTGATCGAGGAGAAGACCGTCCCAATGAAGAACACCGAGAGAAAACTGGGCTTCGACATGCCCTGACTGACCAGCCTGAGAAAGCCAACGTTCGCCGAGCACGCGGCTCCTTTCGACGCCATGGCCGTAAATAAATCGAAGACCGAGTGCATACTGGGACTCTGGGTCACCGCTCTGGGCGGCGGCCCGCAAATCTGCAATGTCGTGCGGGAATGGATTGGCCTCTCTCGGTTTAACTGTCGCAGCCTCCTTCGGGCCATCCCGTGATGTGCCTATTCCAGGGGAGGGAGCATTTCTAGGACTGTCGTCTTCACGATGCGAAGCAGGAAGCTCTTCTGAAGCCTTAGTTTTTGGAGAGATGACCAAGCTGTCATCGCCGTCAGGGGAAGGTTCCGAAGCGTCAGGAAAATCCTTGGTTGCAAACCCGCACTGTTTGGGAGCCGTCCTCGTATCGCCAGCGAATGTGATTTGCCCAGTTCGACTATCGATCAGGCCAAAGCCATGGGGCACCTTCGCCGAGGTGCGTTTCTGGTAGGGCGAGAAGTAAAGCGTTACATGGGATGAGCCATCAGGACGGGTAATCCGATATCCATCCACTGGAAGATTCGTTGCTTCTGAGGAGAACGATCCGATGCGCTCATACAGTACCTTCGTACCATCGGAGGTGCGTAGTCTTTCGAGGAAATTTCGGCTCTCAACAATGGACCGGGTGGGTATCGGGTTGTGCTCTGATAAACCAAACGCGCCGCGAGCATTGGGCAGTTCATCTGCATCTACGGCGTCTGGATTCAGCGCCGACATCATGTTCACTAGCTCTTCAAGGCCGCGCACACGATCTTGAGACTGCGGCGTGCTATAAATGTTCCGGGACCGCGCCGCAGATGGCACGAGGATAGGCCACAACAGGATCGTTCCAAGAGCGAGAACTGTTTGGAAAACCGCTATCTTCCATCCTGGAATGGATTGATCTCTACGCATCATGCGGCCCTCATGCCGGATGCTTCGAGCCGCAGGCCCAATAAACACGGCAAGAAGGCCGATAAGAAGATACGCGAGTACTGCTGCCAGGAGCATGCCGTGACCTACGTCCACTCAACAATCCAGTTCGCTCTATTGAATGTCACGCACCTCGTGTGCTGGACACGCTACGTGATACCAACCACGATCCCGGATCAGTTGCCCCGGTCTCCCGCATGTCTCGCACGTAGCTCCAGCTTCTGAATTTGCCTCGGTGAGTCGCGCTTCGATGGCGGCTCGCTGCACCGCAGGAAGATGTGAGGCATCGATGTAGAAATTATAGGTGCCGACCTTCGCTTTGATCTGATGCACCTCCATCTCAGGATTATCTGTTCCGACAATCGTCGCGAGATCAGCAAAGACGCGCTCTGTAATAGTGCGCCACCCGTCCCCGTGCTCAAAGCCCCACTGGAGTTGTTTAGTCCAGTTAGGATATCGCTTTCGAAGTTTTTCCCTCCAGGTACCTCGCTCGCGTTCACGTACCTCAGTAAGGTACTGAGGGGATATCTCGTCAAGGGGAGTAGCCATGACTGCTTGCCCTCCAACGTTCCTAGCAGGATGAGTTTAGGATGCTTGTGCAGAAGGCTCATTTTTCTCAGCGCGGTCAAACACCTTCAACATCATCTCCCTGATTCGAGCCGTCATTGTTGCAAAGGGAAGGTCCGCCATGGATACAAACTCCGCATGGAAGTTTCTTGTTGCTCTAGGTCGGAGATTGAGCACTTCCTGGTAAGGGTGTCGTCTCAAGGCGGCACGCATTTCAGCATTCCACGTCCCAAGCATAATGGTCGCCTGAAGGCCCATGTCACGTTCGGCTGTCAGCGCGACATTCTCTGCTTCGTTCGCCTTAAGCCACATTGCTAGACCCCTCGGGTCCAACCAAACCTCAAGCCGTGGCGCAATCACAATGGACTCTCGTTCGTGCATGTCTTTGAATTCGGTATGAAGCGACCAAGGTGGGGTATCAAATGGCTGAAAACTTAGAGCTTCCATGAAAGGAGCCCCGCGCATATTCTTTTCAATCATCCAGTTAGTATTAACAATGTTTTTGCTCGCCTCATCATAACCGGCAGTGCCAAAACACAAGTCAGGCGCATTCGAGCGAATGTAGTCTCGGAGAACGTGATAGTAATAGTAATTTACCGTTCGTATATCGTTATCCCCGAAATCAGAAGTACCTGCGCTCAGTGCGACCTTGGTTGCGTATGTAGAGAAATCTATGTTTCCGAGGCAATATTCGTAGAGACTTTCATAGACAGTTAGCTTCGCATTTAAAAATTCTTTGTACTCTTGAACGAGCCTTTGATGCCAGTTTTCTTTATCAAGCAGGCAGTTCCCAAGAGTGTTGCAGATGAACCTATAGTTGATTGTAATGAAATGGTTTCTGGTATCTTCGGAAATTGTCTGGGGAAGGAGAGCAAGGAACGCTACGTCGTAGCCAAGCTGGCTGTAATTATTCGCTTGAGAGTAATGTCCGAAGCTCTTGATCTTATTTTCGAGCACAAGACCGTTTTTCAACGAGCGGTCAGAATTTGGTTTCAGCAAAATGTCAAATCGATTGTTGCCGACTTGATACTCGGTATGAACTGAATATTCGCCTTCTGGCTCATATCCGAGTTCAGGCGGTAGCTGCCTCAGCAACTCAGCCCGGAACTGTTTGCCTAACCCGTGGTCGGCTTGATCATCCATTAGCCATGCTAGAAATGCGGAGTGGAATAGCTCCTGATTTCCTCTCGCGAATATTTCAATGACGTTCTTAGGCATTACTTTCCCCACTGGACGTGGCTTAGCTGAACGCAGCCGTTAGTGTTTTAGTTTCCTAATGTTATGAGGGAGCCAAATAGACAGCGGTCGTAATGCCCGTGCTGTGGAGATCGCCAATAATACCTGTGGCTTGGGTCTCGTGCCGTGCGGTTGACGGTTTCAGGTCAATCTAGGCGTAGCACATAGACGATTGCCCGCTGCATGTTAGAGGTCATAGGTCCAGATCAGCCGTAACCGCGTTCGCGAACAAGCTGCCCTCCCGAATGTACCTCCGGAGCACCTCCATATTCTTGTGTCTGGTGGTGGACGCGATTTTGCGCTCTTCCACACCGCTCTTAGCGGCCTGTGTCGCAAAACCTGCGCGAAGGCTGTGGCCGGAATAATCGCCTTCGAGCCGAGCCTCACCGCATAGCTTCTTAACGATGAGGGCCACACTTTGATCAGTCATGCTGGTCTTGAGATTGCCATGACGATCAATAGCCCGGAACACGCGACCTTCGGTGATCGTGGCCTGTCTCAGGTACGCTTCCAGGTTAGAGACCGGACAAAGGTCGGAATTGGTCCGTGCGATTGCAATGACTTGACCCTCTCCGAATTGATCCCCTTTGGAGTGCCTGATGAGGAGCCGCACGCCCTCGGGCGAGAATGTAAGGTCCGAGACATTCAGCGCGACGATTTCAGAGCGCCTGAGGGCACCAGCCATCCCAAGAAGAGTGAGGGAACGATTACGTCGGTCTGCCAGAGTTCCAGAGATGCCGTCGAGGGCGCGTTTGAGCAGCGGGGTGGTCAATGCTGTGACCTGACGCTGGCGGACTGTCTTGGTGCGACGCAGCCCATCCATCACGAGTGCGATCTCGCGGCAGCGCGTATCGAAGGGATGGTCGGCCATTCGATGAGCCGCTGCAATCGAGGACAGGCGACGGTTGAGTGTTGCCATTGAATACCGGTCTTTGTGCGCCGTCATATAAATGGTAATAGTCCGGGGTAGGGCAGGGAGCGCCTGGAGGCCCTTGTCACTGCACCAGCAAGAGAAATGGGACCAATCGTTCTGGTAGGCGCGCACGGTATTAGCGGAGCGAGCCTGAGAGGCGATCTCGGAAGCCGCTTGTTCGAGTTCGAGCAGGTCGGGGGAGGGGAGGTGGTCGGGTGCAGTGGTGAGGTCGGTCATCAACGTCTCAGTATCGATAGGGCGCATTATCAATAGTCAGCATCAAAGCTAAAGGTTTTCGGTTATCGCGCAACCACCTTATGACCGTAGAAACTTGGGGGTAAACTACGGAAGTCTGGAAATTGTGCTTTAATGACGGCAAGTTATGCTTGATGATCCTGGCTCGTATAATGGCATCGTGGCGCTGCCTTTCGCGTCGCTTAGTCGGGCAGGATCGCGCCAACAAACCTCCAGAACACATCGTCGTGGTTGCGGTTGGCCAAAGGGGCGAGTTTGTGAAACACCGCATGTTCCAAGACGAGCTTGGGAATGACGACCGCAAACGCCGGTTCATGAAACCACGACGGCTGTCACATAATTCTTTGTCCCGTCAAAATCGCAGTGTGAGGCTGGACCTCCTCCGTAGCGTCTGCTCTGTTAAACGGAGGAAAGATCAGCGGAGGCTGCGAGGGTATGCGTAAATTGGGGGTGTTCACCGCCCTTGCTTTGAGCGGGATGACCGCATCCTGCGCCGAAAGAATGGTGAGTCCGGCTGTTGCCCCCAAGCCTCCTCCACAGAAAATCGCGCCCAAGTTGCGGACCAACCCTGTGGGGGTGGGGCGTCAGGCCGAGACGATGACTGAGGATGCCAGAAAGCGTGCAGCGCTCCACTCTCGTCAAGCCAACCTAAGTGCTGGCGTTAAGCCAGAACAGCCGCACGAACCTCAGGCTCCACTACCGCGTGTCTCCCAACAGCCAAAGGATACCTCTATCTCGCCCGACCGGCCTACGGTTGCGGCGCGTCCGCCGTCCTCGGAACCTGCCGAACCCAACTTCCCGGTCGCAGCGCTGATGCCGCCCCCTCCAGAACCCGCTGAGCCGACATTC
This sequence comes from Microvirga aerilata, assembly GCF_016743775.1. Taxonomy (GTDB): domain Bacteria; phylum Pseudomonadota; class Alphaproteobacteria; order Rhizobiales; family Beijerinckiaceae; genus Microvirga; species Microvirga aerilata. The sequence goes on along the minus strand of NZ_JAEQMY010000008.1, from coordinate 61,385 downwards.
CCCTCAACCCCGCTTGCCATTGGTTTACTATCGCCATCGGAGCCGCCCACATCTATCCTGCCAGAGGTGTCACCGGAGGCCGCAATGCCACCGCCACCCGATCCCGCTGAGCCGAGTTTTCCCGTGGCCACACTAATGTCTCTACCCCCGGAACCGGCTGAACCGTCTCTACCTCAATACTCACAAGAGCAGATCGCCGCTGAAAGCCCGATCTCAATCCCGCTTCCAGACCTTCCGTCGTATCTCTCGCTACGCCCGCGTTTTGATTGGGTGGATACGGTGGGAGCTATCGAAGTCTCGCGCGGCCTACTGTCTGAGACACTTGACGCGAACGCGGAGGAGCAAATCCCGAGCTTGATCCGAAATCCTTGGCCACTCTCAATTGATGTCCCTTAAGCGGATAAATGGCGGCTCCATGCTGCCTGCATTGGTTGTCTCCTTGAGAGCGGACCTGACACCAATGGGTCTCATGCGCTTAGCCTTCATTAAGGTTGAGGCGCTTGGCGGACTTCGCGATGGTGGCGCGGCTGCATCTCGTTGCGGCTTGGATTTGAGCCCATAACGAACCGGGCCAAACATGGGGAGAGGCAGCATCAGACCTCCCTTGCCACGGAACCAATGGACTTCAGGCTGTGAAGACCCAGACCGGCATCTGAATCGCTCCAACGACGATCAGGGTGAAGCCAGCCACACGGGTCGTCGTTGCGGTTTTGCGACGTGCCTCTGGCGTGTTCTCCCCCATGAGCAGGATGTAGGGCGAGCAATGGCAGCAAGGCCGATGACTGTCCACGCAACGGATAGATAGAGCATCTAAATTCCCCCTGGCCGTGTTGGAGGATACTTCCGGTACCGGACCATAGGCATTGGTCAGGGGGTCTGGTCCATATTCCATCGTAGCGCTCACTATTCGATGACCTTGTCGGCCAGCGCAAGGAGTTGGGAAGGAATGTCGATGGCGAGGGCTTTGGCTGTCTTCAGATTGACGGCAAGCTCGGGCGTGGTCGGGTCCTCATTCGGCAGTTCCCCGGCAGGCAGGCCGCGCAGGATGCGGGCAACAAAGTCTGCGGTGCGTCTGCACAGTCCAGCCCTGCTCGCGCCGTAGGCTAACAGGCAGCCCTTCCTTGTACGAAGCCGCCATGGCCGACTCGGAACTCAAACTGGCATTCAACACAGAAATTTTCCGGCCGAATTTTTAATTTTGACGCATCGAATCCTGATCCAGTAGGGTCATAAAGGTCGGCGGCGAGGTTTAGCCATCACCGGCACATTTATGTTTTGCTTTAGGAACACTTTTTGAAATGATTACCAAGTTGCACATTGACCTTCCCGTTTTTGCTCTTCTGTATGACCGTGAAGAAGTCATCGAGTGGCAGGAAGACCGCGATTACGCTAACGACAATAGGCCCAAAGACATCAGCGGCAACCGCTTCCATCTTGGCTACACGGCCTTCTTCGAAGGCTCCGATGGCCTGAAGATGGATTTCGAGCCGTCCAAGGCCGTCCTGCCGGAAGTCTACGACTGGCTGATGGACCACGCGCCCAACGCTCGGATTGAGGTTGGTGAGTACGATCTGGGGTACGACAGCGAGATTTTTGCCGACGATGAGGATTGGGACCCAGAAGATTATGATGATGATGACGAAGAAGCCTCATCTGGTGCTGCGGAAGTCTACCTGAATTTCGGTGACGATCACACCCGCGCTGTCTTTTTCAAGCTGAGGTTCGCCTGACACTTTAGGCAGCATCGGCCATCTTGGACGAAGCCACGCTCGTTCAGACCTCCACGCAGTGCAACGGTTCCTTAATTGACCTTGCCGACGATCCCACCTGAAGGGGTGGGATCATGATCGTGGGAGTAGGACGACCGGAGGAACCATCGTGCCAAAGTCGTTCTCTGGCGACCAGACGATCAACGCCTCGTTGGCTCGGCGGGATTGTTGCGGGTGTCCTAATCGCTCCTATCCTTGTTCAACTTCCTGCCCAGGCAGACGAGTTTGATGCTCTGGCCATCTATAGCGAGGCAAGACCTCTGAATGACCGCTGGCAGGCTTGTGCCGCGTCGTATGTACGGCAGCGGCTCCAGTCTCAGGTCTCCTCAGACGCCCTTGCAAGGACTGCTTTACGCCGTTGTCGGCCTCAGGAGAGCAAGGTCCGTCGCTTCTTTGTCAGCAGGATCGGAAGGCGATCTGCGGAGAACGTGATTGCCGTTCTGCGCCAGCGCTATCAGGAAGACCTTGCCGCAGCGATCAACGAGCTTCGGACACGGGATTAACGTTCTCTATTCAGAGCGCGCTCGTTTCAGGCTGCTGCGAGCCACTCCCGCAGTTTCGTCCAGCGCCTCTTCATCCTCCCGCCCCTGACTGCCATGGCGACAGCTTTCCTCTGCCCCACCAGCACCACGAGCCGCTTGCCTCGGGTGACACCCGTGTAGAGCAGGTTGCGCGCCAACATGGTGAAGTGCTGCGTCACGACCGGTATGATGACGGCGGGATACTCCGAGCCTTGTGACTTGTGGATGGTCGTTGCATAGGCGGGGACGAGTGTGTCGAGTTCCCCGAATGGATATGACACCTCTCGGCCATCAAAGGCCGCGATCAGCGCCCCTTCCTCGTCGTCGATTCTGACCACGGTGCCGAGGTCGCCATTGAAGACTTCTCGATCATAGTCGTTCTGGGTCTCCATGACCCGATCACCCGGCGAGAAGCGCCAGCCGAACCGCTCCACCTTGGACGGAGGGTTGGGGTTGAGCACTTCCTGAAGCTGGATGTTGAGGTTTCGTGCGCCCAACACACCTCGGTTCATGGGGCACAGCACCTGAACATCCTTCATCGGATCAAGCCCGAACCGGCGTGGCATGCGTTCCTTGATCATCTGAACGATCTTCGGCACACCTTCCTCGGGATCGTTGATCTCGACGAAGTAGAAGTCGCTCTCCTCTCCAGGCTTTTGCGGCTCGGGCATCTGGCCCTTGTTGATCCGGTGGGCGTTCACCACGATCCGGCTTTCTGCCGCCTGCCGGAACACCTCAGTCAGACGGGCCACCGGAATGCGCTCCGAAGCAATAATGTCGGCCAGCACCTGTCCAGAGCCCACTGAAGGCAACTGATCCACATCACCCACCAGCAGCAGCCCTGCTTCTGGCGGGATGGCCTTGGTCAAGGCATTCATCAGCGGCACGTCCACCATGGAGGTCTCGTCCACCACCAGCAGATCACAGTCGAGCGGGTTCTCCTCGTTCTTCGAGAACCCACCGTGCTTGGGATCAATCTCCAGGAGGCGGTGGATCGTCTTGGCCTCCAGCCCGGTCTGCTCTGTCATGCGCTTGGCCGCGCGTCCCGTGGGTGCTGCCAACGCCACCCGAACGCCTTTAGCGACCAACACGCGCAGAATGGTGTCGAGGAGGGTCGTCTTGCCGACGCCTGGTCCACCCGTCACCACGGCTACCTTGGAGCCGAGCACCAGCTTCAGAGCCTCACGCTGCGAGGTCGCCAGGGTCTTGCCTGTGCGGCTCTCCACCCATGGAATGGCTCGCTCAATGTCGATCTCAGGCCAGGGCAGTGATCCAGACGCCCGTTCGATCAGCCGAGACGCAATGGCTTGCTCGGATAGATGCAGACCCTTGAGGAAGAGACAGGTCTCGTCACCGATGGTATCAGAGATGATCTCTCCTTTGGCAAGTTCCTCGACAATGGCTGTGCGGATCAGTTCTCCGTCAACCTCCAGCAACTGCTCGGCCAACCGGGTGAGCGCCTCGACGGGCAGAGCACAGTGGCCCTCGTCCGTTGCCGTCTGGAGCGCGAACGAAATACCCGCTCTGATGCGCTGAGGGGCGGTCTTTTCCATCCCAAGCTTGGCTGCGATGGCATCCGCCGTCTTGAAGCCGATGCCACGCACGTCCTTGGCCAGCCGGTACGGGTCCTCGGTCATGACCTGAATGGCTTCATAGCCATAGGTCTTGAAGATGCGCACCGCCCGAGCAGTACCGACCCCGTGCGCGTGAAGGAAGATCATGATCTCCCGCACCGCCTTCTGCTCAGCCCAACCCGAGACGATGCGGGAGGCGCGCATGGGGCCAATGCCAGAAACCTCTGTCAGACGCTCTGGCTTGGCCTCGATGATCTCGAAGGTGTTCACCCCAAAGGCAGCGACGATGCGCTTGGCCATGGCTGGTCCGATGCCGCGCATCTGACCGGAGGCCAGATACTTCTCAATGCCCTCCACCCCAGTGGGTGGCGTGGTCTTGAGCACCTCAGCCTTGAACTGAAGTCCGTGGGTGCGGTCGCTGATCCAGGTGCCGCTGGCGGTGATCCATTCGCCTGCGGAGACGCTGGGAGTATGGCCCACGACCGTCACAAGGTCCCGCTTGCCCCGTGTATGGACCTTCAGGACAGCAAAGCCGCTCTCGGCATTGTGGAAGGTGACGCGCTCCACAGAACCCGCGAGGGTTTCCAGGACGGGTCGCTGATCAGCCTGTGCGGGTCGAAACATCTGGTTCATGGTGCCTGCCGAGACGATCTCTCAGCCTCTCCGACTGTAACAATGGACGGCACCGCTGACGAGATGGCGCGTCTTCGCTCCCACCCACCCTGCCCAAGGCCACGAGTACCAACTTCGCGGTCTGCTCTCAGCAAGCTGGAAGGAAGCGGCAGGAGGTCAAAGGGTGACTTGACCCTTGCGTATGTTCTGTATTTGTTCTTTTCGAGGCATGGATCAAGAGGTCACCAGATTATGATTCCCACAGGATCAGACCGGAAGCTCACTGTGGCGAGTGAGGCCGAGCAACAAGCAAAGGACATGAAGCGGCTGCTCGCGAAAGCTGAGCAGCAGATCAGGAAGCTGCAAGAGAAGGCTGCGGATCAAAAGCAGCAGTTTCGTGAGCTACAGTCTCACGTCAAACATGAAGATAGCCTTGCTGCCGAGCGCGAGGAACTCAAAGCTGAGATCATTGACCTGAAGGGCGAGGTCAAGGAACTGACCCGCGCCAACCGAGAGCATGTTGAGAAGGTCGATGCGCTCCGAGTCGAGAACGCGAGGCTGAAGGCTGAGATAAAGGTCCGAAATCCAAACGCGACCGCTATTGGGGCAAGTGTTCGACGCATACTCCAGCCATCGCTCTCTTAAAGACCAAGGCTGCGTGTTACGTATCGCCAAGCTGTATCAGACTGCCTCTCCGGATTTCGTCCGCCGCACTTTCGGTAATCCACCATGCCGATGGCAGTTCAGGTCGTCTTCCAGAATATCGCGTAGACGGATCAGCGTGTCGCGGTGCCGAACCTCGATGTTCGAGGAACGTACCCTCTCGTCAATCAGCCTCAACAGCGAAGGAATGTCAGCTTCCGGCATGATCCAGCCGCGCGTCCTCTGCTGCATGGATGACCTCCAGGTACTTCTGGGCGGGATGTGGAGAGTCGAGCTTGAGTGTTCAAGATACCCAGCTTTTCGTCCTGCAAGTCCGCCCAACCTACCTGTCCCTCTTTTTAGGTAGGGCGCAGCACGGAACCTTCCTTGGCCTTCAGCGCTGATCCCGATTCCGTGCTCCTCTGGCTGTGGGATAAACCATGGCGAACGACCGTGAGAAGACCTTGCAGGAGTTGCGTCAGCGAATAGCCACCGAGGGTCTGCCGAAGCTTTCAGCAGAAGCCCTGCGGTCGTACAAACGCGAGGTGCAACACGGTCCCAAACCGGTTCTGCCGAGCGCGTCCAAGCCATTGTTCAAGTTGTCCCCAGAGGCCCTCCGACTGTTCCACGAGAAAGCCAATCCCACGTGGCCATGGAAGCGACAGTAATGGGTCTTCTTGCCGTCATGTCATTCATCGCACCGGGTCTTGAACCCTTTGCGCCTTTCCCACATACCCTTTCGCTTGTTTGATCCAGCTTTTCCTTGCCGGGTTACCGCGATGCCTGTTCTCACCAGAAGTAAAAAGAATGCGTGATTTGACTGAAAACCAATTTGTCGCCGCGATGCAGCGGAACGGGTTCACCAAGGATGATCGTCTGCTCAACGGCTTCCGCCACCCTAACCTGCCCAAACCAATGTTCATGACCCTACTCATCCAGGCCAACGGTCACCGGGGAGCCCTGAAATCCGCTTTGGAGAGCCTCAAGCAGGCTCAGGTTGCAGAGGCTAAAGCTGATCAGGCATAACCAGGAGAAAGATTGCGGCTGACCGGACGCTTGCTACGCACACGTTCAGGCGCATGACCTGATCCCTACCGAAGCACTGCAACAGATGCTTGAACGGAAAGACCCGGCGCTCAATGAGGCCGGGTCCAAGAGGCAGAAGCAGTGGTTGGCCTCTCACCCATCTCTGAGATGACTATGCAGTCTTCTTCGTGCGGCGAGCTTTGACAGGCGCAGTCACTTCGTCGGAGGTCGCAGCCGCCTTGGCAGCAGCGCGCTTTGGCTTAGCGGGAGCGCCATCATTGGCAGCAGCTTCGGTCAGAGCCTTGCTTTTCCTGCGCTGTTGGCCGAGGCCCATGGTCTTGGCAAGCTCGGAGCGCGCCTTGGCGTAGTTCGGTGCAACCATCGGGTAGTCACTCGGCAGGCTCCACTTGGCCCGGTACTGCTCGGGCGTCATGTCGTAGGTCGTGCGCAGATGGCGCTTGAGCGACTTGAATTTCTTCCCGTCTTCCAGACAGACGATGTAGTCCGGAGTGAGGGACTTCCGCACAGAAACGGCTGGCATCAACTCAGCCTTAGGCTCTTCCTCCTGACCCTGTACGGTCTTTGTCAGAGCGGCATAGATCGACTGGAGCAGGGCTGGCAGATCGGCGGCGGGAACAGAGTTGTTGCTGACGTAGGCAGAGACGATGTCAGCAGCGAGTTCAATATAGTCTTGAGAAGCTACGCTCTTACTCATAATTCTTCTCCTCGGGTACACAAAAACTGACTTAAACATGTACATAGAACAAGATGCAGTTCTGACAGGGTCAGCAGGAGCGTCCCGTACAGTACAACAAACATCTATGATCTAATCCTGAGCTATGGTTCTTGCGCTATTTTTGCAAGTCACTGCCCTCGATATCTTTAGAATCCACACGCAAGCGCTGCCCTTGTGTCAGCAAATCATCAGAATCGGGTGTGACTGCTTCGAAAGCCTTTAAGCAGAAAATGCCAAGCTGAAACGCTCGTCTGCCACAGCCGTTAACTTGGCAACAGATCGCAAGTCGCGATTGGCTCATGTGGAGAAACAGTCATGCGTGTAGACCTGAAGTCCGCTCTTGTTGCAGCCACCCTCCTGCTCCCGACCCTCGCGGTAGCTGATCCGGGTGGTGCCGCAGGCGGTGCCGCCGCAGGCGGCGTGACAGGCGCTATCGTTGGCGGACCAGTGGGTGCAGCAGTCGGTGCTGGCGTCGGCGCTGCGGCTGGTGATGCCGCTTCTGGACCAGATCAGAAGAACGTGGTGATTGAGCGCCGGGATGTTGGCGCAACCGGCAGCACCGGCTGCTCGACAACAACAAAACAGACCTCAGACGCGACGGGCACCACCACGAAGCAGAAAACCGAGTGCTAAGGATGATTTGTCAGGCGGTGCGTGTGGCCGCGCCGCCTGACCACGTGGGCTCTGGCCTTACCTCATCAAAGCCATAAAGCTCCCTTGCTGGATCGGCAGTGTCGAAGGGGAGCCTCATGACTTGTGCTTCAGTGGTGGCCCTCGCCAGACGGTTGATCAGCAAGCCTCTTGATCTCGAACACAACGGCAGTGACAAAAGCCGAGACGACGAGGAAGGTCACAACAGTCGTGAACATCCCGTTCTGGACGCCTGGGTTCAGCCCGACGAGCGGGATGAGCAGCAATGCGGGGAGGCCAAGAGTGATGGCCGCAAGGATGTAGAGCGGGTTCCTTGGCTCTTCAGACGTGAGTGTCCGTTGTGACCGCCGGGTCGATTGCTCCTGGGTCCAGACCTTGATGCGACCCGAGACCCCCTTCACCCGATCTGAGGCTGCTTGTAGGCGTGGGGTCCACACTCCCATGGATGGTGACTTCATGGCGCAATCCTTTGGTTGACGAACCACGAGAGTCTGTCAGGCAAGGCCACGCTTCGCAAGTCACTCGGCGTCTGCGCGAGCAACGGATGCTGAAAACCAAGCAATTCATGGTTGCTCAAAAGCTTGGCTGGAATGGGCCGCTAACGTTCTATCTACTTCTCGCCTGCATTCGCAGCTTTATTGCTGAGATATCGCTCAATAAGCATTTTTCTTTCATTAGTGTCTTGTTCCCGACAGAAGAAATGCGTTTTCCTCTGGTAGACATTCATCAACCACGATGATCAATAAGGGGCGCAGCATGATCTTCCAGACATTGGATAAAACCTCTTGCACCGGAGCCCAGACCAGCTTCAGAGGACCTTCGGAACTTCAGCCTCTCGTGCAGTCCCTTCAGTCTATTCTGAAACAGGTCGATGATGAGTATGAGCGGGAGCGCGAGCGGCTCGTCAGGACCTTGCCGGATGGCAGGGTGAAAGACCGTGCGCTGGCGATGCTCAAATCCCGTCACCTTGAACGGCGGGGAAACTACGTCCGAGAACTCGCCGCTCTCCAAGGCACCTGACGATCACAATAGTCATCCCATGTTGCGCCCCTAACTCTTCCGATAATCGCGAGGTCAGGGCAGCAGACTGGCCTGACCCTGCGGCCCCTTGAGCAGCAAGCTCCTGTCGTGGTTCGGGCGAGACCTCAGTCGAGCTATTTTAGGTCGCCTGTCTCGCGCACCAACTCACCGGTGCAGTCGAGCTTGCGCCAGCCACTCTGTCTCTCACCTGTCGGGCCTATTCGCTCAAAGCTTCGGTAGCGCGCCACCAGACGCCCGTCTGAGGCAAACTCATCGTGTTCCCAGTCAATAGCTGTCGGCGGAGAGCCTTGGCTTCGGGAGCGAACCAGCACAAGGCGGTTTGTGGTGGGTATTTGGAAGATCGTCTCGAAGTTATGAGCCTCCTGTAAGGACATGCTGGTGCGAGAGGACGCACCATAGACCTGTTCTGGCTCTATTTGCTGCTCCATGAGCAGTCTCCTGGCTGATCTGTCGTTCCAACTGCCTTTATGTCCGTTTTGTTGCAGTGCAGCAAGAAGCTGATCCACTCGCCTTGACAGCGTAAAGACACTGTTTCAGTCGCACGAGCCTCTGGAGGTCTCGTCAACCGTGAAGCAGATGCTACGCACCCGGCAAGCTTGACTTTACGAGGTGTCGAATTGGTGTTGTGGATGTTAGTCTAAGGTGGCGGTATGCCTTTGTTGCATGCCAGCAGCCACAAAAAAGGGCAGCGATGCTGCCCGTTTGCGCTTGCCATTGTTCAGGCAAGAACTATCTTTTGCAGTGCAGCACGGCGATTGGCGTCGCAGTGTTGCTGCCCTTCTTGGGCGTTTCCTCCCTAAACTTCGGGCCGCTCGCAAGGGCGGCCTTTTTTCTTAGGTGCCCCGGTTTACTGAATCACGAGGGCAATCCGCAAGTAGACTTATTGGCTACTTCAATCGCCACGCCAGCCGGAGAATTGCGGCAACCTAGCCACGAGAACTCACCTTGTCTGTCTGGAACCCGACAATCGCTAACCAGTAATCGTGTCGAACTCGGATAGAGGTATGATCACTTACTTCTGGCACCCGAAGAGCCTTCCGATCAAACCGCCCCGCCTGCGAGGCTCCTGGCGCTCAACTTCGACCTGACTTGGTTGATCATCCGCCTCGGCTTCAGATGCTGGCTCGACCTCAGTTTCCATGTGGTCCTCCAGGTCCAACGGAGGCTGCTGGTCCACTTCATGCTCGGGTACTTCTGGTAGTTCTCCCAAGATTGGATCAGGTGTGGGTTCCCTCTCCACAGCTTCCGCTGCGGTCGAGATTACCTCAATCCGACCTGGAAAGTCGTTCTGGCATTCATAGCGGACGTAATCCTGGAAGCCGGGTCTGATCCGGTGCTCTCGGTCGAGGATGACCTCGTGCGTGACCTCCATCACGAAGAAGCGTCCTTCTGGACTTGCCACATCCACCCGGCTCACGATGCCTTCGCAAAAGCTCCTCATCGGGTTTGGAGGATGGAACTGGATACGTACCTTGTCTCCAATCGCAACCTCGGTCGTAACCACCTCAGCCATCTATGAAAGGTCTACCTTGCTGGGGCAGACGCTCGCTTGCCCACATGGCTGCTTGGGTGCGATTAGCCGCGCCGATCTTGCGCAGGATCGCTTTGACGTGAACCTTCACCGTGGCCTCCGTCACATCGAACTTCCGAGCGATAACCTTGTTGGGCGCACCCTCCGTCAAGCAGCCCAGGATTTGCGCCTCTCGCGCCGAGAGCTTGCACTGCTTCAGATCAGAAAGCCTTGGCTCTGTCGTGTTCTCCTGGAGGGACTGCTCTCGCTTCTGCGGAGGTGCATCGATGAGCGACCGCAGCACCGCAACGGGCAGAACACTCTCGCCCAGCATGGCCAGTTCCAGCGACCTAATCATAACATCAGGGCCACTTGCAGTTAGGCAGAAGCCGGTCACGCCAGCCGCATGTGCCGCGCGCACGAAGCCGAGGTCGAACTGATCCGCCAGAGCAACGATCCGGGTCTCTGGCGACCGCTCTTTCACCTGTCTAACCACCTCAAGCACATGAGAAGTGTTCTGGGTGGCTTCGATAATCACCAACCCAGTGTTAAGGGCACAATACTGGAGGCGCTTTGGACCAGTTACAGGAGCCGTCTCGGCAATCGCAAACGGCGTGTCTCGTAGGATGTGCTGAAGCCCAGACCGAAGAAGGAAGCTGTCACAGATCAGAGCCGTAGAAACGGCTGAAGCGGACTGAGATGTGTAATTATGTACAAGCGTCAGCGGTTGCGCAGTCATCTGTGCTCCCTGGTCGGGTTTCGATGTTAAGGAAATATAAACACATCGTAGGAGCTTTGTCTGTCGTGATTCAGACAAAGATCAGTAATCCCAAAGTTCTACGGTTAATCTTCAATCACATCAGCGTGATTAAGCTTGGCCGTAAGTTTTGAAGACAGCTAACCCGCTTAACTGCACTGGACGGGTTCCAGACAGCAGGTACAAAGAAGCACCTATGAGGACGCTCGAAAGTTCCGGCCCGTAGGAGCAGATCAGCCCGTGGCCTGAAGCCCGTCCGACACGGCTGATGAGTGGCGGCTCTGGAGTTCGGCAACCATCGCGACATAGGGCAGACGCCGCTCACAGTGCCGTTGCTTCAAGCTATCCATGATCTACTTTTTTAGCGTCGGATCATTCCTGCCGTTTTGAGATTGCGAAGGCATGGCTATCGAAAGGCTGACCCGTCTCGTGGTGCGAGTTCTGAGCTTTACCTCTAATGCCGCAGCAACTTTGTCGAGAGCGGATCGTCGAGTGAGAGGCTCTCGATGATCCTTCCAGCCTCATCAGTGATCTCAAGCCTCCAACCCTGCCACTCTGCGGGTGACACAAACATGGAATGGCCAAAAACTGTTACCAGTTGGCATCAGCCTCCGATCAACTGCGCTCCTCGCGCGAGCAAGGCTTCAGCCTGACGGGTGATCCTGTCTACAATCTCAGCAACAGGCGGCGCGTCATGGATCAGGCCAACCGCCTCACCGGCAATCACTGCCGCCACGTCAAAGTCGCCACGCTCGCGCGCCTCGGCATAGCGCTGCGCCTGTTCCTCCTGACACACCAAGAGTTCGGCTTCGTGCCCATACCAGCGCTCGGCATGAGCGTTGCGGATCACCCGCCCTGTGTAGGGCTGAGGCCAAATGCTGCGCCGGGAGATGTCGAACACGATGCTCCGCAGGGTATCATCACCGCTTGCTTGGATGATCCGCTGCTTGGCTTCTGGATGGCCCTGTGCCTCTTGCGAAGCGTAGAAACGGGTGCCCATCAGCACACCGTCCGCCCCCAGCATCAGCACCGCAGCCAGTCCACGACCATCGGCAATGCCGCCCGAGGCCACCACTGGGAGATCAGGGAAGGCGTCAACAATCTCTGGAACCAGGGTCAGGGTCGTGCGGGTGACCCCATGGCCACCGGCTTCGGTGCCCTGAGCCACGAGAATGTCGGCTCCTGCTGCCGCAGCCGTTCTGGCCTGGGTAAGCGACTGAACCTGACAGATGAGCTTCGCGCCTGTTTTCTTGATCTTGGGCGCAAACGGGTTGGGGTCGCCGAACGAAAGCATCACCGCCGCAGGTTGGTGCTGGAGGGCCAAGTCGAGCAGGTCAGGCTTTTTGGCTAAGCTCCAGGTGATGAAGCCGCAGCCGACCTCTGCGTTGCCTGCTGCGGCGAACTCCTGCTCCAGCCACTTGGCATTGCCATAGCCACAGCCAAGGAGCCCAAGCCCACCTGCATGGCTGACCGCAGCAGCGAGTTTGCCAGACGCCACAAGGTCCATAGGGGCAAGAATGATCGGGTGATCAATCCCAAGCGTGTTGGTCAGGCGGGTCTGGAGAGGCATGATAGATCACTCCTCTGGAGGCTCACTCCAGAATCTTACATAGGACCGAGGCGGGACAAGCATTCTCCTCCCGCAGCAGAATTGCCAAGGAGAGGGTCATAAGATCATCGGCTGATTTCCGCCTGTGTCCTTGTTACCCCCGGAACCGTTACGCCTATCCAATTGAATGTTTAAAGAGGCTCGACACAACTGATCGAAGGTTACTCGTCCACCCTCCAGCGCCGACACAGCTTGCGTTTAGGTCGTGCTAAGTCTCGGCTTCAGGGTCAAACAATTGGACTGGCTCTGCTGGATAGATTGCCGAGATGGCATGCTTGTAGACCACCTGTGAGCTATTGCCTCGCACAAGCAGGACCATGAAGTTGTCGAAACGTTTGATCCAGCCCTGGAGCCTAACTCCGGTCACCAGAAAGATGGTGACTTCAACTCTGTTGTCCCGGAGGTGCTTCAGGAATGTGTCCTGGAGGGCTGAGGTGCTTTGCGCGGCCAATGTCCCGTTCCTAATGTCCCGTTCCTTTTGCAAGCGCCCTCATCACGATGCCGCTCCACATCACTCAGCAGTATCAGCCTGATGTTAGGTGGGCCAATTGACGTTTCCGGGTGGGTTCAGGAAATTACCGCTGCGCTTGCCCAGCGGGAGCGCAAGCCGTCCGCAGGCTCCATCTGTTCCGATTGAACAGGCTGGCTGACGAGCAACTGTAGGTGTATGTTGAGCCTGTAGCCAAGGTGGAGCACAGCCATGGCGCGGAACGCTCACAGTCACCATCCCCCGGCTCAGCAAAGCACGGTCTGCAACCAGCTTGCGTGGGACCGGCTGAGGCGCTTACGGCATCTGCATCCGCTGTCTCACGAGCGACAGGTTGCTCTTGTCCGCAGAACCCGCCGAGTCCGTTCGCCCACGCGATCAATCAGCGTCAGTCGTGTTGATGCCACCTTGCGGGACCAGATGCTTGATCTGCTGCCGAACCTTCGGGCTTTCGCGTTCTCCCTGACCAATGATCCCACCAGGGTTGATGATATGGTGCAGGACACCTTCCTTCGCGCCTGGGCCAACATCGACCACTTCGAGCGCGGCAGCAATCTGGGCGCATGGCTGTTCACGATCCTGCGCCACGCCTTCTACACCGAGCACCGGAAGCGCAGACATGAGGTCGAGGACCCCACCGGCGTTCATGCAGCCCGTCTCAAGGTGCCCCCGGAGCAGGAAGCGGCTCTGGCAACGAGCGAGCTTCGCTTGGCTCTCGCACACCTGCCTCGCAGCCACCGCGAGGCTCTTCTGCTGGTGGGTGGGGAGGGCTTGACCTACGAGGAAGTGGCGATGCTCCAAGGTGTTGCTGTGGGTACCATCAAGAGCCGGGTTAATCGCGCCCGTCTGCAACTTGCCGAGTTGTTGCAGATGAAGAGCCGCCACGAGATCGGACCTGATGAGGTGATGCAGGCTGCGATGCAGGAGCCCATGACCCTGTTCTTGTAGACGAGAGGCCCCCGGAGGCGAGGTTCATCGGCACTTAGGTCTGGTCGCCCTCGTCAGGAGTGGGCTCAGACTTCAGAAGGTCAAACAACCTTCCAACTGTCCCAGCCCTATGGGGAGGTCTCTCAACATGCTCATGTTCCCAGATGGTGTCGCAGGGGACGTGAACTGCCCTGCCGTCGAACGCGATCACCGGCAGCATATCAGTGCGCACAGAGTTCCCAACCATCAGGAACTCATCCGGGGTTACGCCGTATTTCCCCAGAACCCGCGCGTTGTTCTTAGCTGTCAGAGGTCTGTTCATCGGGTGATGGCTCAAGCCGTTCCGTCAACACCCATCCCACGCATGTCCTGAGAATGGGTGCCAAATAGGCGCGGTCACCCTGGATTTCTACGATGCGGCACGGGCATGTCCGTTGTTCTCCTGAGGGACGATAGATGATGGTCGCGCCGGGTCGAACATCACTGGCCGAATTGCGATGGAATGTTTCCGGTGGTCCCATTCTCCGCGCGTCCAGCGTTCGAGAGGAGCCTCCACCCGTCCTGAGATGATCCAGGGCTGCAATGACCACACGGGCTTGTTCATGGTAGTGGTCTGTCACCACTCGCATGAGTGGTCCCTGCACACGCCCTGGATACCAGGAGGTGCCACCGCTCTTGGCCAGTTCCTCGGCAACGACCTCGATTTCCTTATTGGTCATGGTGCTTTGCCCTGCAAAGGATGTACTTACCTACTGCCACGCTTGGCGGATGCGCTCTTGCAGGATGGCGAGTTGCTGGATGTAAGGCTCGCGCCGCTCGCGATGGCGTTCTCTGAGCTTCTCCAGCAAGCGTATCTTGAGGTTCATATCCGTTGTTCGGGTGCTGATCGTGTCGCGCTCGCGCTCATGTTCAAAGTCGATGTCAGCCAACGTCGCCAGGAGCGACTGGAGCAAAGGCTGAAGCTCTGGAGAGTACAGCCTCGGCTGAGCCACCTGCTGGGCAGATTGTGCGGAACGAGGTTTGTCATCGGCCATAGCTTTCCTTCCTGTATCTTGTCGTACAGCGCAGGCGACCATGCTGCCAAAGGTCTGCTTTGTCAGTCGGGTAGCCAACAGAGCGAGCGGGTTTTATTAATCCATATTAAGTTTTTCTGCCGTTCAGCAACTTTGTTCATGCCGTAGTTGTGCCCATAGCTACGGAGTATCTTTCCATTGCACTCACTGGCGGCTCCTTCGAGGCGGGTCCGCTCCAAAAGGGCGATGCTACCTCGGTATCGCCCTGATCGACCTACGGCCAAGCTCTTTACATAGGTTAAGAGTTCCCGGAACAGGGCTCCAAGGCTTAGCATTATAAATGGCGCAGGCTGGCGAAAGACGTGCTCTGCGTTTTCTGGAGGGTTCCTATGATGAACACACCCGGTGTTAGCGGCCAATCCACTCCTGATGGGGCGGATCGCAAGTCTGCGGAGTGTCCCCCAGACAGTAAGCTGCCTGAGAACTCACAGGAGAACCTCGATTCCAGGCTTGACCATGCCATTGAGGAGACCTTCCCTACCAGCGATCCGGTCTCCGTCACCATCACCAAAGGCCCTGAGCCTGACCGCCCTGAGCAGGAAGCCCATTCCTTAGCGGCGGATAACCAGCAGGGCGAACCGGAGCAGGGCTCAGCCGAGCAGGTTCTGGATCGGGTACGCGAGGTGCTCAACGATGTCGCCGGAAGTGCTGCTGAAGCCGCCGGGAATGTGTACAAACGAGGTGAGCAATACGCCCGTCAAGCACGAGAACAGTACCCGCAGGCCGAGCAGTATGTTCGCGAGGGCCAGCGAGCCGTAACCCACCGCATGGCCGAGAACCCGTTGCTCTCGCTCCTTGTGGCAGGAGCCATCGGGTATGTCCTGGCCCGGATGATCCATGGTCAGCGGCAAGGCCGGGACGAACACGTCCCGGATTACGGCAGAACCAACCGGGGCTATGCTCCCTATCGGGACGAGCAGCGCAGGCGGTAACCACGAGATGGTCTCGCCTTCCACAGAGCTTTTGCCAACCTTGGCCCCTCAGTGCTGCAAACTTCGCAGGCGCTGAATCATCGACGCCGTGGTGATCTGCTGATGCAAATCAGCGAGACGCTGGACAAGAGGCTCGCGCTCTTGAGCATGGTGAGCGTCAAGATGCTCAACGAGGCGCACCTTGATTGCCTCAGGACCAGACCAGCCCTTGAGGCATTCGCGATCACTCTCATAGCAGGCTTCAACTTCGGACAGCACAGCCAGCACCCGCTGTGTCTCTGTGGTCAGAGCGCCGCAATCAGATTGCGACAGGGCGGCTGTTTTGTTTACCGGGATGCGTGACATAGTAAGCCTCCCTGATTTTTGTTCTTGAGGGCATTCTACACCTGGCGAGACATCACGAACACCAGACTGTCTCGCAGCGGACCACAGCATGATCGACCCCACGCCAGCACACCCTCGCGTGGGGATGATACCAAGCCCCTGAAGGCGAACCGAGTTGCGGTCTCATGGCTGAACCGAACGGCTGAGAGGCGTACCCATCGAGGCAACTTTGCGGGATATCCTCGGATGGTTTGCGCTAAACGTACCGGAAAGGAGCCCATTCCTTGACCGCCCCATATGGCTCTGGCAGCATTTCCAAAAGTGACACCAGAACAAAGACCTACGCCACACATGATCAAGTCCGAACTGGTCCAGAAGCTTACTGAGCAGAACCCGCATTTGTATTCGCGTGACATCGACAAGATTGTGAATGCGATCCTCGGCACCATCGGCCATGCGCTCGCCCAAGGGGATCGGGTTGAGATTCGTGGCTTTGGCACGTTCACGGTGAAGAAGCGTGGTGCTCGCACTGGCCGTAACCCAAGGACAGGTGATCTCGTTGCAGTGTCCGAGAAAGCTGTCCCGACCTTTAAAACGGGCAAGGAGATGCGCCGCCGCCTTAATCCTACGTCACCAGGTCGGGCGACAAGGCGATCCACCGCTGGGGTCTGATACCGTCCAGGGCAAGAAGGACACTATCACTGGACGGGGCCAGACAGTTGGCAGGGGCTGGGGTCCCATCGGCAACTCGACCCTGATCGCCCGAGGTGCGACACCCAAGATCAGCATCGGCTCGGTCAGTCTTGCCGAATTCCTGGTTACCGCAGCGATCTCGGCGACCATTGTGATGATGCTGGACCTTGCCACCTACGGATAGGTGGTTCTGGGCCTGATCATCGGCGGGGCTTTGGGGGCTTTGGCCGCTTCGTTTGCTGGCTGGTTCAGGCGGGTGCTGCCGTAGAAGGTGCTTAGAAGCCTTGTGGGTTTGTTCGTCAGTGGACTTGGCGTCTACAACTTTGCTCAACTCGGCACTGCATAAGGGCATAGGCTGGCTTGCTCCCTGGAACAGAGGCAGTTCTGCGGCTATGATCTGTGGCGTGACAGCTTGGGAATAAGCGAGCGGTCTGGATATCAGCGAGCGACATGGGCAGTGGGGATTTCTGCCGCTGTGCCTCGGCTCCTCAAGCGCTGCGCTGCGGGTGCGACCTCTGGAGAGCAACATGCGTATCCTCCACCTCCTGCTACCCTTCGTTGGCGCAACCTTAGTTACGGTCCCGGTTCTGGCGCAACCGAGCCAGCCCACAGCGCCTCCCGCGCAAACTGATACAGGTGGGTGGATAACCCACTTGCCGCCAGACCAGTGGCAGGCTTCCAAGCTGGAAGGGCTGGCTGTCTACAGCAGCAACAACGGCGACAAGATCGGCGACATCACCAGCCTGATCTTCAACAGCAGCGGCACGGTCCAGGCCGTGCTGATTGGAGTTGGCGGGTATCTGGGCATTGGGGAACGCAACATCGCGGTGCCTTTTGATCAAATCAAGTTTGTGAACGAGCCACGCGTCAAGACCATCGGTACAACCACGGGCGAAGCCGGATTGGCGGGACCCAGCCCCGGAGGCGGCACAGTGGCCTCACCGGCAGCAACGGGAACAGCGGCAGTACCAGCAGGCCCAAACAGTCCTACCAATTCGAATGTGGCTCCCAGTAACGAACCTGCTCCTGCCGCATCAGGAGTGCTGGGACAAGCGGCCA
The DNA here is from genome assembly GCF_016743775.1 of Microvirga aerilata. Classification (GTDB taxonomy): domain Bacteria; phylum Pseudomonadota; class Alphaproteobacteria; order Rhizobiales; family Beijerinckiaceae; genus Microvirga; species Microvirga aerilata. Next base: position 43,442 of record NZ_JAEQMY010000008.1, on the reverse strand, counting down.
CTGCCAAGAGTGGCTCGTCTCCCGATCATGCAGTTCTCACGATGAGCATCACCAAGGATGAGTTGCAGACCGTTCCCGAGTTCAGACACGCTCGCTAACTTGCTGGAGCAACCTATCCCCCGACCGCATTGCTGATGCGAGAAGCGGCTTCTCTCGGATCGACCCCATCAGTGTACCAGTCCAGGATCGCCAGATAGAGGCTTTTTCGCAGAAGCGGGTGGTGCTCAGAGGGCAGGTTTTCCTCGACAGCCTTCAGATATCGCGAGAAGGGTTTCAGCATCGCACCAGCCTCCGTTAATGCTCATCGTTCTGAGACACCGCTCTTCCAGGTAGGACACCAACAGAGCAAGATTTTGTCTTTGCCCTCTGCACAAACCTTAGGCTTGTGCCAGATGACGTGACGGTCAGATGCGGATGCCGTTCAGCCCAGTGCTGCGGCGGTTCCACCAATGTCTGGGCTTGCTGAGGTGAGCGATGCGACCTTTGGAGCGCATTCACATCTTCGGAGCAGCCGGTTGTGGGGCGTCCACGCTGGGCTGGGCACTGGCGCGACGGCTGGGGCGTCAGCACCTTGACAGCGACGATTTCCACTGGCTTCCGACCACACCACCTTTCCAGAGAAAGCGGCCCACGCCTGAGCGCTTACACCTCCTGTCAGAGGCAACAACGTCCGCGCACCGATGGGTGCTGTCCGGGTCTGTGGCAGGCTGGGGCGACGCAGTAATCCCGCGCCTCGATCTGGTGGTGTTCCTGTATGTACCCGCTGAGGTCAGACTGGTTCGGCTCCAGCGACGTGAACGGGCACGGTTTGGAGAGGCGCTCGACCCTGGTGGCGCGATGTACAACCAGCATCAGGCGTTTCTTCGCTGGGCCACAGGATACGATCCTGGCCTGAGCGGCGGACGCACACTATGGGCTGATGCCGCATGGCTGGGCTATCTGCCCTGTCCTGTGCTGTGCCTGATCGGTGAGTGTGGAACGATGGAACAGATCGACCGGGTGCTGTCGTTTTGGGAAACTCACGCTGACCAACCCAAAGCCAGCCGCCCTGCCACCTCGGAGATCATTGCTGGTGTGTTGGACAGCATTGCCTGCTCTTCGTGACGACAGCTTCGCAATCTTGTGAACCTCAGCGGAGAATGGCAGCACCAGAAAGGGGATAGCCATGCCCGTCGCCTACCTGCTTGTTCGGATCAAGATCACTCGCGAAGAGGGCTGGCCCGAGTACCGCCAGAAGGTGGCCGAACTTTTCGCGAAGCATGGTGGCCGCTATCTCGTCCGGTGCGGTCCGGTGGAGGTCTTGGAGGGTTCCTATGATGGGCGGCGGCTGGTTGTGTTCGAGTTTCCCTCGATGGTGGTGATCCGTTCAGTCTGGAACTCACCGCAATATGCCAAGCTAAAGAAGCTGCGCCAGGGCTCGGGCGAACTGGATGTTTGGGCTGTGCCAGGGGTTTAACGGTCCGGCTGCTCACTTAGGCAAGGTCTACTTCACCGCTGTGGGACAAAATGATGGACCTGCGTTCAGCGTTAACCGTGGCGGTTGGCGTAGCGGCGTTTCTTGGTGAGTTTCTTTTGCCCTTCGAGGGTCTTGGCCGGGGCAATCACCTCCCTGTAGCGGCGAGTGTGCTTCTTAAACGATGGTCTCACACGAGCTTTACCGGCCATGGCTTGATCCCTTTTCCCGCATAAAGCAGGAGATGACAATGAATTGGGTCTACAATCTGAGAAATCGATCAGGTGCTCAACCTACTCCCTGGACTGCTCCCGTCGCGCGAGTCGCTCCACAAGATCGGCCAAGAGAGCCGGGAGGGAAGTCTCGACCGATCCGTAGGCGACCCGCAGTCGCTCTCCAAGCTGCTGAAGGTCACAGGCGTCCAGCGACTGGTTCAGGGTAGTGTCGGCGGGGAGAGGAAACGTGACTGTTGGTGCGTCAGTCCGGAGCGCGGATTGCATCGAAACACTCTTGCTGGCGGCACGGATATGCCGGTGAGTGCCCCTATGTTCTTGCCCTTCTTCAGGGTCTCTGTCTTGCGAAGTAGCGGTACTATTGCGGCAAACGTGCGGACGAGATGTCGGCCATGTCCGACGCAAGCTCTTTCTAAGCTCATGGAGGAGCCTACACGCGTTCGTGTGCTCTGATTTGCTGAAGGTGGACGGCTGGCTGGAACTGGCATCAGCAGACCAGAATTTCCTTCATAAACATGTAGAGGTAGCTTCATGGCAGCACATGAGACTGTGATCGGTCTGACAGTCCTGCTGGTGGAGAGCAAGTCGGTCATCCGTAGCAGCATAGCCGCGTCCCTGGCTGAGGCTGGGTTCAGGGTCCTTGAAGCAGAGAGCACAAGCGACGCATGGGCCGCGCTTGAGGCCCGATCTGACATCCGGGTCCTGTTTGCTGATCTCGATGTTTCCAGTGGAGCCGATAGCCTGGAGTTTACCCGCAAGGTCCACGACCGGTGGCCATCTGTCGGTTTGGTAATCACCTCGGGTCACGTCCGGCACCTTCGCCCACAGGACATCCCTGGCAATGGTTGCTTTCTGCCCCGTCCCCTTCCAAGTGATACACTGCTTCATGAAGTGAATGTCGCAGCACACCAGATCGCCGCTTAGACGCCCCATGGCCTCTTAGAGCCAGAAGGCTTCTGAGCGCGCCCCAAGCCATATAGCATCGCTTCACAGGCCCTGATGATGCGAAAGTCTATGCTGATATTTAATGGCCAAGCTGGAACAGTTTGGGACGTTCGCAGGTTCGGCTCTCACCTGCGGTAACTGCGTAGGTTGAAGCGGCTGGGGAGACTTGGGTCACCGATGTACTGAATCCTTTCGTTTTGTGGTTGTGACCGCACCTGATCGGCAACAGAACCTGCTCGACCCATAAGGGAAGAATTGTATGTGGTACCTGTTGCATGAAGCCTCGCAGTTTGCGTTCTCTCCCGCTCGAATGGTCGCCGATCTCACGAAGCTTGCCTGCACTCATTCGCTCAACCCGGTGACCTACACTCCAGGCGGTCGCGCTCTCGTGGCCTCCTGCGAATTGTTCGAGCGCACCACTCGCGCTTACCCCAAACCTACGTTCAACCTTCCCGCCTCGGAACGGGTGGTGTGGCAGCAGCCCTTCTGCCGGGTGATCGCCTTCGGACCACCGTCGAACAAGCCCAAGGTGTTGATCGTCGCCCCGATGTCAGGCCACTACGCCACGCTGCTGCGCGGTACAGTCGCTGCCTTCCTCGACAGCCATCAGGTGTTCATCACCGACTGGAGCGATGCCAAGCAGGTGCCTCTGTGTGAAGGCCGGTTCGATCTCTCGGATTACGTGGATTACTGCATCAGCATGTTCGAGGCGCTCGGACCAGACCTGCACGTGATGGCAGTGTGCCAGCCTGCCGTTCCGGTCCTCGCAGCAATTGCCCTCATGGAAGCTGAAGACAATCCGCTGGTGCCCCGCTCAGCGACACTTCTTGGTGGACCTATCGACACCCGCCATGCGCCAACAGCGGTCAACAGCTTTGCTCAGACACGAGACATCGGCTGGTTCAAGCGCCACTGCATCCATCCTGTGCCAGAGCGGCACCAAGGCCGGGGGCGGCTGGTCTATCCAGGCTTCATGCAGTTGGGTGGGTTCATGGCCATGAACCCGGATCGCCATGTCTCAGCCCATTGGGAGATGTTCAATCACCTCGTTGACGGGGATGGTGACTCAGCGGAAAAGCACCGGGAGTTCTATGACGAGTACCTTGCAGTCATGGACCTATCTGCCGAGTATTACCTCCAAACCCTGGAGACAGTGTTCATCGACCATCTTCTGCCAAGGGGGCTGATGCAGCACCGGGGCAGACCAGTGGACCTAAACGCAATTCGCCGCTGTGCTCTCATGACGGTTGAGGGAGAGAACGACGACATCACCGGACGTGGCCAGACGGTTGCGGCGCTCGACCTTACGCCGAACTTATCGGATGCCAAGAAGGAGCACCATCTGCAAGCCAAAGTCGGGCACTATGGTGTGTTTAATGGCTCGCGCTTCCGAATGGAGATCGCTCCGCGCATCAAGGCATTCATGAAAAGGAATGCGGCAGTCAGGGCGCTCAGTTCCGGGAAATCGCCACCTCGCGCCTCCCAACTGTCGAGAGAGGTCGAAGCTGCGATCACCAGCATGTAGCAGCGCTCGCCTTCTCGATGAGCGGCGTGAACTGGTCGCCAAGAGCCTCAAGGATTGAAGCAGATATCCTCCAGGGCCATGATCCTGCTTATCGAGCAATGGAGATCAGCAAGCCGTTCAACATACGGCTTACGGTCCCGCTGATGGCGCTCCCCAAGCTGAGCAGCGAACTTCTGCTTGATGGCTTCCGGACCATCCCATACCTCCAGCCGCTCCCGGTCCATTTCATACTGGACCTCGATGTCAGCCAGAGTGGCAAGCGTTGACTGAAGCTCAGCCAGAAGATCGTCAGAATACCAGGAGGTTTGTGTCGGAGGCACAAGAGGTCGTGGCGCGGCGGAGCTACGCGGCATTGTGAGACCCTCCCCATTCTGGGAAGCCGGGATCATAGCACCTCTGAGATAATACGAAAGGCGAATGTCTCGTGGCGCAAATCTGGACGGCTCATTTCCGCTTCCTGGAATGTCCCCACATCTTAAACCAGCCAACCGTAGGAGCAGAGGGGCATAGACCTGATTTGCTCGCGCGGCGCACCGTGGAAGCGATACGGCCATGCCCCGCTACTTCTTCCACGTTATGACTGCGCAGGGCTCAAGCCCTGACGAAATTGGGCGTGAGCGTCCTGATGCGGAAATAGCCTATCTGTAGGCATTCCGGACGGCTCGGGACATGTCGGCTGACCTTCTCAGACGGCGGGAGGACCCGACCCGGTGGTCGTTCGAAATCACCGATAGCTTTCGGACAAGTGGTTCAAACGCTTCTCTTCTCTGAGGTCCTCGACAGCAAAAGGGGACCGTACCACATGAAAAATGTGAACGGAGCCGAGTGAATCGTGCAGCCGCAGGACATCGAAGCCGCTCTGGCCAATGTGGTGCCATAGAGAAGCCTGTGTGAGGAGTTGGCCCTCAACGCCTCGTACCAAGTCTGCAACGAGAGCCTGGGCTCCCTCCTAAGCGAGAAGCAGCCAAACTAATACGTCGGCACCAGCACTAATACGTCGGCACCAGCCGCTGCTTCATCAACGGTGCATTCATCCGAAACAGAAACCCATCTCTCTCATATTTGACCTCGACCTCGGCATTGCACTGCATGGGCAGAACCCGCTGGAGGAGGGTCGTGCCAAAGCCTTGGTGCTGCGGCTCGCTCACGGGAGGACCGCCATGCTCTTTCCATTCCAGATGAAGCTTCCTGATGCCCTCAGTCTCACCCACGCTCCACCTGACTTCGACGTGTCCGCCTGGAGCCGACAGAGCCCCGTATCGGACAGCATTCGTGGTGAGTTCATGAACGGCCATACCGACTGGCACAGCCAGATCAGCCGAAAGCTCAATCGGCGGTCCGATCAGCCTGAAGCGAGGCTGTTGGCTCTCAGCAAACGGCTTTAGCTCATTGAGAATGATCTCGCGCAGCGTCGCGGTTTGCCAGTAATCCTCAGTCAACAGGTTGTGGGTCTTCGCCAAGGACGAAATGCGGTTCGAAAAGGAGAGGTAGAACTCGTCGAAGCTGCCGGTAGACCGGCCAGTGGCCCCGACGAGTCCTTGGACAGTGGCCAGGGTGTTCTTCACCCGATGATGAAGCTCGCGAACCAGCAAAGCTTGGCGCTGCTCGATCTGGTGACTGGCCTCCAGCCTCTCATCCCGCTCGGCAATAGCGCGGCGTAGCTCAAGAAGCGCCGTTACTTGGTGCGCCAGAGTTTCGAGGGTGAACGCCTGATCCGCCGTCAAGCCACGCGAGACACGATCCAAGACGCACAGTGCTCCCAAGGGTAAGCCATCAGGCGTCCTCAGCACCGCCCCAGCATAGAAGCGAAGGTGCGGCTCGCCGGTCACCAGCGGATTGGTGCTGAAGCGTGGGTCTTCGGTCAGGTTTGGGGCAACGGCTACCCCAGGCCGAAGCATCATGGTGAGGCAGATCGAGCAGTCGAGGGCTGTCTCGCGCATCCCAAGCCCGACTTCGGCCTTGAACCATTGCCGGTGGTCATCGATGAGGCTGATCAGGGCTATCGGAGCCTGACAGATACGAGCCGCAAGTTGCACCAGAGCATCGAACTCGGGCTCGGGCGGCGTGTCGAGAACCCTATAGCCGCGCAGGGCGGCGAGTCGGTCACTCTCCTTCCAGGGCGGGAGGAACTCGTCGTTCAACACAGGGAGGCTACCATCAACACCATGGGTGTCAGAACGGGCTCGGCGCAATTGAGTTCAAGCCTAACCGCTTACTATTGTTAATAGTTTAGTCGCACCCAACGAGAAGCTGCTGACATTCCTGAACCAGGACGGCAGACGGAACGGGCTTTTCGATCCAAGTGATGTGGTCGAACTCGGCCAGAAGCTGCCGATCCTGCTGGTGTCCCGAGTAGATCAAGAACGGCACGTCACAACGGCTTAGCTCCAGCGCAATCTCACGGCAGGGGCCGTCCTTCAAGGTGGCGTCCAGGATCGCCAGATCGGGCGTGGCAGTCTGGAGCCATTCCAGCGCAGCAGAGCAGGTTGCGAACGGACCAGCCACCTCATGGCCTGCATCCTGCAAATCGTCCTGGAGGTTGAGGGCAATGATCGCTTCGTCTTCCAAGACGAGGACAAGCGGCTTGCTGCCTGTGAGCTTAGTCATGCGGCGAGCCTTGGCCATGTAACGTGAATCGAACCTGAACAGCCAAACTTGGCAACTGAAGGCGCGGTTTGACGGGAGATGGTCGGCAAGGGCATGAACCAAGACGTCGGCCTGAGATGGCAAAAAAGAACCCGGCTGCTTTCGCAAGCGCCGGGTCGAGCAATCTCTCGCAAGTGTTGGACCCACTGCACAAGGGGAATGCGGGGAATAGTGGGTCCGTATGCTTACTTAATCCTACAATCACCAGAGAGTTCCATGCTGTTAATTTAGGGCATCTGACGCTCTGTTGATGCCACCGCCGAAATGTACTCCATGCGAGCATCTTACTTCCTGCTGTGACCGCAGATTTGTTTCATCGGTGCAGCCTGACCACACGTCAATGCTGGCGTTCCGTCGCGATCAGAACCGGCAAGGGCCTGATGCAAGAAAGTCCCACCTTCTGCCCATTATTCACAGGCTCTCACAAATATGGTTAACGCTTTCTCAATGCCCCGCTACATCTACTAAGGCGGTGATTTGGAGGCGGCGGTGGGACGGATTAGCAAGGCTGGAAGTCAGGTTTCCTTGGTCTCTGATGAGGACCTTCTCCGCACCATTGGCGAGGACCTCCGCAGCTTCTATGCCGACATCATGCAGCAACCCTTGCCGCCGAAGATCGAAGCTGCTCTGGCTCGAATAGATCGAGCACAAAGCCATGGTAGCAACCTACGCCGACCGGCAGCACATTGGGCTGGGACTTCACTCGGGGTTTAGACAGTTGCCGCGACGGTGATGGCAATGACAAGGGACACAGCCAGAACGCTGTACTCAGCCCATGCGCACCATTGTGGCTTGCTGTGGAAGTTCACTTCACCAAGCATTCCGCTTCTCCATCAAGGCGCAATCCCGTGCCCTGCTGATTCATGTTCCTGAATTGTTCTCAATCTACAGCGGAAGCCATAAGGGTCAAGCTTATAAGAGCGTCCTCAACTGGCATGACTGGACACCCGCTCAACCTCCAGCCAACAGACTTGATCATCCCATAGATCGGACGGGCAGCTACCCAGCAGCCAGAGCGGCTTTGGTCACCGCGTCAGGTCCGAGTTCGGCCTCGCTGGTGAGGTCCAGAAGCAGGGCCAGCTTGGACCGTGCCCGGTTGACCCGGCTCTTCACGGTTCCCACCGCCACGTTACAAATCTCAGCGGCTTCCTCATACGACATCCCTTGGGCTCCGACGAGCAGCAGGGCCTCTCGTTGATCCAGCGGCAATGTCGCCAGAGCAGTACGAAAATCCTCGAAGTCGAGATGGCTCTGTTGGTCCGGATGGGTCTTGAGCCGCGCGGCATAAGAACCATCCGCGTCCTCGACCTCCCGTTTGCGCTTGCGGTACTCGGAGTGGAAGTGATTGCGAAGGATCGTGAAGAGCCACGCATTCAGGTTGGTGCCGCGCTCGAACCGGTCGATAGCAGCCCAGGCTCGCACGATGGTGTCCTGCACCAGATCATCAGCCCGGTCAGGGTTGTTCGTCAGCGATGTAGCAAATGCCCGAAGATGGGGAATAGCCGCCAGCATCTCGTCCCGCAGGGAGTCTTCAACCATGAAGGGTGGGAGCCTCCCAGTGCGCCTCGATCTTGCGAATAAGGGGTGTGAGACTTGGTGAGAGAGGCAGGCAACCCAGTTCGGCATACATATCGCGCAAGGTCGTGTTGATCCGCTCCTGCTGTTCCGTCTGGATGTTTGACCAGAAGCCATCAGGACGCTGGGTGTCAGGAACAACGACACAGGTGCCTTCCGGCCAGTCTTTAGATGCTACGCGCCCCATCAGGCATTTCCTACCGATCCGCTCTCTTGCTGGAGCCAAGCTTCCAACCTAACAGACCGAGGACTGTTCCCTGAAGCAGGACACATTCTGTTAAAGGATGTGAATCGGAGCGCGGATGGTGTCAGGTCTGGCGGCAAGCTCGCGGTCAACACCAAAGACATTGACGTGACTGGAAGGATATGACGGAGGGACGCGCGAAACGGCTTATGCACCCGCTGATTGTAGCCCTTAGTTGGTCGGTCGTGATATTAGGAAGCGATCAGCGCATCGTCCTGAAGTGACGTGGGCGAGGTGTGCTGGTCCGATCAAGACCTGTTCTTCCCCAGACAACAATGACTATCACCCTTCGACCGGCTTGTTCAGCCGATTACCCCTTTGCCTTGAGTCTGTATGTTCAAACGATCAAACCCCTCGCAATTACCTGGATGGAGTGGGTTGATACGAACCAAGAGGCTCAGTTTGCCAGACTGTGGCGTCCAGCCGATACCCGCATCATTGTCCTCAATGGACAAGAGATCGGCTGGGTCGAGTTTCGACAGACGTGCGACGAAGTCTTCCTGAAGCAACTCTATATCTCTCCCGCTTATCAGCGACAGGGTATTGGCTCACAGGTCCTGCGGCTTCTTCTGGAGGAGCAGCGGGAGGCGGCAAAGTCGATGGCGCTGTTCGTGCTGAAGAACAACCCCGCTCTTAGTTTCTACAGGCGGCATGGCTTTGATGTCGTGCAGGAGACGCCGACCAGATTCGTGATGCGGCGGGAGATCGATGAAGCTGCATGAAGTGAAAACTACAAGCTTCCAAGTTGGTAAGGCACCAAAGAGCAAACCTAACCATGAAGCATTATGGGTGGGTAGCGGCGCAATATCGTCTTTCAGCACTTCACTCCGATCTGTAGAATAGAAATTCGTTATCAATGAAATTGGATGGGGCAGTTCGGTGCCGCTGCGTTTTCTTTTAGCTTTCCTATTCCTCCTCTCGGCGGTTCCATCTTCGGCCCAGACCCGATCCCCAGCATATCAGACGGCGTCTCAAGCGTGGTCCGCCTTGGATCGGTTTGAGCGGGTTCGGGTGCAAGTCCTTCTGGCCTCATCGGGCCATCGGAATTCGGTCCCCAACCAAGATTTCGGCCAGCGCCTGTTTGAGGCCATCACGAACTTTCAGCGGGAGAATGGTTTCGAGCCGTCTGGGTATCTTCCTGACCCACAGATGGAACGCCTTGTCGATGCTGCTCGTCCCGCCCTTGCTCTGTGGGGCCTCCAGCAGGTCAACCACCCGACACGCAATGTGAGCCTCTGGGTTCCGCTCGGCCTCGGCCTAACCTCAAACCGCACCCGAGAGGGACTGGAGTTTCGCGATCCTCAGCGGCGGGTCTCATTAGACTACAAGTATTTTACAGGGGTGAATGTCCAAGGTGGTTATCCAGTCCTTTTGGAAACCGTTCAACGCCAGGGAGCGGTCATCCAGTACAAGGTCCTTCGACGCGACTTCTTCGTGATCATGTCGTACAAGGACAACGTATCCACCTACTCGCGCTATCACAACGATGACAATGGTGCGCTCGGCTTTTCCTTTAGCTGGAATAATGACAACGGGCCGGTCTATGGGGAGCGGCTCGTGACCCTCATCTCGTCCTCCCTCTATGCCGAGGCGACGGGCGGACCATGGGTGAGCCCACCCAGCTACAGCCAGGAGGTTGCTGCCGTACCACCTTCCACTCGCCCAGCACCAACTCCCATCGCCCCTGCACCCAAGACAGAGGAAGAAGACAAACTTTCCTCTGGAACCGGCTACTTCGTCACGAACTCCGGTCACATCGTGACCAACCATCATGTCGTGAAGAGTTGCTCAACCATTGCCGTCTTTTCGGGCGACCAACCTGCTGCCGAAGGTCGGCTGATTGGGAGCGATGAGACAAACGACCTTGCGGTTCTCAAGACTGACCTCAAGCCAACGAAGGTCGCCAACATCCGGATCGGAGCGCGGCTTGGCGATCCCATCGCTGTGTTCGGGTACCCTCTGTCCCAGGTGCTCGCAAGTTCCGGAAACTTCACCCTTGGCAGTATCACGGCACTTGCTGGGATGCGCGACGATACGCGCCACCTTCAGATATCTGCGCCGGTCCAAGCTGGAAACAGTGGGGGTCCACTTCTTGACGCCAGCGGGAATCTTGTCGGGACTATTATCTCGAAGCTCAATGCCATGAAGGTCGTCCAGGCCACGGGTGATATGCCCCAGAACGTGAACTTCGCGATCAAGTCTTCGGTGGTTGCGAGCTTCCTTGAGAGCCGGGGCATTTCTTACGAGACGAACGCCACTTCGAATGCCCTTGCTCCAGCCGATCTGGCCGACCATGCGAAAGCTCTGAGTGTGATGATCCTCTGTAAGTAAAGCTCAGCCTACCAGGAGCGGCAAGCATGAGGTGCTATGATGGTGCTCGAACTGAGCAAGGAGCGGTTGGGTGTTCTCCGACGTGCTCTCGAAGCAAGAGCCCGTGACATGCAAATGCGCTTGGGGAGCGACCCAGGCGATGAGGGCTTCCGGCGAGAGGCTACACTCTCGATCCAGCTTCTGCGACAGGTTGAGGCTCTGGAACGGCAAGCTGGCCACCGCGTGTGGGGCATCGGGAACATCGAGTCAATGCCGGAAGACGACGAGAACTGAGCCGGATCAACTGGTGCGCCAACCTTCCTTTCGTCGGCTGTCTAAATTGATCTGCCCCACCAGGGATCACGTATGGGCGGGGTGTTCCTCGACAAGGGTTTCGATCAAGCGCAACAGTTCCTGCTGTTCTGGACCGGTGCCGCGACTCAGGAAGGCCGCGATGTCCTCATGCTCCACGTGCCCTCCAGACGCTACATTGGCTTCGTGGCGGATGAACACAGCCCCTGAAGGGTCGCCGATCAGGTACCAGCGGTCGCCGCTTGGGCTTTCGTAGAGCTTACGCGCTTTCTTCATGGGAGGCTCCTGTCGGATCGACGTTGTGCGTCCACTGTAGCGCATTTCAGCAAAAAGCAGGAGGCGTTCTCGGCGTTAGCCTAAGCTGCAAGAGATTGGCGACACTGCGTTCGCCAGCGTTCGTTGAGAAGCTCGACATAGGGTTGTCGCCTCTCATGATGCTCTAAGATGATGCTGAACTTTCTGCCTTGCCTCGGGTCGTGCGCAAGATTGCTATTTTCGATTTTCAGCAGATCAACTTCGTGGGAGAAGTCAATTTTCCAGATGATATTGATGATCGCCCGAATCTCTTTGGTCAGAGTTCCGCAGTATGCAGCATCCCGAAACTCGCCGTCTCTATACGCCATTCTTCCTTCCTCAGAATCACTGTCAAAATCGAAGGATCGATGTACGTTACCAGAGCGAGTAATGCTGCAAAAACAGTGCATACCTACCGGATTCATTGGAGGTACCCTTTGGCTGTAAAGCACGAAGGAACTTCATATAAACTCTGATAACGCACGGAGTTGTTTGAACAAATGAGCCTTCCGCCGCTCGCAAGCGACCTCCTGCATGTGACTGGCAAGCCGAGGTGCGCGCTAAGGCTTCCCACCCATCCCCAGGACGAGCTTTCTCCTGGACGGCGGTAGATCAGGCGGTCTCGTCGGACGATGTCGCAAAATTAGTTGCTGGATTCCGAGCCTATGGGAGCTTCGATGGGTAACTTCTTATCGGAGACGCCTATGCCGCCGCGACTCGACAAGATCACGCTGAGGCCGAACCCTGTAACCGGACCACTGCTGGTAACTGTCCTCGGGCTGGATCGTTCATATCCGGGATATCTTCGATACCTTACCACTGCTTCCTCTTTGAAGCGCCAGACGAACTTCATCGCACTCGCGATCCTTGACGAGCGTGGTTCCGACTATCTTGCGTCTCATTTCAGAGCCGCTGGGTTGACCGAAGGCTTCTCGGGCTCTGACTCCTCTGCCCAGGTCGCACGTGTTTTGATAACTGCCAGGGCGCAAGATATATGCAGGTCGGAGGCACTATTTGGTGCCAACTCTTGTGCCTCTGGCGGTGTGCTGCATCGCATAGGGAATGATCCACTTTCCCCGTCAGCCTACCACTCGCTGATCCAACTGATGCGAAATACTCAGCATCGGGATCGAGCGCGAGTGCTCAGCCAGGGATGCTCGGTCTCTGATTTTACCGTTGCGGCTGCTCTCAGATTGCCTTTGCCTCTTGTGCGGCAGGAGATCATTTCCCGTGTCCACGCTGCCGAGAGGATCGACGAACTGATCGTCGCGTTCAATCTAATGTTTCCGCTCGTGCCGGAAGCCGCCATGCCCGAGGTCTGGCAATCCTTGGAATCTCTCCCGCCTGGAAGGTCGCTCAAACGGTGGCTGGAGAGGGTGATCGACAAGGTACCCAGGTTCCCGATCAGCGGACCCGTTAGCGATGATGGTGAGACGACTTTTCTGTCGTCCCCACGGGCAATGCGGGAGGCTGGATTGCGCCTTCAGAACTGCCTCGGTACGAGGATCAACGACAGCCTCTTACAAAGATGTATTTTCTATTTTTGGCACGATCCAGAGGCCATCGTCGAACTCCAGTGCCTTAGCAAGGGGTACTTCCTTGTTCGGGGAGTTCACGGCAAGGCCAATGGAGCATTAGACGGGGACGTTTTGCGAAAAATTCGAGCCAAGTTCGAAGCCACGGGCAAAGTTCTCGTCGGGGCTGAGTCGGCCCATGCCAAGGAAATCAATCGTTGCTCGAAGCTGCTCGATGTCTGGAACCGGGAACTACCCGATCTTCATGACGACGAGATCATGGACCTAATGGAAGTCGAGGATGCTGCGTAGATCACGGCGGTAATGTTTGTCATGAGGGAGACTGATGTCCTCACCTACTCTTCGTGGACTTCTCGTTGGTGGGATTGTTGGCTTAGTCCTCCACCTGATCATGCGATTCGTTCTCGGCAATCTGGTATGGATCGCGTTGGCCGTAATGCTTCTGTGGGTTATCGCCAAATGCTCTCCCGAGAACCCGAAGGAGGTCTCGAAGAGAGCGCGCCTCAACAGCTTCGACCCCAGTGCGATCTTGGTCTTGAATGCACGAGGTACAACGCCTTCATACTCGACCTACGTCGAGGCGGTCTCCGCGACTGTCCAGAATACCAGCAACGCTCGGATATACGATCTACGGCTGTATTGTTCCTTCAAGCCTTTGCCGCCGCGTAGCTCGTCTGAAGCGGAAGCGTCGCGGGACATCGACCGTGTCTACACCAGTTATCACTACGGTTACATCAACCATGGCACCACGGTCACCATTCGCCTCATTCCAGAACCCAATGGCTACCTGAAGGAGGCTAATCCTGAGTCCTTCAACTGTGAGGCTCGTTTCGAAGTTGAGAGAGCCGATCTCCTGAACGAGCGGCCATAGCATGGCTGAGTCAGACGGTATCCTCATTGCCGTGGGATTGCTCATGACGGTCGTTGCCGTCCTGGTCTACGGTGTGGGTTGGCTGATTGTTGCAACGCCCTTCATGCGGTGGTGTTTGATTTCGGTCGTTGGCATCCCGGCTCTCCGGGTGTTGCTCCTTCCTTTCGACATCCTGACGATCTGGTGGACTGGCGAATACCCCGAGGTGGTTTTTGCAGATGAGCTAAAAGCAAGGACTCACGTTACTCTCTCGACGCAGATCAGCACAACACGACGCTCAGGGAAGTTCACGCTCCTGGCGCAGGGTTCCCTCACCAACAACTCTGATCGAGAGATTGAGAGTATCTCCGTTTGGTGCCGAGTCCCGAAACTTGGCTTCGGAGACAGCGAGGCCGTTGTCCGTAGGATTGCCGTCACAGTTGCCCCAAGGGAGACGAAGAGCTTTTCGGGTGAGATTGCTTCCGATCTTACGGGCATAGCAAAGACCAGTCATGTTGCGCTGCAAGTGCCCGATCAGCATTTCTGCCGGTTAGACCGCGTCTATACAAGTACGTAAGTTATCCTCTCAGATCGGTCCGTCTGAGCAAACGATAAATACCTCGACAATCATTCGAGGTAACAAGACGATGCTTAATCCTGAATTTTTAGCGAAACTCGCTGCCATGAGGGCAAAGACTCAAATCCCTCCAAACGTGACCCCTCAGATTGTGGATGACATCGGGCTCTCAGAAGATCATCTGGGCGACCGTTTCCCGCAAGAGCTTGTCGCGCGCCGGGAATGGATTGCCGAGAACTGCTACGGGAGGGTCGAAATCGAGCCTATTAGAGATACGCAGATGCGCCTCGTCGGACGACAGTTTAAGTTTGAGGACGTAGTAGATGCCGTGTTCTTCAATCTGCGATGGGCTGGAGATATTCGTTAAGGGCCACATGAACGTAAGGTCAAGCTAAGAACACATAAGCTTAAGCTAATCTCTATCAGTTCGCCTCCGAGGTTAATCTCATACATCTTTGTAGGTATGCGCAACATTAGCGCAGTTTACATTCTTAGAACTAAGACTAAACGTGCCCTCGACGCAAAAGGGGGACCATATGCCTACTGCCAAGCCAAATACTCCGCAGGCTAAGGACGATGTTTATAACCTCTCGACAAATTTCCTGGTTTTGGATGAGAACACGCTCGGGTTCAAAATCAGCACCGCGAGCCTAATGAGCAACGACCTTGGCGGCAATGTTAAGAAGTTTTGGGGTCTTGGGGATGGTAAGGCCACGGTTGATGCCACCGCAAAGGGCGGGTTGCTCTCCGTGAGTGGAAGCGACATCGTCTACGAGCCGAACGGACGCTTCGAGTTCTTGAACGTCGGCCAGACTGCGGAAGATACCTTCACCTATACGGTCCAGATTGGTAATGGCGTTTTCAGCACCGCCACTGTGAAGATTCTTGTGGTGGGTAAGAACGATAAGCCAGTTGGCAGTGCTGATGTCTTTGATATCCAAGCGAACAAAGACCTTACTGATAACGTCCTCACGAACGATGCTGACGTGGATGTTGGTGATACTCTCACCGCAAGCCTCGTTTCCGGTCCGACGAATGGCACTCTCGATCTGAAGGCTGATGGTTCGTTCTCCTATACGCCGAAGGCCAACTACTACGGCAACGATACGTTCGTGTACCGAGCCTATGACGGAAAGGAATACTCGGAACCAGTGACGGTTACGCTCTATGGCGGGGGTGAGCCGCTGACAGTGAAGTTCGGTGCATCAAAGGGTGGGGGCGTTTCTGAGCTTACATACGCCCCAGGAGATTACTACCAGCACGAAGTGGACTACAACTCATATGCCGAGGCTCAGGGGTATATAGACTACAACTGGAACGTGGATGATCTTACGATCTGGAACGTAAAGCACGTCTACGAGTCGATCACGATACGTGCTGGAACCGAATATTCTCACGCCAACAATGAACAAGCACCATATGAATACTGGCTCGGCGACGACTCGGATGGAAACACGCTGACGCAAATATACGACTCCGGGATTTCGCAAAATTACCTAAGACGGGACGAAGGATTTCTCGAATTCAATGTCTCCGGAGCAAATGGTCTTGTTTCAGGAGCTACTCTGAATTTTGAAGCACGCGATAACCAAGCTTATGACTCGTCTATCGGCAGTTATCCGGATTACTATCCTGAAGAAGTAACGTTGGATGTGTTCGTTTATTCTGGTGATAACGCGATCACATTCGAGGATGCTGGAGCCGGAACTCTTGCGGGTAAGGCCACAGTGACCAACATGAGCCGAACTGGTGATCTGGGCTTCCAGCAGTTTGCGGTAACGCTTGATACCGACGCCATCAACTCCGTTCTAAGCAGCGGCGGTGACTACCTTGGAATACGGTTTGCTTCGGATTTAACGGACGTGGGCACAAACGAGTCAAGCTACTCACTAAATCACGAGTATATCGGCAACATCAGCGTGAGCACAGCCAGCTTGGAATTTATCTACGTCTGATACCTACTCTACAAACCAAAAGGTCCTCCGTTGAGGTGGAACGGAGGGCCTATCTTGTTCTGGCGGGGATTCACGCGAAAACGGATTAAGGGTTCTCCAAGCTACCTTGCGCGACGATAATCTTCAGCACTCGATATACTGAGGCTCGCCCGATTCCGAGGCGCTCGGCAATGGCGGTAGCTCCAAGACCCTCGTCACGTAGCTGACGAATCTCATCTGGATTGATTGTCGGCGGACGGCCCTGGTAGGACCGCTCTTGCCTGGGCTTCGTGTTGTCTATTTCCTTAATACGGCGGATTGCTTCCGTCTGTCTCTCACGGCGCAGATTGGTCTCAAGCTCCGCAAAGATGCCCAGGAGGTCGAGCATGCATTTGCCCAGAGGTGTTGATGTGTCGATGGGCTGCTCGGTCGCCTTCAACGCCACACCCTTCGATTTGAGCACTCGCAAAATATCTTGAAGATCACCGATTGACCTCGCAATTCGGTCAACGCGCGTCACGTAGATCGTGTCGCCCTCTCTCACGAAATCCAATAGGGTCTGTAGCTCGGCGCGACCCTCTCGTGTCGTTGCACTTTTCTTCTCCGAACGTATGACAGAGCAACCTGCTGCACGAAGCGCATCAATCTGAACATCCAGACATTGAGAGGCGTGAGATACTCTCGCGTAACCGTAGACCGCCATGACGACCTCAAGTGTCTTGTTTGGGTCTCATCACGGTAGATCGAGTCTCAAATCTCGCAAGCAATTCATACGAGACGCTCCAAGTGGCTCAGGAGCGTCTCGGAACGGTGTCTTGGCAGAGGTTACTCACTTGAGACATCCGGATAGTTGTCCAGCCTTTGGAGGAGGGGACCTTGTCCAACGCTTGGCATCGCCCCTCAGCATAGCACGAGGCTCCCGCCCGAAGCTGCTGAGTAGTTGCCGTAGCACGGCGGGGCCTTCGGGCTGACCTGTGATATGGAAGTATCTTGCGGACCGAAGACAGAGCAGGTGATTTTCCTCTACTTCGGGAGGTTACAATGCTTCTCAAGCGCGTCATCCATCGTGCTGTAAGTTATTTGTTATACTCACCCCTGAGCCATGCTGCCGAACTCCGAGAGCATTATCGGCGAGCGCAAACTTCACAATTGACCTGGGCACGACGGGTCTGAGAATGACACGTTCAAATCATCAGGTATTTAGCGAGACTCGGGGACAGACCATGGACAGCCCGGTGGTGTATTAGGGGGCGAATATGCTGGAGACGAACTACTTAGGTTGGGAGGCAGTTAGGACCGGGCGGCTCGATCTCGATTGCAGGGCCATTGAGGTCAAGCCAAATGACCCCGCGCAAACCTCCTACAGCGGTCCAGGACGAATTTATCAGGATGAAGACGGTAAGCTCAGGATTAAGTGCTATTGCGTCGAGAGCAATCCGAACACCTTCAGCGACAGTCTTCATCGGTTATCGAGAGTGAAAGCAGGCAAGCTATTTGAGCGAAACGACCTCTTCAGCATATCCGCCGCTGCTTTCGGCGGTCGGGCATGGGAGTGCAAAGATGTGTCGATTTCTGCTTCCCACGACCTTCAGGTAGGCAGTGTCATCGTCACAGCGCGTCCCTCCCACCTCACAGCCACTTGGGCTGTTAGTGGAGCAACAGGAAGTTCCCTATCGCTACTTCTCCCCGACCAGCAGTCACATGAGTGGGAGGGGATCATAGGGGCCGACTGGTGCATAGGTGCTCCGTACACGGGATACCGGGTTCAAATATCTTCCCCCGGCGAAACCGAGATTGTTGTCTCAGTCTCTTCAGAGAGTTGTTTTCCGGATGGCTTCCATGTGAGAGTAATGGAAGCGCTACGATATGTGTCTGGACGTGTCCTCAGCCTGTCTCGCATGCAACGGGGCGACGGGGAGAATGTAACGGCCACGCTATACTCCGCAGCACCTGTTCGCCAGAAGCGCCCATTTCCTCCGCTCGACATCCGTTATGAGCGCAACGCACTTGGAGTTGCTCATCTATTCGAGCGATATCTCGCCTATGCTTCATCCCACGATGTTCGTGACACATGGCATCCCTGTTCTGCTTATCTATCGGACGCATATGAGGCCAGTGAAAGCTCTTTAGAAGCTTGGGCAGTCGGCTTGTGCGTGGCGCTCGAAGGCGTCGCAGGTCTGGTTCCTATGCCGCAATCCCAAGAGACTGCTGCAACGATCAAGCAGATTCAGAAAGTTGCGAGAAGACAGTTGAAACTCCGCAAGGTCGAGCAACATCTTCAAGATCGAGTGAATGGTTTGCTTTCCCAACTGTCTCACACGAGAGTCATTGATCGCCTTCGACCACTCATTGAACGCGGCTATCTTACTGACACTCACGTTCGAACGTGGCGCAATCTTCGGAATTCACGGGTACATACCGCTAGGATAGGTCCGAACGACTATTCCGACGAAGCCATTCAGAAGATGATAGACTCCATCTATACGGTGTATTCAGCACTATATCAGATCACATTCTTCATGGTCGGGTACCAGGGCGAATATATCGACTATGGGTCAACGAATTTCCCGGTGCGCAAGTATCCGCATTCCGTCCACGGCGCTATTCTCGCTCCCGTTTCCTCGGTCTAAACTTTTGTTCGATTCGCCTCCAGACCGTGTCTGGATGATAGTCCGGGGCGGCGTTAAGAGGCACATGACGACCTCATCACGAATTCATACCCAAGCCGCGTACATGATGGAAGGTATCTGGCTTTTGAGAGCGACTTAGGGAACGCTTTGGTATGCGTTCACCTGACTTCGCCCGTTGACTCGATTGGACCTATCTAGTCGGGACAATTCGTGCGGTGGCGTCTTCGGCGGACGACCGCGAGGTTCAAGTGAATACATCACGTTATAATAATGTATTTTGGGTGATCACATTGCTGCCCTTGATTTCGTAGTTGGGACAACTTCCCACTTTGTTGAAAAATAGATTCAGTAATAGGTTTTTAAGGAACCCGTGCTTCTTACCCTCGTTTAGCCGTAAGTAAAGTCGTGTATTAGTGGATCGACATACTGAAGGTCGAGCGTCTGTTGCGTTGCGTTCGTTTAGTCGCCTTGTCCGAGGCGCTGCCGATGAAAAAGCCGCGACCAGTGATCCAACGCCGTCTTGCCGCAATCCTCTGCGCAGACGTGGCTGGTTATGCGCGGCTGATGAGCATTGATGAGGTCAGTGCCTTCGCGCTGCTAAACTCACATCGTGAGATCATTGATCGGCAGATCAGCCGATTCGACGGGCGCACTGCCAATACTGCTGGCGACAGCATTGTTGCTGAGTTTCCGAGTTCCATCAACGCCGTTAAGTGCGCCTTGGATATTCAGGAGCGCATTGCTGACGCCAATGAGGACATACCACCAGAGCGCCGAGTCATCTTTCGCATCGGCGTTCATGTCGGCGAGATCATCGTTAGGGATGGCGATCTGTTTGGGGATGGTGTCAACATAGCAGCGCGCATGGAGAAGCTGGCCCCGCCCGGATGTGTTTGCTTTTCAGAATCGGCTTACCAATACGCCTATAAGGCACTGTCGGTGCCTCTTGATGATCTTGGGCCGCAACTCTTCAAGAACCTGAGCAAACCCATCCATGCTTACGTTATACGCCCGCCCACCACTCCATTGTCCCGAACTATTCCTGCCGTCCACCGCAAAAACTTGTTCAACTTGACGCGGCGCTTACATAGAGTTCTTACAGTTGCGGCGCTGAAAGTTGCCAGACCCGAGGGGCTGACATTGGTTGAGCCAACGGTGCTTGCGTCGCTGCATGACGCTCCCGCAATTGACGAGCACCGATTAGCCGAGCGGATCGGGGTTGATCTCGCCAGTGCTCAGAGGATGGTGAAGCACCTTCAGAGCCGAGGGCTCATCTGCCGGGTAGACAATGAAGGGAGCCGCCGTCCTCTCTTCAGCCTCACACCGGAGGGACTCGAACTGTTTTCCCGGCTTTACCCTGTTATCCTCTCGGTGCGGGATGAGATTATGGGATGCCTCTCGGAGCGCGAGCGAGAAGTCCTTCTTGACCTCTTGGCCCGAGTCGTAGCCACCAATGAACATAAGAACAACCGCCATTCACGGTAGCCTGATGACGGGGCAGACGATCTGCCTAAGGTCACATTGCGGCGGTGATAGAAGGGCCGTTTCGGCCAGACGATTACACTTCCCCAAATGGCCGACGCCCCTTGTCCTGCCTAAGACCGGGATTTGTTGTTCCCAATGTTGCAACAGGCCCGTGCCCAAACGGGTATCACACGTCAGGAAATTACTGTCTTTCGAACCGCTGAATGGGTTCTAGCCGGTTGGCTGACGGCTCCCGAGGGCGGCATCAGAGGACAGGACGGGAAGCAGTTTGGAAAAGGTTTGGCGGCTCTGCTGTGGCACTCGAAAACCACCCCTTCGGGGCTGGCACAATCCACGACATTGGTGTCTCCCGTCACCTCTCGTTATGAACAGAAGGTCAGGCTGCTAATGCATGAGCCTGCCTCTGCAAGCGTTCAAGTTGCCGGATGTAAGAGACACGGCGCTGTTGATGGCGCTCTTCTAGCGTTCTGATCGTCGCCTTCTTTAGCCACTCATCTGCCGAGCTATTCCTGACGGTCTCAATGTCGCTTTGGTGCTCGAAATCAATGTCGGCCAGTGTTGCCAAAACTAATTGCAGCAAAGGCAAAAGCTCCGAAGGGTACGACCGGGCAGCGCTCATTTTGACCAGTGAGGATTGGCGTTCCGTATTGGCAGGCATGTGTTTCCTCGGCTTCTTCTTGGTTTCTGGCGTAGCCTTGTCGGTGCGGCATTTGGACGGTCATTGCGCTTCGCGCAATTTAACCAAAAGGGGTATGTGCCACGGCCTGATGCACTGGCGGCTCAATGGTTGCTGATCGTTGAGTGCACTTTGCCACTGACCTATGTGAAGGATAATCTGTAGTCTGCCATAGGGTCGGTTGCAGAGTGGAAGAGACCCTGACGATTAAGAGGCTCGATGAGGAGTTCTTCGAGTGATCGCTATAAGGTGTGACATCGTAGCGAAGGCGGTGTTCCTGCCGCTAACGCTTTCCGCCCTCGTGAATCCTCCCGCTGCCCTCGCGCAGGCCGTTCCAAGGGTCGGCACCTGTCCCTCGGGCTATCAGACAAGCGGCGGCGCTTGCGTTCCAAGCTCGCGGGAGAGACCCGCTCGCCCTGTGCTGCCAAAGACCGGGACCTGTCCCTCAGGATACAGTACGTCAGGTGATTATTGCCTCGCCTCAAGCGACCGGGCGAAACACGCAATCCCGAAAACAGGATCATGCCCAAGCTCGTATCACACCTCGGGGGCTTACTGTCTTTCGAATCAATGAAGATGAAAGCTCAACGGTAGCCTTCTTGGCCTGGACGGACAGATACGATGCTTCTACTCCCGGCATTCCTTTCTACGGGCGAATCGGGAGCTACGAACCTATATGAGCGGTGACAAGGAGGTGCTTCCTGAACCCGTTATGGAATGGATGGAGAACCTCATGATGTTTATTGTCACTGGGGAAGGCGAGAACGGACTGGTCTCAACTACCTGTGAAACAGCAGTGGCGGCACTCCAGCAGGCTCGGAGATTGGCTGACGAGGGTGTTCGGAACGTGCTCATCGATGCAGGCGGAACGGAATACACACTGGTCAATTTTAAGTATCTCTTTGTTGAGCCCGATCCCGTTGGAACGTAGCTGGATAGAGGGCTCACATTGGGCAAATCAACTACGCTTACTTCTGATGTCCCTCGTCGGAGGCAGTTTCAGCATCAAGGAGATCAAACAACCTTGCTAATGTCACAGCCCCCTCGGGGAGGTGGCCCTCAACGTGTTCATGCTCCCATGTGATCTCGTAGGGCACGTGAACTGCCCTCCCGCCAATCTCAATCACCGGCAGCACATCAGAGCGCACAGAGTTCCCCACCATCAGGAACTCGTCCGGACTCACACCGTATTTGTCCAGAAGCCGCTGATACGAGACCTGATCCTTCTCGGATAAAACCTCAATTGCATGGAAGAATGGCACGAGATCGGAGCGAGCAATCTTGCTCTCTTGGTCAAACAGGTCGCCTTTGGTGATCAGCCATAGCTCATGATCACGCGCCCGAAGTGTCTCCAGCACCTCACACGCACCCTCGATCAATTCGACAGGATGTTCGATCATGGTTCGTCCGTAGTCGAGAATAGTCTGGATGTCCTCGGCTGGGATGCGCCTCTCCGTCACCTCTATGGCGGTCTCGATCATCGACAGAACAAAACCTTTGATGCCGTAGCCGTAGGTTGGGATGTTCCTGCGCTCTGTTTCGAGGAGCCGCGCATTGAGGATATGAGTGGGAATGTCTATGTGGCGGGAGATCAGAGACCGGAAGCGGCCTTGTGTCATCGAGAACAGGGTCTCATTGTGCCACAAGGTATCGTCGCCATCGAAGGCGATGACTCTCGGTAGGTCCATTGCATTCAGTCCTTGTGGCAGTTTCTACCTCCAAGCAGAATTTACGTGGGGCCAGCCAGGAACGTTGCAAGGGCGCAGTATGAGCGGCGTTACTGCCGGGATATCAGCCAACACGAAGCGCCTACCTGACCCTGTACGCTCCTTAATGACAGGTACTGTTTTAAAACTACCTCAAGCTGGTCCTGCTCCATCCTCCCGGTCCACTGGAGAAATAGAACAGCAGTCCTCCAACGATGGCGAGACGCTCGAAAAGCTCGACGCTTTGCTGAGGACGAAGGAGCATGTTCAAACCAGCTTGCCCATAGCTCAGCCAGAGACTGACACCCGTGAAGCCAATCAACGCCAACGCTGTCCAGCGTGGCCATAGTCCGATGAGCAGGGTCAGAGGTCCGAGGAACTCAGCAGCGACCATGATGCCTGCGAGCACTGCCGGGTAAGGCATCCCCTTCGCCGCGAGGGACGATGTAAAGGTCGAGAATGCCATGAGCTTGTTGAAGCCAGATGGCAGAAACAGTGCCGCCACAAACAGACGACCCAGAAGCAATGCAAAATCTTCGCTGCGGCTCAACACGAGCTTCCTCCTACGGTCCTGGAGCATGACAGACTGCAAGGATTTGACCCGCTCAGTCGCAGCAAACAGATGATCCCAGGTCGGTTAGGATTCAGTTACGGGCAAGATCGAAGGTAACATCATCTCGTTTGAGAGTGGTGGCACAGGTACCCCACGCCACCGGATGTCTGCCTTGGTTTACTTCATACTGGCAGACCCATATGCTCGGCGGCGCTTTTTCAGGATAATATTCAGGTTTCCCGTTTATGCCAGTACCCCCGACCGAGAGCGGCTCCCCGTCATGGACGGAGGCAGACCGCCTTGCTGCTCTGCGGAGTTTCCACGTTCTCGACACCGAGCCGGAAGCAGCCTTCGACGAGATCACCGCTTCCGCCGCCCATATCTGCAACGCCCCGATGGCGCTCGTATCTCTGGTGGATGATGTCAGGCACTGGTTCAAGTGCGAGATCGGGGTCGGAGAGCGGGAAATCCCACGGGGCATCGGCATTTGCGGCCATACTATTCTGCAATCCGGCGTCTTCATCGTACCCGATACAACCAAGGACCCGCGCTTTGCGGATAATCCGCTCGTCACGGGCAAACCCCATCTACGCTTCTATGCCGGTGCGCCGCTGCTCACCGATGACGGATTGCCGCTCGGGACCCTCTGTGTTCTCGACGACAAGCCGCGCCCAGAGGGACTGACGCCTGAACAGTCAACCGCCCTGCTTGATCTCG
This sequence comes from Microvirga aerilata, assembly GCF_016743775.1. Classification (GTDB taxonomy): domain Bacteria; phylum Pseudomonadota; class Alphaproteobacteria; order Rhizobiales; family Beijerinckiaceae; genus Microvirga; species Microvirga aerilata. Next base: position 19,242 of record NZ_JAEQMY010000008.1, on the reverse strand, counting down.
CTCGCGCGGTGATGGCCCAACTCAAGCTCAGGCAAGCGGAAAAAGCCCATGAGGAGAACGAGGCACGGCTCAAGCGCATCATCGATGCTGTACCCCATATTGTGTGGTCGGCGCTGCCCGATGGCCGCAATGATTTCCACAATCGACGCTGGTACGAGTTCTCAGGTCTGCCTTTAGGGTCAGGGTTAGGAGACAACTGGCGCGAAGCCCTCCACCCCGAGGATCGAGATCGAACCTGGGCCGAATGGCAGCACTCCCTTGCAACAGGAGAACCGTCCGAGACTGAGTACCGTCTGCGCCACCATTCGGGGGAGTACCGGTGGGCCTTGGGACGCGCGGTCCCACTCCGCAACGAGCAGGGCGACATCGAGCGCTGGCTCGGCACCGCGACGGACATCGACGCAGCCAAGCAGACGGAGAAAGCGCTGGCCGAGAGTGAGGAGCGCTACCGGGCCTTGATACAGGCGAGCGCTGCTATGGTCTGGCGAGCGGCACCTGATGGCTCAATCCTTGAAGGCTGGGGCTGGGAGGACTTCTCGGCGCAAGCCCCCGAGGGGTATGAAGGCCACGGCTGGCTGAATGCTCTTCATCCTGATGACCGAGAGCGAGTGGTTGCAGTCTGGCAGGAACTGCTTGAGCAAGGCCGATCCGGCGCGGTTGAGTATCGTGTTCTGACCAGGGATAATGAGTATCGGTGGGTTGTTGCTCGTGGTGTGCCGTTGAAGGCCGATGACGGCTCTGTCCGGGAATGGGTTGGAACGATCACCGACATTCACGAAGAAAAGCAGGCTGAGGAGCGTCTCTGGTGGCTGGCCAACCATGATCCACTCACACAGTTGCCGAACCGCACCCTGTTTCAAGCTCGTCTAAGCAAAGCTCTTGCCGAGGCAAAGCAATGCCAAACAGCCGTCTCTCTTCTGCTGATTGACCTGGATGACTTCAAGGATGTGAACGACTCCTTCGGCCATGATGCAGGTGATGCCCTGCTGAAGGAAACAGCAAGACGGCTGTCCGTGATGGTCACAGCCTGTGACACAGCAGCGAGGCTCGGGGGTGACGAGTTCGCTGTACTGCTGACAGACCCGTCCTTGCTTGATCAAGGGGTGGCGTTTGCCGAGAGCCTGATCAAGAGCCTCAACCAACCGGTGTTCTCCTATGCAGGCCAAAGCATCGCTACTAGGGCAAGCATTGGCATGGTGGTGTACCCAGATCATGCCGCCGAGCCTGCGGAATTGATGAAGGATGCGGACATCGCCCTCTACCGCTCCAAGGCTGCAGGACGTAATCGCGTGACGCTGTATGCACCGGAGATGCGAGCCGTCGCCACGCAACGGGTCGCGCTCAGGCGCGAGATGCGGGAAGCGCTCTCGCAGGATCAGATCGTCCCCCACTATCAGCCGCAGGTATGCCTCGCCACGGGTGCCATTGTTGGCTTTGAGGCACTCGCTCGCTGGCACCACCCGACCCAAGGTCTTCTGACCCCCAGCACCTTCGGAGCGGTTTTCGATGACGTTGAGCTTGCCACCCTGGTGGGTCAGCGTCTGATCAGAACAATCGCGGCAGACATGCGCAACTGGCTCAGCAGCGGCCTGAGCTTTGGGAGGATCGCAGTCAACCTGTCCCATGCGGAGTTCACCCAGCCCGGTTTCGCGGGTGACTTCCTGCGCACTCTCGATGAGGCACAAGTTCCCGCTGAGTATGTCGAGATCGAGATTACCGAGAAGGTGCTGCTGGATGGACATTTTGATGCGGTCTCATCCGCTCTGGAGACCTTCCGCAAGCACCGCATCAAGGTGGCGCTGGATGACTTCGGAACGGGCTACGCGTCCCTCACGCACCTCAAGCGGTTTCCCGTCGATCACCTCAAGATCGACAGGAGCTTTGTGCAGGACCTGGAGCACGACCCTGACGATGCGGCGATTGTCGCAGCAATGGTCGGTCTCGGCAGGAGCCTGAAGCTTCAGATCACAGCGGAGGGCGTCGAGACGGCTGGACAGGCGCAGCGGTTGCAGGGGATGGGCTGCGAGTATGCACAAGGCTTTTACTTTTCGCATCCAGTGGCTGGCTTGGACGTGCCAGACCTGATTGCAAGGTCGAAGCAAGCAAGGCAGCATAGGGGAGCCTGAAGGCGACTTCCGCCATCAGACTCTCCTCATGGAATCACGGATTTTGGCGAATAAGCACGTCCCTGGAAGCACCTTAGATTAAATCTGCCTCGCCTCATCACGGCGTTGCATCAAATGGAGATAATTTGGGTTGAACTCAGCAAACGTCTTGAGCCGCTCGACATCCGGGATCGTGACGGTGTGCCCTTTCAACGTGATCAGGCCGTCCACCCGGAGTTGCCGCACGATGCGGTTGAGATGGACCCCCGTCATCGCCAGCGTGTCGGCGAGTTGCCGCTGCGTCAGCGGTAGCACGAAGCTGTTGTCGGTGGCCAGCCCAACCGCCTGAAGCCGCACCAGCAACTCGCACAGGAGGTGGGCCGTCCGTTTGTCGGCTGGTCTGCGGCTCATATTCACCAGCCACTCCCGCAAGGTGCCCTGATCGGCCAGCGTGGACCACCAGAGAGCACGGGTGATGCTCGGGTATTGCCTCGTCAGGTCCTCAATAACAGTGTGAGGAAGAAGGGCGACTTTGCAGGCGGTGAGCGTCCCGATGGTGTGATCTATCCTGCTCAAGATTGGCACGTGCAAGTCACAGCAGTCGCCTGGAACGAGGTAGGCCATGATCTGGCGAGTACCATCCGGCAGAAGCTTGTAGCGGCAGGCGAAGCCCTCCAAGATCACGTGGACGTTCTCAGGGCTGTCATCTTCCAGGATCAGATCATGCCGTGGCTTGAACTGCCGCACGTCCCGCACAGCGCGTTCGAGCACGAGCCGGTCCTGATCGGTCAGCCCCGCGCCATACTCAAGCTTCAGAAGAAAAGGGGTGGGCATGACCACCGTCCCTCACCAGATGGTGATCTTAGCAGATGCACCCATGGTGTGGCTATGCGCTATGAGCCAGCCTAAGATGGCGTGTCCAACAAGATTGTATCCATATTGCTACTAACGTTGCGGGCGAGGTGAGCCGATCCGCCCCAGTAGGGCTGAGGGATCATATGAAACTTGGCTTCCAACCAGTGACCGTGGAGACGAATGCCCCCGACGAGGAAGGCTGTCTCGTGTTCGCAAACAATCGGCTCGTGGCTGTGTTGGTGCGGTTGTCAGCGGAGCACGGCAGGAAGGCAGGACGCTGGTACCTGGAGCATGGGTTCGGCAAGTTGGAAGGACCCGCTCACCCTATCTTCGCTGACCTGGACGAGGCGCGGGACTGGATGGCTCAGCGCTTTAGCTGAACCGGAGGACAACTGTCCGAGCGACCATTGAGCACTGCTAACATATGTGTCTGTCTGGCTCGGTCAGTGCTTCGGGTTGGGCGTATCAAAGTGCCACCACTTGGGCGATCTCGCCACCCTCATCGGTTATGACAATCGTGCAGCGGGAGCCATTGTGGACTTCATGCAGCAACCCGCCTCGCAGTTCTGCTGCTGTCTTGTCGGCGGCTCCTTGCGCGGTCAAAGGGTCGGGCAGATCGACACCGTCTTCATCCCACACGAACCTGTCGTCCGAGCGAAGGTGGAAGTAGTAACGAGGCATTTGAGCCTCCATCTCTCAAGGCTTGATCAAAGCCCTTGGGCGCATAACCGGTAAAAAGGCAGGAGACCACAAGTGATCTCCTGCCAGTCAGAGGGAACCAATGCAATGAAGCTTCAAGAGAAGTCTCGCCACTCTTTCCACGATTGAACAATGATCAACCTCAAAGGCTGTTCCGATCCTAACGTATAATCATGTTGATTTTCTTCATGATCTTCAATCTGTGTTTATGTTAAGAGCATTCACATAAACTCAGATTAAACTTCGTCAGCAAAGGAAGGGACAGACCGACTTTTTACTTTGACGAGGGCGGAAAAGTCACGAATGGTCTTGTTGTTCGTCAATTCTGATCCGGATCGTAAGGACAAGTGGTTGTACGTGTTCCACCTTTGACAGCTTTGTCAAAGAGACCACACGTCAACTCCCCTAACAGCATGCAGCCTCGAACCGGAAGGGAGACCAGCAGGATGGGACAAGCCTCGGAATGCACTCGCGTTGCCTTGATCGTTGAGGATGATCGGGAGCTTAGGGCTCTCGCCGTTGCGTTGCTGGAGGAAACGGACCTCCGGGTTGTGGAGGCATCCAGCGCTGAGGAGGCGCTCCGTTATTTGAACTATCTTGCAGGCGACGTGGTGTTTCTTTTCGCCGATGTGCGTCTGCCCTGTCCCATGAACGGTGTAGAGCTTGCTCGCACTGTCAAGCTTAGGTGGCCGTGGATCAGAACGGTCTTAACCTCCGGTGCGCCGCTTGAGGAGGACCTTGATAAAGCTCTTCGGGATGTGCCGTTCATGCCGAAGCCGTGGCGAGCGCTTGAAGTGTTGGTACAGGCCGAGAAAGCAGTTCAGACGAGCCCCTTCGAGGAGGCTGCTCGTCGTAGTCACATCCACGCGCTTGGAGCACTACGGGCGTAACTTCGATAAACTCTGATAACGCCTCCAGAAATACTCGCCCGATTGTACATCGATGAGAGGTAACATAGTGGCGCACCAAGGCGCAGATAACGCTATCACCATCCAAAGTTCGACCATCCACCTTGGAGACGGACTGCCAGATTATGCTCGCGAGAACATTCTGCGGGTTGCCAGCAAATACTTCGGACGGCTGAACACCGCATCCGCTCACTTCACGAAGGAGGGGATCACCTACCGCTGTAGCGTGAACATGCAGATGGGTGGTCTCCCGATGAAGAGCGCTGAGGGTAAGGATAAGGATATTTACTCGGCCTTCAATGCCGCCCTCGAAAAAGTCGCCAAGCAGCTTCGGCGAACCAAGCGTGAGCTTCGCGAGGATAAAGGGGAGTGACCCGGTAAGGACACCGTCCTGCGCGAGCGGATCAGCCCAGCATCTGACTCTGACGAGGACCTCCTGGATGCAGAGGGCTCAGGATCAGAGGACGAAGGAGGGCTGCTTTAGGTTCAATATGGGCAAGGAGTGTATAGGATTGATATTGAGCTACCCGCGCTAAGGCTTGCCGCCTTTCGTCGTCAAGTGTTCCGTAGCCCACATTGCAGCTTGGGTGCGATTGGCAGCGCCGATCTTGCGCAGGATTGCTTTGATGTGAACTTTGATCGTTGCCTCAGCAACATCAAGCTTCCGTGCAATGACTTTATTAGGCTCACCACCCATGATGTGTCTTAGTATCTCTGCCTCTCGAATTGAGAGTTTGTGCATCCCCGGATCAGGCGACAGTAGCACTGCCGTGGCGCTATCCTGATCCGGCTTAGCCTCCAAGGTCATCTCGCTCAGCATCGAGCGAACCAGCCGCATGGGTAGGGTGCTTTCGCCCATCATGACCAACTCAAGCGATTTGATCAGAACATCACGATGACTCGTGGATAGACAAAAGCCATCCACTCCAGCGTCAATTCCCAGCCGAACGAAGCTAATGTCGAAGTTATCGGCAACAACGGCAATTCGTGCCTCAGGGTGCTGCACCTTCAGAAGCTTGATTGTGGTAAGCAAATCCTCCGACGAAGGGCTTGCATCTACAATGAACAAATCAGGTTGTATATGAAGGCGAAGCCGCCGAGATGAGGGCTCATCAGACCCTAACTCGGATACGGCGAAGCGGGTATGCGCTAAGAGAAGTTCGAGCCCCATGGAAAGCAATGGGTTCTTGCTGATCAGAACGGTCACATACTCCTTGCGTTCTTTAGCTGCCTCGCCAGACATTTACCCGCCTATCCCTTTACGCAGAACAAAGCCTTATCGTTCAGATCATTAAGGTGGGTAGGCAGCACGGTAAAGCAAGCAGGACATCAGGATGTTGATCTCAATGGGTATTCTCTGCTTCGGAAGAGCCATAGACCCGATACGACTTGCTTCTGCCTTATGATGGCCCTGTCATTCTTTAAGAGGCTGTGTCGAGGTACCAGTTTGGTCAGGTTCCTCAAGGATGCTTGCTTCAGGTGTGAGCACAATGTCTTCTTTGCGCGCTCCCTCACCCGGCACCTCGACAGTCTTGCAATCCTTCAGAATGGCATTGTGCATTTCGAGGGTAGACGCCTGTTTCAGGCAATCATCATAGCTTGGAAACAGTTTGTCCCAAGCCTGCGCGATATGCTGTTCAGCAGGGTTGGCGCTGTTGAGGATGAAGATAAGAACATACTTCATAGCCATGTCAGCGACCCTCGGGTTTGCGGAGGGGTAAGCTCACCAGTCAGAATGGCTTTAATGAGGCCAAGCTTTTGCAGGCGTTGTGTTGGGCTCGCAAGGGCGCTGGAACTTTCCTGTTTTTTAGAAATTGCGCCTGTGTTCTCACGTAGAGGAGGATATAGGCAATCCTGCCTATGGCCAGCGGTACCGGCACCAAAGATGCCACCTATAATCTGATCAGCGTCCTATATCATGCTCTCCAAGGGGCAGAGACCTACGCGCAATATGCCAGCGACGCCGGGAGCGATCAGGACCTCGCCAGCTTCTTCCGAGAGGTTCAGCAGCAAGAGCAACAACGCACGGATCGGGCGAAGCAATTTTTGGCCCGGCGACTTCAGCAGGGCGGCTGACTGCTGCCGCTATCCTCGCGCACCCAGACAGTCGGACTGTCAGCGTACTATGAAAGGGGTGGTCCGACGAGTTCGATACCGAACTGTTTGCAGGCCCGAGCGAGAGCTTCGGCCTGCTCAGGTGCGGGTGGGCCGGATGGATCAGGTAGACCATCCCTCTCGGCAGAGCGTCCAAAGGCGCGGATGAAGTTCTCGAACTCGCCTCGGGTGATGGTGAGCATACGAGCCTCGGGCGATTCGACCCTGTAGGTATGAGGGATACCCTTCGGGGTCAGCAGCGTCTCCCCAGCCTTGGCGCGGTGATCCTGATCCCCAACCCGGTAGCGGACCTCACCTTCGAGGACGTGGAAGATTTCATCTTCATCGTGGTGGATGTGGAGAGGCGGCGAGTCTCCTTGTGAGGCTCTATGCTCAAGAACCGAGATGCCATCTGAACCGTCCCGCGCAGAGACCCGGATGGTGACATGAGTGTTGAGGAACCAGAGATTCCGGTGATCGGCAGCTTCGCTCTCCATGACTTTGCCCCACCCGTAGCTGATAAATGCCCAAGCTTAACAGTGCGTTCGCCAGCGGCAATGGAAATTTTGTGGCATGTCGATGGTGATCTCAACCGGGTGACAGCAGAAGCTACAATGGCATCTTCTTCTCAGATTTGGCTGTTTCGCCGTTATCCCACCGGATGATGCTAATGCGTCCGTCACCCTCGATGAATGCTTCCTTGACCTCTCCGCAATCATCAATTCCCTGCTGGCGAAGTTGGCTGTCCAGTTCTTCCTTGGTGATCATCTCCTGACGCATGTTGCGCGCAAGCATGCGCCCATTCTCGATGAGCTTCAGTGGGGGTGGACGGGTAAAGCGCCGAAGCGGCTTGAAGCGAAAACCTAACCAATCAATGAAGTAGTTCCAGAACACGATTGTGAGAACGAGGAGAGCACCTTCGGTGATTGAATTGTACTCGAATGCCATAGCGTTTTGCGCCGCATCCGCGATGAGGACAACAACAAGAAGGTCGGCAATCCCGATCACACCTGACTGACGCTTCAGCAGAAAGCGCAGGATCACGAAGAGCATGATGTAGGTCAGCGACCCGCGCACAAAAATCCCCAACAGAGGGTTTTGTGGCACAAACATCTCATGCCAACTGACACCGAAGAAATCCATTTCCTTCCCCCTTTTGGATGCCAACGCATTCGGGACCTGAGGTATTCCCCAAGATTTGATTGTTCGACGCGGACGGCCAGGAAGCCGCACCTGATGGATAGCAAGCGTCTCCTTGACGAGCCCAGTCCCTCTGGATCGCAGTGGGATGACGGGATGGGGGTCCGATCCTATGTCGCAGACACTGGGAAACAGACCTGAGCGCGTGTTCCAGGTGAATCGGCCTCGATCTCGTGCCGCCCGCCAAGCTGGGCAACAAATGATCGAATCAGGCGCTGACCCAGACCTGTCGATGCTGGTGTGGAGGTGCTTTCGCTACTGGCGGACAGGCCGACACCATTGTCGCTGACGGCAAGGCAGTATTCATCGCCTATGCACTTGAAGGTCACGCTGACGTGCCCGTCACGATCATCGGGAAAGGCATACTTAAGGGCATTCACGAGAAGCTCGTTGATGATGAGCCCAATCGAGACCGCGTAGTTGAGTGGGATCGGGTGACTTTCAACTTCAACATCAAGGCGAATGGGCCGAAGGCCGATCAAGGCTGATTCCAGATCACTACAGAGTTCCTCGATGAACGAGCGGCTGTCCGCCAACACGGCTCCCTCAAAGCGAACCAGACGCCGCTGCACCTTGGCCATGACGCTCACCCGCTCGGCGGCGGTCATGAAATCGTCACGCGTGGGTTCCTTGGCGCTTCGCGCCTGGAGGTGGAGCAGCGAGATCACCGTATGCAGATTGTTCATGATCCGGTGGTTTGATTCGATCAGAAGCTCAGCTTTGTCAGCCTCCGATGCGCGTGTGGCCTCGTGGGCTCGTTTCAGTTGGCGGTAGGATGCATGCTCGGCCTCGATAACGAGCGTGATGACAATCCCGATCACCACGAACAGGCACCAGCCGAGAAACTGGCCAGGGTCCCTGATGGCGAAGCTGCCAATTGGCTCAAAGAGGAAATAGGCTGACAAGACCGCACTCAGCACAGTCGCCACGAGGCCGCTGCCACGGTTGAAGAGAACAGCCGAGAGGATGATAGCTGGAAAGAACAACAGGAAAGGGAAATCCCTCAGCGCATCAGAGAACATCTGCCTAAGAACAAATGCCACTAACACCAGGATAGCTGTCACCGCGTAGCGAACAAGCCACGGTAGATGCCGAAGAGATCGAGTTTTATCGAACAGTTCCTGCATAACAGGGAGGCTAATGGCCTGGGTACAGCTATGGTTCCCTGGCTTGTTGCTTTGAAACGTTTTCTATGTCGGAGTGAAATCATGATGAAACATGGTGGTGCTCGAAGCGTGGTGGCAAGGACATCAAGACCGTTCCGCACTGGAAGGAACTGGTCATCCAGATGGGGCTTCAGAACCGCTGACAAGACCCATAGCTGACCGTGATGCTATCGGCGTTATTACTGCCCACTATGGCTAAATGACCGAATACAACTGCGCGGGTGAAAGCCAAAGTTTTGAGGTTGAGACCTACGATCTGAAGTTCTCCCGCGCACTACACCATATCGGGGATCAGTGGGTATGGCACCGAACAAGATAACACGCTCTCTGTGATGCCCGATTTAATAGCGGTGGGGTCTTTGATAGCGAGAGAGTTCCCCTTCAGCAACATCGTGAATTTTTGGCCGTTGAACCCCGAGCGGCGGTATCCTTGACCACTATCGTTAAAACCGGCTGAGTCTTGCTCGATGCAGGCGAAAATCTGCTTGCCTTCGGTTTGTGCCTGAACCGAACCGGCCATGGCTAAACCCAGTCCGAACGACGGGATCACTCTCTTCATGATGTGCCCCACACGTTGCATCCATTCTCGGTCGGATAGTGCAACACGGTCAAGGTTATGCCGAGTTGGCCAGGAGAACGAATCCAATAGGGAAGGGCACTGACGAAAGAAAAACCCCGCCCACCGCCTCCTCATGCGTGATCGGTGGTGGCGGGTTCGGTCGGGCGAGTGGCGTTCGGTCCAGCGCGGTCGCCATCTCGCGCCGTCGATTTTCTTTTCCAAATCTATTTTACGAGGATCGAGGAAAACAATTTTCGAAAGCGCAGCGGATCGAAGAGCCGCGAGCACGAGTAGTTACGAGGCGAAGCCGAGTAAGAAGGCGAATCGCAGAGAAGCCGTAGGTAAAGACATAGATATCTACGTAGACATTCTGTCTTAAGTAGATACCTACGTAGATATCTATGACTTTCGGCTTCGCCTCTCGACCGCTTACTCCTTGAATTCCTCTGCGTATTTCTTGCGGAGTTGTTCGAGAACTGGCTCTTCGTCGGGAGCGAATGGGTTGGGTCCGCACTTGGTTTCGATCAGGGCGAGTTCGAAGTTCCGCATGCGCTTCTCGTATTCACGTTCGAGTTTTTTCATTCGTGATTCGAGGTCATTGAGGCGTCTGCCGAGGAGCCATTCCGGGTTCATGGCTTCGGCCACACGAATGCCAAGGGGATCGGCCACGAGCTTACCAAGGGATTCGATCTGCTCACGGATAATCTTGAGGCTGTCTTCGATGGAGGTCGTGCGCTGCTTCGTCTCGTTATGGTCTTCGGCGACGGCGACGATCATGGTGCCGCAATCTTCTGTGGTTGCGTCGATGCGCTGGCGAAGGTCTTCATCGAGTTGTCCGATGACCTGAATGAAGAACTGGGGATCAAATTGAGTGGTCATAATTACTTGTTTCTCTTGTATTCTTGATAGCCGCAGAAATCGCGGAAGGCTGTGTATTTGATGAATCCGGATGCGAACCGGTCGGTGAACGAATCGACCACGATGCAGTCGCCGCTGTTGAAGATTTCGAGGGTAGGGACGCCATCGGAATCGAAGGTTGCGCGGATGAATTGCGTGAGATGGTAGTTATAGCCACCGTGGTTATCGATCACGTGGCCGAGCATGCAATCGTGAGGGCTCTCGTTGATGAACTGCTCAAGTAGCTCGCCGTAGTCTGCGGTGAGTTTTTTGCGCTTTACAGCGCCTTTGATCATCGTGCGGAATTCCTTGACCGTGCGTAGCTGCACGTTCCTCACGAACGGGATTCGACCCTTTCGTTTGCTGATCTTCTCAGCAGGCACGTCCCACATCTCGATGTCCATCTTGAAGCGGGTTCCGGCTCCATTCTTGCGACCGCTTTTCGTGGGTTTCTCATTACCGAGGTTGTCCCAGAGGGCGACCTGGAGATACGTGATCGTGTTGAGCGGCGGCATCGGTCCGACCCTCGCATCAACGGGCTTTTGAGCCTCATTAGAAGGCGCTGGAGAGGGTTTCGGCTCAGGTAGGGGCGAAGGTAGCTCTGGCTCAGGTAAAGGCTCTGGCAGGGCTGTTTGAGCGCCTGAATACAAGGCGCGGAGAGTAGCAAGTGCGGAAGTCATAATGTCTTTTGCAATAGAATGAAAAATAAAGGCTATTCTACATGATGCCGGTCAGGAAGAAGAGCCTCTTGATGAAGTAAACCGAAACAGAATACTTCAAAATTCGAAGGCCTGTTGGAGAGAATGTCCCGGCAGACACGTGATCTCTCATGAACTTCATTAAGACACACGCTGGATTCGGCTCGCAATATTTACGGTGTGTTTACATGCAATATCTTTTTGCAACAATGCAAGAACAATAATTTCGGTGTCCGATCTCTGACAGAGTAATGTATCTTGTTGTTCGTAAATATTGATTGTGATGAACCACGAAGTCCCTAAACAACTTCAGATCGCTATTGCTCGTACTGATAATCTTGAAGCTCGTATCGAGATGATGAGCGAAGAGATCGACCAGAAGAACCGTTTGATAGAACGTATTGCAGCCGTCCTTGCGCCCTCGCCAGCTAACTCTGAGATCAAAGTTATTGCTGCTGAAAGGACAAGGACATCTATCTCGCCTTCAACGCCGCTCTCGACAAGATTGGCAAACAGCTTCGCCGCGCCAAGCGAGACTTCCGTGAGGACAAGGCCGAGCGGGTCGATAAGGATGTAGTCCTGCGCGAGCGAATCAGCCCAGCACCGGATACTAACGAAGACCTGTCGTATGCCGAAGGCTCAGGGTGAGAGGGCGATGGCCACGCAGCCTCAGTCCTTCTTCGCCGTATACGGCAGTAGGCGCACGAATACGTCGCGAACTGTCTGGTAACATTCACACGCGGCCTCTCTGAGAGCAGTCGGGTCCGTGATGGTGATGCCACCTCTGCTTTGCCTGACCCACCCTGCGGCCTGAAATCTCTTCATGATGGCACTCACGGTCGAGCGCTGGACCCCCATCCGGTCTGCCCAGGATTCGTGCGTGAGGGGGATCATCTCCTGATCAACGCGATGGCTCGTGCTCAGGATGAGGCGAGCACAGCGGGCTTCAACACTATGGATGGCGTTACAGGCAACATTCTGGAGAACGCGCACCATGAGGGCCTCCATGAAGTGGCGCATCAGGCGCTGAATGTTCGGGCGTGTGCTGATCACCTCGTACATTTTGGTCATCTTGATCCGGGAAGCCGTGCCGGTGAGTTGCACAACGTAGCGTCCGAAAGCCTGATTGGTGACCGCTGCTCCTGTGAGACCTGTGACGCCTTCGTTGCCAAAAACCGACATCTCGGCAGCGCGACCGTCCTGCATGCCAGCCATAAGCGAGATGATGACGTTGTGCGGAAAGTAGGCGTACTGGAGCGGCTGACCCGTCTCGCGGAGCACCTGACCCTGCTGCAAGCTCACGATTTCCAAGTGCGGCTCCAGACAGGCAAAGTCTTCCGGCTCCAGAGCAGCCAGTAGTTTGTTCGCGCGGTGCCCCCGGACGGCCCCTGCATACAGCATATCGTCAGAATACATTTATTAGTCTGCCCCTTGAGCTTTCTAAATTCTATGAAGCGTAGCTAAAAGCAAACAGTTTTCTTTGAGGTACCCTGACGCAGAAGGTTCATATCTCAACCAATTTCGCTGATCGTGATGAGTTCTGGAAAAATGGCATGAGGCACGTATCGCATTACGCTGAACCCAGCCTGCTTGACCTTGAGGACGAGCCGCGATCACCGCGATTCAAGCGCATCATTGATGCCGTATCCATATCGTGTGGTCGGTGCGGCCCGATGGCCACAACGATTTCCACAATCTCCGCTGGTACGAGTTCTCAGGTCAGCCTTTGGGGTCTGCCTTGGGGAACAGACGGAGCGAAATCCTCCACCCCAAAGATAAAATTGGGACGTGGGTCAAATGGCGGCGCTCCCTCGCGACAGGCCAGCCGTATGAGGTTGAGTGCCGTCTGCGCCTTCATTTCGGAGAGTACCGCTGGACCCTTACGAGCGGTTCCTCTTCGCAATGAACAGGGTGAGATCAAGCGCTGGCATGCCACCACCGACATTCACCAAGAAGGATACGGAAGTCGCACTAGCCGAGATTGAAGAGCATCAGGCGTGATGGGCAGATGCACCCAGCAAATGCTGTTTCTAGTTTTTAGGATTGTAGTGCTCAGCACCATCGTAGCTTGAAGAGCACCGCATGCGGAATGCTCTCAAAGGCGAATACGGCAACCTCCCGCCTTCGCATTTCCGGTGTTATAACCGTTCGCAGAGAGAATTGAGCGGATGGCGTGTTTTCTTGTAGCCATTCTTCCACTTCGTCCAGCAGCCTGATCTGGATCACTTGTTCATATGTAGATGCTCTTCGCAGCACGAAGGGCAAAACAATCAAGTTTGGTCCGAGTTTCGGGTACTGCTCTTCCACAAGCCTCACATAAAATCCGCTGTTCTGGGGTTCATTTGTGATCGCCTCGCATGCCAAAGCGACCGTCCGAGGTACTGGGCCGGTACTCTCATAGGTAGCAATGCTTCGCCTGCTGAGACCTAAAAGTTCCGCAGCCTGACTTTGCGTTAAGTCATGCAGCTTCCGCCATTTCTGGAACTGGGCAGGAGTCTCGATCATATGTTTACCTATATGCTATTACTTATCATGTGCGACCGCTGCACATCATATGTCGATTTCCTTTACAATAGGTGTTGACAGCCTGAGACATCGCTCGTATCCAACAGATACTCACTCGCACCGTATTGGGCAGGTGAGCAGTCGTATTTTATAGTTTACATGAGACTTCACCATGAAATCTGGTAGTGTTTTCGGCCTTTCAGTCCGCTTTTCGGGCAATGATCAACCATATCAAAATTTGCTCCTGCTCGACTATGACCCGCAAACGCGCGCATGGTTGCAGATGGCAATGTATAAAGCCCGTAAGGCTGTAGAGGATTTGCAAGAGGAACCCTCATTGCCTTTGAACAATGTGAAGGCGAAATTGATCCTAGAAGTGCTGCTCTCCCAATACTGTATCGATGCGCTTAAGAATGGTGATGCTTACACTGCGTCTGGTTACGCTCATGCCCTCATGAAGTATCATGAGACGCTGTATGGCATCTTGGTCTTCGATGAGGAAAGTGGACCGCACTTCGAAAGAGTGGAGGCCGCGAGCCAAGATGAAGCTGTTGCCATGATCATGCGTCGCCTCCCGAACCTTGGACGGGGCATTTCATGGCAGCACTGAGCAGACGCGAAACTCGGAGCGTCCCTACCATCCAGGATGTCCTACACGACAGAACTCACATGCACGAAATGTTCCCGGAACTCCGGGAACATTGGCTTCCTCTCTCGTGGCCGCGTAGAGAGCAATTGGTCGAGCCCGAAGATAATCGCTATTGCGAACTACCGCCCAGACTTAAGTCCGAGGTCCGAGATTGGTGTCGTGTATGCCTTAGTGGGCCGGTTGAAACTGCCATCTTTAGCAGGCGCGGCTTGCATGGCACCGCTACGGTGATCGAATTTGGAAGTCTCAGTGATGCAACGTTGTTTAAGCTGCGTTGGTTTTGATGGAAGTGCCATTAAGGCCGTGATCATTGTTGCTGCGCGAACGGTGGATGATCGTCCACGTCCGGTGACGCCAAGCGAGGTTGCAAAGGCTCTCGGCAAGATCGTCTCAGCAGTCGCTCGGCTGACGGCAAAACTCGCCGATGAAGGTAAAGGTAGTGCTGCGCTCCTTACGAGCGACCGAGCGATCCCTGGCTCACGGGCAGAGGCGTATGTCCGCACAAAGAAGGGGAGGCAGTTCGCAGCGGCTCTTTCGTCGGCATAGGAAGGGCATTCAGTCGAATTGCCCGTTACTCACACCTTGAAGACTTTCGCGAAGTAACCCGACACGTTCGCAGCCCGACGCTTCGGAAGGGAGGTGGAACGACGAAAATTTGACCCTTACTGTATTCCCCGCAGAGGCGTTCCTTTCAGGTGAAATTCAAAAATGGGTCAATGAGTTTTTGTCAGAACCACCTACTGTTTAGGGGCTTACTAAAGAGGGTGTCCCATTGAAATTCGCCAATGTTTCGGACGCTGTTTATTTCACACTACGCTGGTACTGATCCGCATCGGCAAGTCTTTGTCACCTATATTTTCATACATTTCTCGTTACAAGGATTCCCCAATGACCAAGATCAACATTGATCGCCTCCAGAAGCTTTTGTGCCGCGCAGGCCATCCTGGTACGCCCGACATTGAAGCGCTGGCCGCCATTCGGCTCGCCTATCATATGCTTGATGGGCAGCAAATGAGTTTCGATAACCTCACGGTACGCGAGAGTGACCTCATGGCTCTCGATACTAGCTCTCAGAAGGTTGTGCGACATCTCAGGCGCATTTCGGCGCTTGAGAAGATCGTGGCAGAGCGGGAAGCCGAAAAGAGCGAGATGCAGCGGCAGCTTCAGGACTGCAAGCAGACGCTTGAAGAGCAAGCGCGGCAGATCAGGGAGCATGAAAAGACGATCAGGAACCTGACGAAGCAGGTTACGAAGCCTACCTCTGAGGCCGGAACGGCTCCTGAAAAGAAGGCTGCTCGAACGGCGGCTTAAGTGCGGGCGCGCGCTGCGGCGAACGCCGCCGTGCCGAGCGCTGCCGATCTTCCGGGCCTCATTGCTGCTCTCAAGGTACTTCGTAAGATCGATCCCAACATGCGGATCAAGGCGGCACTCGCCTTCCTCCTTACGGCAGCAAATGATGGCCTGTCCGTCAGGGAAATGGCCGAGATTGGGGACACGAGCGAGGGAAGCATCCGCTACACGATACGTGCTCTCGGGCAAGGTTGGCCCGACAAACGCACTAGTCACAAGCTCGTCATGGACTGCGCTTCGTCGAACGGTGGGCGGACGCGGCTCTACGTAGCGACTGATGAGGGGCGGGCTGTTTACAGGAGCATGCTTGCCGCTTTCTGTCAGGAGCAGCCGGTTTCCAATCTCAAGTTGGCCGCGTAAGCCGGTCAGGGAGAAGTCTCCTCACGCTACACCGCTTGCCACAGTCGGAGTGCTGGTTAGGCCATAGGACGAAACCCTGTCCGCAGCCGCATTGAGAAAACCTCTGTCCGCTCTGGCGTTCTTCTCTTCGGGTACCGGATGACACCCATGATGTGGAGTTCCGGGTCTACGATCTTGCTCAGGCGCTCTTCTTGAAAGGGTTCATTGAAGCCACCAGACGGCCATTCAAAATTATTTTGAGCATGTCGTGAGCGCCCAACTGGGCCAAGCCCATCAAAGAGAAATCCCAGGAGTGATCGTCCAAGCTTCTACCACCTGACGAGAAAAATTTTCGATTCCAAGATTTTAATTTTGACGGGACGAATCTGATTTCTGTAAATTCAAAAGTGTCGGCGGCAAGATTTAGTCATAACCGACGTTATTGGTTTATTTGTTCCAGGATACGTTTTGATATGAACACCAAGCTGAGATTTATTTTTATTATCTTTATGATCGTCAAAAACTTTGTCGAATGGCAGGGAGACGGTCGCTATGCTATGAAACTTCGCCCCAAAGACATCGACGCAAACTGGTTCCACCTTGCTAAACGGCTTGCTCCAAAGGCTTCATCGGCCTGAAGATGGATCATGAGCCATGCAAGGCCGTGCCCGAGTAAGTACCACGAACCACCGCAGCACCATTTTCAAACTTTTCAGAGACTAATCTTAAGAACTTTTCAGAGACTTATTGTGAACGACAACAACAAATCCGAAGAAGACTTCGATCCGAAAGACCCCGAAACGTGGCCCTTGTGGCTGGAACTGAAGGAGGTCGCGAAAGTGCTCCGGTACAAGGACGTAGACAGCATTCGCGCCATCACCAACAAGCCTGTCACGTTGGGAGGGCTGGCATACCGGAAGGAGGGGAGGCGGCGCATGGTTAGCAAGGATGACCTTCTGGCCTACATGAACCGCCCCATCGCGAATGCGCGGGTGCCTGCACCGGCTCCGAAGCAGCCCCGAAAGCTTTCAGCCCCAGTGGGGCGCAAGAGCTTCATGGCACGATTTGAAAAGGCGGCTTAGCCGCCTTTTCTGCAACAGGAGAGCATGAATGGCACACAACCATAATGGGTTCTACCGCGCCGAGTGGGAGATCGACGGCAAGCGTTATACGCGCATGACCGACATCCCTGTCACCGGCTCGAAGAGGAACAAAGACAAGGCGTCAGCCCTGCAAAAGCAGTGGCGTGACGAGACGACGACTGAGTTGAAGGCGGCGGAAGCAAACCGTGTCCGCAACCCGAAGGGCAAAATCCTCGATCAGACCCTTGATGAAGCCGTGGCCGAATACTTCGATGACCATGACGGTCAGTGGTCGGGGACCAAGGACATCGAGGCCGACTTCAGGCGGATCATCGGCTACCTTGGTCCTCATTTCATGATCTCGGACATCGACACTGAGCTTATCATCGAAATGATGAACAAGCGGAAGCGGGAGCATGTGAAGCTTCGTACAAAGGACGGCAAACCGAAGATCGACAAGAAGACTGGCCAGCCGAAGCCGCAGAAGCTCGTCTCTGCTCGAACCGTCAACATCACAGTCGGCGAACGGATGAAGTGGTTCCTGTCCCATATGGCTGCGAAGGGTCGTCAAATTCAGCCGATCCGCTGGGAAGCGGTTTGGCTCAAGGAGGCCCCGCGCCACACCGAGTTCACTTACGAGCACGAACGGAAGATGCTGGCGACATACCGGAAGGACCACCTTCCAGCCCTGTGCTTTGCCCTGGCCGGTGGTCCCCGCCGTGAACAGTTCGTGGACCTTCGGTGGGACCAGATCGACTGGAACAAAGGCACGATCACCTTCAAGACCCTGAAGAAGAAGGCCAAGAAGGGGCAGGAGCCGAAGCCCTATGTCCTGGCGATGACGAAGAGCATCGAAAACCTGATCCTGTCGCAGATTGATCCAGGGACTGGGAAGCCCTACCACTCTGAATATGTGTGGACCTACCTGGCCGAGCGGACGTTCCACAATAACAAGACCGGCCAGCACTACGTGAAGGGCCAACGTTATCGTCTAACCTACGAGGGTATCGGAACAGGATGGGCACGGTGGAAGAAGGCCCAAGATTTGACCAATGTGCGGATGCACGACATGCGCCACGCTGCCGGTGAACGTCTGGCCGAAGCCTGCGCTGACCCGCTGATTGTCCGCGATAGCATGAACCATGGGTCGCTCGCCATGTCTGAGCGATACATGGGCGGGGTGAGGACCGAGCGCATCCGGCAGGCCATGCTGGCTCGTGAAGCTCTCGATGCACAGCGGATGCAGGTCGAAGCTCCGACCCAAAACCCCACATCTAACCCCACAAGATTGACTGCATAGTCCTTGAAACCACTGATTTATAGAGGTTTTAGGTAGTTTGAACTCAAGCTTCCCAAGCTGAATGTCGTGGGTTCGATTCCCATCGCCCGCTCCAATCCCCTTCCTTGACCAGCCCCCGTTCGCGTCGATTGCGCCCACCTCCAGGGGCGCGGCTTCGCGCACGATAAAGATCGCCGGACCGCGATCCGGGGGTGTTGACAAACGATCCGGGAATCGACATATCCGCAGCCCCGCCGGAATCCTGTTCGGGCGAGCTTCAATCCCCAAACCGCAAATGCCGATCGCTCGCAGGAGCCCGGCGAAACGCGCGGTTTCGATGAGGGCCTCTCGAAGGTTCTAATCGACGGCACGAGCCATGATTGCCAGTAACCGGCAAATCTCCATGGCTCCTCTGACGACATCGAGGAAGTTTCCAGATCGTTCAAATCGGCCTGGATGACGTAAACGCAAGGGCGAATACGCTTTTGCGAACGGCGAGGCTTGTCTGAATACTGGAGGCCGGGGAGGACGGCGCAAAATTTCGAAAAAACTTCGAAATTAAGTGTTGACCTTCCAGCGGGGTTCGAGTAGAACAGCTTCATCGACGGCGGATCACTTGGTGGTTTGCCTGGTGGGCCTTCTGATCCTGACTGCGGCAAGCGGGCGGGGTGTTGGAGGTTCTGAATTTGTCTCATTTGTGAGACGTGCTCTTTGACAAGTGAAGAAAGAAAGAGAAGCGTAGGCGGCGGTGTCCTTGCGGACTGCTTGTAAGAGCGGTCATAAGAAGACATCGACCTGATCTATGCTTTGGTGAGTACACCGCTGTGGGGAAACCCACAGATGGAGGTGCTCTGTCA
>NZ_JAEQMY010000089.1 GCF_016743775.1 Microvirga aerilata | reverse complement strand
AACTGCCAGAGGCGCACGAAGATGGTGCAGCCTTCCTCTGACGCAGGGATATGCGAGGTGCCCGGCGGGTTGCGGAAGTAGCTTCCGGCTGGGTACTCGCCATGCTCGTCCTGGAACGTGCCTTCGAGGACGACGATTTCCTCGCCGCCGCTGTGGGTGTGGCGCGGGAAGGCGCTGCCGGGCGCATAGCGGACGATGGAGGTGGCACGTGCGACCTCGCCGCCGATCCGAAACAGCATGCGCCGGTCCACGCCCGCGGCCGGGCTCGGAATCCAGTCCAGCTTCGCGGCATGGACGATCACGGGCTGCGTCAGGTCATCATTGATGCGCACGGTCGGTTTCCTTCATGGTCAGCACCATCCGGAACTTCACGTCCCCAGACTTCATCCTCTGGTAGGCCTCGAAGGCCCTCTCCAGCGGCATGGTTTCGCCAGATCTGGCGGTACGATGTCCCTTGTCGGGACGAGGCAGCAGCCATCGCGTGGGCACCATTGCGGCCTGAAACCTGAACCTCAGGAAGCAGATTGACCGCGTATGCAACATGGCGAGGCTGAGGCTTCCGACCCCATCATGCGGCGGTGTCTGCCGACCGCGGAGAGAACCATGACCCGACAGGTGATATCAGCCGAACTGACGGAAAGGGTCGCTCAAAGGGCTTGACCAAAACCCCCGGAATAAGAGAACAGAGCCTCCGATCGGTGTGGCCGTCCGGTTTCCGCGAGGCTTTGCGCCTTACCCGGTCGGCTTCCGTTCCGAGCGGCTGGACCAGTATCCGGACAGGCTGGTTCCATCCTTGGTGCCCCAGCCCTCTTGGCTTGCTTGGTCATAGACTGAGAGGGTGCGCTCCACGAGGGGAAGCGACAGACCAAGCTCGCTGCCCTCCGCAACCATGGTCCCCAAATCCTTCCGGAAAGAATCCACATCGAATGTCACAGGCTGTGGATCGTCGCCGCGCATGCCTTTGGCAACCATCGGCCCACGGGCCTTCAGGATATTGGCACCACCCGACGTGTCCGAGAACAGATCGACGATCCGATCCGTATCGAGGCCGAGATGGCGACAGAGGGAATAGGCCTCGCCGAGCGCCTGGTAGTAGATGACCAAGGGCAGGTTGACCGCGAGCTTCAAGCTTGCTCCTGATCCAACCGGTCCCGCATGCTCGATCCGGCGGCAGAGCTGCTCCAGGATCGGGCGTGCACAATCCACGTCCTCAAGGCTCCCTCCGACCAGGCCAATCAGCCGCCCCTCACGGGCAGGTCCGGTGGAACCGCTCACCGCGCATTCCACATAGGCTCCACCTTGGGCTGTGACCCGCTCGGCAAGCGAGCGCTGGATCTTGGGCTGTACCGTGCTCGTCTCGATAAAGAGCCTGCCCGCGACCTCGCCGGCAAGAATGCCGGCATCGCCTGCAAAAACCGCCTCAAGGGCATCTGCATCGAGGAGACAGGTAATGACCGCTTCCGATCGGTTGATAACGGCGGCGGGCGTATCGGCTAAAACCGCTCCGGCCTCGACGAGACCTTTGGCTTTGTCGGAGGTTCGATTCCAGACCACGAGATCATGTCCGCCCCCCTGGAGCCGCGTTGCGAGGGCTGCTCCCATGCGGCCCAGTCCGATCATCCCGATCCTCATTGACGTCTCCCGATCAATCGCTGTTGATACCGATGAGGGTACCAGGAGAGGGCTCCATCTCTGGACGAGCCCTCCCGCTTTCATGTCCTTGGGAAGGATCAGCCTTGCCCGTTCCAGCTCCTGACAAGCTGGTCCTGCGTACCAAGGCCCTCGATCCCGAGGCGGACGCGGTTGCCCGGGCGCAGGTAGACGGGCGGCTTCAGGCCCATACCGACGCCAGGCGGCGTGCCGGTCGCAATCACGTCTCCCGGCTGAAGGCTCATGAACTGGCTCAGGTAGCTCACCACATATGCGACGCCGTAAACCATGGTTTCCGTGCTGCCGCTCTGACAGCGTTTCTCATCTACGTCGAGCCACATGCTCAGGTTCTGCGGGTTCGGAATCTCGTCGCGGGTGACGAGCCATGGGCCGATCGGGCCAAAGGTGTCGGCACTTTTACCCTTGGTCCATTGCCCGGACCGCTCGATCTGGAAAGAGCGCTCGGAGACATCGTTGACGACGCAGTATCCCGCCACGTAGTCAAGCGCCTGCGCCTCCTCAACGTACTTGGCTACTTTGCCGATGACGATACCGAGCTCGACCTCCCAGTCGGTCTTTTCCGCGCCTCGTGGAATCTCAATTCCGTCATCCGGGCCGCAGATGGCGCTCGTCGCCTTCATGAAGATGATGGGCTCAGGAGGCACGGCCATGCCCGATTCCGCAGCGTGGTCTGAATAGTTGAGCCCAATGCAGATGAATTTGCCGACCTGTCCAACACAAGCACCGATGCGGGGCATAGCTTCGACGCGAGGCAAGGTTGCCAAGTCAATCCCGCGAAGGCGATCGAGGCTCGACGGTGAAAGCGTTTCGCCAGCAATATCCGGCACGACGCCCGAGAGGTCGCGGATGTTGCCGTCATGATCGAGAATACCGGGTTTTTCTTGGCCGGGCATGCCGTAGCGCAGCAGTTTCATGAGATTTCTTTGCTCCTGTGAGCCATTTGTTGCGAGTTGAAGCGAAGTTGGATCGACGAGGGCTGCCACCTGAACAGCGGCACTTCCTTTAGCCGGGCGGTGATAGCCTGACCCCGACCTTGGTTACGGGACGGATTTGATCCTCGATATGTCTGAGAGTTGTCTGGTAGTGCTCGACGAGTCGCTCTGCGGCAAGGTCTGTCTTGCGATCGAGCACTGCCTCCATAATTCCCCTGTGTTCCTCCAGAGTATTCCGGTAGCGTTGTGAAGAAGCGACTGAGATGAAGCGGTATCGTTGGGCCTGATCCATCAGGTCTCTGCAGACTCCGATCAGGATTGAGGAGCCACAGGCGGCAATCAGTGAGAGATGGAACGTCCTGTGTCGCTCCTCCCAGGCCGGGTTGGTACTGGCATCGCTTTCCGACAGCTTCCACGGCGTGCGCGAGAAGTGATGGAAGGTCACCACGATGTGCTCCTCCCAAGCCTGATCGCCGTTCCGGATGGATTCCTCAAGCGCCTTGGCTTCGAGCCAGCACCGGGTCTTCACCAACTCACGCCAGCCTTCAAGGCTAACAGGAGGCACGAAGAAGCCGCGTTGATCCTTGCGCTCGACCAGCCCCTCGGAGGAGAGCCGGTTAAGGGCTTCGCGCACCGGATTGAGGCCTGCCCCATAGCGCTCCGAGACGGAGTCGATCAGGAGTTTCTGCCCCGGCCGCAGTTCGCCGTTGAGAATGTCCT
This sequence comes from Microvirga aerilata, assembly GCF_016743775.1. Taxonomy (GTDB): domain Bacteria; phylum Pseudomonadota; class Alphaproteobacteria; order Rhizobiales; family Beijerinckiaceae; genus Microvirga; species Microvirga aerilata. Next base: position 12,129 of record NZ_JAEQMY010000089.1, on the reverse strand, counting down.
GGCGGAGTCTCTCGTAAACTAAGGTAGCCGCCGTTATTTTTTCGATCTTGTTCATGACGCAACCAGCGCAAAGTTCGGAAGAAGCAGCAAGCCCCAGCATCGCGTGGAGGACGATGCCGGGATTTCTTACTCATTGCCCTCTTACTGCGCGAGAGTCTCCTCTGCGACGCTTTCCTTGTGCCAGAAGACGAACCGTCGTTGCATCCAGGCCACGATCCAGAACGTCGCCAGCCCCAAGAGGCTCAGGTAGATGATCAGCGAGAACACGCGCGGCGTGTTCAGCTGCGCGGCGGCAACGCGGATCAACTCGCCGAAGCCCTTGCCGCCTCCCAAGAACTCGCCCACCACGGCGCCAACCACCACGAGCACTGCAGCGTTCTTCAAGCCGGAGAAGAAGTGCGGCATGCCGGTGGGCAACTTCAACTGCACGAGGGTCTGCCAGCGGCTCGCGCCCATGGTCTTGAACAACATACGGGCGTTCTGATCGGCCGCGTGCAGGCCCGCTGCCGTTCCAACAATAACCGGGAAGAAGGCGATGAAGGCTGCGAGCGCGACCTTCGACCCAATCCCAAAGCCCAGCCACGACACGAAGAGAGGCGCGAATGCCACCTTCGGCATGGTGTTGATGGCAACGAGGTAGGGCATTACCGCTCGCTCGCCGAAGGCGGTCTCGCCGACTAGGACGCCAAGAGCAAATCCGAGGACGACTGCAATGATAAAGCCAAGAAGGACTTCCTGCGTCGTGATCCAGAGAGCTAGGAGCATGTAATCCCCAGTGAGCAGATTCTTCCCGACAACGAAGAGGTCTTGGATCGTCTCCAAGGGAGATGGGAGAATGATCGGGGAAATTAGCTCGATGAGGTAAATGATCTGCCATACGGCCAGGAAACCGATCATTAGTGCCAACATGGATACCCAGCGCGGAACCCGATCGATCCAGGAAACGTGCTCGGCCCAAATCGTCTGTTCAGGCACTGCTTCGGCAGCAACATCGCCATGGACGGTAGCACCTTGTGCGTGCATCATTGGAACGCTCCCTGATCGAGAAGGCTGCGGATGCGATGGACGAGCGCGCCGAAGCGCGGATCGGCCATCGTGTCCAGTGTCCTGGGGCGTGGAAGGTCGATCGTGATCGCCTCGACGAACCGACCGGGCCGCGGCGACATCACGTAGACCACATCGGAAAGGATCACCGCCTCGGGGATCGAGTGGGTGACAAGGAACGCGGTCGCGTTGCGCTCCAAGCAGATCCTCTGCAACTCCATGTTCATGAAGTCACGGCTCAATTCGTCGAGAGCGCTGAACGGCTCGTCGAGCAGCAGCACTGCGGGTTCGGTGATCAGCATCCGGCAGATCGCCGCCCGCTGCGCCATGCCGCCGGAAAGCTCGCTCGGATAGACGTTCTCGAAGCCCTTCAGGCCGACGAGGTCGATAAGCTGGCGCGCCTCGTCATACTTGGCGCGAGCTGCCGCCTTGCCGTCTCTGATCTCGATCGGGAGCACAATGTTCTCGAGTGTCGTCCGCCACGGGAACAGGGTCGCCTGCTGGAACATCATGCCGATGTCCCGACGCGGCCCCATCACGGGCTTGCCTTCGAGAACGACGCTTCCTGACGACGGAGGCTGCAGCCCTGCCATGATCTTGAGCAGGGTCGATTTTCCGCAGCCGCTCGGCCCGATGATGGCCGAGAAGGTTCCCTCCCGCAGCACCAGGTCGACCTTGTCGAGCGCATGCACATTGCGCCTTGCGAAAGTCTTGCTGACGCCGCGTAGCTCGTACACCGGTCGGCCTGTGAGGCCGACCGGAGCAATGGCGTCACCAGCCATCGATAGCACTGCCATTATTTGGCACCCTTATTCCAGGATTCCACGAACTGGTTGGTGTACGCGGCTTTCAGATCCGGCAACGGGGCCTTCAGGATGCCCGAAGCGACTGCGCTCTTGTGCCAGAGTTCCCAATGCTCAGGCGGCTGATAACCCCAGCCCTTGGATGTGTCGGCAGGCGTGATCCGGTCCTTGACCTGCTCGAACAGAGCCGTTGAGAGCTTTGTATCCTCACCTTCCTGTGGGTTTCCGGCCTTGGTGTGCTGCATCACCTTGTCCCTGTTCGCAGGGTTCAAGCCGAACTCCGTCGCACGGACGAGCACGCGGCCGAACTTCTCGATCGCCTGCGGATTCTGGTCCATGAAGGAGCGCATCACGGCATAGCCGTTGCCGAAGTAGCTCAGATACTGCTCCGGAGTGATCTCGCGCAGATCGATGCCGCGGGTTTCCATGATTGCCGCGTCGCTGACGGCTGCGGCATAGGCCTTGATGTCGCCGCGAAGGAAAGCTGCAGCAGCCAAGCCGCCGTCACCGACCGGCAGGAAGGTGTAGTCCTTGCCCTCCTCCATCTTGAGGTCGGTCAGGATCGCGCGGGTAAAGCCGACTTCGGCGCCATCCGCTGTGCCGACGCCGATGACCGCGCCTTTAAGGTCAGCAGGGGTCTTGATCGCGGACTTCTCTGGAACCACAACGCCGAAGACCGACTTGGCGAAGTGATTGTAGAGGAAGACGACGTCTACGCCGCGGGCTCTAGCGGCGAGCACGGGCGCCGCGCCGGGTTGGCCGATTTGGGCCTGACCAGCGGACATGGCTTGGAGAACTTGCGAGGAGCCGTCTACAGCCTCGACCTTAACCTGCAGCCCTTCCTTGTCGAACATCTTCTCGCCAAGGGCGACGTAGAGAGGGAAGTTGTTGATCGCGGAGGGGTTCGGAAGAACAACCGTTATTTGGGTGCCTGCATTCTGTGCGCTGGCGACGCTCAGCGCCAGAGGCGCCAGTGCGAGTGTTACCGCCAGACCAAGAGCCCTGCTCATTTTCATCGATGTTTCCTCTCTACAATTCCGTTGCTCTTTGGCAGTGCCTGCTTCGGGCACCGGAAGGATGATGTACAAGTTAGAGCTTCCTGTCAAAAAATGTACGATGACTTTTACGCAACTATCTATCTTTTACTTCAGCTCGCGTCGCAAATGATACGACTTATCACGAGTATGGCTTAACTACTTAGGGTTCATGCAGTAAATTGCTGCATATGCTAAGTAATAAAATAACCTATATATACTAAAGACCAGTCTTCATCGTTCGACAAAAAATACATTTTATCCTGGTGCAGCGAAGAATCTGGGTACTTTAAGGCGAACGCCCAGAGCCGGTTCAATTTGGAGCAAGAGAATGATGGATGCAGATGCGTGCGTGATCACGCCGCCAGAACGCCCTGTACTGCCGGTGGTAGGAACGTCTCAGAAGTTTCCAGTGCGCAGGATATACTGCGTTGGCCGTAACTATGTCGCTCATGTTCGCGAAATGGGCGGAGATGAAGCTCGCGATCCCCCGATCTTTTTCCAGAAGCCTGCCGACAGCATCGTTCTGGATGGGGCTTCGATCCCCTATCCACCCATGACGAGCAACTACCATTACGAACTGGAACTAGTGGTAGCGATCAAGAAGGGCGGGCACGACATCTCGCCCGAGGATGCGCTTGATCACATCTATGGCTACGGAATTGGCCTCGATATGACCCGCCGGGATCTCCAGATGGATCTGGGGAAGGTCGGCTTACCATGGGAAGTGGGCAAAGCCTTCGACAACTCCTGTCCCTGCGGACCCATTTACCCCGTCGAGAAAGTCGGGCACGTGCTGGAGGGATCGATCCGCCTTACGGTAGATGGTGTGGCGAAGCAGGACTCCGACCTTTCTCTGATGATCTGGAAGGTGCCAGAGATCATTGCCAATCTGTCTAAGTTTTTTACATTGCAACCAGGCGACATCATTCTAACCGGGACTCCGGCTGGGGTTGGCCCGGTAGTGCCAGGAAGTGAACTTGTCGGTTCGATCGACAAGCTAGGGACTCTGAGGGTGCAAATCAGCAATTAACTGATCTTTCCTGAAGCGATCGATCGGTAAGGGGCGGGACGCTGGTAGCACCCGCCCCTCATTGATCATCAATCCACAACCAAGATCGAGTTCCCAACTACGAGGGTCGTCTGCACTGTGGATGCGTCGCTTTCACAGACCAAGTGTTCGTTGCCGACGCTTGTTGGCGTGCGCAACCCGTGCCCGGTGAAAGTTTGTCGTCAGAGTGGCGTTCCCATTCGATTTTGCAGGGTCTGATAAAGGGCTGCTTCGGGTCATGCAGCGACCCTCCCCTGCCCTCCGGAAACGTCCGCTACTTCCCGCTCGAGCGGACATTCGACCTACTTTGCAGATGTGACAACACCCAACCTGCTCGCATAGAGAGCGCAAAGCCGTTGGTAGCTAACCCCGGCAGGAGGCGGTCGGCTGGCAGAGACCCTAAGGGATCAGCCACAGGACAGAGAAGAGGATCGAGAGCCCTGCTGTAACCTGCCCAATCCTCAGCCAATATCTGAAGTCCCATTCCCTCGAGTAGGGCACGTCACCATTGTCGGGAGTAAGCGGCGTCTTCAGGGCGTCTTGGAACCGCCTCCATGAGTGCCATGCGATTGTCGTGGCAACAACGGACAACCCGCCAAAGGCAAGAGCAAGGCGCCTGGTACCATCGGCAGGAGCCGGCGACCCGATAGACCATCGCGTGCATTACCGGAGCGACCTGACCGAACGACTCTTAGTCGAGAGCCTTTTTCTCACCATTGTTGGCGAATGGCATTGAGCATCAGGCTGTCATAGCTGAAGTCCGAGATCTGAGCCCATTGGTAGACCTGGTTGCGGAATGCCATCTGATGGTCGAGGATCTTTTTGAAGGTCGGGCTCTTTTCACCGATTTCGGCATACAAAGCAGTCGCAGCCCTGTAGCTCTCCTGCAGGATATCTTGCGGGAAAGCTCTCAGCTGCGCACCGTTCGCGACCAGCCGCCGAAGGGCAGCTGCGTTGTTGGCGTCGTACTTGGCCAACATATCTGTGGCAGCATACGACGCAGCCGTAGTCAGGAGGGACTTGTAGGATGGCGGCAGCTCATTCCACTTGTCGAGATTCGTGAACAGGCTCAGCGACACGGCTCCTTCCCAGAAACCAGGGAAGTAGTAGTACGGCGCGATCTTGGCCAACCCGAGCTTCTCATCATCGTAGGGGCCTACGAACTCTGCCGCATCAATCGTACCGCGCTCAAGAGATGTGTAAATATCGCCGGGGGCAATCTGGGTTGGCACGAGGCCCAGGCGCTGCAAGACGGTTCCGGACAGACCGCCCAGGCGCATCTTCAGACCGACGAGATCGGCCTTGCTCTTGAGCTCCTTGCGGAACCAGCCCCCCATCTGGGTTCCCGTCCCGCCAAAGGGGAGATGGTACAGTTTATAGGTGGCGTAGAACTCATTGAGCAGGTCATTCCCGCCAGCATGATAGAACCAAGCATGCTGCTGACGGGTATTGGGCCCAAAGGGTAGTCCTGTTCCGAATGCAAATGCCGGATCCTTGCCGATATAGAAGTAGGACCCGGTCTGCCCCATCTCGACAGTTGCGTTCTGGACACCGTCGACAATCGACTGAACCGGAACGATCTCGCCTGCGGCGAAGACCTGGATATTGAACTTGTTGTCAGTTGCCTCAGCGACTGCTTTTGAAAAGACCTTGCAGGCGCCATAGAGGGTATCGAGCGAGGGAGGATAAGCCGACTGAAGTCGCCAGTTGATGGTTGGAGCGCTCTGTGCGATGGCCGGCATGGCGATCGTGCTGGCCCCAGCTCCAAGACCAGCGGCTTTCAAGAATTCACGGCGTTTCATTGTTTCCTCGCGTTATCGTTGTTCTTGCCTCGACATGGTTCATGGGCTCGCCCGTCACGATCCTATGCTCCTCGGTATCGTTTGGACAACATATTCCAGGAGCGGGCCTTGGCTAGCTTACGGATGGCAAACCGTGTCTCCTTGTCTCCGGTCCCGCAGGAGGATTGAGACCCGCCAGCACTGCATTGGCCGAAAAGGTGAACCCGGCAAGGTTGGCGAGCTATCCGGTATCATCTACAGCAGCAGTAACAGCCACCACGCAGTGCTAGTCATGGCCGCAGGAATGAAGGCAATGCTAATCGAGCTGCTTGCATCCTGAACGGAGTGCAAGCTCAAGTGTAAGCAAAAACGGCTATGATGACCGGGATTGAGCGTCATCAGAGAAAGGTGTCGCAGCGCAATGGCCAAGCTTCAGCACTGGACGGGAACACGCTCCCTAACCCACGCCCATTCGATCGAAGACCTCCGGTTGCTGGCCCGTGCTCGGTTGCCCAAGGCTGTTTTCGACTTCATCGATGGCGGTTCCGAGGACGAGCGAACCCGGCAGGACAACTCGGGTGACTTCGACGAGTGGCGGCTCCTGCCCCGTGTTGGGATCGATGTGAGCCGTCGTGAGCTTGGCACAACGATCCTGGGGCGATCGGCTCGTCTCCCGCTTATGATCTCTCCCACGGGCTTGGCCGGCTTCTTCTGGCGGGGTGGGGAGATGGCTGCCGCCGCCGCTGCAGCCAAGCACAACATTCCATTCTGTCTCTCTACAAATTCAGTTGCGTCGATTGAGCAGGTGGCGGAAGCCGTGCCTGACGGCGAGCGGTGGTTCCAGCTCTACTTCCTGCGTGATCGTGATTGGATGAAAGGCCTTATTCGGCGCGCCGCCGACGCCAATTATCGTGTCTTGTGTCTGACGGTGGACCTACCGATCTCGGGCCGCCGTGAGCGCGATCTTCGCAACGGCTTCACCATGCCGCTCCAGTTCCGACTGTCGAACGCGTTTGACATGATCCGCCGGCCGGCTTGGCTGATGGATGTCGCACGTTCGAACCTGACGTTCGGCAATTTCAACATGGATGGCTCGTCAGGGTTCACAGCGATCGCGCAGCATGTAGCATCCCTCTTTGATCCCTCCGCAACGTGGGACGACATTGCCGAAATCCGGGATCTCTGGCGCGGCCCGTTAGCGATCAAGGGTATTCTTCACCCGGACGATGCCGTAAAAGCCATTGGCCTAGGCGCGGACGCGGTGATCGTCTCCAATCACGGAGGCCGGCAACTCGACCACTCGCCTTCGGTTATCGCGGCTTTGCCCGAGGTCGTCGCTGCCGTTGGGGGTCGGACCGAAATCATCCTCGATGGCGGCGTGAGGCGCGGGACCGACATTCTCAAGGCGCTGGCACTTGGTGCAGACGCCTGCAGCATTGGCCGTTCCTACCTTTGGGGATTGTCGGCGGGCGGCGAGGCGGGCGTCTCCCGGGCGATCGATCTTCTGGCGCGAGAGCTCGACAACGCCATGGCCCTGCTCGGCACTCCGGCGATCACCGACATCAAACGCGATCATATCCGCTATCGTCATGCTGTGAGGGAGGAGAAATGATGGCGTACTCTGCAGTCGTGACCTTTGAGCTTCCAGAGGAGGTTGAGCGCCAGTTCCGCGAGCGGCTCAACGTCAAGTTCCTTCCCTCAGGACTGCCCCTCAGTCCCAGCGACCTCGATGCCGCCGTTTCCGGGTGCGATGCCATTGTAGTGACCCCTCCAACGCAGGTCGACGCCGAGATCCTCAGCCGCCTCCCCGCCTCCGTCAAAGCCATCGCGACCTATTCTGTCGGTCTCGACCATATTGACCTCGAAGCTGCCCAGAAGCACGGGATCGCCGTTCTCAACACTCCTGATGTCTTGACGGATGCGGTCGCAGAAACCGCCATACTCCTTCTACTGGGAGCGGCACGACGCGCCACCGAATCTATCAGCCTCATCCGCTCCCGTACCTGGACCGGCTGGAAGCCGAAGCAGCTTGTCGGCCTGGGCCTCTCCGACAAGAAACTCGGCATTCTCGGCATGGGGAGGATTGGGCGAGGCATCGCCCACCGCGCGAAAGCGTTCGGGATGGAGATTCATTATCATAACACCCGCCGCCTCACTCCGGACCAGGAGGAAGGAGCACAGTATTATGCTGATCCCAACGCAATGCTCAGTGTCATCGATGCGCTCGTGCTGGCCTGCCCACTAACCCCCTCAACGCGAGGCTTCCTGGATGAGCGCCGCCTAAGCCTCATGAAGCAGACTGCGCTTATCGTGAACATCGCACGAGGCGCCATCATCGAGGATGAGGCACTCATTAATGCTCTCAGAGATGGGCGGATTTTTGCGGCAGGCCTGGATGTGTTTGCAAACGAACCGCGTCTGGATCCGGGATACTATGATCTTCCGAACGTTTTCATGCTTCCGCACATCGGCAGCAGCACGGTTGAGGCGCGGATGATGATGGGCATGTCGCTCATTGAAGGACTTGAACGCCTGGCTTCTGGCGTTAATCCACCAAACCGCGTAACATGAGCGGCCAAGCCAACACCCACGCCGTTCTTGCGCATCGGACGTTGTCCTCTATCGCGGTCTGCTCGACGTGTCGATGGTGATGCGATGTCCGGTGATCGGATCGAGAATGGTCATGGGCAGCCCCTCGCGTTAGACAGCAAAACTGGAGCAGTCACGCAGAGCTACTGTTCAGTGAAGAAGGTCAGAACGACCTTGCCCTTGTCGCTGACGAGGCAGACAAAGCGATTGGGCTTGTCACTCTTCTCACGCTTGAGATAGGCATCACCCATGACGGGTTCTGTCGCGAATCCGGCACAGAGACGAGAAGGGATCAGATGCTTATGGAGAGCTCATGCGGCGAGCAGATCGAATTGCTCCGCGAGTGACAGCTGCAGATTGTAGGCATACTTCGCCTGTCCTTTGCGCATCATGTGAACCATCTCGATCCCACCCAGAATGGCGCGAGCGCTGTTCAAAGACTTGAACCCGAGCATCGAGCGAATGCGCCGCTTGACAGCGCGATGATCCTGTTCGATGCGGTTATTGAGATATTGGCTCTGCCGGATCCGGATCGGCTTCAACTGGCGTCTTGACCGATCCTGGAGCCGGTGTTCCGTATCGCAGGATAGGATCGCTTCACGATTGGTCTGACTGCCGTCGATGACGATCTTCTCGGGCCGACCATGCCGTCTCAGAGCCTTGCGCAGGAACCGCTTGGCCGCAGTTAGATTGCGCCGTTCGCTGAACCAGAACTCGACCGTGTCGCCATGGCTATCGATGGCACGATAGAGGTATTTCCATTGGCCTCGGACTTTGATGTAAGTCTCATCCAGATGCCATTTCCGGCTGACGCTTCGTTTGCGCCGATTGAACTGCTCGAGCAGTTCAGGCGAGTAATGGACAACCCATCTGTGAACGGTCGCATGATCGACGGAGATGCCGCGCTCGGCCATCATCTCCTCTAGGTTCCGCAGGCTGAGATTGTAGGCGAGATACCATCGCACGCAGAGCAGGATCACCGATCGATCAAAATGACGGCCTTTGAACATGCCACCCTCTTCCCAGAAGCCCGGGAGGCTATAGCTGAAACTCTGAAACAAAACGTTTGCGACACATCCAGGCGTTCAGGTCACCGACGTCGTAGACGACGCGCTTCGGGCCCAGCTTCATGTACGGAGGTCCGCCACCTGTAAGGCGGAGTTTATTGAGCAGGCTTGCGGAAACCTTCAGATAAGAAGCAGCTTCACGCGTGTTCAGGAATTGGCCGGTCATTACGCACCACGCTACGGTTACCAATTTCCTAATGATAGGCAGAAAAAGGCATTATTCAACTTTGTTTGGCAATATTCCTCAATGATCTAAGTATTCACGCCGCGTTAACTGATGCTTTCACCTACCACTTTTGGTTATCAGTTTGGCGATACTCTCTATTCACGCCGTGTGAATTGCTATCTGGGTATGAATATACTTTTATATGATATCGCTTCCGCGCGAATACTATCGCCGTTTTGGTGCCCTAGTCTGCAAGTCATCACAAGTATTCCTGGCAAAAGCTCCGCCGTCCGCAGGGGCAGTTCATCTGGGGCTTTACTGCTCTGAGGCGCGGGGCATCAGGAATGACTTCCGAATACGCTCAAAAGACGCATTATCCGGTTCCATACAGAGCGTTATGCGAAATTCGCAGACGATTTTCTCACGCGAAAGTGGACTAGCGGATCAGGTAGAAAAACAGCGCGGCGACGATGACAAAGACCGATATGACCGCCCCTGTCCTGAGCGTTCCGACAATCATGTTGCTTTCCTTGCCTAGAACGAGTTGGTCGTAAGCCTTTACACAACGGTCAGCGAAGCCGTTTTCCTTACCTGATTGGCCGTTGGTCATGTTGCCCTCTGTTCCATACAGGGCTTACCGGAACTTGGCACTGGAGACGGCGCAGGCCCCGAGGGCAACCCGAGGCCTTGCCTATGGGGAAGAGCACCGGGTGCGTATGAGCCCGAGCACGGTGCTCGACCACCACAGGCTTTGATCGTGCGCCTGGCACCAGGCGGCGTCAACGGCAATCGCCCGAGGTTGAACCACTTGTCAGAATGGCGTTATGCGAAATTGCGGCTGATTTTATCGCCCGTCCTCGAGGTCGACCGGCTGGCAAACGCCTCCGACAGGACATTGGGCGGCATCTGCCGTTCGTACCCAGGCAGGATGCACTGTTTCTCCGAGTGCGCAGAAGGTTGAAGCCCGAACGTATCGGTCGTAGGTCGTCGGCCTTGTGCGCAGCACGACCGCGCCTTGAGAGGCGACGATCCCTCTCGCTTGGGCACAGGTCATGGTCAGGGTTGTGGGTCCCGGCTGTGCCATGACGCCACTTGCCATTCCTGCAATAGCAAGGAACAGAAGGATGAGTTTCATGCTGGGCTTCCGACCTGCCTCAGATCAGCAACAAGCCTAACCCGCGTCTGTTCCATACAAGGGGTTATGCAAAATTCGCGGCTACCGCACAGAACGCTAACCCTCAGGTCCAAAGAGGCGCATACTGGCTGACCTTGAGAGAGGAGGCTGTGATGTTTGCAGCCCTACTCTGCCTTCCGGTCCTCCTGATGCTGACAAGCGTCTGTCTGGCTCGTCCGCTCCGCTATTCTGCGCCACCCCAGTCATGCCGTTTGGGACAACAGCCCATGCCGGACCTGAACGCCCTTCTCCTGCGCAGCAATCCACGTGTGTTCGCGACTGGTCGCTTGATCAAGGGCCTCTACTATTCCGAGGTCCCTAAAGGGCAGAACGCCATGGTGGCGTTCTACATGGCCTGTGACCGTCGTCTTGAACGGAAACCGTTCCTGATCATGGACTTTCGCTCCAGCCAGTTCTTCCTTGACGGAAACCGGGATGGCTGCGTCGACGCGACCGGGACATTGGCACTGCCGGAGATTGACCCGGCGGATTTCATGCCTGCTGTTGATGGAGCCGATGAGCTTTGCAACGAGGACCTCATCAGCCACCGTGAACTCAAAGACTTGGCCGCTGCCCCATACTGACGGTTATGCAAAATCTGTGGTCTCTCTTGGCTGTGGGCGACAGGCTCCCCAGTCAGGAGTAAAATGCACCGAGTAGCGTTGCCTGACGCTCTGACGAGCGCCGCCAGCCCATGATGGAGAGCAGCCATGTCGATTAAGCTGGATCTCTGCGCAGCTATCTTCCTCATCAGTGTCGAGCCGCCCGCCCAAGCCCATGACATTTACTCGCATCTGAAGGACAGGCTGGGAAACAGTTGCTGCGATGACAAGGATTGTCGCCCCGCCCTTTACCGAGTGACCCCGGCCGGGGTGCAAATGCTCGTCAATGGAACCTGGATCGCCGTGCCGGACTACACGATCCAGTATCGCGCTCTGCCCGGGGACACGGGTGAAACAGGCGGGGGACATTGGTGCGGCGACACCCGCCACATGGTCGGCCTCGGGACGGACTACTCAACCTACTGCGCGATCCTACCGCCTAATGCCGCGGCAGTCGCCAAGCCTCCCTTTACTCACCATGAAGGTGGCATCTAGAGCGTCGGACCTTTAAGTGGACCCACAGTCGGCGGCTTCGAGATGGCTCCAAGATGGCTAGGATGCCGAACTTATCGGATCTGACTTCTCGTCCGATGCTTGTCTTATGATTTTTGCGTCCTGATCGAGCAAGATGAGGACACCGCCAGCGGGTCGCGAGCTCGCTGGCGGTGGGAGGGGACGGGTCGTTCCGATGCAGACCGGTGCGGGTCGCGCTAGAGTCAGACCGCCCCTCTCTTTTCCTCGTGGCCTGAACGGATACCCGGGCGTGACGGCCCGCATGACAAGCCAAGGACGCGGAAAAGATGGATCATCCTATACCA
>NZ_JAEQMY010000088.1 GCF_016743775.1 Microvirga aerilata | reverse complement strand
AGCGCCGATGGTACTGTGTCTCAAGACCCGGGAGAGTAGGTCATTGCCGGGCCTGCCAAGGACAACGCCTCTTTACAAACTGAATTCCCGGAAACGGGATCGGCCTCCAACGGTCGTTGACGCCGGATGTACGCGCAACATGACTGAAGGACGCCGGACAACCTTACACGAAGCCCTCGCATGGTGTTCCCATCGAGGGCTTTGTCATGTCTGGACAAGAGCAGGTACTAGGCTTAATCAGAAATCCGACGAGGCATTGGAAATGGGACGTCACAGACCCATCTAAGCTTCAGGCATAAAATTGCTAAAGCGACTACCTTTTCCAACAGATTGAATTGACGAGTACATCCAGTGCGCCATCGAGCGACCAGGCCGGCGTTTACGGTCGAAGTAAAGCGTAGAAGATTGAGCTCTACCCAAGATCTTACGACACCGGAGAGTTATCGCCTGCAAAGTGAGACAGCGACCTTAGGACATGAGCCCTCCGCTCGGTCTCGTGTAAGCTGGGGCGATCTCATAAAGAATAGCCATTCTCATAACAGCAAGCCTTCCTTGGTGGCAGAAGCCGGCTCACTGATGTTTGCCGTCGAACCTGCTGCGAAGATACGCACCGGGCGCATCCTGCCCGATATCCTGGGCGCCCAATTGGCCGAGGAACGGATCCGGCAGGAGAACGAGGAGCAAGCTACCAAACATCATGCGAGGCGGAGCAAGGCTAAGGGGGATAATTGTTCACAACGCCTCAGGTCTGAGACACAACCTCATGCCGAAGATGCCAACCCACACGAGATTGCGCCGGAAGGTCAAACCTCCCCTGTTGTGTTGGCTGTGGAGACTGAACAGCCGTTGCTCGATACGAAATGGGCAGAGGCAGGTGGTCATCTGGCCTCGACCATCGCCGTGGACGATGCTGCAGTGTCGACGCATGCTCGCGGGAGAGCCAAAGACAAGCGAGGTCTCAGTCCTGTTCAACGCCGGGCCAAACGGCGTGGTATGCCAATCCCGTTACAGCGCGGTGAGCGCTGGAAGCGACGTCTGCCGGAAGTGTGCTGGTCGTCGACTCTACACCCCACGCGGCACCGGTAAGCCAACTGAGCTATCCGCTCCCGGATGCCGGATGAGGGAGTTGCTGAAGTATCACTTCGGCGCATGGTCCGGCCTTGGTCATGTCGGGTTACGGTCTTCCCCACCATCAGAGACTTCCCTCAAAGAGAAGCGCCCCGTTGCAGAGGCGCCGTCAGACAGCAGGCTGATAGCCCTTCCGTTTCTTGGCTGACTGGAGTGCCTGGAGAGCTGCCATTGCCTCACCCTCACCTACATGCTCATCCAACCGGGTCTTTCCTGCACTTCCAATCCGTCCCCATCGTCTGACGAGGACTACACGTCCAAGCAGATCCCGCCCTACCTCGAGGGAATAGAACCGGGCCATGTTCTTCACCGGGTTAATCCTGCGCAGCACGACGCCCTCAATACTGCGGTGGTCGGAGTTCTCCCTTGGTTTCAGGGTTCCCTGGGCAGTGCGGTGGCTTCCCTGGAGGAAAGCGAAGGACAGCTGGCGCATGGACGTGGCCTCTACGGTGAGCCCTAACGATCAACACATGAAACTCTAAACGGATTCCTTCTCGCACGGTAGCAAAGGCCTAAGAGGCTACCTTAACGGTGGATAGCTCTCCATTATCTCAGAGGCTTGTAGACTCGAACAGGAACAAGCCCTTGCAATTCTGCATGAGGCCTTGCGAGGGATCAGATCCTGCTTGCTCTAAGGCGATGCTGTCTCTTATTCTTCGAAAGGACAGCTTTCTTAGATGACGCTAGAAGCGCCCCCTGCGCTCGAACTCTCGCCTCACGTCGTCCATCCTCCGGCTTAGCCCCTCGATGGCTCGTGTGACGTCCCGAACATCATCGCGGGTGACCCCGGTTTCTTGGTCAGGAGGCGACCCAGACGGGCCGGTTTCACGCTTCACGTTTGGGCAATCTGGCAGCCCGTCCCGCTGGTAGCGTAAGCTGAGTGTGTCCCCGAGCTTAAAGTAGGTGCATCCGCCCTCAGGGTCCCGCCAAAGGGCAGGTGCATCTTGGGCCGCGGCTGGGGCGATGCTGAGAAGGCTGGCAACAAGGATCATGGTTCGCATTGTTCCAGCATGCACCCAGGCCCGAGCTCCGTCTAACATTCTCACGGATAGGGGCGTTTTTGATGCCCCTATCCGTGATGGGGAGAAGTCTCCCCTAGTCCTCACGCGCCGCGCTACTCAGCAGCAATAATAAAGCCGTCGTTTGCCGGGAGGTTCATGTGCTGCTGCGCCCACATGGCTGCCTGGGTGCGGTTGGCCGCCCTCACCTTGCGCAGAATGGCTTTGAGGTGAACTTTGATCGTGGCCTCAGCCAGCCCAAGCTCCCGTGCAATGTGCTTGTTGGAGGCGCCTTGGGTCAGGTGCCGCAGGATCTGAGCTTCTCTAGGAGATAGAGTGTTGGCAACCGCCGTAGCCGCAGGGCCAACAACGATTGCCCCATCAGGACGGATCTGCTGGAGGCGGGAGGCTTCATCAGCCAAGCTGAATGTGAAAGCTGGCGCAATGTAAGTTTCACCCAGCATCACCAGCTCAAGCGCCTTGATCAGAGGCTCGCGGCCCAGGGCTGTCGAGCAAAGCCCGTCTAGGCCTGCTTGGAAGGCCTGCATCATGGCTACGGGTTCGATGCGCTCGGTCAGGAGAACCACCCGGGCGGAAGGCCATTGCGCCTTCAGTCCCTGAACTGTCTCGGAAAGACCATCAGCCGCTTGATCGGCGTGAATGAGACAGAGGATTGGCAGCTCTGACGGGTGTTCGAGGGTTTCGTCTGAGACGACGAAGTATGTTCCTGACAAAATGTGGCTGATGCCGCTGCGGATGAGCGTATTCTGGCAGACGAGAACGGTCGTCACATACGACGATGCATTTTGAGCAATCGAGAGGATTTGCTCATTGTAAACGACGTCATGGTTCATGATTGTCTAGCCCCTAACGATGTTCTGCCATGTGCATCCGAGATGATCCGCCCCCCGGTCCTCACAGATGAGGAACCTTGGGGAACAGGCGCTGTATCCCGGGAACGGTCCATGTGACCTGGACCTGCTTGGCAGTAACAAGCCGACTAAGTCTTGGTTCCTCGAAAGTCGACCCTCAGCGATGGTCCTCGGCGGGTGTTGCCGATAGGCCTCATCGACTCTGCCGATCCGTCTCCTGTGCTTACACCAAACGACCGCTGGAATAACCTTGACGGTATTCTGGAGTGCGTTACATTTACCACTACGAGCGTAGTGTCTTCTGTAACTCTCCGCATCTGGTGCCATGCCGGGGCGGATCTGACCTTATTACCGTGGCTCGTTGCCGAGGGGCTTCTATGCATTCGCGCAAGTTCGTCGCCTATTACCGTGTCTCGACCGAAAAGCAGGGACGCTCCGGCCTTGGCCTCGAGGCGCAACAGGAAGCCGTTCGCTCATACCTCAACGGCGGGGCTTGGCAACTTATGGCGGAGGTTGTGGAGGTTGAGAGCGGCAAGAAGAACGACCGCCCTCGCCTCGCTGAGGCGCTGCGGCTGTGCCGTCTCCAAGGCGCCATCCTCATCATCGCCAAGCTGGATCGCCTCGCCCGTAATGTCGCTTTCATCTCGAACCTCATGGAGTCCGGGGTTGAGTTCACGGCAGTCGATTTTCCCCAGGCCAACAGGCTGACGGTTCACATCCTAGCAGCCGTGGCCGAGCATGAGCGGGAGATGATTTCCAGGAGGACCAGGGACGCTCTGGCTGCTGCCAAAGCCCGGGGCAAGAAGCTGGGAGGCAACCGCGGCAAGATCCACCTTGTGGCCAGGAAGGGAGCACTGGCGAGTGCCGCGGTCCGGTCAACCAAGGCGAAGCGGCGGGCTGCTGATATCGGACCTATTGTTGCTGACATCCAGGCACGCGGCGCCACGTCCCTGCGCCAGATTGCGGCTGCCCTGAACGAGCGGCACATTAGAACCGCCCGGGGCAAAGAATGGACAGCCACTCAAGTCATGCGCGTACTGGACAGGACTGGCGCAGGAGCATGAGGTGGCCAACCCGATCTCAGCTACCCAACTTCACGTTACCCGTTGCCGCTAGAAAGCTGACACTCACCCTTCATGTGTTTCGCGATGGCCGACATGGCGCTGCCGAGAGAAACGAAGGTGGTGCTCTCCATTCCGGCCAGCCCACCGTTGGCGTCTGCTTGGATGGTGAATAGTGACGGGGAGACTTCAGTAATGGTTCCAAGAGGGCGTCGGAGCCTATCGTTCAACATCCAAGTGCCTGGTTTGAACTCCGCAGGCGTTACGACCACATCCACAACAGCTTCTCCGTAGCCAAGCCTTAATTAGCGACTCCGGTAAGCATCAACCGTGCGCTCTCCCTCATCGCTGCGGAGCCATGCTTCGGCAATCGTACGGGAGGGAAATTCCGTGGCGCATATCCTCGGTGTCAGTTTCCCACGAATGGGAATGACAACCCGCCACTGCTTTCTGATCTGTAGAACGTAGGCTGGTGAGTGCTCTTGCCTGTTCATGAGGTCCGTCCGGTTTCAAGCTCACCGGATGAAAGTATGCTGGCCTACGTCCTCAGAAAGTTAACCAGCTAGACGCCCCTGCCGTGACAAAGGGCTATTTGGCCACCTTGGTGCGGCCTTCCGTCGGATGTCGTAAACAGCACGTAAACGCCCGCATTCTGTTCCATGCTTTCCCGTCATAGGAGGCTTGGGTACAAGCAGGGTTTATCTCCGATTTGGCGCGCTTTAGATCCCCCTCCCCGCCGCGGCTATCCGCGATGGGTGTCCTCCCTGAACTCAACCACCTTTCCGGTGGCCCCTTTTTCTCATGCCTGTGCGCGGCGCTTTTGCGCTTGTGTCGGCTTATTGTTGAGGTTGCGTCATGTTCTTGTCTGTCGTTCTTTCCAGCCTTCGTCACTGGATCCGCGCCCGTGAGACAGCACGGCAGCTGGCTGCTCTGTCAGACAGGGAATTGTCCGATATTGGTCTTTCCCGGGGCGACATCTCTCAGGTTGCGCGCCAGGGACGCTGAAGTTTCGACGAGGGGGCGGTATGTCGTGCCGCCTCCTCCTGTCCTTGATGGGAGGTTGCTGAGCAACGTGCGTACGTACCGACGTAAGCGCTTAGCTATTTCAGGCCCTTGTTCAGGATCCGGTCTCGGATTGAGGCGGCTGGGGTCGGAACTTCCCTGCTCTGTGTCCTCTCCTCGTTCACTGTCTGCTCTTGGTATCTCTCAGTCTTCCGAGCCTTTGCCCGATCAATCACTGTCCTGCGGTAGAGTTCAAGAGACGCCGAATGACGGTCCAACTCTGAAACAGGCCCAACCGTGTTCCCGTCGATGTCGTGTCGCATAGCATTGTCACTGGCCACAGCATCCAGATATCTGAAGCTGCGGGCGTACTTCCCCATTGCCCTGCGGAATGCTCTTCGTGTGTTGCTATCGTCAGGGAGAAGAGCCACCAAGTCATCATAGATCCCGACCTTCAAGGGAAGGGCTTCGTCATCTGGTGTTTTCGGTAAGACCTCCGGCCACCTCGACCAAGGCAAATCGTTGAAGAGCATGACGTGCTTGTTGGAGAAATCGCTCATTACTCTTCCAGTTTTCCTTCAGTCAGTGCGCAGCTACGTACGTCATTACGTCAATGCGTAGTTGGAAGAGGATCGGAAAGAAGGGGCATCAATGCTCCCCTAAGCTCCGCCATCTGCCGTTCGGTCTCACTTCGGTCTCGGTCTGCATTTGGATTTAGCCGTTCCCGAAGCCGGGCGTTCTCGGTCGCGAGCAGGTCATTCTCAGCAGACAGGATTGCCAGCTTCTCTTCAGCAACCCTGAGCCGGGCTCGGGCGTCGTCGCGCTCCTGCTCCCGGATCTGCACCTTGTCACGCCAGAGGCGAGTTGCGGCGGTTTCGTCCTTGTTGCTCATGGGCTGTTCCCATTCAACTCGATCCACGAGGCAGGTCAGCAGGATGTGCGTTATTGACGGACCTACGCACCTACGTACTGACGTGCTTACGCACTGGGTTCCTCTTGGTCGAGATATCCGAGCAATGCTCTCTCAATGATGTCTTGGTGGCTGAGGCGTCGCTCGAATGCGAACCGCCGAAGCCGCTCATACTGCGTTTCCGAGAGACGGAGTGTCAGAGACTTGGCGCGGGGCTCCTTCCCAGCGGGAATTACCGCGGCGGATGGAGCTGGCTGTAGAGCGGCCTGTGCGGATGAGGCAGGTTGCGTGACTGCTGCCTGGAGGTGCGTCTGGATCTCCCGGACTGGACTCTCGCCTCGCTGGGACATGGTATCGGGACGCGGAGCGCCCTTGGTCTGGATCAAGCCATCAAGGGAGGGGACGTTCTTATTAGCCATTGGCAACTTTCTTCTCTACGTGCGTGCTTGATGACTTATTGAGTTGCGTAAGTACGTAATTCAGCACTTCGCGCACCTCATTGGCAGATGGTCCTTCCTGCTCCAGCTCAGTTACGGTCTTGCCTGTGATGGCGGCAGTCGGGAAATCGGTTCGGTCATGAATTACGGTAGGTGCGAGCTTGCCGTGCTTCGCCAAAGCCATCACCGCCTGCATCTGGAGGCGTGTGCGAGGCTTCGCTTGAGTGAGCACGAACACGAATGGGCATCCAGCCTCCTCGACCAGTGCCAAGGTATCGCCCACAGCGTCTAGGTCATCAGGGGAGGGGCGTACAGGGATGAGGGCCAGCGTCGCTCGAGCGAGGAGTTGTGACAGCTCTGGGTGTACGGATGGCGGGGTGTCGATGAACAGGTATTCGATGCCCGCAGCTTCCAGTTTCGCAATCCCGCTTTCCAGGTCGGCCGGATCAATCTTCACGAGGACGGGCGTCTCGCTCTCTCGTCTATTCCACCAGCTTGTGAGCGAGCCTTGCGGATCTGTATCGAGAAGAGCGGTCATTCCGGCTGTCTGCTGTGCCGCGACTGCGAGGCTGCGGGAGAGGGTAGTCTTTCCCGCGCCGCCTTTCTGGCTGGCCACCACGATGATGTTCATTGCGTGCCTCTCTACGTACTTACGTACGGACCTGCGTGAGCAACTCCGCAAGTGCTGCTGTGGGTACGGTTGAGGTAGGAGGGTTAAGAAGTCGTTAAAGCTGCGAGCGAGCGCCGGAATTGGCAGCGGGCAAGCTGGGTGAGGCGACAAGGAAGGCAGTACATCCGTGCCTGTCCTTGTCCCTCGGGCCATGCGGCCACGACGTCGATCTAGCGGCCCACGGTGACAGGGCAATGACGGAGCGACGCCTAGACCCTTGATTGTCGTCCTGTGATTGCTCGCTAGTTGGTAAGTACGAGAGGCGCTTACCTTCACCGGAGACATGGACCCATGGCGACACCACCGAAGCAAGGCAAAGAGCAGACTGAGGTTGAGGTTCAGGGCAGCACGCCCCAGCTCGACCGCCTTGAAAAGCTTGCCAATACCGCAGCAACGGCTGCCCAGGCTAAACAGTGGCGGGCCCGCCAGATTGGCTTGCAGGAGCAGGAGGAACCCTCGGAAGTGCGTAACCTCACCCAAGATGCGGAAGCTAGAGCCCAAGCCGAAGCAGCAATGCGGCTGATGGGACCAGCGAAGCCGAAGAAGACGCCGCGGGGTCGGTGGTGAGGAGTACTTTTTGGGGGCGGCCGGATAGATGCTGTATTGCTTTCCCTCACCTGATGGCTAGGAGAATTTCCACCTCGGCCGATGTCGGGTTCTCGCACTCGCTGCAATCAATTGGGACCGCAACAACGACTGCTTTGCCTGCGCCCCAGGTCTTAGCGGGCAAGATCCTGGCGCATTCCAGGTTGAGCCGGATCTTCGCGCCCTCCAGTTCTTCGGTAAGGGCACGCCCCACCTGTGGGACCTCTTGCCAGCTTTTGGCAGCCCTCGTCGCGAACCCCATCAAACGCTCCGCCAACAAAGTATAGCTAAGCTTGTAAGTCGGCATCCATCAACTTTGTTCCGGTTCACGGCTGCCACATGTCTTAACAAAGAGTTAAGATGACTGGCTCAAGTCCAATGAGATTTCGCGAGAATTCGTCCCGGCACACCGTTTTATGTCCTTGGGCGCGTTGACTTACCGCCTCGCTCGGGGCGTCATGATTAATTGGGCAACGTCGATTCATGGGATTGGCGGGCTGCCTGGACACCTGGAGCAACACAGCCGCGACAGTGACCTAGAAAAGCGAAGGCCCCGGGAGACGGCAATCTCCGCAGGGCCTTGGAATTCATAGAGGACTTTCGTCTCCCGACAGAGCGAACGTCTCACGACTCCTTCAGGGAGTCAACGGGGAAGTGGTTTCCCCGAACGGTGAATCCTTGCTTGAAAGGATTGGACCAGATTTGGTTCAGTCTTGTTCACGCGCGGCCCATCGAGGGCCAAGCTATGTTCGTTGATCAGATGGCAGCCGCCATCACTGAAGCGAGAACGATGACCCGGCTGGATGACCTATCCCGTGCCATCTGGCAGGGCTGGGGAGCCAATGCCGTCACCGATGACCAAGCCCAGGAGCTGGCAAGCCTGATCCATGCCCGCAAGCTCGTCATGCGCGGGGAGGTGAAGCCTGTTGGCATTCCCCCGGGGCGTCCGTCCATCTTCCCGCCTCGACGGGCTCAGCGGGCTCCTGTGCGGTCTGTGGCCATTGCCCGGCGACGTCACCTTGCCGCCTCGGGGCCGCTTCCTCCATCCATCGCCTGCAAGTTCACGGTGGGCGAGCTGGCTGCTTTGCGGATCCTGACCGATGAGGTCCGCGAGAAGGGGCACTGTGACCGAACGATTGCCGAGATAGCAGCAAGGGCGGGCATCTGCCGTTCAACCGCCAAGAACGCGGTTAGGGCTGCCGCTGCCATGGGCCTGCTCACCGTCCAGGAACGGCGCCGCGAGGGCCAGAAGAACTTGCCCAACGTGGTCCGGATCGTCTCCAGGGAATGGCAGCTCTGGATCAAGCGGGGAGGGCAGAGGGGCGGCTCTCAAGGCTCAAAGACTATAGGGGTCAAAAAAATCACCCCCACGGACAAAGAGTCTAAGAGAGACAAAGAAAACGGCTTTCCCCCAGGAATCTCTGAGACCAGATTCCAACCCCAAAACACTTGGGACAACCGAAGAAGGGCTATCGGCAAAGCCGGGGGAGTTTAGAGGCGAGGGCAGTACCAAGACGAGAGGCGAAGATGGACAAAAAACAACAAGCCGCGCGGATCAAGAGGATAGTGGATACTATTGCTGAGAGAGCCACAGCCGTGCCCGCTGCCGAGCGGTCGGTCTACATCCAGGAGGAGGTTGCCAAAGTGCGGGAAGCGTTCCGCCAAACCTATGAGGCTGATGCACTGCTGGCCGCGTACGCCATGGAGTTCGTGGATTCCATGACTGGGTGGATCAATGCGCGTGTTCATGCCCTGGAGACAGAGCGTACGAGGGTCGAGCTCATTCGGGAGCAGGCAGAGGTCGATCCTTGAACCGGGAGCGAGCCATCATGGAAGACTGGTATCCGGTTAGGCTGGCACCGCGTGACGGAACCCCTGTGACCCTCTGGATTGAGGACGAGGACGCACCGCCCACTTACCCGGTGACGGTCGGGGTCTGGGAGACCGACGACATGACGGGACGGAGCCACTGGCGCGTCTTCGGGGCACGCTACGGCACCCACACCTACCTCGACCAGCACATTGTCGGCTGGCGGCCGATGCCGCGCATTCGGCAGGGCCGAGGTGGTTGAGGGTAGGGCGGGCTTGATTCTGAGATGACGGAAAAGCAATGACAGACAGATGGCTTCATGTGAGTGCGACGCCACGCGACGGAACGCCGGTCATCCTATGGATTGAGGACCCCGAGGCTCCTCCGAGCTATCCCGTCACCATCGGCGCTTGGACGCCAGACGCCGAGGTTCGCGCGAGCTACTGGCGCGTTTTCGCGGTCGAATATGGGGCAACGGCCTACTTCGATCCGCATATTCGCGGGTGGAAGCCACTCCCGCACCATAGCGATGCCTGACGAGCTCCGCTCCCCGATCAAGCACCACCTCGTTCTGCACCGGATCGACCCGGAGCAGGGCATCCGGCGCTTCTACAGCCTCATGTCTACAGCCTCATGATTGAGCGGGATCTGTTCGGGACCATCCGGCTGGTTCGCAACTGGAGCCGGATCGGGTCGAAGGGTCACGAGAAGGCGGAGGAGTACCCAACTGAGCAGGCGGCCGGGGAGGCGCTGGAGGGTATCGCCTAGGCGAAGCGGCGGAGTGGGTTCTGGGATCTGTGATAGGCAGACCCCGAGAAGACGGTTTGTGGAATTGCAATGCGTTTAGGGCTACAAGCCTCCGCAATTGAGAATTGTGGCGAGAGCGGAAGAGATGAAAATCCTCGTCGTAGAAGACGATGCCTTCGTCCGTGAGATGGCTGTGGCAGGGCTGGAAGATGCTGGCTATGAGGTCATCGAAGCGGCTAGCGGCGGGGAAGCCCTGAGGCTCCTGCAAGCTGGAATTGCCCCTGATGCCTTGCTGACCGACATTCGTCTTCCTGAGGCCAATGGCTGGATCGTGGCCAGGGCCTACCGCGAGCGCTTCCCAGAGCTACCTGTCCTGTATGTGACAGGTTACGCGGAGCAGATGCAGCCCGTCCCTGGAGGCATCATCATCTCGAAGCCCTACAGGATGGCTAAGGTGATTGGCGTCTTGGCAACATGGGCGGCTTGAGAGCCGTAATTCCAATAACCTGTTTATGGTACTGCCGAACAGTCTCAGGCAGGAGCCCTATGGGCCAAGCGCTGAGTGATCCAGTCCTGGGCCAAGTCGAGATTGGAGAAGGTGGGGTGACTTCCTCCATCCAGCCAGCCAAAGCCTGCCTCCAGGTACCACTGCCCCGCAGCCACCTCGTTGTCGTCGGAGAGGCGAACCAGCACGGCCACAAGCCGCTGCTTCTCATCAAGGACCATCATGCCCTCTTCATCGAAGCCTGTCGCAACTCGTATAGGCTGGAAGGTGAACCTCATGCAGCAAGGTCCTGCTGCTCCAGGTGAAGGTAGGTCGGGTCGAACTCGCCCACTTCCTTCAGCCTGTCCCAATCGGGAATTCTCAGCCGTGTTCCCGTTATCTCGATGAGGCCATCAGCCCGCATCTGCTTCAGAACCCGGTTGACGTGAACGGGCGTCAGGCCGAACGCATCGGCGAACTCGCCCTGAGTGATGGATAAGTCGCAGGCATGGTCCTCGGCCAAGCCGACGGCCCTCAAACGCACCAGCATCTCGCAGAACAGGTGAGCAATCCGGTTGTAGGCTTCCCGCCGCCCGATGTTGAGCATCCACTCGCGGAAGATGGCTGCATCGATGAGGGTCTCGCGCCAGAAGGCTGCCGTGATCCGTGGGTAACGGTCGCAGACATTGCGCAGGTCGTCATGGGTGATGAAGCCGACCCGGCAGGTGCTGAGGGTTCCAATGCTGTTGTCCAGAACCTTCAGGTGCAGGCTTTGCAGGTCGGGAATGTCGCCTGCAATGCCAATGGACATGATCTGGCGCTTGCCTTCTTTGGTGACCTTGTAGGTGCAGGTAAAGCCGCTCAGAATTAGGCAGCAGCGGGAGGGGCTGTCCCCCTCGCGCACGATGTCTTGATCATCCTTGAGGACGGCAAGCTGCATCGGCAAGTTTTCGAGGGCCAGTCGCTCGTCATCGGTGAGCATGAAGACGCTCTCGAGCTTGCGGATGAGCGGATTGTCATGAAAGTTTTGAGGTGCTGCCAAGATTATGCTCCCCTGTTTGCAGGCGGGAGCACATCGTATCTCTCAGGTATCAGCGCCTATGATCGGTTGCTGACAATAAAAGACTTATAGCATCAAAGTGAATTTCTGTCTTGATCTATGTTAATTTTGTTTGAAACGTCGGGCTGCATCCGGGGCAACTATATTCAACGCGCCCAATCGCCGATAAGCGGGTATGGGACCGTGAACAAAGGCTGCTGCCTGTGGTTGATATCCATTGTTCCTGCGTCGGAGTGCCTGTGCCTCGCTTCTTTTTCGATACCTACGACGGTCAATTCTTGGCTCGTGACGACCTTGGGGCAGGATTTGGAAAGCTTTGAGTCCGCGAAAGCGGTAGCACAAGCAGCCCTGCCGGAGATGGCCAAGGATGAACTTCCTGACGGGGACCAGCGCGTTTTCATGGTCAGCGTGAGGGACGAAGCTGACCAGGTGGTAATACGGGCCGCGCTGACCCTCGTCGTTGAATACCCGTCTCACGCCTAAGAGTAAGAGCCGCGAATTTCCGATAGCCCTTTATGGAACGGACTGGATACGGCCTTCATGAAGCGGCGCTGGCCAGGAGGAGATTGTCGTGGCTCGCTACTATTTTGATGTCTATGACGGTGCGGACCTCCTGCGCGATGATGATGGCTCCGAGTTCGATAGCCTAGACGCTGCCGTGCATGGGGCGGCACGCTCGGCGGCTGAGATTGGAACGGGCCGGCTGGCGAAGGGCGATACCAGCGATGTTGTCATCGAGGTGCGGGACGGGCAGAACCAGCGGGTCTGCACTGTCAAAGCTTCGATGGGGATCGATTGGCACGTCCCACGGTCTCAGGGTCCGTATCCCTGGAGCGCATAGTTGCGGAAGCCTGCAAGCGCCAAAAAGAACCCGGCACGAGGCCGGGTTCCTGTCTCGGAGACGGTCATGAGCATCAACACGTCTGCTGATCAACGCCTGATGCCATGGTGCCGTTCCTGCTGGATCAACCCGCTTACAGGCTCTTGCGACGCCTCATGAAGTAGATGACAGCCGCAATGACGATAATGACGAGGATGATCCACCAATAATCCGCAATACCACCACCTGCTGCGGCAGCATCCCCGGCAGGGGGAGAGCCGGGCGTAGCGCCAGGTGCCGGGGTGGTGGGGGCTGGGGTCTGCGCCCACGCGGACGAAACCGCCAGGAAGATGAAGCCCGTCAGGGCTGTGAGTTTGCTCATGGATCTGTCTCCGGTTGAGGAGGCCCAGCGCATAGGTTCTGCTGAATTGTTAAGCTGGACCTGTCCGTGAACGCCCCATCAGATGGCATGTTCCTATGCAAGACGATCCAAGGCACCTAAGTTTCAGTTGAATATGGCACAGCGCTGGAGCAGCGGAGATGATGAAGAGACAGATCCTCGCAATCCAGGACGTCTATGTGCCAACGAAGAGGCGGCAAACCCTTGATCCGCAGAAGGTGGAAGCTCTTGCGGAGAGCATGATGGAAAAGGGGCAGGAAGCACCCATTCTCGTGCGGCCGGACGGCAAGCGGTTTGTTCTGGTTGAGGGGCTGCACCGGCTGGAGGCCTGCAAGGCACTCGGCGAGACCACCGTCCCCGTCTACTTGGTACAGGCTCGGAAGCATTGATCTGCGTCTGGTGGGAGTTGTGGAGCCGGACCAGGACGAGAAATGCTAGCGCTCTTGGGGGTTGAAGAACTGGAGAGAGCGACAAGAGGGCCCTTGATGTCGATCTACTGCATGAAGACCGCCGAGGTGTATCAGGACGGTGGGTACGGCCCTACCGACTTCATGGCCTTTGATCCCGAGGTGCAGTTCCCCCACGTTCACCCCACCGAGCGGGACGAGACAATCGGCAACGTCCACCAGGTCACAGGCGGACCTCAGTCCGGACAGTGGACTTGGTCGATGACCGTTTCCCTGCCTGGCCCTCGTTACGGCAGCCCGACGAGCGGCGTCGAGGAGAGCCGGGGCAGCGCCGGCCGGCGCGTCGTCGAGGTCTATCGGCACTACCTGTCGACCCGGCCGCAGCAGTACCCGCGCCATGCCTGACGACCTCCGATCCCCGATCAAGCACCATCTGGTGCTGCATCGGATCGACCCAGAGCAGGGGATCCGGCGCTTTTACTCGCTGATGATCGAGCGGGACCTGTTCGGGACCATCAGCCTAGTGCGCAACTGGGGCCGGATCGGCACCACCGGCCAGGAGCTGGTGGAGATCCACGCCGATGAGATCGCGGCAGGGCAGGCGCTCGAGGCCGTTGCGCGATTGAAGCGGCGACGAGGCTATCGGGATCTGTGATTGCTCCTGTAACTGGCTTGTCAGCGAGAGTAGGTTCACATGTCCGGAACCTAAGCTTGACAGGAGCGTTATGGAGCTTCGATAAGCATCAAGACCGGCTCCGATGACAACTCCAAGCAACAACACGGCTCTGATCAAAGAGGCTCAAGCAGCGAGGATGAGAGCCCATATTCGCGCCATGCTCTCCAAGTTGAAAGCCCGCACCCAGAAGGCCGAGCGCCTGGCTGCATAACATCGATAATTGAGCCAGATACCGTCATTTAACGCATGCCGGTGTACGAAGCAGACAGGCCGCGTAGCGTACCAAGCTCAAACAACCCAGAACCCTGTTCGGCGCTCAGCCGGGCGGGATTTCTTTTTACGTGCTGTTAACCAAACAGCAGCGACCATGCTCTGGCTGATCCGCTGGGTCGCGGATGAGCATCTTCCACGGAGCAGGCGAGGTGTACTTCCCGTGCCTCGCTTGCTTTGAGGATGTCTGCGTTGAGTGCAGTAACTCTCTCGTAACCACAATCACAAGCGAACCTGATCCAAGTGGCAAGCGCGGGGTTAACCGTGTGCCTATGCGAGAGGACTGCCCATGACCATTCTCGATCCGATCACCGGAAGCCACGTGACCATCGACACGTCGAGCCGGCCGCGTCGGTAGATGCTCTACAGAGCTGGGAGGTGGTGATGAAACGATCCTCAGCACGACGGGCCAGACGCTGGGTCATACAAGAGCTGACCCGCCGCATCGATCAGCTATCCGACACTTCGGTCACGGCGATTTCCTCCTGCAACGGAAGCCCCAATGGAGGAGGGGAGAAGTCCAGCTTGATCAGAAGTTCATAAGAAGCATGAGGATCGCACTTGTTCTTTGCCGTGAGGCACTGATCGACGTAGCTCACGTACCGATCGCATTGGACGGTTCTTTGCAGCTTGGGTGGCTCAGAGCATTTGAGGTAGATTTGCTGCAGGACTTTGACCGGATCAGGAGCAGATTGCTCTGGCGAGGAGAGAGCTGGAAAGCTTATGATGCCCGCTGATGAGGGTGGCAGGTCCCAGGAGGATGGCGATCGCCGTGAAGCCAGGATGGATCTTGCGCATCGGCTTACCTCAGACCGCTATGGTTAAGGCGAAGTTAACGGATCCTGAGCGCCTGTAAACCCGCAGTGACTGATATGAAAAACCCTGCCCCCGGGAGGGCAGGGCCAGTTTCTCCTCGCCTTCGGACGCTCATCCGAAAACAAGAGAAGTAGGACATACAGTGTCGCCTGAGTCAAATCAGGCGAAGGGCCAAGTAATGATGTCAAGAAAGGCATTTAGATCTTGTTAAGCATGGCGGCTCAACCTGCTTGGCGTTGCATTTATGTCATAGCCATTCCTGCCTGTTGATCCATAAATTGCCTCAAGATCTCCTGGACTAAAGGATCCTCCTCATGAAAACCCGTATTCTTGGCCTCCTCGCCGCGACCGCCTTTTCGGTGGCTGGTGTTTCCGCTGCTTCCGCCGCTGACCTGCCGATGCGCTCGGCTCCTCCGGCTCCGATTATTGCCGCGGCTCCGGTCTTCACCTGGACCGGCTTCTACGTCGGTGTGAACGCAGGCTACGGCTGGAGCGAGGACGACAACGAC
>NZ_JAEQMY010000087.1 GCF_016743775.1 Microvirga aerilata | reverse complement strand
GCGCCTCCGCAAATCGGCGCCAACCAGTGAATCACAAGTCATTGCTCGGATTCAAATTTCACTCGGACAGGCTCTTAGAGCGCATAACAATACCATACCGACTCGGAGGTATTGATAGAGTTTCAAGATCTGGGACGAATACGGAGTAGATTATGTCGAGGGTACAGCATGGAGAGGGTAAACAAAGAGCGCCGACTCCGGTTCACAGCCACTGACCTGACCGGAATTTTGGATCAGGCGCATTGAGAGCTTCCTGCATGATTGCGTATGTGGGTAGTTGGCATGCGATTGCCTCCAGTGTCATAGGGGCGGGCGGCGGTAGCTCAACGATGAGTGAGGCCGCACGCGGTTGTAGTGATCGCGCCAAGCGCCGATTACGACCTGAGCCTCTCTCAGGTGTAGAGGATCTCTAGCTTCAGGCACTCGTCCCTGTGCCGGACAGCTCGCTCTCCTGCCCTGCACGATAGCGGGGCTGAAGACGAGGAGAAATCCTGTGACCATCCACACCCTTGGCATCGACATCGCAAAGAACGTTTTTCAGCTGCATGGCGTCTCCCAAATGTGCGGATTCCGACGCAATCTGGACAGGTGTTCCGATTAGAGGCCGAACACCGTTCCGATCAATCACCGGACACTTTCCCCATTCTGACGACCCGCTGTGTTAGCAACTCGGGCATCACCCTCCTCACGTCAAGTAGGAGAAGGGAATGCTCGCCAAGAAGAAGCTGACCATGAGATAGTCGAGACAGATGCTGCGTCTCTCCCGGGACGATTTAAGCGTGCGCCACATGTGGCCATGCAGCTTGCGTCACGCCCTTTGGCAGAAACGCAAGGCCCGCTCCTGGGCAGCCAGAGCGGGCCTTGCGTTGTCGGTGATCGAGATCAGATGATGAAGAAGTCCTTCTCCGTCATCGCCAGGTTCTTGGACAGCTTGGCAAACGCAGTCTGTGCCTTTGAGCCGGAGCCGTCCGCATCGTAGTACAACATACCTTTCTTGGCATCGTAGATGATGCGGTCGTCCCTCTCGAGAGCCTTGCTGCCAATGTGGAACGCCTCCTCGTCCAGCCAGCCCCGGCCGCCTACCTTCTTGAAGATGGCGTTCTCCAGCCGGATGGTGTCGGGGCCAACGTCGAAGCTTTTGAGCGTGTCCACCTCACCCTTGCCAAGCCGGGTGTTGAACACAAAGGTGTCACGCCCAAAGTTGTCTTCGATCACATCGGCGCCCAGGCCGCCGTAGATCACGTCATCACCGGATCCGGCACTGATGGTATCACGGCCAGCACCGCCGATCACGGTGTCGTTGCCGGTTCCGCTGGCTAGGCTGTCGTCGCCGCTACCCCCGTCGAGCCGGTCCTTGCCCGAGCCTCCATTGAGCGTGTCGCTGCCAGCATCTCCGTACAGGTGATCATTACCTGATGCGCCGTACAGCCGGTCACGACCGTCGCCGCCATAAAGGCTGTCGTTGCCTCCCAAGCCCTGCAGGAGACTGCCTGTGTCCGCGGCCCAGATCTTGTTGGCGGACCCGTTGCCATAGCCAGAGGCTGCGCTGCCCTGGAGAACAAGGTTCTCAACGTACGCTGAAAGAGTGTAGCTCACCGAGCTGTAGACGACATCTGTTCCCGAGGTGTTGGCCTCGATCACTTGGTCGCTGGTCATGTCAACGATGTACATGTCGCTGCCGCTGCCACCGCTCATGACATCCTGCCCGGTGCCGCCGTCGAGGAGGTCATTGCCATCGCCGCCGGAGACAGTGTCATTGCCTTCATCGCCGTAAAGCGAGTCGTTGCCGGAGAGCGAGCCGACATGATCGTCGCCTGCCCCGCCGTGGAGGGTGTCGTCGTCAGCTCCCAGCACGATGTACTGGCTGGCGCTATCGCCATACACCACCTGCGATCCGGCTCCGCCCGTCACCCGCACGCTGCCAATCACAGCCGCAAAGGAAACATCCTGCAACTCGATGTGGCTGCCAGAGGGTAGACCGCGCGTGTCGATTACGAGTGCTGTCATCGGATCGCCAGCAGCGGCTGGGGTGCCGGAGATCACCAACGGCTGACTCGGGACCTTCATGCTGCCCGGAGCAAGCATGGGCACAATAGCCTGCACGATCAGCGGCGTGTCGCCGGACAGACCCTGCAGGAAGCCTGATCCGCCTCCGGTGAGCTGGTTCTGATCGGTTGAGCCGGCAGCGGTGTGCGCCCTGATCTCGCGGATCAGATCCGCAAACGAGGAACCGGCGGCTTTGGGAGCCGGCGATCCAGTCACCTGCAGGCCATATCCTACCGGCAGTTGCGCGGTGAGCAGCCAAGCTCCTGTGCTGGACTTGATCAGCGGAATGTCGGCCAGAGTGGGGTTGCCCTGCTCCTCGAGACGCCCGGGTTCCACGACCGGGATGGTGATCACTTGAGAGATAGTACCATCGCTGTTGGTGATGGTTCCGATCTGCAGATACAGGCCATCCACCGTGCGAGCCACAGGAGCCGTTGGTAAGGAGCTTACTTGTTCTGCTCCGCCCTGCTGGTCGGTGTAGCTGGCCACCACGGTGATGGCTTTGCCAATCATGTCCTGGGTCAGCACCAGAGAGGTGCCGGTGGCACCATCAATGGCCACTTCATCCGCCTGCCACTGGTAGCTGATCGGGCCCAGCCCATCGGCATCAGCCAGGGTATGGCTCACAGAGAGTGTCTCGCCCTCGGAAGCCGTGCCGGTGATGGTGACGCTTCCTGTGGGCGCATCGTTGACGTTGCCCGTGATCGGGGTGGCCGCCGAGGTGACGCGCTCGAGCGTGCCGTGCTGGTCGGTGTAGGCCACCGTGACGGTGATTGCCTTGCCCACCTGAGCTTGGGTGAGAGTGAAGCTCGCACCCGTGGCGCCCTGGATCACCTCCCCGCCTGCCTTCCACTGGTAGGTGATGGCTCCGAGACCATCCTCATCCGCCAGAGTGTGGCCGGCGGTGAGCGTCTGGCCTTCGAGAGGCGTGCCGCTGACCGTCACAGCGCCTGTGGGCGCATCGTTGACGTTGGCCACGGGCAATGTCGCCCCCGAAGCTACACGCTCGGCCGTGCCCTGCTGGTCGGTGTAGTGGGCCACCACCGTGATGGTCTTGCCGACGAGGCTCTGGGTAAGAGCCAGGGACGAACCGGTGGCACCGGCGATGTCCGTCCCGTCCGCCTGCCACTGGTAGGTGACAGTCCCCATGCCATCCGCATCCGCTAGGGTGTGGCTGGCGGCGAGCGTTTCACCTTCGGCCGCCGTGCCGCTGATGCTCACAGCGCCTGTGGGAGCGTCGTTGGTCTTAATAGTTATCCACTTTGATCCGGCGGAGCTAATATTGCCACTTGCGTCCGTTGCGCTGGCGGTGATGCTCCCTCCGTTTTGCGTCAAGGCCATGTAGTCGGCGTCAGTCAGCTCGTAAGACCAAGTGGTGCCGGACACCAGAGCCGTACGGTTAGGACCACCGACGTTAAGAGTAATCGTGCTTCCCTCCTCGGTGCTGCCAGAGAGCGTCACACCGGCTTTCTTCTCTGCGCTGGTGATTACGTCATCGGTCGCAACGACGTTAAAGGTCGGTGCCACTGGAGCCTTGGTGTCGATGGTATAATTGCCGCTGGTGCCACCGCCGCCGATGTTTCCCGCAAGATCACTGTAGCCTCCAGCCTTCACGGTCACGACATTTGCTACATCCTCGATATTTGTTGTCGGCGTGAACGTTGCACTCCAGGTCTTCCCGTAATCGGAGGTGGCTAGGCCGCTAAGCGAACCTCCTTCGACAATTAGGTCCGCAAGATCAAACTGGCTCACCTTCTCTGAGAAGCTGATTGTAGCCGTTGCCCTCTCGCCAACCCTGAGTGCCGTATCACTCAGCGTAACCGACACAACTGTAGGAGCCAAAGTATCGATAAAGAAGGCTGAGTACCAGTTTCCGCCGCTCTTAGTAGTAGTATAAGTCACCTCGCCATCGGGAGACGAGCCGCCGAATGATGACAGATTAGAGGAGAAACTCTCTCCTTCTCCAACATTATACGTTATGTCGGTTGCGCCTGCTTTCCTAAATGTGACTCGGTAGCCACCATCGTCAAAATCTGAGTCGACATCCACAAAACGAACAGACGAAAGCGATGGTATCTCGCTGGCGTTGATGTATTTGTCCGCTGCCGTAAAAGGACGATCATAATCGCTCATTCGAGTATACCCCAGCATTCGCCTCTAAAGCGCGGTATTCTTGTTTAGCTGAACTGTTGGTGCTGGCGAGTGCCCGCTAGCATGTTGGATACTCTCGGCTACATGATCCGAAGCCTCGTTGGCGACTATGATGAAGAAATTAGGTCCAAGATGAGAACCGCACGGCTGGAAGGATGACTCATTAAGCGCCGCGTGAACTATAGTAAATAGTTGAGGGCTCCAACTCTTATCACCGTTGTTCGGTCCCAAGTATCGACTGCGGCAATAATGGGAGCCGAGTTCAGCAGCAGCGGCTCTCCATATCTTTACTGTGGTCGATCGGCACTCGACCCAGGTCGAGTTCACAGGGCTGCAACCCTGACGACCAGCGACCACTCCACTCATAGTACTCGTGGCGCCAATACAGCTACGCTGCCACACGATCTTTATCCCCACTGGATGCAATCAGTTCTGCGATCTTGTATGCGGGAACTGCAGGACTGAAGAAGAACCCCTGTACTTCCGTGCATCCCTGCAGCCGAACGGCCTCAAACTGCTCCATCGTCTCGACCCCCTCCGCAGTCGTGTTCATTCCCAGGCTATGGCTCATCCCTGCAATGGCTTTGATAATAGCAACCGATCCATCTCTGTCTGGCAGGTCTGCAATGAAGGATTGATCGATCTTGATCTTATCGAAGGGAAACTTGCGCAGATAACTCAGCGAAGAGTAGCCGGTACCGAAGTCGTCCATGGAGATACGAACGCCCAAGGCGCGCAGCTGAAGCAATGTTGCCAGCGTTGCCTCTGTATCCTGAAGCACAACTGTCTCTGTGATCTCAAGCTCAAGCCTGTGACCCGGCAGGCCTGCCATCTGAAGAGCCGACGTGACATTGGAGAAGAACGACTGGCTCTTGAACTCCGTCGATGACACGTTGACGGCAACTCGCATGTCACTCGGCCAAGTCACGGCTTCGCTGCAAGCCTGCTTCAGGACCCATGCTCCAATCTGGGCAATCAAACCGATTTCCTCAGCCAGAGGGATGAAGTCAGATGGAGACACCCAGCCCCGCTCAGGATGCTGCCACCGGACTAAAGCTTCGAATCCGCTGATCTTGCTGGACTCAACGGCCACCAAGGGCTGGTAATGAACCTCTAGCTCCTGGTTGATGAAGGCCGCACGAAGATCAAGCTCAAGCATCCGCCTTGCCTGCATCTTTGCATCCATCTCCTCCTCAAAAAAGCGATAGGTTCCACGACCATCGGCTTTGGAGCGGTACAACGCCATGTCCGCCAGCTTCAAAAGCCGATCTGGATCGCCACTATCACTTGGGGCGAGCGCAATTCCTATGCTCGTTTGGACCACCACCTGGTGCCCACTTAGTTCAAACGGGGCATTAAGGCATCAATGATGCGCTGTGAGACGGCGGCTGAGCGTTCCAGCTCCCCTCCCTCAACCAGTACAATGGCAAACTCGTCACCACCAAGGCGAGCGATGACATCGTTATCGGACAAACTTCCCGTAAGCCGCTCAGCCACCGCAATCAGAAGTTCGTCGCCAACAGGGTGGCCAAGTGTGTCATTGATGCTTTTGAAGTTGTCGAGGTCAAGGCAGAGGACGGCAAGTCTCCCAGCATCAGCTTGCATGAGAGCCTTATTCAACTCCTCAAGGAAGCGGACGCGGTTCGGCAAACCTGTGAGGGCATCGTGGTGTGCCAGATGTGCAATCCTAAGCTCAGCTTTGCGGCGCTCCGTTACATCCTCATGGATCGCCATCAGCCCACCTCCAGGCATGGGCTGATCGTGAACTGCAACTACGCGCCCATCCGATAGATCGTGAAGCGTATAGGCAGCACGCTGTTCAGCTACTTGGGCGAGACGTGTCTCGATGAAGTTCGCAATATTCGTCGGATTTGTACCTATGTCTTGCCTATGCTCCAGGATAGATCGCAGCGGAGTGCCGGGTCCTGATTGACCAAGCCGCAAACCGTACATCTTTGCAAATGTGCGGTTGCAGATGACAACTTTCTGCTCATTATCGAAGACAACTAGGCCATGAGGCATATTCTCGACAGCCGCCTTGAACCGAATGTCACGCTCGTACAACTCAGCACCGCGCGAACGGAGTTCGCGTTCCGAGCGCTTGACGAACTGCGCGTGCAGGTAGAGGCAGAGGCACGCAAGAAGAGCAAGTGCGCCCGCAACTGCAAATGTAAAGACAAATGAGCGGCTAACAACCTTAACCTGCTGAAGTGACTTCTCCGTCTTGTCCTCGGCCACGGCAGTCGCAAACAGCTCTACGCGAGTGAGAACATCTCGGAGGAAGAGAGTGTCTTTGAAGATCTTAAGAAAGTGAAAGGTCTTCTCGGTCTCCCCCATCCCATCATTGGCCTGTTCTTGGATTTCTTCCCAGTGGTGTTGGGCCGAGGCTATTCTCTCCTCAAGCTCGGCAAAGTCAGATTGGGTCAGCACCTGCTTTGTGAGCGGCTCTAAATAGCGAAACGCTTCTTGCAGGTCCGCGAGGTGACGGTTTGTCTCCTGAAGGACACTTGCGCGTTCCTCGTGACTTAGTTCAAGTGCGACAGCCGTAAAACTGGCAATACTCTGATCCGATTTGTCGACAATGCCGCGAGCTTGCTTGGCTTGTGAAGCAGCCTGTCTGGCAGCGGTGATGTTGTACTCAAGGTCTGCGATCTCGTAGGAGAAGTACAAGGCTGGTATGACTGCGGCGATGGCCAAGAGGACCAGAGCGGCTATGAGTGGACTTCGCACGACCTGAATCACTCTAAGCACTCCAGACTTACCGAAGTACCGATGTCTTCACCACTTCACCTGTGACAGGATCGAAGTAGACCTCAACGCGCGCGCCGCTCTTGTCGCGGCCGTAAATCTCGTAGCACCTTCCCTTTGTTACTTTGAAGACATCTACTTTGTAGTTTTCGGCAACGATCTTAGCGCGCATCACGTCTGCCTGGATCCACTGCTCTTTCGGTGCATCGGTGCAGCTGGGACCAGCTATCGCGGCAGAGCCCGTGCCACAAAAGATAATGAATGCTAAAGCCCCTATCGAGGAAGCCTTAGTCTGATTGTGTCCGGACGATGGATTTCGTGAAGACTTTTTGAGTTGTACATCTCCAAGGCATTGCACGCCCTGCACACACCTTCTTACTTGCTCTTTGTATGGAGACGGCATGGTAATCCCACCACAGTTGTATCGAAAATTCTCGTACTGCCGCGACGGGCAGGAAAACCACACATGACTTAGTGGTCTTGTGACTTATTCCTGTAGCGCGCTAACGGACTCATCGACATGGATAGCAGACTTGGGGAATGTCGGACTCGCACCGACGTTGCAGGGGCGGCATCATGCCTTTGAGTGATTGCTTATCGCTTTTGACACTCAACCTGCCACTTGGGTCTCGTTGAAGCTTTATGGAATGCCAATCTGCCTAATAGGTCAATCGTCCGACGCTATGTAATCGACCTTTCTTACAAAACATCGTTAATTCTTGTACCGGCGGCATTTGTTGCTCCTTGGATACGTGTCCCGGTGCGTTGCTCCCTGCACCTCACGCGCCTCGGCACCTGCACGCCCAACAACGGGCCGAGCTTAGAAGCTTTCGAAACGACCTTTTTCCTGGATCAGCTTGGCCAGAGTGTGTTCGGAGACGGCTCGGCACGATCTGGCGTTCTCCATCTCAAGTTCTTTAAGCCGCCCAACTGGGTCAGCCTTCGGCCCGCCGCGCACGGATCAGCACATGTGGTACGTGACCTCCGTCGCAGCGATTTGCCATATGACTTCCGCGGCTGTTCGGGGATTATTGAGTCTCCCTACAGATTTGTCCGCCAGCCAGACCTTTCCCTCCGGTCGCCCTTCACCACGCAGGAGTAGATCCAGCTGTCAATCATCGAGAGTGGCTGGCGAATTGGTCTTTACCGCTCCTCTTGATCCGACACGCAGTATCGAGAGGATCTGTGACTTTCGGGCCAATGACGACACGCTGCAGTTAGATAACACTGTCTTCACCGGATTAGGGACGGGGCTCTCAGCGCTGAAACCTGTTCTTCGACGCTGATGGTGGAACTCAGGACAACCCGACGCTCTTTGCGACCCTGATTAGCAGGGCTTGCATCAGAGCAAGTGACCTCTTCTTGATTAAACTCTTAAGCTAGCAAGGATGTTCCGGTCTTTGGCTGCCCTCAACGCCGTAGCGGCAGGATCTGGATCGACGGTTGCAAAGGATGGATTGATCGCCGTCAGGGCACCTCACAAACCGTAAGCTCCTGCCCAAGCCGAGTTTTGCAGATTTTGGGCGGCATAATCCATACCAGAATGCGGACAACATGCCGCAATAGAGCGCCCTCGGGTATTCGAAACCCGCGAACGGTAACTGCCGTCAGTACCTGTAGGAGCAAGATGCGTTAGATGCCGAAGAACCCATTGCAGGGTACGACTTGGACCAACTTACGACTATACTTGGCCTGCATGAAG
This sequence comes from Microvirga aerilata, assembly GCF_016743775.1. Taxonomy (GTDB): domain Bacteria; phylum Pseudomonadota; class Alphaproteobacteria; order Rhizobiales; family Beijerinckiaceae; genus Microvirga; species Microvirga aerilata. The sequence goes on along the minus strand of NZ_JAEQMY010000087.1, from coordinate 7,158 downwards.
GTCACGCAATCCGGCAAGTCGTCCAGCCGGGCACCCGGGACGCCCGAGGTGAGCAGGTCCTTAGTGGCGGCACTCCAGATCATCTGGTGGGGCCTTGTTGACAGATGGCTGCTCCCGCGACAGAACCCTTGTGGGGGCGCGGGTAAGATAAAAAAGAGCGTCGTGTTTTGATCCTTTTTGGCTCTGCAGAGCGCCGTCGGCCGTGGCCGTTGCGAGCGCACCTTGTTGTCTTTGCGGCTGCGATTGTTTTACCCATTCTGGCGTTTGCAGGATTCGCCTCGTGGCAATACGCAGATGGTGAACGCAGCCGCCTGGAGCAGGCGGCCCTTGAGGAGGCCCGCGACGTCGCTCAAGCAGTAGATGACGAACTCGGCAATCTGCTCTCCTCCGCTCAGATCCTGGCGCTCACCTCTGCTGTTCGCAATGGACATCTTGAGGAGTTCCACCGTCTAGCTCAGGATATGCAGCAGGCGCTGAGTATCATCGCTGTGCTGCGCAAGCCCGACGGTCAGCAGGTTGCCAGTCCCCTCGCCCCCTTCGGCACCTCGCTGCCGCGCAACCAACTTCCAACAGACCAGGCTGTCCTCTCGTCCAAGCAGCCGCAAGTCACTGACCTCTACACCGGGGCAGTTTCTCGGGTGCCGCTCTTTTCTGTCACGGTGCCCGTCATCCAGGCTGGCGACATCGTCTACCTTCTGAACCTCAGCTTTCCGGTGGAACGCCTGCGCAGCATCATCTTGCGAGAGCAGCCCCCCGAGGACTGGACGGTGGCTGTGGTTGACCGGAGCGGAACCATCATGGCACGCAACAATCGCCATGAGGACTTCGTCGGAAAGCCGGCAACACGCGACCTGCAAGAGAACACGAAAGGACGTTTGGGGAGCTGGAACGGTTTTACCGCTGATGGAAGAGCCGTGTTTGGTGCCTACGCGCGCACGAACCTTTCAGACTGGCGTGTAGCCGTTGGTGTGCAGCGCGGCGATCTCGCGACTCCTCTGCAGCGCTCCCTATGGTGGTTTACGGGCCTGGGAGTGGGGCTTCTTGCCGTCTCTGCCGTTCTTGCATCCCTATTCGGGCAGCGGATCACGGCTCCCATTGAAGCCCTTACGGGCAAGGCCGCAGCCCTGGGCCGCGGCGAGGCCGTTCTGCCTGTCGCAACCACGGTCAGCGAAGTCAAGCAGGTGGGCGAAGCCCTTACAGCAGCCTCAATTAACCTGCGGGGCCGAGAGACAGACCTACGTGAGAGCGAGCAACGCCTGCGCGAAGAAAGCCATACACTCGAAACCCTGAACCGAATGGGCGCTACGGTTGCAAGCGAGCTTGACCTGGAACGAGTCGTACAGATGGTCACCGACGCTGGCGTCGAACTCACGGGAGCGAAATTCGGCGCCTTCTTCTACAACACCGTGAATGAGACCGGCGAGAGCCTGATGCTCTACACGCTGTCCGGCGTCGATCGTTCAGAGTTCGAACGTTATCCTCATCCCCGTGCGACCGCAGTTTTCGCGCCTACCTTCAAAGGCCAAGGGGTCGTCCGCTCCGACGACATCCTGGCCGATCCTCGCTACGGCAAGAATGAGCCGTATCGCGGAATGCCCGAGGGGCACCTGCCGGTTAGGAGCTATCTTGCCGTGCCTGTTGCATCGCGCTCAGGCGAGGTGATTGGCGGATTGTTCTTTGGCCATCCAGAGCCAGGCTGCTTCAACGAGCGCCACGAGCAACTCATCGTCGGCATTGCGGGGCAAGCAGCTATCGCGATCGACAATGCTCGGCTTTACCGGGATGCGCAGCGGGAACTTGAACAAAGGCGGCAGGCAGAGGAAAGCCTGCGCGACTTGAACACCACTCTGGAGCAGCGGATCACGGAGGCTGTTGCCGAGCGCAACATGGTCTGGCGCACCAGCCAGGACCTGTTTGTGATCTGTGGCTTCGATGGCTTCTACCGGAGCCTCAACCCAGCCTGGGCACATGCACTCGGCTACGCTCCCGACGAACTCATCGGCACGCGCTTCGATGCGCTCGTGCACCCAGATGATGTGCCAGCCACCAGGCGCGAGTTCGAGCGTCTCGTTGTTGGTTCCATAATCCGAGACTTCGACTTACGGCTACGCAGCAAAGAAGGAGCCTACCGCTGGTACAGCTGGACCTGCGTTCCTCAAGGTGACGTGTTCTATGCCGCTGGACGCGACATGACTGAGCGGAAACAGCTGGAGGCGCAGCTGCGCCAATCCCAGAAAATGGAGGTCGTGGGACAGCTTACAGGCGGCATTGCTCACGACTTCAACAATCTCCTGACAGTGGTGACGGGCAACCTCGATATGCTTCACCGTAAGGTGGGTACAAGCGGCGACCACCGGCTCATCCGGAACGTTGAGAATGCGCTGGAGGGTGCTCGGCGTGCTGCACAGCTCACCCACCGTCTCCTGGCCTTCTCGCGCCAGTCACCGCTGCAGCCGGAGACGGTAGACATTAACAAGCTGGTTGGCGGGATGTCGGACCTGCTCCAGCGTACTCTGGGTGAGAACATCTCCATTGAGACGGTGATGGCCGGCGGCTTGTGGCGCACAGAAGCTGACCCGAACCAGCTTGAGAATGCCATTCTGAACCTTGCTGTTAATGCTCGCGATGCCATGCCTGAGGGAGGCAAGCTGACGATTGAGACAGCAAACGCTCACCTTGACGAAGCCTACGCAGCCAGCACAAACGGCGAGGTAAAAGTTGGTCAGTATGTGATGGTGAGTGTATCGGACACTGGAGCCGGTATGACGCCTGACGTGCGGGCGAAGGTGTTTGAACCCTTCTTCACAACCAAGCCGGTCGGCAAGGGCACAGGCCTGGGGCTTGCGCAGGTTTATGGGTTCACCAAGCAGTCAGGTGGCCATGTGGCAATCTACTCCGAGGTAGGGCACGGCACGACGGTCAAACTCTACTTCCCGCGCCTTGCACGGGTGCAAGACCGAGTGCAAGTTCTCCAAGGTGATCCTCAGGCAGCGGTGCCAGCCCTTGGAGCAGGCGAGATGATCCTTGTTGTTGAGGACGAGGCGATGGTGCGGGACTTCTCGGTTTCGGCTCTGGAGGACGCAAGCTATCGGGTCCTAACTGCAGGAGATGGACCAACCGCCCTCAGGCTGCTGGAGCAGCATCAAAGTGACATTGCACTCCTGTTCACGGATGTTGTGTTGGCTGGGCCGATGAACGGGCGCAGGATCGCAGATGAGGCGCTGAAGGTCCGACCAGATCTGAAGGTGCTATTTACGACAGGGTACACGCGCAACGCTATTGTTCATCACGGCCGCTTGGATGAGGGTGTTGAGCTTATCACGAAGCCGTTCACGGCCCTGGCGCTAGCCAAACGGGTTCGTGACCTGCTCGATGGGCCGCAGGGAGGTTTAGGAAGCTAGGGGGTAAGATCATCCACTTGCCCGGAGATCGTCTAGGCGAGTGACACACTCCCGCTCAGACACTTGCAGCAAAGTGCCTGATCCGGAGCAGTAAAGGAGGTCAGCTTACCCTATGACTGCGAAAGGTCGGCTTTCGTCTGCGTCGTGCCAGATGGCGACCTTCACCGATTGAGCGGTCCTGGCTTACCTGTGCCGCTTCCGAACCTGACCAAACTTACCGCCTTGGGCTGCCTGCCATTTGCGGGGTGGCAGCGTTCTGGGCTGCAACCCTAGCCGGGCACCCGGGTTGCCCTCTTGGACGATGTCTCTCGGCAGGAGCTCTCATGAGCATCATGTGGATCGTGGCGCTTGGCCTGGTCGCTGGCGTGATCGCCAGGCTTGTGACGCCCGGCCGAAAGGGCCCCTTCGGGTTCATGCTGACCGGCTTGCTTGGCATCATCGGCGCCGTTGCGGCCTCGTATCTGGGGCAAGAGGCAGGCTGGTATCAGGCGCAAGACAGCACCGCGTTGATCGCCGCCGTCTTCGGAGCGGTTGTGTTGCTTCTGATCTGGGGTGTTCTCTTCAGGAGCCGACGTCCAACCTCCTCTATTTGACACCACCAAATCCAGCGGTCTCATCCTTTGTCCGCATCGGGGAGCGCTCAGTAGCGGTTCATGGGTCCTGTTCTCGTCTTTCGCGGCAGCCACTCCGGATTGTGGCATCTCTCCTGCCTGATCATGAGCACTGATCCGGACGAGCCTCCTACGCTCTCAACCGACAGGCATCGCGTGCTGCCCCGTCCGCTCGCTCGGCGCCATCACCACATCCTGTGGCGGTACGACTTTGCCTTCTCAATCGAACAGAACCCATGCGATCGGGAGTACCGTATCGGGGACCAGACTTACCGGGTCCAGGTGCCCGCAGCAGGCGCCTCGCTCCACCTCGCATTCACAGCCTGCAACGGCAGCGAGCGCGATGATGTCTGGACAGACATGAATCAACGCAATGCCATGTGGTTGGATCTGGCGCAGGCGCACACTCGCGCCCCTTTCCATCTCCTGCTCCAGGGCGGCGATCAGCTCTACGCTGACCCCATCTGGCGCAATGTCCCCGCGCTGTCTGCGTGGCGGCGGCTGCCCTCGCGCAAGCGTCGGGAGGTGCCGTTCTCGCCCGAGATGGCAGAGGCCGTTGCGAACTACTACTTCGACAGCTATTGCTCCCTTTGGGGGCAGCCACAGCTTGCTCCCCTTCTCGCCTCCATCCCGTCACTGATGATGTGGGACGACCATGACATCCTCGATGGATGGGGAAGCTACGGGGCAGAATGGATTGACTGCCCTGTGCTTCAGGGCATCTGGTCCGCTGCCCGCGAGCACTTCGCCTTGTTTCAGCTCGCTGCAAGACCGGACGACCTGCCCGAGAGCTTTGCGGCACGAACCGGTGATCACTTCGGCTGGGCTTACCGGGTGGGCGAGATCGGCCTTGTGGCGCCGGACTTGCGCTCTGAGCGCAACCGCGGAAGGGTCATGGGGCCAGCCGGGTGGCAGGCCCTCACGGCGGCACTCGAGAGCCTGGCCGGCTGTCGGCACCTCCTCCTGGTTTCCACCGTGCCATTGGTCAACGCGCACTTGACCTCGCTGGAGCGGCTGTTTGGGTTCATCCCTGGACATCAGTCCTGGCAGGACGATCTGATCGATCAGTGGGTGAGCCTGGCGCATTGGGAGGAGTGGGCGCGGCTCTTGGATGTGCTCCTGAACTTCTCGACTCGGACCGGTACACGAGTAACGTCGCTATCGGGCGAGATCCACCTTGGAGCGCTTGGCGTCATCGAGGGAGCGGGAGCACGCATTCATCAACTGACTTCATCCGGCATTGTTCACCCGCCGCTTGGTCACCTGGCGAGCCGAGTGCTGGAATGGAGCAGCACGAAGGATCTCCGGGTTACGCCTGACATCACAGCGAGAATGCTGCCGCTTCCTGGCTCGAATAGGCGTTATCTTCGGGCGCGGAACTGGCTCGAGCTGAATATGGCAGCCAGCGGGGATCTCCTGGCGACCTGGCGTGCAGAAGGTATGAATTACCCGATACAGCTCTCAATCTCTGCCGGGAGCGTCTGACTCGATTTCAGATAATCTGAAGGCCGCCTCTCTGTCGGCGGCCCTTTTACTTTCCCTCGTAAAGCGGAGCCGTGCGATTGATCAACTGGGCGGCTAGTCGCCGAGCGCTGATGATGTTTTCCGCGTGGAAGACTGCCTACGGCCCTTCCGGCTGTCGCCTGTGCCGCGGTCCTCGTCTAACGAACCGCCGAGGGCGCTGGTCACAACCTCCCCTGCGGCTCCGATGGCTGCCGCTGCGACCTCCAGCGGAGCGGCAACGATCTCGGCACCAAGGCTTCCTGCGGCCGACACAGCATCCCTGCCCTCTTGCGTTTCGCTGCCCTGTCCCTGCTCGCCCTGCGGCTTCTCGAGCACGTTCGCCACCGCCCTGAGGGCCTCCGCCATCACCATGCGAGCCTGCGGGGAGGTGAGCGTTGTTTCAAGGGTCGAAAGCCAGGTCATCGGGTTCAGCATGCTGCCCTGCGAGCGGGATGCGGAGCGGACCTGCGTCGTGGGACGTGACTTCGCCGCGCCTGAGGTTGAACGTGCCCCTGTGCGCGAACCCGCGGAGGAGCGGGATTTCGCGGGAACAGTCTGGGACTTCGTCGCGGATCGGGAGCCGGCCATCGCCTTAGGCTGCGCACGCTTAGAAGCGCCAGCTTGCTTCTTGGCGGCAGGCTGGGAAACAGCCTTCGAGGCTGGCTTCTCCGGCGCCTTCCGGCTCCTGCTGGGTTGTGAAGGTCCATCCTTCTGTTTCGTAGCCATGGTCAATCCTTTGTCTGCTGGGACCGTAAGCCGGTCGTACCGAGGAACAGGGGTCCTCAATCATGACAATGGCAGCGTGGCCGTTTGGTTCTCACGCACAAGCAGTCAAAGACGGCAATCCTGCCGCCGAACCGTTTTGGCCGGTCTGTGATGGGCAGCGGATGGTCCGGATTGGGTCAAACTGGGAAGTTCAGGAATGCCAGGTGAAGGTCTGCTCACGGCGAGAGACCGGACCTTTCAGGCCTCATCATCGGTGGTTCCGCCGCAAATCCACAGATCTAGCCGAAGTGGACGGGACGCAGGCGCGGAGCGACTCACCTCGGCCTTCCAACCCGGAGGTTACTTCGACCTAGGACGCGCTCGAGCCCCGCCCGTCTGAACCGTGTGGCTACCTATTCGCTACCTGGGAGAAAATGGCTTAAAGGGCAGATGCCGGTAACCCTTTGATATTGTTGGTGAGCGCGCTGGGACTCGAACCCAGGACACTCTGATTAAAAGTCATAGCGTCTGCTTATTCGATCGAGTTCCTTTGCAGCATCTCCCAACCGCTCTCACTTGGCTTGGAGGCAGATGCCAAGCTCCTGCGATCATGGGAACCGACAGGGCTTCTCCCTGGCGGCATCAGCGGTCACGTTTGGACAAAACAGATGCAGCGCTGGCTCCTATCAGGGAACAATCCAGTGGCTGAACCATAGTATCCGGAATCCCGATCTCTCCAGTCTGTTGTGTCCAATCCCGTGCGCCCCAAGAAAGCGAAATCGAGCGTCTGCTGGTATGCTCCGCTCCAGCTTCTCCGGACTAGCCAGCAGGTGGCGATCGCAACGGTCTTTGGCCGGCATGCCGACCCGCGGCTTGTCGAGGGGATCACCCGTGATGATGGCAGCCAAAGTGGAGCACAGGGCGCCGCCCCCTTCGGC
>NZ_JAEQMY010000086.1 GCF_016743775.1 Microvirga aerilata | reverse complement strand
TAGGCCAGCGGATCGGTGACCGATTCCGGCACGACGATCTTGGCGGCAAAGTGCAGGATGCTGTCGACACCATGCTCGTCGATGACGCTTGAGACCAGGGCGGCGTCGCCCACATCGCCCACGACGAGCGTTGCTTCCTGGGGGACGGCCCAACGGAAACCGGTCGACAGGTTGTCGAGAACCACCACCTGCTCGCCCGCGTCCAGGAGCTCGAGCACCATGTGGCTGCCGATATAGCCCGCGCCGCCCGTCACCAGTACCGCCATGTCCATCCTCCTCAAGGAACTGCCCCGTCGGCAGCTTAACCACAACGCTTCAGCTTCAATTCAGGTCCCCATCTTCAATGAAGAAGCAGCGTCGATGAAACAACACGGGGCATACCGCGTTATAGGCAGCCGAAGCTTGACAGTTATCGGTTTCCTTTTCCCTGTCCTGTCTTAGATTACCCCTCCTGTTTTCTGCTCACCCATGGCCCCTTCAATGAAGCGAATCCGCAAAGCAGTTCTTCCCGTCGCCGGTCTCGGCACCCGCTTCCTGCCGGCCACCAAGGCCGTTCCCAAGGAAATGCTGTGCGTCGTCGACCGTCCCGTGGTGCAGCATGTGGTGGATGAGGCCCGTGCCGCCGGCATCGAGCATTTCATCTTCGTCACAGGCCGCAACAAGGCGGTGATCGAGGATCATTTCGACATTGCCTACGAGCTGAACCGGACGCTCGAGAGCCGCAACAAGACCAAGGAGCTGGAGATCCTGGCCCGGGACCAGCCCAAGGCCGGCCAGACGAGCTTCACCCGCCAGCAGGAGCCGCTGGGGCTCGGCCACGCGGTCTGGTGCGCCCGGGAGCTGGTGGGCGACGAGCCCTTCGCCGTCATCCTCCCCGACATGCTCAGCCGCGGCTCCATGGAGCAGATGATCGCCGCCCATGACCGGCACGGCGGCAACATCATCGCCGTGGAGGAGGTGCCCGAGGACCAGACCCATCAGTACGGGATCGTGTCGGTGGGCCAGGAATTCGGCCAGACCTTCGAGATCACCGGCATGGTGGAAAAGCCCCCGAAGGGCACCGCGCCCTCGAACTACATCATCTCCGGCCGCTATATCCTGCAGCCCGAGATCTTCGACCTGCTTTCCACCCAGGAGCGCGGCGCGGGCAACGAGATCCAGCTCACCGATTCCATGATCCGCCTGATGAAGGATCAGCCCTTCTTCGGCATGAAGTACCAGGGCAAGACCTACGACACGGGCTCGAAGATCGGCTTCCTCATGGCCAATGTGGCCTATGCCCTGGAGCGCGAGGAGCTCGGCGCGGAGTTCCGCAAGGAACTCGAGGCGTTGCTGCGCCAGAAGTAAGCAGGTGTGAGGGTTCCTCATGGCCGCCCGCCTATGCTAAATGGCGGCCATGGCACTTGCAAAACCCGCACCCCATTCGCCCGACCAGGCGGTCGCCTCGGCCCTGCGCACGCTCGAGACCGAGCGGGACGGCCTGACCATCCTGATGGAGGCCATCGGCAACGGCCTCGGGCGGCCCTTCACGGCATCGGTCGAGACGATCGCAGCCGCCAAGGGACGGGTCATCGTGACCGGCATGGGCAAGTCGGGCCATGTGGGCCGCAAGATCGTCGCGACGCTCGCCTCGACCGGCACCCCGGCCCATTACGTCCACCCGGCGGAAGCAAGCCACGGCGACCTGGGCATGGTTCAGTCCGACGACGTGATCGTGGCGCTGTCCTGGTCCGGGGAGACGGCTGAGCTTGCCGACATCATCGGCTATTCCAGGCGCTTCCGGGTGCCCTTGATCGCGCTCACCTCGAACGCGGAGTCCACCCTTGGCCGCGCGTCCGACATCTGCCTGACCTTGCCCAAGGCCAAGGAAGCCTGCCCCAACGGGCTGGCGCCCACCACTTCGACCACCATCCAGCTGGCCCTGGGCGACGCGCTCGCCATCGCCCTTCTGGAGCGGCGCGGCTTCACGGCGGAGAACTTCCGGGTATTCCACCCGGGCGGCAAGCTGGGCGCGCGCCTCAAGCTCGTGCGCGACATCATGCACAAGGACGAGCGCCTGCCGGTCGTCGGCATCGATGCCCGGATGGACCAAGCCATCGAGGAGATCGGCCGCAAGGGGTTCGGCGCGGTGATCGTGGTGAACGGAGACGGCACGCTCGCCGGCATCGTCACCGACGGCGACCTGCGCCGCAACCTGAGGCCCGATCTCGCAACGCTGCCGGTGACGGCCATCATGACCAAGACGCCACGCACCATCGCGCCCGATGCCCTCGTGGCGACCGCTCTTGAGATGGAGGAGGCGTCCAGGATCACCGCGCTCATCGTGGTCGAGAGCAGCAGGCCGGTCGGCCTCGTTCATTACCTCGACCTGCTGCGCGCAGGCGCGGCGTAGCCTAAAAGCGAACACGGCCACCGTGATGAACACGGTGACCGCTTGAGAATAACCTGCCGTCGCTGGGCGCCGGTAACCAGGCGGGGCTCAGAAGATAATGAAGTCGCTGAGCGCCACAGCCGCCTTGTTGCTCAGGGTCGCGATCTTGACCTGAGCCTCGGCTCCGGAGCCGTCGGGATCGTAGTAAAGGCTGCCGGATGCCTTGTGGTAGATGATCCTGTCCTCCGCATCGGCAGCCTTCGTCCCCTGGTGGAATGCATCGGAGCCGAGCTTTCCCTTGCTGCCCACATTCGTAAAGAATTCCAGGCTGATCCGGAAAGTATCGTCCTTGGAGCTGAAATCGCGAATGATGTCGGCATTCTCGGCGACAGCAGAGGCCTTGAACACGAAGCTGTCCTTGCCGAGGCCGCCGATGAGCGTGTCCTTGCCCTCGCCGCCGGTCAGCTTGTCGCTGCCCTGTCCGCCATCGAGCTTGTCATTTCCGGCGCCGCCGTCGATTGCTTCCGAGCGCGTTCCGCCGAGAACGGTATCGTTGCCGCCAAGGGCGCTGATCTTTCCGAAGATGAAGCCCTTGCGGGTATCGAGATAGTTGCTGCCCTCGCCGAGCTGGAGGTCGCCATAGATCGTCCCCGAATTGGTGAAGCGGGGAGTGTCAACAATCATAGCCATAATGTGAGGTCCAATGCGAAAGATCGCCAGCCTCGCGCCGGGGCGTACCCGACAATGGCCAGCCCGCTTAAGTAATGTTATTTAGTAATATTATCCAGCCCCGTTTTGCGCCGTGGGGTGCGACAGGATGGCTTAGGGATCGTCCACCACCAGGGTGGAGCCTTCGACCCGCACGACCCGCACCTTGGCACCCGCGAACCGGTCGGCGCCGGTTACGCGCCAGGAGCTGTCGTCGACCCGGATGCGGCCCTCCCCATCCTTGATGGGGGCTTCCAGGGTGAAAACGCGTCCGACGAGGGATTGGCCGCGCTGATTGAGGGATACGGCCTCGGTCCCGGCCTGCCCCTTGGAGCGGGTGACGAACCGTCCCAGAACCACGGCTGCCACGCAGAGGAGCCCGAAGAGAAGCGCCGAGGCCTGCCAGGACAGGCCGAGCGCCGCGTCCACCAGCCCGGTGACGACGGCCGCCAAGCCGAGCCAGAGGAAGAAGGCTCCCGGAGCCAGGAGCTCGACGCCGATCAGGAAGAGCCCGAGGATGATCCAGGCCCAGGCTCCGAGGCTGATGAACGCGTCCCGGATCATGAGCGCTCCGTTCCTCCGGTCACCGTCGGAACACTGCGCGCCGGCCTGTTGAGCCCTGCCCCGCCCTCTCCGAACACGGACTTGGTCAGCTCGGCGATGCCCCCGAGCGTGCCGGCAAGCCCTGCCGCCTCGATGGGCACGATCACGACCTTCTGGTTGGGGGCCGATGCGAGAGCCCGGATGGCATCGATGTATTTCTCGGCCACGATGAAGTTGGCGGCGGCCAAGTCGCCCTTGGTGATGGCTTCGCTGACCATGCCGGTGGCCTTGGCTTCGGCTTCCGCCTGACGCTCGCGCGCCTCCGCATCGCGGAACGCCGCCTCCTTGCGGCCCTCCGCCGCGAGGATCTGGGATTGCTTCTGTCCCTCGGCCCGCAGGATCTCCGCCTGGCGCAGGCCTTCGGCTTCGAGCACGGCGGCGCGCTTCTCGCGCTCGGCCTTCATCTGCCTCGCCATGGCACCGGCCAGATCCTGGGGCGGGAGGATGTCCTTGATCTCGACGCGGGTGACCTTGGCGCCCCAGGGCGAGGCTGCCGCATCCATCACCCGCAGGAGGCGCTCGTTGATCTCGTCCCGGTGAGACAGCAATTGGTCGAGATCCATGGAGCCGACGACGGTTCGGATGTTGGTCATGGTCAGGACCAGCAGGGCCTGGTTCATGTCCGAAACCTCGTAGGAGGCGCGGGCCGGATCGAGGATCTGGTAGAAGGCGGCGGCATCGATGGTGACGCCCGCATTGTCCCGGGTGAAGGCCTCCTGGCTCGGAACGTCGAGCACCTGCTCCATGACGTTCACCTTTTTGCCGATCTGGTCGATATACGGCACGATCAGCCCGAGACCCGGGGTAAGCGTGCGCGAATAGCGCCCGAACCGCTCCACCGTATAGGCATAGCCCTGCGGAACCGTCCTGATGCCCATGGCGATCGTCACGATGACGAGAAGCACCAGCACGACCACGAAGATATCGAAACCACTCAGCAGCATAACGCCCTCGGGCAACTCTGTTTCATGCGGCTAAGTTATCTCAAATGAAGCCAACCCGTCTAGAAGCATGTAGCACTGAAAGTAGCACACGCGAACAAAACGCTATATCCTTATATACTTTCTTCTATCATTCGATTATCAGGTGGCTTGATCATCTAAGGATCTTTGCTTGATGCGCCATGCCGTAAGAACTGCCAAGAGCGTCATTAAATCAATGTTTTTTGATGGCTCATCGGGGAGAAGCAACTCGCTCCCAAATAGCTATTGGGAAGCACGCAAAGACATACTTTACTACCAAGTTGCACGGGTAATCACGTCGCATCTTAGCAAAAAAGCTAAAACGATCATTGATGTAGGGTCTGCAGGCTGTCCTTATCTTGACTGGTTTAGCCATGTTCCCATGCGAACATCACTCGATTTGAAGCGCCCCTACGAAGCCAAAGGCGTGAAGTCGATCACGTCCAACTTCTTAACTTGGGAGCCGGATCGAAAATATGACATTGTAACTTGCTTCCAGGTTCTGGAGCATGTGCCAGATGCTGAGGGTTTTGCTCAAAAGCTTCTTGAAGTTGGCGGAATTGTCATAGTCAGTGTCCCGTATAAGTGGCCCAAAGGCAGGACCAAGAGCCATGTTCAGGATCCCGTTGACGAAGAGAAAATGCTCTCCTGGTTTCACCGAGAACCGAACTTCCAGTATGTCTGCCGTGAGGTTGTTGCACCCGTTAATCGACTGATCCAAGTTTATGATCTTATGGATGGACCATGGGATGCACTCGGCCGACGTGATCGCTTATGGTTGGAAAAGCAGACCAAAGACTCTTCCGCTTAGCACATGCCCAACTTTTGTATTCCCCATTCGTAAAAGCTTTAAAGCCAACCCTGGAGCTCGCGTTCCACGATGTGGTTGATCACCTGCATCCCGTCTTCGCTGTCGTTGAGGCAAGGCAGATAGGCGAATTCCTCGCCGCCGTGATGCATGAAGATCTCGCGGTTTTCGCCGTTGAGCTCTTCCAGGGTTTCCAGGCAATCCGCCGAGAAGCCCGGCGCCACGATGGCCATGCGCTTGACGCCGCTTTCGGCCAGCGCCTGCACGGTCTTGTCCGTATAGGGCTGGAGCCATTCGGCCGTGCCGAAGCGGGACTGGAAGCTCATGCGGAACTTGTCGGCCGGCCAGCCGAAGGCCTCCCGCATCAGGCGCCAGGTCTTCACGCACTGGCAGTGATAGGGATCGCCCTTGAGGAGGTATTCCTTCGGCACCCCATGGAAGGAGGTCAGGATCACCTCCGGCTCGAAGGGGAGCTTCGCCAATTCGCGCTTCATGGAAGCGACGAGGGAGGCGATATAGACCGGATCGTCATGATAAGGCGGCGAGACGCGCACGGTGGGCTGCCAGCGCATGTCCATCAGAGCCCGGAAAGCCTGATCGCAGGCGGTGGCGGAGGTGGCCGCCGCATATTGCGGGTAGAGCGGCACGAGCAGAATGCGGTCGCAGCCCTGATCGAGGAGGGCCTGGATGCGCTCGCGAACCTCCGGCTTGCCGTAGCGCATGGCCCAATCCACGGTGACCCGGTCGCCCGCGACCGCCTTCAAGTGCTCCGCCACCTTCTCGGCCTGCCCGCGGGTGATGGTCTTGAGAGGTCCCTCGTCGCGCTCGTTGTTCCAGATGGACGCGTAATCGCGCCCCTTGGGACCGGGACGCTTGGTGAGGATGATCAGGTTGAGGATGGGCCACCACAGGAGGCGAGGCGTCTCGATCACGCGCCTGTCGGACAGGAACTCCTTCAGGTAGCGGCGCATGGGCCAGTAGCCCGTGCCCTCGGGCGTTCCCAGATTGAGGAGAAGCACGCCGATCCGCCCGCTCCTGGCAGGAGGATGGTCCACCGGGCGCACGCCCTGGCGGAGATCGGTCAAACTCACTCGCTCGTTCATGAAAAGCCTCTTGGCGGCAGAATCTTCTGCAATGCGGCCTAGATAGAAGCTTCAGGCCGCCACGCCAACAGGCTGGCGTGTCACATCGCTGTGTATTTGCCCGAACGCGCCCCTAAACGGGCGTGTTCGGGAACTGTCCCTGCTTGAGAACCGCGTCGATGGAAACCCGCAGCCCCTCGGGGTTGAAGTCCGTCTCCACCTTGGCGTTGAGCTGTGTGGCGAGCACCCGGTGCAGCAGGCGCGAGCCGAAGCCCTGCCGGGTCGGAGGCGAAACGGCAGGTCCGCCGCGCTCCTCCCACAGGAGCTTCAGCCTGATCCCTTCGTCTTCGGGCTCGGCGTCCCACGATATGAGAACCTGGCCGCCTTTCGCCGAGAGAGCCCCGTATTTGGCCGCATTGGTGGAGAGCTCGTGCAGGGCCATGCCGATAGGCACGGCAGCCTCCGACGGCAGGTCCACGGCAGGCCCGTTCAAGATGACCCGCCCGCCCCTGGCATCGTTGTAGGGCTTGAGCTCCTTCTCCATGATATCGCGCAGGGACGCGGTCTGCCAGACCGCCTCGGTCAGGAGCGTGTGCGTATTGGCCAGCGAGATGATGCGCCCGACGAAGGCGTGATAGAAATCATCGATGCTGGAGGCGGAACGCGCCGTTGCGCCGACCACGGCCTGAACGGTCGCCAGGGTGTTCTTGACCCGGTGGTGAAGCTCGCGGATCAGAAGGGATTGCTGCTTTTGAGCTTGCTTGCGCTCTTCGATCTCGCTTTGCGCCTTTCCATAGAGGCGGCCGTTTTCGAGGGCGATGGCGGCCTGCGCCGTCAACCCCGCGAGCAGGCGCTCGGCACGCTCGGTGAAGATTCCCGGCTTCTCGTGACCGAAGACGAGGATGCCGTGAATGTCGCCGGTTCGCAGCAGCACCGGTACGGCCAGGAGGCTCCGGATCCCGACGCCCCCCGGGGAAGGTTCCTTGATGTAGGGCGTTCCGTCGGGGCCGAAGCCGACGGCGACGTTTTCCAGGCGCACCGTCTTGCCCTCGGCAAAGGCCGGAGCGCAGAGTTCATGGATGGGCAGGCCGGCAAATGCGCTGCGCGACCTCTCCGAAGGATAGCGCCCGGGATGCTCTCCCCCGTCTCGGGCAGCGCCGTAGAAGAAAGCTCCGAACTGCGCGCCGGTGAGATCGACGCCCGCATCGACCACATTCTCGATGATACGGTCCACATCGAGTTCGGCCGCAAGGGCACTGCCGGTTCGGTTGAGGATCTCGAGAGCCGCCGTCTCCGCTCGCAGCTCGCCCGTGCGCATGGACACCTGCCGCTCGAGCAGCTCCGCATTGGCGGCCTGCTCGCGGAACTGCTGCGAGGCAAGCGCCGTCAGCGCGAGCAGCGCCAGCAGGGCGATCAACGCAAAGGCGCCATAGAGCCTCGTCTGGACGAACCACGGCGTCCAATAGGCATTTTCCGGCATGCTGACGCTGATGTAGAGCGGCATGGCGCCAACCTGACGATAGGCCCCGAGTCGCTCGTCCCCCATGCTGATGAAGGAGTAGAGGCCTGCCTGCGGGCCTGAGCTCAAGGCGGCATCGAATGCCGCCTTGTCGATCGGCGCGAATGAAAGCCCATCGGGCGGGGGAGGATATTGCGCGATGACCGAGGCATCGGAGGCCCGCAGCAGGGCCACGCGCCCACCCCTCGGCAACCGGAGCTTCGCCCAGTAATCGTAGAAATAGGACAGGGAGACGGTCACCGATGCGATGCCGTCGAACTGTTCCTGCCTCTGGAGGCGCCGGCTGATCATGAAGGTCGGCGCCTTGGTGACCTGGCCGATGATCGGCTCGCCCACGAACAGCCCCTGATCGGCTGTAACCTGAGCGCTGAACGCGTCCCGCCCGGCAGCGTTCGATGAGGGGGCCGGGAACTGCGCCGACGTCAGGCGAAGCCGCCCGGTCGCATCGTTGAGCCAGACATCCTCGATATAGGGCAAAGCTTCCCGGACGGCGCGAAGCTGCTGCCATAGGGCTCTCGATGCCTCGATCCGATCCCACTCCTGCCCGTCGGTCAGGGCGGCGGCCTGCTTGAGGGTGAGATCCGTGACCTCCAGGAGCCTGGCCGTATGATCCGCCAGGAAGAAGGCCGTCCCCCTGATGTCGTCCTCGTTGCGCTGGATCAGGCGGCTTCGCTGCTCCCACGCGATGTACCCGAAGGTGATCAGGATGAACGCAACGCCGAACAGCCCCATGATAAAGGTCAGCCGCCCCCGGGCGAGAGACCGCCGCCGCTTCTGGGACACCCCTACATGTTCTGACCGCGATGAAACTTGCAAAAGAAGGGCCGCTTTGAGGTTCGGATTCGCCGTGACCTGTGCAGAATGACACAGCAGCGGCGGCTTAAGGAGAGGGAATTTACACCTGAGGCACGCACCGTCGAGGAAGCCGGCGACCTATCCTGCCGTTGCGGGAAAGGGGATGCGCCCGAAAGTCACGCCGGCGGCATCGTTCCATGAAAAAGCGCCGGGATCCGTGCGGGTCCCGGCGCCAGGATTGCTCGCGAGCCTGCGGATCAGCGCAGGACGATGCGGCCTTCGACCTTCGGGGCGACCTTGCCGGCCTTGGCCACGTAGTCGATCACCTGGCTCGCCATGAGCTGGCTGGCCGAGACGTCCACGAGGGACTTGGCCTCGGTGAACACCCGGTAGCCGTCGCCGCCGCGGGCCATGAAGTCGTTGGTGGCAAGCTTGTAGGTCTTGGCCGGGTCGAGCGGCTGGCCGTTGATCTGGACCGCCTTCACGCGGCTGCCGACCGGCTCCTTCACATCGACCTCCGCCGTGATGCCGGAGACCTGCGGGAAGCGCCCGCCGAGCTCGCGCACCTGGCTCACGCCGTTCTCGAGCGCCGCCTTGATCTGGGCGCCCGTGACCTCGAGCAGCACAGTGGTGTTGCCGAAGGGCATCTCGGCCAGGATGTTGCGGCGGGTCAGCTTCTGGCCGGCCTCGTACTGCTTGTCGGCGCGCAGGCCGCCGCCATTGGTGATGGCGACATCGGCGCCCACGGAGGCCTTGAGGGCATCGGCCACGAGGTTGCCCATGGCGGCCTCGCCTCCGCGCACGGTGGCGCGGCGGCTGTCGAGGGGCGTTTCCGTGACGCCGATCTCCACGTCGAGTTCCTTGGAGAGCTTGTCCTCGTAGCCCTTCACCACCGCCTCGATGTCCGGATCGGCCTTGACGCCGGCCGTGTCGACGATGCGGAAGTTCGGCGTCCAGGTGACGGTGGTCTTGCCGTCCTTCGTGGCCTTGGTCACAGCAAGCTCCGTCACGGTGACGTAGTTTGCCTGCGACTCCGACTCGGTCAGGGTGACCTTGCCGTCGTAGAAGGCGAGCAGATGCTCGTCATGGCCGCCGATGATCACGTCGACGCCGGCGGAGCGGGCGATGATCATGTCCACTTCGAGCGGCGTGTGGGCAATGGCGACCACGATGTCGGCGCCCTTCTCGCGCAACTCCTTGGCCTTGGCCCGCGCCGTGTCGATGGTGGGGGAGAACTTGATGGTGCCGGGGCTCGAGGCGATCGGCGTATCCTCGGTGGTAAGGCCGAAGAAGCCGATCTTCACGCCCTGCACCTCGACCATCTTGTCGGGCTTGGTGTTGGCCGGCAGGCCGTTGCCGTCGACGATGTTGGTGGCGAGCACGTCGAACTTGGCCTCGGCCATGCGGGCCCGGAAGGCATCGGGGCCCAGGTCGAATTCGTGGTTGCCCGGGGTCATGGCATCGACGCCCATCCGGTTCAGGATGTCGATGATGTGGGCGCCCTTGTCGAAGCCCGACATGAGGGACGGGGAAATGGTGTCGCCCGCATGCACGAAGAAGGCGTTGCCCTTGGCCTTCTCGTCCTTGACCACCGTGGCGAGCTTGGCAAAGCCCCCGCGGCCCTTTTCGGCGCCCATGCGGTCGATGTCGTTGGTCTGGACGAAGCGGATGGTCACGGCTTCCTGGGCCAGGGCCGTGCCGGAAAGCAACATGGATAGTCCGATAAACCCAGCGCGCAGGGTCATGGATGGGCGGCTCTGAAGCATCGTTGAAGGTCCTCGTATCGGTGTGGAACCACGGCTAAGGTCGTGGAGCCTAGACCGGGAACGTGTCACAGAAGTAACATTCTGTCGACGCTTTCAGCGCCCCGTTCGGCGGCATCCCCGATGTCTTTTTCATCGGCCGCCGCCGAACATCTTAGCCGGCGCAGCACCCTGTCATGCGCCTGAACCGAAAGGCATGTTACCCATGAACGGACCCGTGAGCCGCGCCCTTGCAGACTTCCGCGCCGAGCCAGGAGCCAAGGGGTGGCTCAAGCTGCCGTTCTTTCAGGACGGCAGCGCGGAGGCCGTGGCCGCCAAGGTCGATGAGGTTGTCAGGTCAGGGGCGCAGGTGCTTCCCCCGCCCGAGGCGGTCTTCACGAGCGTCACGCTGACCCCCGTCGAGACGGTCAAAGTGGTCGTGCTCGGCCAGGACCCCTACCCCACCCCGGGCGACTCCCATGGGCTCGCCTTTTCCTACCGCGGCTCCCGGCGGCTTCCGGCGTCCCTGCGCACGATCCTGGCCGAGATGGCGGAGGATCTCGGGCACCCCATGCCGAAATCGGGGGACCTGACCAAATGGGCCAAGCAGGGCGTGCTCTTGATCAACACGGCGCTCACGGTCGAGGCGGGTCAGTCTGGCGCCCATATGAAGTTCGGCTGGTCGGCCCTGGCCGATCAGGCGATCGAGGCGATTTCGCAGCGGCAGCCCGCCGTCGTCTTTCTCCTCTGGGGAGGACCGGCCCGCAAGCGGGCGGCCCTTGTGGATCGCAGCAAGCACCTGGTGATCGAGGCGGGACACCCCTCCCCGCTCAACCGTCTCAACGATTTCCGGGGCACGCGCCCCTTCAGCCGAGCCAATGCCTGGCTCGTCGAGAAGGGGCTGGAGCCGGTGGACTGGCGGCTGGAGCCCTGAACGGCCGGCTACGGGATTCACGAGAAAGAACCTTGTCGAGGAGCCTCCTCAGAGGCTAGGTCTCGCAGCAGGTGACATACGGGTCGTGGGCGGATGCCGCGACAGCCTTGGAGATCAGCATGACGGAATCCCTGTTTGGACAGGTCGAAGCCTTTGCGGGCGACCCGATCCTCTCCCTCAACGACAGCTTCAAGGCCGATCCGCGTGACGAGAAGGTCAATCTGAGCATCGGCGTCTACACGGACGAGAAGGGCCGCCTTCCGGTGCTGGGCTCGGTGAGAGCCGCCTATGAGCGTCTCGGCTTTGCGGAGCGGCCCTATCTTCCCATGGAGGGGCATCCGCTCTATCGCGAAGGTGTGCAGAAGCTCGTCTTCGGCGCGGCCCATCCGGCCCTCACCGATAAGCGCGTCGCCACGATCCAGACCCTCGGCGGCACGGGGGCCGTGGGCATCGCGGCCGACTTTCTGGCCAAGCACTGCCCCGGCCGCACGGTTCTCGTGAGCGACCCCACCTGGGACAACCATCACGGCCTGTTCCAGCGGGCGGGTTTCACGACCGCAACCTATCCCTATTGGGATCGCGCCAACCGGTCGGTCGATTTCACCGGCATGCTGAAGGCGCTGGACGCCGCGGAAGCCGGCTCCATCGTGGTGCTTCAGCCCGTCTGCCACAACCCGACCGGGGTCGACCTTGACGAGGCGCAGCAGGCGGCGGTGACGGACGTGCTCGTTGCCAAGGGCCACATCGCGGTGTTCGACATGGCCTATCAGGGCTTCGGCGCCAGCCTCGACGAGGATGCCGCTTTCGTGCGCCGCTATGCGGAGCGGGCGAGCTGCCTCGTGGCCAACTCATTCTCGAAGAACTTCTCGCTCTACGGCGAGCGCTGCGGCGGCTTGAGCGTCGTCTGCCGCGATGCCGACGAGGCCGAGCGCGTGCTCGGGCAGTTGAAGCTCGCGGTGCGCCGCAGCTATTCGAGCCCGCCGATGATGGCCGGGCTTCTCGTGGCAACGGTGCTCGGCGACGAGGGCCTGCGCGCCCAGTGGTCGCGCGAGGTCGACGAGATGCGCACCCGCATGGACGCGATGCGCAAGCGCCTCGCCGAACAGATCCGCGCCCTGTCGAACGAGGCCGATGCAAGCTTCCTCACGAGCCAGCGCGGCATGTTCAGCTTCACGGGCCTGAGCGAGCAGCAGGTCACCGCCATGCGCGAGCGGGACGGCGTTTATCTGGTGGGTTCTGGCCGCATGTGCGTGGCGGGGCTGACCGAGGCGAATGTGCCGAAGGTGGCGAAGAGCTTCGTGGAAGCAAGCCAGGCGCGGGGTTGAAGTCCACCATCATAAAGTGGTTGTCCCGGACGGCGAAAGCCGATCCGGGATCGTGAGATGAGGAAAGCACCGTCATCCCGGGGCCGCTTAAGCGGAGCCCGGGATCCATAACCGCTAGCGATGCAGAACAAGACGCGACGCTGTTTGCACTCTCCTGAGACGTCGTGGTTATGGATCCCCGCCTGCGCGGGGATGACAGTGGTGGTTCAAGCGCCACATCCTGCTCGCGACCCCGGATCGCCTGCGGCGTCCGGGACGACGCGTTCAGAACTTACTCCGCCGCGATCGGCAGCGGCCGAGGGTCAGCGCGGAACTTGGCGAGGAGGTCAGCCTCTTCGGCCTTCGCGCTTTTAAGGTTCCGATCCTTGATGTGCCCGAAGCCGCGGATCTTCTGCGGGATCCCGGCCAAGCCCACCGCGGTCGCGTGGTTGTCGGCGTTCAGCCTTGCCACGATCTCCTCGATCCTGCCCTCGAACTCCCGGATGAGCCCGCGCTCGGTGCGGCGCTCGTGGGTGTAGCCGAAGACGTCGAGCGGCGTGCCGCGCACCGATTTTAGACCCGCCAGAACCCGGAAGGCCTTCATCACCCACGGCCCGAAGCTCATCTTGCGCGGAACGCCCGTCACGGGGTCCTTGCGGGCGAGCAGCGGCGGGGCGAGGTGGAACTCGTATGTGAGGTTCTCGCCCTCGAAGGCCGAGGCCACCTGCTTCTCGAAGTGACCGTTCGTGTAGAGACGGGCCACCTCGTACTCGTCCTTGTAGGACATGAGCTTGAAGAGCGAACGCGCCACCGCATCGGTCAGCGCCGTCGAACCGGGAACAGACTTGTCTTCCGCTGCGCGCACGCGCTCCACGAGCGCGCGGTAACGCCGACCGTAGCGCTTGTTCTGGTACTCGCCGAGGAAGCGCTCGCGCCGTTCGATCACCTCGTCGAGGGTCTCGGACAGCTTGCGCGATTCCGTCGGCGCCTTGAGCTGGCTCATCATGCCGGCGATCAGCTCGGGCTCGGCGGCCGCGCGACGGCCCCAGGCGAAGGCGGAAAGGTTCATCTTCACCGCCTCGCCGTTGAGCTCGATGGCTTTTTCGATGGCGGCCGCCGTGAGCGGCACGCGTCCGGTCTGGTAGGCATAGCCCAGCATGAACATGTTGGCCGCGATGGCATTGCCGAGAAGCGCGGTGGCAACCGCCGTCGCGTCCACGAAGGCGACACTCTCGGGGCCCGCAGCGGATCTGATCGCGCGCTTCAGGCGCTCCGTGGGCAGGGAGAAGTCGGCATTGCGGGTGAACTCGCCGGGCATGACTTCCGCCGTGTTCACCACCAGGGCGGTCTGCCCCTCCTTCACGGAGGCCAGCACCTTCTTGGTGCCCGTGACCACGAGGTCGCAGCCGAGCACCAGATGAGCCGAGTCCGCGCTCACGCGGATGGCATGGATGTCGTCCTGATGGTTGGCGAGCCGCACATGGCTGTAGACTGCGCCGCCCTTCTGGGCGAGGCCGGCCATGTCGATCATGCCCATGCCCTTGCCCTCGAGATGCGCCGCCATGCCGAGGATCGCCCCGATGGTCACGACGCCCGTGCCGCCCACACCCGTGACGATCACGTTGAAGGTGCGGTCGATGGCCGGGATTACCGGATCCGGCAGCGGCTTCATCGCCACGCCGTCGCTTGAGACCGTCTCTGGCGCCGCTTTCTTGATCTTGGCGCCGTGCACCGTCACGAAGGACGGGCAGAAGCCGTTTACACAGGAAAAATCCTTGTTGCAGTTGGACTGGTCGATCTGGCGCTTGCGGCCGAACTCGGTATCGACCGGCTGGACGGCGACGCAGTTCGACTGCACCGAGCAATCGCCGCAGGCCTCGCAGACGAGGTCGTTGATGATGACGCGCTTGTCGGGATCGGGGAACTCGCCCCGCTTGCGGCGGCGGCGCTTCTCGGAGGCGCAGGTCTGGTCGTAGATCATCACCGTGACGCCGGGGATCTCGGCAAGACTCCGCTGCACGGCGTCGAGCTCGCTGCGGTGGTGGATCGTCATGCCGTCCGGCCAGCGGATGCTCTTCGGGTACTTGTCCGGTTCGTCGGTGACCAGCGCAACGCGCTCCACGCCCTCTTCCCGCACCTGGCGGGCGATCATGTCGACGGAGAGACCGCCCTCGTGCTTCTGCCCGCCGGTCATGGCGACCGCATCGTTGAACAGGATCTTGTAGGTGACGTTGGTCTTGGTGTGGATTGCCCAGCGCAGGGCCAGCACGCCCGAATGGTTGTAGGTGCCGTCGCCGAGGTTCTGGAACACGTGGCCGCGCTTGGAGAACGGCGACTCGCCGATCCAGTTCGCGCCCTCGCCGCCCATCTGGGTGAAGCCGTCCGTCGAGCGGTCCATCCACTGCACCATGTAGTGGCAGCCGATGCCCGCATAGGCGCGCATGCCGTCCGGCACCTTGGTGGAGGTGTTGTGCGGGCAGCCGGAGCAGAAATGCGGCGTGCGGGTCGCCACGTCGCCCGTGACGGCCAGCACCTCCTGCGCATGGCGCAGGCGGGCCACGCGGCCGCGCAGGTCGTCGTTGTTGTGGTACTTGAGCAGGCGCTCGCCGATGACGATGGCGATGTCGTTGGGATCGAGCGCGCCCTTCACCGGGAAGAGCCAGTTGCCCGTCTCGTCCTTCTTGCCGATGCAGAGCGGCTGGTTGGCGGTGCCGTAAAGCTCCTCGCGCAGCTGCACCTCGATGAGGGAGCGTTTCTCCTCGACCACGATGACCATGTCGAGACCTTGCGCGAAGTCCACGAGCTCGGCTTGAGACAGCGGCCAGGGGCAGGCGACCTTGTAGAGGCGAAGACCCATGTCGTTCGCCTTCACCTCGTCCAGGCCGAGCTCGTCCATGGCCTGGCGCACATCGAGATAGGACTTGCCCACCGTGATGATGCCGATCTTCGCGTTGCGGCCGCCGGAGAGCACGATGCGGTTAAGGTTGTTGGCGCGCACGAACGACAGCATGGCGTCGCGCTTGAAGTCCTGAAGGCGCGCCTCCTGGTCGAGCACGCCGTCGCGGGTGCGGATGTTCAGGCCGCCGGGCGGCATGGTGAAGTCATCGGGCATGATGATCTTCACCCGGTCGAGCGACCCGTCGACGGAGGCGGTCGACTCGATGTTGTCCTTCACGCATTTGAAGGCAACCCAGGACCCGCA
>NZ_JAEQMY010000085.1 GCF_016743775.1 Microvirga aerilata | reverse complement strand
GCCTCGCGAGCGCGCCCCTCGTCAGGACCAGGCTGTGCAACGATATAGCTAAGGTTGCCGCAGATGTCAAGAACAAAGGTGGAACATTGCACCGGCTCAGCCCTGTCATGCCTGGGCAGGCGGGGAGCCGGAACCAAGACACTGGCGCTTGAGATGGCGCCGGGCGGCTGTGCTCCTCTTGCACCGTCAGCGGCTATGGATCCCCTTCCCTCGCTGCGCTCGCCGGGGATGACAGGGTGGCGCTAACCTCATGGCGCTCCCCTCGGTGTCATTCCCGGCCGGAGCGAAGCGGAGGGGAAGGGAATCCATAACACCACGCTTGGAAGTGGATGCCTCTCCGGCCTTCTGCCGCCGGGGATGAAAGCCTCAACGTTATCCTTGGCCGACGAGCAGAGCGCTGCTCCTCGGGATGAAGGCTCGGGAGGCGGCAGAACAGCGGGTTCAGCCTCTCGGGACGAGCATGCGCGAGGGGCCGGCAAGAACGGGCCGCACGGAGCATGTCGGCGGATGACGGCAGGGCTGTCACAGGCAAAACGGCACGCTCTTCCCCTCCCGGCCCATTTTGCGCATAGATAGAGGCCATGCTCCTCCGCCTGTTGCGTCCCGTCTCCCTCATCCTGGTTCTTGCCCTGTCCGTCGCCGGCTGCGGCTACATCCCCCGGCCCGTTGCGGGCGTCCCGCCGGGCGCGCCGTGGGATGCGCTCCCGTTGCGCAAATGGCTCGCCGAGGATCGGGCCGAGCCGGTCGCCCTCTCCTTCTGCGCCCCGCCCGAATGCAGCCCGGGCCTCGCCGTGGGCGTCGTCCGCCTCACGGGCAGGGACGCGCAGGTCACGGAGGCCATCCTGGCGGATCCGGAGCGCCTGGCCCGCGCCCTGCGCTCGCCCGCCGGACGGCAGAAGCCGGTTCGGACGCGGATTGCGGTCGAGCGCCTGACAGGGGCGCCTTATCCGGGCTTTGCCATCGATCTGGCCCCTTCGGACGGCGCCAGGCGCCCAGCCTATGGGGCGGCTCTGGGACGGCGCGAAGGCGAGACCCTGTCGGTCGTCCTGGTGATCGGCGAGGATGCCCAGGCTGTGCAGGAGACGGCCCGTCAGGTGGCTGCCCGCGAATTGGGCTCATAGAGTTACAGGTTTACCGCATGATCTTGCGGTGAACCGGCCTCCACTTCACCGGATCGTGCTCCGAGCCCGTTGTCTCTTGGGCCCAATGGCTTTATGGCGTGGGGCACATCTGAAACAGCCCGAGGCCCCCATGAAAGCGCGTGTCACCGTGACCCTCAAGAACGGCGTTCTCGACCCTCAAGGCAAGGCCATCGAAGGCGCCCTCAAATCGCTCGGCGTCGAGGGCATCGACGGCGTGCGCCAGGGCAAGGTCTTCGACATCGAGCTCGGAACCGCCGACAAGGCGCAGGCCGAGGCCCAGCTCAAGGCAGCCTGCGAAAAGCTCCTGGCGAACACCGTGATCGAAAACTACCGCGTCGAAATCGCGTGAGGCTTCCATGAAATCCGCCGTCATCGTCTTCCCCGGCTCCAATCGCGAAGGCGATGTGGTGCGGGCGCTCAAATCGGCCGGCTCTCAAGCCGAGAAGGTCTGGCATGCCGAAACCGAGCTGCCGCAGGGCACGGACCTCGTGGTCCTGCCGGGCGGCTTCTCCTACGGCGACTACCTGCGCTGCGGCGCCATTGCGGGCCGCGCCACCGTCATGGATGCGGTCCGCGCCCATGCGGCGCGGGGCGGCCTCGTGCTCGGCATCTGCAACGGCTTCCAGATCCTGTGCGAATCCGGGCTCCTGCCCGGCATCCTGATGCGCAACGCCAACCTGAAGTTCATCTGCCACCGGCAGTTCCTGCGGGTCGAGCGCAACGACACCGCCTTCACCCGGGCCTACGCCAAGGGCCAGGCCATCGACGTCTGCGTGGCGCACGGCGAGGGCAACTACACGGCGGACGACGAGACCCTGAAGCGCCTCGAAGGCGAGGGCCTGGTGGCCTTCCGCTACTCCGACGCTCAAGCGCACATCACGACCGACGCCAACCGCAACGGCTCCATGAATTCCATTGCGGGCATCTATTCCGACAAGCTCAACGTGCTCGGCATGATGCCCCATCCGGAAAACCTGATCGAGGACCTCGTGGGCGGCACCGACGGGCGCGGCCTGTTCGAGAGCCTCGTGTCGTCCTTCTCCCGCGCCGCCTGAACACTGAACGTATTGGTTGCATTCTTCGGGCGACGAACCGGTTCCCACTTCGCCTGAGAATGCTCAAATCGCGAGACCCCGATGATCCGCAACGACGTCGCCATCACCCCGGAGCTGGTCAAGGAGCACGGGCTCAAACCCGATGAGTACGAGCGCTTCGTGAACCTGATCGGCCGCGAGCCGACCATCACCGAGCTCGGCATCGTGTCGGCCATGTGGAACGAGCATTGCTCGTACAAGTCCTCCCGCATCCACCTGCGCGGCCTGCCCACCAAGGCCCCCTGGGTGATCCAGGGTCCGGGCGAGAACGCGGGCGTGATCGATATCGGCGACGGGCTCGCCTGCATCTTCAAGATGGAGAGCCACAACCACCCGTCCTTCATCGAGCCCTATCAGGGCGCGGCGACGGGCGTGGGCGGCATCCTGCGCGACGTGTTCACCATGGGGGCGCGCCCCATCGCGGCGCTCAACTTCCTGCGCTTCGGCGAGCCGGATCACCCGAAAACCCCGCATCTGGTCTCCGGCGTGGTGGCCGGCATCGGCGGCTACGGCAACTCGTTCGGCGTGCCCACCGTCGGCGGCTCCGTCGGCTTCGACAAGCGCTACAACGGCAACATCCTGGTCAACGCCATGGCGGTGGGCCTCGCCCGCACGGACGAGATCTGGTACGCCAAGGCCACCGGCATCGGCAACCCGATCGTTTATCTCGGCTCCAAGACCGGCCGCGACGGCATCCACGGCGCCACCATGGCGTCGGCCGAGTTCGACGATGCCTCGGAAGAAAAGCGCCCCACCGTGCAGGTGGGCGATCCGTTCGCCGAAAAGCTGCTGCTGGAGGCCTGCCTGGAGCTCATGCAATCGGGCGCGGTGATCGCGATCCAGGACATGGGGGCGGCCGGGCTCACCAGCTCCGCGGTGGAGATGGGCGCGAAGGGCAATCTCGGCATCGAGCTCGACCTCGACAGGGTGCCCTGCCGCGAGGAGGGCATGACGGCCTACGAGATGATGCTGTCCGAGAGCCAGGAGCGCATGCTCATGGTCTTGAAGCCCGGCATGGAACAGGAGGCGCAAGCCATCTTCCACAAATGGGGCCTCGACTTCGCGGTGATCGGCAAGACCACCGATACGCTCCGCTTCGTGATCAAGCACGAGGGCGAGGTGAAGGCCGACCTTCCCATCAAGGAGCTGGGCGACGAAGCGCCCCTTTATGACCGCCCCTGGGTGGAAAGCCCCAGGCAGCCGGTGATCGCGCCCGACAGCGTGCAGGCCCCGGTCTCCGAGGCCGAGGCGCTCCTGAGGCTCGTGGGCTCGCCGGACCAGTGCTCGAAGCGCTGGGTGTGGGAGCAGTACGACCACCTGATCCTCGGCAACACGGTGCAGACGCCCGGCGGGGATGCTGCCATCGTGCGCGTGGAGGACGGGCCGAAGGGCCTGGCGCTCACCACCGACGTGACGCCGCGCTACTGCGAGGCCGACCCGTTCGAGGGCGGCAAGCAGGCGGTGGCGGAAGCCTGGCGCAACATCACGGCAGTGGGCGGCCTGCCGCTGGCGATCACCGACAACCTGAACTTCGCCAGCCCCGAGCGGCCCGAATCCATGGGTCAGTTCGTCGGCTGCCTCAAAGGCATCGGCGAGGCCTGCCGCGTCCTCGACTTCCCCGTGGTGTCCGGCAACGTGTCCCTCTACAACGAGACCAACGGCCAGGGCATCCTGCCGACACCCGCCATCGGCGGCGTCGGCCTCCTCGACGACGTGACGGTGAACGCCTCGGTCGCGTTCAAGCGCGAGGGCGACGCGATCATTCTGATCGGCGCAACCCAAGGCTGGCTCGGCCAGTCGATCTACCTGCGCGACATCTGCGGCCGCGAGGAAGGCGCTCCGCCGCCGGTGGATCTGGTGCAAGAGAGGCGCAACGGCGAGTTCGTGCGCCAGCTCATCCGCTCGGGCCAGGTGGATACGGTCCACGACCTCTCGGACGGCGGCATCGGCCTGGCGCTTGCCGAGATGGCGATCGCCGGCGGGGTGGGCGCGTCGGTGACGACCGCGCCCGAGGGCCTGCCCCTCCACGCCTTCCTGTTCGGCGAGGATCAGGCCCGCTACCTCATCGCCGTCGACGAGGATCTCGCCGCCGACATCCTCTACGAGGCCGGCGCCGTGGGCATTCCGGCCGTGACCTTGGGCGTCACGGGGGGCGATGCGTTGATTCTGCCGGGTCGGCAGGCCATATCCTTGAAGCAATTGAAGGCAGCGCACGAAGCCTGGCTGCCGAACTACATGGCCGGCAAGGCTTGAGGAGTTTGATGCATGCCGATGGATTCCCGTGAAATCGAGAGCCTGATCAAGGCGTCCCTTCCCGACGCGGTGGTCGAGATCAAGGATCTGGCCGGCGACGGCGACCACTACGCCGCCACCGTCACCTCCTCCGCCTTCAAGGGCAAGTCGCGGGTTCAGCAGCACCAGATGGTCTATGCAGCGCTGCAGGGACGCATGGGCGGCGTGCTTCATGCCCTTGCATTAACGACCGTGGCACCCGACAATTGAAGCACGAAGCCCGGCGCCTTGACCGCCGGGATGAAGGAGACCTCCATGGCTGACGCCAACCAGATCATCGACAACGAAGTGAAGTCCAGCGACGTCGTGCTCTTCATGAAGGGCACGCCGCAATTCCCCATGTGCGGGTTCTCGGGCCAAGTGGTCCAGATCCTGAACTACCTCGGCGTGCCCTATAAGGGCGTCAACGTGCTCGAGGACGAGACCATCCGCCAGGGCATCAAGGACTATTCCAACTGGCCGACCATCCCGCAGCTCTACGTGAAGGGCGAGTTCATCGGCGGCTGCGACATCACCCGCGAGATGTTCCAGGCCGGCGAGCTGCAGCAGCTCTTCACCGACAAGGGCATCCAGGTTCAGCAGAGCGCCTGATCGGCGCCCCTGACGAGACGCCATCGAGGCGGGGCCGGTGCCCCGCCTTTTCTTTTTTAGGCCCCGGCTCCCCCCTGGAACGGGGGCGTCTTATGTCGCATTCCTTAAACGGCTCAGTTTCCGGCACAATGCGGGTCTGACTGCATCGAAGCCGTGAGCGATAAAAACCACGCAGCGGCCGAAACCGGGGGCTTTCCATGTTTGACCAGGAGACGAACGTCGTCGCCTTCAAGCCGCGCGCGAGCGTGGCGCACCACCCCAAGAGCCTGCTGGAGCGGATCTACGCCGCAGGCGCGCTTTCCGTGCGAACCGACGACAAGGCAACCAAGACGGCGGCCGTGATGCTGCAGGCGCTGGGCTTTCTCGTCATCGAGGAGATCCTGGCCGACGGCACCCCGCGCCGGCTCCAGCGGGGCGAGGCCCGCGGGGCCATGGACCGTCCCTGGCGGCTTCTGAAGCCCCCCTTTTCCGGCGAGCCCGGCGTTCCGGACGGCGGCGGGGCCTTTCCGGCCTAAGGCCGGTTCAAGGCGGCCTTCATGAACGCGACGGCATCGCTCGAGGCCCATTCGGCCGGCCCCTTGAGCAGCGCGACCTCGCAGCCTAACGCATCGACCACGAAGGTGGTCGGCAGACCGACCACATGGCCCGACTTCTGCAGCACCTGCAGCAGCTTGCCTTCCGGGTCCGCGTGGTAGGCGAGGTTCCGGATCCCGTTCTCCTGCAGCCAGGCCTTGGGCTTCTCGCGGTTGCGGGTATCCACGTTGATGGCGACCACCTGGAAATCGGGGCCGCCCAGCTCCGCCTGCAGCCTGTCGAGGGCCGGCATCTCCTCGCGGCAGGGGACGCACCAGGTGGCCCACAGGTTCACCAGGATGGTCTTGCCCTTGAAGCTCGCGAGGCTCATCGCCTGCCCGTCGGGACCCGCGAACGAGATCGCCGGAGGCGGTTTGGGCGCCTGGCTCACGCCGACGGCGGCCACCTCGCCCCGGGCCAGGGGCTTGAGGCGCTCGGCGACAGGCTGCGAGGCTCGGCACTCCGCAACCCCTGCGGCCATGGGATCACGGGGCGCAAAGCCGTACCAAGCCCCTGCCCCCAGGAGGACGAGAGCAACGATGGCGGCGGCCCAGACTTTCCGGGTTCTCGATGCATTCCACATGGCCCGTCATGTGGCGCTTTTCCGCTCGAGCCTCAAGTCCCTGATGCTGAACCGGGCTGTCTGGGCCATCACGATGCCGTGGAGCGCCAGGGCTGTTGTCTTCGTCACCTTGCCTCTCGCATCTCAAACCGCTTCCCGCTATGGTGCCGCCACGTTTCGGAGCCTGTTGATGTCGTCCAGCCTGACTTTCCCCCGCATCGCTCTGGTTGCGGGCCTTCTCGTTCTCGGTCTCTCGGCCTGCGGCCGCCGCGGTGCGCTCGAGCCGCCGCCGAATGCGTCGGCTCCGGCCGCCGAGACCCAGCAGCAGGCGACGACAAGCGACGCGACCCTGCCCTCCCCTGTGGGGACGCCCCGCTCCGGCAGTCCCAACCGGGGCCCCACCGTTCCCAACAAGCCCTTTATTCTCGATCCGTTGCTCTAGGCCGTTCGATGCACCATTTCGCCTATTGTGAGGGCGTCCTCCACGCGGAGGACGTCGATCTGCGCCGTCTCGCGGATGAGGTCGGCACCCCGTTCTATTGCTACTCCTCCGCCACCCTGGAGCGGCACTACCGCGTCTTCGCGGAGGCTTTTGCCGATACGGACGCCCTGGTCTGCTATGCCATGAAGGCAAACTCCAACCAGGCGGTGCTCAGGACCCTCGGCCGGCTCGGCGCCGGCATGGACATCGTGTCCGAGGGCGAGCTGCGCCGCGCTCTGGCGGCGGGCGTACAGGCGAACCGCATCGTGTTCTCCGGCGTGGGCAAGACGCGCCAGGAAATGGCGTTTGCGCTCGAGAGCGGCATCCTGTGCTTCAACGTGGAGTCCGAGCCGGAGCTCGAAGCCCTGTCGGAGGTAGCGGCCTCCAAGGGCATGCGCGCGCCCGTGTCGATCCGCATCAACCCGGATGTGGACGCCAAGACCCACGCCAAGATTTCGACGGGCAAGTCCGAGAACAAGTTCGGCATTCCGATTTCCCGCGCCCGCGATGTTTATGCCCGGGCAGCGGCCCTCAAGGGGATCGCCGTTACGGGCGTCGACATGCATATCGGCAGCCAGATCACGGATCTCGCCCCCTTCGACAACGCCACCGCCCTCCTGGCGGAGCTCGCCCGCGACCTCATGGCCGACGGACACAAGCTGCACCATATCGACGTCGGCGGCGGCCTCGGCGTGCCCTACCGGGAGGACAACGATCCCCCGCCGGACCCGCAGGCCTATGCGGCGATCATCAAGCGCCACACCCGGGATCTCGGCCTCAAGCTCGTGTTCGAGATGGGGCGCCTGATCGCCGGCAATGCGGGAGTGCTCATAACCCGGGTCATCTACGTCAAGGAGGGCGCCGACAAGCCCTTCGTGATCGTCGATGCCGCCATGAACGACCTTATCCGCCCGACGCTCTACGAGGCCCACCACGACATCAAGCCCGTCGTCGAGGCTTCCCCCGATACGCCCCGCATCGTTGCCGACGTGGTCGGCCCCGTGTGCGAAACCGGCGATTACCTTGCGCTGTCCCGCGACATGCCTGCGGTGAAAGCCGGCGATCTCATCGCGCTCATGACGGCGGGCGCCTATGGGGCCGTTCAGGCCAACACCTACAACAGCCGCCTGCTCGTGCCCGAGGTGCTCGTGCGCGGCGCAGACCACGCGGTGGTGCGCGCCCGCCCGGCCTATGATGACCTGATCGGTCTCGATCGGGTTCCGGGCTGGCTGGCGTGAGAACCTGCCCTCGCCTCCCGTGAGGCGCCAAACCAAAAGGCCTCGGCGGTGCTCCCGCCGAGGCCTTTTGGTTTGATCGGCTCTGGACTTTGGGTTTCCGCATTTCTCGGCGAACTGGACCCACTTCGCCGAGAAATGCTCTAGATCACGAAGAAATCGGCGGCCTTCAGGGCAAGGCCCTTCTTCAGCTGTGCGATTTCGACGCCCGCCTTCGACCCTGAGCCGTCCGCATCATAACTGAGGATGCCGGTCTTCTTGTTGTAGACGAGGTGGTCATCCTTGTCCCTGGCCTTGTCGCCGACCTTGAAGAACCCTTTGCCGAGCGTTGCCGGTGCGGCGGCGGAACCCGCCTTGCCGAGCTTGGTGAATACCTTGTTGTCCAGCCAGATCGCGTCGTCCTTCACATCGAAGTCCGCAACCGTGTCCAGGTTCGTCTTCTTGCTCGGCTTGGTGTCGAACACGAAGACGTCCTTGCCTTTGTCGCCCGTCAGAATGTCCTTGCCTGAACTGCCATAGAGCCAGTCATCTCCGGAGCCGCCGGAAAGCGTATCATTTCCAGCCAGTCCCTTCAGGATGTCGCTTCCCGTCCCGCCCTTCAGGCTATCGCTGCGCTTGCTCCCGATCACCAGATCGACCTGATCGGTCATATCGAGCTTCAGATACTTGGAAAGTTCGTTCTCGCCATCGGACGCGATGATGCGCAGCGCGTGATGAGCCTTGTTCTCGTAATCGAGCTTCACGTCATCGAGGGTCACGATGTCGTAGCGGCCGTTGCCCCGGTCCACGAGATCGAACAGTTCAGCCCCCTCGGACAGCTCGTAGCTGACATCATCCCCTTCAGGGTCCGTTGCAAAGAGCCTGCCGACAACTATCCCGCCCCGATCGCCTTCGTTCACCTGCACCGCCGTATAGGTCACCGCCGGGTCCTCGTTCACATTGACGAGCTCGAGATAAAGGGTCTCCTCCACGGTATTGATACCGTCGGAGACCTTCATCTGTACGAAATGATGATCCTGATTTTCGAAGTCGAGCGCCTTTCCGGCCCGAAGAACGATGTCGTAGCTGCCGCCGTTCTTCTTGAGCTCGAACAGCTGCGCACTGCTGCCAACCAAGCTGTACTTGAGTTCGTCACCTTCCGGATCCTCTGCGGCAACAGTCCCGACGATCGTGCCCGCGCCCGATCCTTCCACTACTCTTCGGGGGGTCGAGCTCACCACCGGATCCTGATTGTCCCCGATGGCCAGCTCATAGGTTTCGACGACGGAATTCTCATCGTCGGAGGCCGTGACCGTAAATTCGAGTTGGGCAGAGTTGTTCTTATCGAGCCTGCTCCTGGTAACGACGCTCCACGTACCGTCGTCGTTGTCCACAAGGTCGAACACCGCCGCACTGGCGGAGGAAAGGATGGGTTCGACATCATATCCTTCAGCATCGCTCACGGTGAGCGTGCCGACGACGGTGCCCGCCTTGGCGCCGTCGACAACCTCTGCGGCCTCGAAGGATATCGTCGGCTTCTCGTTCAGGTAGTTGAAGTGGAATGTTTCCGTGAAACTGTTGATGCCGTCGGATACGGCAACCGTGAAGCCTGTGTGGTCGGGGTATTTCAGCGTGACGCCTGCCTTGACGACGACGTTCCAGGTTCCATCGCCATTGTCCTGAAGGTCGAGCAGGTCTGCACTGACGCCCTCGAGCGCAAAAATGACGGTATCACTCTCCTCATCGTACGCACTGAGCACGCCGACGAGCGTGCCTTCCTGCACAACCCTGCTCAGCTCCTCACTTTCGAATGCAGGCACAGGCTCCTGGTTCTCGGCCAGCAGGACCTCATAGGTTGAGCGAATGGTGTCCACCCCGTCGGATGCCTTCACCGTGAAGCTCGGATAGGCTCCATCCTTCTGGAAGAGCTTCACTCCGTCCATCACCAGAACGTTGCCGTTCTCATCGAGACGGAACATGGTGCTGGGGCGTTCGATGCCGTTCTCATCGAGTTCGACGAGACTGTAGGTGACGTCATCCCCGTCGGGATCGCTGACCGCGAGCGTCCCCACGACGGTGCCGGCCCCGGCTCCTTCGGGCACATCCGCAAGGTCGAAGGTGACCTCGGGAAGCTCGTTCCCAACGGTGACCGTGAGCGTGATCTCCTGCACGTAGGACAGCGCGGGATTGCCTGAATCCGTAACCTTGACCCACAAGCTGTGTGTTCCGACGGAGAGGTCACCCTTCACCTGGATCTCGTCACCGACGATCTCGAACATAGCGTGGGACTGTTCGGTATGATCCTGCCCGCTCTTGACGAAGGTGTAGGTCAGCGCGTCGCCTTCATCCGGGTCTTCGCCCTGCAGCGTTGCGACCAGCGTGCCGAGATCCGCATTGTCGGCAACGGAACCGCCCAGGATGGCGATGTCCGTGGGGGCCTCGTTCACATCGGTGACATCGACGATGACCGGATCAACCTCGACCGGGTCGCCGGCGCCGTCGGTCACCGTGATGGCGAGCTCGAACTGCGGGTCGGATTCAAAGTCCAGGGTGACGCCCGATTTCAGGCAGAGGCCATAGGAGCCTTCGCCATCCGGAACGACTTCGAACAACTCGCTGTCCAGCGTGAAGATAAAAGTCTCGTCGGGACGGTCCTGTATGCTGAGAGTGCCGATCCGCACCTGACCTTCGGTATTCTCTGCAATGGTGTTGGATGTCAGAAGAATGGTCGCCATGAACCCGCCCCACGAAAATTTGTTATATTGGAACCGTTTAAACTTGCTTGTAATAATATAAAGTTTACCGGGTCAAGGACTCACCTGCCGCAACGGGAGCCGTATGTCCAGACCAGGGCTCCCGCCCCCGAAGCGTGGCAGCCGGTCACCTCTTCTTGAACCTGTGTGCCCATTTGACCGCTGGTCATCCGGGTCCTCCGTGCTAGCTTTCCTCAGGGGGTGCCTGCACAGGACGTGCAGCGGGAGAGTTTTTGCATGAGCGATGGCCCGAACCCGACGCCTGGGCGCAGCCCCTTGAACCAGCGGTTCGGGCGCCTGATCACCCATGCGCGCTGGTCGTTGTGGTGGGAGGAGGCCTGGCCTCGCCTCTGGCTGCCGCTTGCGATCGTCCTTCTGTTCCTCACCCTGTCCTGGCTCGGCCTCTGGCTCGATGCCTCGCCCCTGTGGCGGACCGTGGGCCTGGCCCTGTTCGGGGTGGCTCTCGTCCTGTCGCTCTGGCCGCTGTTTCGCCTGCGCATGCCCAGCCGCACCCGCGCCCTCGATCGCCTCGACCGGGAAACCGGCCTCAGCAACGGCCCCGCCCGCGTTCTGGACGACACCCTGGCGCTGGGCTCCACCGATCCGGGCACAAAGGCCCTCTGGGCCCTGCACCGCAAGCGCGCCGAGGAGACCATCGGCCGGATGCGCGTCGGACTGCCGCGCCCCGACATGGCCCGGCGCGACCGCTATGCCCTGCGGGCCGCGGGCCTTCTGGCGGTGGTGACGAGCGCCTTCGTTGCAGGCCCCGAGATCGGCCTGCGCCTTGCGGCCGCCTTCGACTGGCGAAAAATCGAGACGGCCTCCCCGTCCTTCCGCATCGACGGCTGGATCGACCCGCCCCTCTATACCCGCAGCCCCCCGCTCATGATCGACCTCGCCAGGGGGCAGAACCTGCGCGCGCCGATCCATTCGACGGTGGTCATCCGCATCGCCGGCGAGGGCAAGGCGGAGGTCACGCCGGGCAAGGGGCTGACGGCCCTGCCGGCCAAGGGCAACCAGCGCGCCGATATGCGCGAGGAGCGTTACACCCTTGAAGGCTCGAGCGAGTTGACGGTCAGCACGGGCTTTGCCCAGAGCGTGACGCTCACCATCGAGGCCATTCCCGACCGGCTGCCCGAAATCGCCTTTACCGGCCCGCCCGAGGTGAACGCCCGCGGCACCTTCACGCTGATCTACAAGGGCAAGGACGATTACGGCATCGCGTCGCTCGAAGGCACGGTGGAGAAGGCCGACAACAGCAAGGGCCGCTCCCTGGTCCCTGCCCCCCAGCTCACCCTGGCCCTCCCGGGCCACGAGGAGAACGCTCCGGACACCAAGTCTCCGGTCGATCTTACGAACCACGCCTGGGCCGGCGCGCCGGTGACCATCCGGCTCAAGGCCAAGGACGAGGCGGGCCAGGAGGCCACCAGCCCGGCGATCAACTTCACCCTGCCGCAGCGCCCCTTCACCAATCCGCTGGCCAAGGCGCTGGTGGAGCAGCGGCGCAACCTGGTGCTGGCGCCCGACGACCGCAAGCGCGTCCAGGTGGCCCTCGACGCGCTGCTGATCGCGCCCGAGAGCTACACCCCGCAATGGGGCGTGTTCATGGGCCTGCGGGCGGGTACCGAGCGCCTGCGCGCGGCCAAGACCGACCAGGACCTGCTCGATGTGGCCGAGTGGCTGTGGACCATGGCGCTGCAGATCGAGGATGGCGGGCTGTCCGATGCCGAGCGGGAACTGCGCGCTGCCCAGGAGCGCCTGAGGGAGGCGATGGAGCGGGGAGCGCCCAACGAGGAGATGCGCCGCCTCACCGAAGAGCTGCGGCAGGCCATGGACAAGTTCCTGCGCGAATTCGCCCAGCGCATGCAGCAGAACCAGCAGAACCAGCAATCGCAGAACCAGCGCACGCCTCCCGACCGGACGATCTCGCAGGACGACCTCAACCGCATGCTGCAGCAGATGGAGGAGGCCATGCGCCGCGGCGACGTGGCCGAGGCCCAGCGCCTCCTCGAGCAGCTGCGCAACATCCTGGAGAACCTCCAGACGGCCCAGCCCAACAGCCGGATGACCGACCCGCTCGGGCGCGAGATGAACCAGGCCATGCAGGACCTGGAGGACATGGCCCGCGAGCAGCAGACCCTGCGCGACGAGACGTTCCGCGACGGCCAGAACCGGCGCATGCAGCAGGGCGACCGCAACTCTCCCCGCCAGGGGCAGCGGCAGCAGGGTCAGCGCCAGCAGGGCCAGCGGCAGCCGGGCCAGCAAGGCCAACAGGGCGAGCCCGGCGAGGGCCAGGAGCAGGCCGAGAACGGCCAGGGGGGAGAGAACGAGGATCCCTTGGGCCTCGGGCAGCGGCAGCAAGCCCTGAGGGAAAGGCTGCAGGAGCTCCAGCGGCGGATGCAGGGCATGGGCATGCAGGGCGAGCAGGGCCTCGGCGAGGCCGAGCAGGCCATGCGCGATGCCGAAGGCGCCCTCGGACAGGGGCAGGACGGCCCGGCCGTCGATGCCCAGGGCCGGGCGCTCGAAAACCTCCGCCGCGGCATGCAGGGCATGGCCCAGCAGATGCAGCAGGGCGAAGGCCAGGGGAACGAGCAAGCGGGCGACCAGCCCGGCCAGGGTGAGCCCCAGGGCCAAGGGCAGGCCTCGCAGCGGGATACGGATCCTCTGGGACGGCCCACGCGCAACCGGGACTACTCCGACGGCCGCGTGGACGTGCCTGGCCTCAACGCGTCGCCCGCCCAGCGGGCCCAGCGCATCCTCGAGGAACTGCGCCGCAAGCTGGGAGACCCCACCCGTTCGCAGGAGGAGCTCGATTATTTCGAGCGGCTGCTGCGCAGAAACTGAAATCAGGGTAAACGAGGCTCTTGTCTCTCCCCGGGTTCGGGCCTCGGTCGCCCGGACCCCTACATGGAATCACGATGACAGGTTTTGCTGATTTGCTTGTGCCGGTAGCGGTTCTCGCCGTGGCCTTCGTGCTGCTTCTTGGGCTGTTCAACATGCTGCGCGGGGGCAATGCCAATCGGTCGCAGCATCTCATGCGAGTGCGTGTTCTGCTTCAGTTTTTGGCAATCATCGTGATCATGGGCGTAATCTGGTGGAGGGCGGCTTAGCCATCTCCGTGTTGACACGTTTTCGCCATGGTTTGTATTAAGAGATCGTTAGCCATAACGGCGTAGCCTCATGGCCTCAGTTTTTATTGAGTTGTGGATCTCTTAATGCGCATCAGTCCAGCCATAGGCTTGAGCCTCCTGATCCTGACCGTGGGATCATCGGGCGTCCTGGGCTCCGACTTCAAGCGGCAAGCAGCTTCTTCCCAAGCACGATCCCAGCCCAGCCTTTTGTCGGAGTTCCGTTTCGGATTGTCCGCTCAGGATCCTTGGGGCACGGAAGGCCGCGACGGCTCCGCCAATCTCACGGGCGAAATTCTTTTTGCGAAGCCGTTTACCGCATCGGACCTGTTCACCAGCTATTTCATCCCTCGGCCGCATGTGGGCGGCAGCCTGAACTTCGACGGACGCACGAGCTTCGCCTATGCGGGCCTGTCCTGGACCATCGACGTGACCCCCGACATTTTCGTGGAAGGCAGCTTCGGCGGCGCCGTCCACAACGGCAAGGACTCGTCGCACCCCCTGTCCGACCGCAAGACGCTCGGCTGCTCACCGCTGTTTCGTGAATCCGGCTCCGTGGGCGTGCGGCTGTCGGCCAACTGGAGCGTGCTGGCCACCATCGAGCACCTGTCCGATGGGGGCACCTGCTCGGAAAGCCAGGGCTTGACGAATATCGGCGCGCGGGTCGGGTATTCCTTCTAGCTGACCCCCAACCTCCGGGCTCCTCATGGTCGTTCTGAACCGCATCTACACCCGCACCGGCGACCAGGGCACGACGGCGCTTGCGGCCGGCGGACGCCGGCCCAAGCACGATCTTCGCATCGAGGCCTACGGCACCGTGGACGAAACCAATGCCTGCCTCGGCCTGGTTCGGATCCACACCGCAGGGCACGAGATCGACCCGATGCTGGGCCGCATCCAGAACGACCTGTTCGATCTCGGCGCGGATCTCGCCACCGTGGAGACGGACAAGCCCCTGCCCTATGAACCCTTGCGGATCACGCAGGAGCAGGTGGACCGCCTCGAGCGGGAGATCGACGCGCTCAACAGCGAGCTCTCCGTGCTTCGCTCCTTCGTCCTGCCGGGCGGAACGCCGGCCGCCGCCGCCCTCCACCTCGCCCGCACCGTCTGCCGCCGGGCCGAGCGCCATGTGGTCGAGCTCACGGAGAAGCCGGACGAGAAGGTGTCCCCGGAGGCCGTGAAGTACTTGAACCGGCTCTCCGATTTTCTGTTCGTCGCATCCCGCTACGTCAACGATAAAGGCGCGCTCGACGTTCTCTGGGTGCCGGGCCAGAACCGCTAAGCCCATCGGGCGGCGCTCCGGGCTCGCCCCAAAGCGATGCGCCGCCTGAGGGAATGACCATCGGCTACTCCCAATAGTGGATTCCACTTTCGGGTTCGATGCTTTAGGAGCGGATCATGTTTTTACCGCTTCACGACGGTGTCCCTCTCAAGCACATGAAGACGCCGCTCGCGACGCGGTCTCTGATTGCAGCCTGCACGATCATCTATCTTCTCACCTTCCATGGCCCCCTGGGAGCCGACGCGGTGGTGGGGGGCCTCGGGTTCATCCCGTCCGTTCTGTTCGGCACCGAGCTTCTGCCGGATGGCTCCCCCTTCGTGCCGGTCGAGCTGACCCTTGCCACCAACATCTTCCTGCACGGCTCGCTGTTTCACCTGATCGGCAACATGCTGTTCTTCTGGGTGTTCGGCGACAATGTGGAGGACGCCATGGGCCATCTTCGCTTCATCCTGTTCTTCCTGCTCTGCGGCATGGCCGCGAGCCTTGCCCATGCCTTCATCACGGCGGAACCGCACCGACCCCTGATCGGAGCCTCCGGCGGCGTGTCCGGCGTGGTCGCGGCCTATCTCATCCTTTATCCGCGCGTGAAGATCTGGGGCCTTTTCCTGAAGGGCATTCCGCTGCACCTTCCGGCCTACTGGACCATCGGCTTCTGGTTCGTCCTCCAGCTCGTCGCGGCCTTCATGGGCGGAGATGAGAGCGTGGGCTGGTTTGCCCATCTTGGCGGCTTCATTGTGGGCGCTATTCTCATCCCCTTCATGCGCCGCCGCTACGATCCCGTGCTCGCCCGCGTCCAGGCGCAGGAACTGCAAGCGCCGCGTTGAAACCGGGACCTGAGCGCCAGCGCATCGTGCGGAAGAGCAGATCGGGCTTTCCGCTCCGAACGATGCGCTGCCCGCAAAGGAGCATCGGACCCGAAAGTGCATTCCACTTTCGGGTCCGATGCTCTAGGGTCCCATCCGCCTTTTTCCTATATGTCCGGAGGGATGGTTATAGGCCATATCCGGATCTGACCTGTGATGAGGACAGACGAATGAAGCTTCTTGTGTGTGTGAAGCGGGTTGTGGACTACAACGTGAAGATCCGGGTGAAGCCGGACGGGTCGG
>NZ_JAEQMY010000084.1 GCF_016743775.1 Microvirga aerilata | reverse complement strand
AAAAATCCCTGTATTTTCCGCAGTATCAGGGAACACCAAGTCAGAGACAGGTTCGCGGATGACTGCCTCCACCGCCAGTCTTATCTAATAAGATGTTGATATTTAGATAGAAATAGCTGAGCTCGAAGGGCTTACCCCAACATTAGCCCCAACATCGACGCACGGCCCCGATAGAATCATCAGCCAAAAAGTCCGCTTACGGCCCCAATGCGGAAATCTAGTCTACTTCCGCCTTGTGCCAATCTTGTTAGAAAACTCCTGGGTGCTGCTGTGTCGGTCTATTAGTAGGGCCTGTGTGCCCGATGAGGCCCAGGATCCTGTACGTCGAGCACCCGAAAAACGGCACCTGCGGAGTTTTTCAACACAATCTGCCATCAACGGACGCCGCACTCTGGAGAAACAAGCCGATGTTGCCGGTCATGCTCATGACCGGCAACATCCGAACTCCTTCGGCCAGCGGGAGCCTACAGGAGATGAGTTCTACTCTCCTCCCATTAGCCCTCATCGGCGGCACGTAACCGACGGCATGTCTTGCGGTTACATGGATGCCACATCCCTATTCAGCAACTCCTGAGCCGTTTCATCGAGCGTGAGCTTGAAGCGCTTCACCATGTCGTGGACCTGCTCTTCATTGATGATCAGCGGCGGGCAGAACGCGATGACATCACCAATGGCTCGGATAATCAATCCATTCTCATGAGCGCGTGAAAAGACGTGCGCACCGACTTTGCCGATGGGATCAAACTTTGCCTTTGTCGCCTTGTCCGCCACCAGCTCAACAGCTGCGATCAACCCGACGCCACGCACCTCACCAACAAGGGGGTGACCTGCCAGCTTGCGAAGCTCGACCTGCATCACCTCGCCCACGCGCCGCGCATTCTCGACCAAGTTATTCTCTTCGATGATATCGAGATTTTCGAGTGCTACAGCCGCAGGAACCGGATGACCGGATGCAGTGAAGCCATGACCGAACGTGCCGATCTTACGGGAGTTGTCGGCAATGCCGTCATAGAGCTCCTGGCTGATCATCACAGCCGCGAGAGGCTGATAGGATGACGTGATCTGTTTCGACAATACCATAATGTCGGGATCGATTCCGTAATAGTCACAAGCGAACATAGTCCCGAGGCGACCGAAGCCGTTGATTACTTCATCAGCAACGATCAGAACGTCGTACTTGCGGCAAACAGCTTGGATCTTGTCCCAATAGGTCGCGGGAGGCGGCAGGACACCACCCGCGCCCATCAGCGGCTCACCGATGAATGCAGCCACCGTCTCGGGGCCCTCCTCCAGAATGACCGCTTCCAGCTCGGCGGCAAGACGATCGGCAAACGCTTCTTCGCTCTCGCCCGGTTCAGCAAAACGGTAGTGGTGCGGGCAGGTGACGTGTCGCACGGGGACGAATGGAAGATCGAAATCCCGTTGGTTGGCAGGAAGACCTGTCAGACTGCCTGAGGCAAGAGTGATCCCATGATACGCATTGGTGCGGGAGATGAACTTCTTCTTCTGGTGCAGCCCCCGTGCATTGTTGTAATACCACACCATCTTGATGGCACTGTCGTTCGCCTCGGATCCCGAGTTCGTGAAGAAGGCGCGTTTGAGACGATCCGGCGTCATCTTCACCAGACGCTCCGCCAGCAGAACCGAAGGCTCGTTAGTCTTGTGGGAGAAGGTATGATAATAGGGCAGCTTCGCCATCTGCCGCGCTGCAGCTTCAACGAGGCGCTTCTCTCCGAAGCCGACAGCCACACTCCATAGGCCGGCCAAAGCCTCAAGATAACGATTTCCCTGATCGTCGTAGACGTAGATCCCCTCACCGCGATCGATCACGATAGGCCCGATCTCCTCGTGCTTCCTGGCATTGGTGACGGGATGGAGCACGTATTCCACATCACGGGCTTGAATTGAATTAGGGAGTCCACGCATGATCATTAATCCTTTGGTTTTTGAACCTCGGTTGACGGGGATGTGAACCGAGGCTTTAGCCATGTCCCTCAGCTATGAAGAGAGCTTAGTCATATTGCTGATGGCGCTGTCATGAGAGCGCTTCGCTTCTGACGCCATCGCAGCAGAGCAGCGAGCCCGCCGAGGCAGAGCGTACCGATGATGAGGAGAAGCGCTGCCGCGGCGACTGTCGGGTTGATATTCTCGCGGATGCTCGAGAACATCTGCCGCGCTAACGTCCTCTGGTTCGGGCCCGCCACGAACAGGGTCAGCACAACCTCGTCGAGGGAGGTTGCAAAGGCGAAGATCGCGCCCGACACCACACCCGGAATAGCCAGCGGCAGGGTCACGCGCCGGAACACCGTGACGGGCGGAGCCCCCAGGCTGCTCGCCGCGCGCTCGATGGATGGGTCGATTCCCTGTAGGGCGGCCGAGACACTGACGATCACGAAGGGAATGCACAAAACGGAATGTGCAATGGTGACGCCGAGATAGGTGCTCGCAAGCCCAAGCCGAACGAGGAAGATCTGCATGCCGACGCCGAGGACGACAGCCGGCACCACCATCGGGAGCAGGAACAAGGTTCGCAGCAGGCTAACCATCGGTAGGGCCCCTTTGCGCATGCCGAGGGAGGCCAACGTGCCGAGCACAGTCGCCAGCACCGTCGCACCGCTGCCGATGATGAGGCTGTTGACGATGGAAGTTCGCCATACATCGGCTGTGGTGAGCTCGTGCATCCAGCGCATCGAGTAGGCGGGGATGGGATAGTTGAGAAACACGCTGGACGTGAACGCCAGCGGCAGGATAGCGAAGATTGGCATCAACAAGAAGATGACAATCGCGATTCCGAAGGTGATTTGAAGCGCCCGAAACATGGCTTCAAGCTCCCGGCACTTGGGGGGACGTCGAGAAGCGCCCATAGATGGTGTAGAGCACAGTGGTTACTACGAGGAGGATCAGGCCGAGAGCGCCTGCCAGCCCCCAGTTGGCGGTGCCGGTTGCGTAGAACGCAATCACGGAACTGATCATCTGATCATTCGCTCCGCCGAGCAGCGCCGGAGTGATGTAATAGCCTATGGCAACCATGAAGACGAGCAGCGAGCCGGAGAGAATACCTGGCAGACTTAGGGGCAGCAGCACGCGCCAGAACGCCCGAACCGGTCCTGCTCCCATTGACTGCGCAGCCGACATGAGGTTGCCCGGAATACCAAGGATTACGCTGTAGATCGGCAGCACCATGAAGGGCAGAAGCACGTGGGTCATGGCGATCACCACGCCGAGCCGATTGAAGATCAATGGCAGTGGAGAATTAATGAGCCCGATAGCCTGCAGCGCACCGTTGATGAGGCCTTCGTTCTGCAGAAGGATGAACCAGGCGGCCGTGCGCACGAGCAGCGATGTCCAGAGCGGCAGGACAACCGCAAGCAGGAGAACCGACCGCTTCCACCCTGTCAGCGAGGCCGCAAGCATCGCGTAGGGAAGCCCAATGACAGCGCAGGCGATTGTCACCATGGCCGCGACCAGAAGAGTGCGCAGCATGATGAGGCGGTGAGCCGAGGCGTCCGCACCCTCGAGCACGATGCTGCCCGACCCATCGCGCTTCATGTCGACGGCTGCGAGGATGTTACGATCCGTATAGGGCGGCATTGCCTCCTTGAGCGCCACCCAGAAGCGTGTGTCCTTCCAGCGCGGATCGACCGTGAGAAGATCCACCTGCGCGGGATCAGACGCGGCTTTGACTGCGGGGATGGTCCGC
This sequence comes from Microvirga aerilata, assembly GCF_016743775.1. Taxonomy (GTDB): domain Bacteria; phylum Pseudomonadota; class Alphaproteobacteria; order Rhizobiales; family Beijerinckiaceae; genus Microvirga; species Microvirga aerilata. Next base: position 12,769 of record NZ_JAEQMY010000084.1, on the reverse strand, counting down.
CCGAGCAGGGTGCGGAAGCCCGATGCCGCGCTATTGAGCCGGCGCACGGCCTCGCCCAGAGCCTGCTCGTCCGTGGCGACCCTGAGATCCTGCACGAGTGCCTTGTGGGCTGCTTCCGAGGGAATACCCTGGCCATCCCAGGAAACAATACTGGCCGCCGTTCGCGGCAGAACCTTGCTGACTGCGTCGTCGACAAAGGCGGCGGTGACCATCGCCCAGAGGGGCCACAGGAAGAAAACGGCCATGAAGACGAGGACTGGCGAGACCAGCAGCAGGGCACCGGAGCGCTCGCGAAGTATAGCTGCTTTCATTGGGTGAGCACCGTGCAATCGCTGGGGTCGAACGAGGCGACGACGGAGGCGCCGATAGTCCAGTTTCCTGCCAGCCGCTCGCACCGCGCCACCAAGCTGAAATCGTCATGGGTGAGTTGAACCCGCATGTGATCCCCGTGATAGATGCAGTCGGCAATAGTCATGTCGAGCGCGTTGCTCCCCTCTGGCGCTGCCCCGAGACGGATCCGCTCGGGACGCAGGGAGAAGGACGCCGTCTGGCCGGCCGAGAGACCATTCCCGGCATGCGCACGCGCGCTGAGGCCGGCGCCGAGGGAGAGATGGGCGACGTGATTGTCGACGCTCGCGACCTTGGCCTCAATCAGGTTGGTCTCGCCGATGAACTCCGCCACGAAGCGTGTGCGCGGGGTGTCGTAAATTACTTGAGGGTCGTCGATTTGTTCGATCCGCCCCGCGTTAAACACCGCAATACGGTCCGACATCGTGAGTGCCTCGGATTGGTCGTGGGTCACGAAAACGATGGTGAGGCCGAGGCGCTTGTGCAGTTCACGGATCTCGAGCTGCATGTGCTCCCGCAGCTGCTTGTCGAGCGCGCCGAGCGGCTCGTCCATGAGGATCACGCTCGGCTCGAACACGAGGGCCCGCGTGAGCGCGATGCGCTGCTGCTGGCCGCCCGAGAGCTGCGAGGGCCGCCGGTCCTTTAGGTGTTTGAGCTTCACCATGTCGAGCGCGCGCTCGACCCGCTCGGCGATCTCGGCACGCGGCACGCGCTGCATCTCAAGCGGAAAGGCAACGTTCTCGGCAACGCTCATGTGCGGAAAAAGAGCGTAGTTCTGGAACACGACGCCCATCTGCCGGCGGTAAGGCGGCAGGTGATCGATACGTTTGCCGTCAAGATAGATTGCGCCCTGTGTCGGTCGTTCGAATCCCGCCAGCATCATCAGGATCGTGGTTTTGCCGGAGCCGGACGGGCCTAGAAGGCTGACGAACTCGCCCTTCTCAATGGCGAGATCGAGCGCGTTCACCACGGTGACACTGCCGAAGGCTTTCGAGACCGACTCGAACTGAATGAAAGGTCGCATTTTGCTATGCCCTAGATTGTGATTGCCGCGGATTAAGCCTCGGCGGGTGCTGCATCCTGCGCCCTCAGCTCGACCATAATGGCAAAAGCCATCTTTCCGCAGAAGAGGCGCGGGCTTTCGCCCGCGCCTCAATTTAACGGCGCATTAGCCATGCCAGGAGCAGAGTGATGGATCGGGCACGGCATCGAGCCTCTGAAACTCGCATATCACCCGCTCCTGTTCGCGCGGATTGCCTCGCTGCTACTTTGCGAGCCAAGCGTTGAAGCGCTTGTTGAGCTCCTCGATGTTGTCAACCCAGAAGTCGGCGTCGAGCGGCACCGCGCCAGCCAGGTTCTCAGGCGCGGTCGGCAGGTCCTTCTGCAGGTTTGCCGGCACGGCAGCTGCGGCCGCTTTGTTCGGAAGGCCGTAAGCAATGTATTCTGGCAGCTTCACTTGGTTTTCCGGCACGTTCGCGAAGGCGATGAAATCCATCGCGGCGTCCTTGTTCGGACTACCCTTCATGATGACCCAGCTGTCGATGGCGTAGAGGCTGCCCGGCCACACGACCTTGAAGTTTTTGCCTTCGGTCTTGTTGATGCCCGAGATGCGGCCGTTATAGGCGGTGGTCATGACCACCTCGCCGGAGGCCAGGAGCTGCAGCGGCTGAGCGCCCGATTCCCACCATACGATGTTCGGCTTCAACTCATCGAGCTTCTTGAACGCGCGATCGATGCCCTCCGACGTGCTCAGCACCTTGTAGACATCAGCGGGAGGCACGCCATCAGCCATCAGGGCAAACTCAAGCGCGTATTTCGGGCCACGGCGGAAGCCGCGCTTGCCGGGGAACTTCTTGGTGTCCCAAAAGTCGGTCCAGGACTGCGGCGCTTCTTTCAAGCGGTTCGCGTCATAGCTGAGGGCGGTTGACCATACGATGGCGCCCACGCCGCAATCGCTGACAGCGGCCGGAAGGTAGGCGTCCTTGCCACCGAGCTTGCTCCAATCGAGCTTCTCGTAATATCCGTCCGCGCAACCGAGCGCGAGCTCCTCGGACTCGACCTGCACCACGTCCCAATTCGGTACGCCGGCCTTGATCTTGGCAGCGATCACCCCGATGCCGCCATCCCAGCTCTCGTCGAGAATCGGCTTGCCGGTCTTCTTGGCGAAGGGCTCGAAATAGATCTTCTTCTGCGCGTCTTGGTAGTTGCCGCCCCAGGACACGATGGTGAGATCGCGAGCCTGAGCCGACGTGACGGCTGCGCCCGCAACAAGGGCTGTGAGGCAACCCACGAGCGTCAGTTTCTTGGCGAGTGTCATGATTGGATCCCTCTCTGGTTATTGGTTCCTACGGCAGGCAAGCACATCCCCAGTCTCAGGTGGAAGCGTCTTGGCTCCGTAGTGGTGAGAATACTAAACATAAATCTGGCTGAACCCGTCAGCTTTTAGTTTAGTAGGTCGGCGGCGTGACGGCGCTAAGAACGGTACTCGGCTCGTTGGCAACGTTGCGAAAGCGGTGAGGCATCCGGCTGTCGAAATAGTAACCATCCCCTGTCTTGAGAACGCGGCACTCGTCGCCCACTGTGACTTCGACGGCACCGTGCAGCACTGTCCCGGCTTCCTGCGCTGAGTGGGAGAATGGCTCTCCCGTGTCGGCCCCGACCGCGTAGGTCTCGTGCAGCATCAGGATCTGCCGATTGGGATAGTTCATTCCCAACATGCGATATGAGATCGTCTGCGCCTTGCCAATTTCCACCCATTCGCTCGCTTCGTAGAACGGCGAGTGGGGCACGGTGGAGTTCAGGTCTGAGAAGAAACCCGTCAGCGTGGTGCCGAGAGCATCCAGAATGGCGCTAAGAGTATCGATCGAGGGGCTCATACAGTCCCGCTCGATGAGCGAGATCGACGAATGTGAGATGCCGGACCTCAGGGCCACTTCACGGACTCCGAGATTCCGCCGGCGGCGAAGTTCCCTGAGCCGGGTCCCAATCTTCGGCATGCCTACCTCTTCCTGGCTTGAGGACCTTCCCCGTCCAAACCTGATGAGGTTTGGCCCAGTCCCGGGCTGCTCATAGTTCTCGCCATGTTAAGCATGGTTAGAATACTGAACAAGAGGGCTAGGGCCAATTGAGAAGCTCCACCACATCATCGAGAGTTGAGCCTCGCAAAAAGGAACAAACAATGTTACGCCCGATGTCGACTCTGACTGAAAAGGTCACACATCTCAAAGCCCCAAAGCGCGACGCGGACACGGACAACCGCGAGATCGAAGCCACTGTTCGTGATATCGTTAACAACGTGCGGACGCGCGGGGACGTCGCCGTGCGGGAATACGGCAACGCGTTCGATAAGGTCGATGTGGCCGCCTTTGAGGTCACCGACGAAGAGCGCGCCGAGGCCTTGCGCAACCTCGATCCGCAGACCCGGCAGGACACGGAGTTCGCCATCGAGCGCGTCCGCGCCTTCGCACAGGCTCAGCTCGGCACCATCTTACCCCTCGAGATCGAAGCCCTGCCCGGCCTCAACCTGGGGCACCGCGTGATCCCGATCGAAACCGTCGGCGCCTACGTGCCTGGCGGGCGCTATCCCCTCCTGTCTGCTCCGATCATGACAATCGTGCCCGCGAAGGTTGCTGGTTGCGAGGAGGTAATCGCCTGCCTTCCACCGACCGCCCACCCGGCAATGATCGCCGGCTGCCATCTCTCCGGGGCCGACCGAATCTTCCGCATCGGCGGCGCGCAGGCGATCGCCGCGATGGCGTTTGGCACGCAGACTGTGCCGGCCGTTGACAAGATCGTGGGCCCCGGCAATGCCTTCGTCAACGAGGCGAAGCGCCAAGTGTTCGGCCCTGTTGGCATCGACCAGCTTGCCGGCCCCAGTGAAATCTTCGTGGTGTCGGACGAGACGGGCGATCCGGAGATGATCGCGGTGGACCTTCTGGCGCAGGCCGAGCACGACATCCGCACCCGAGTGGGCCTCATCACCACGAGCCGGGAACTGGCCGTGGCCACTCTCGCGGAAGTCGAGCGCCAGTTGCAGAACCTGTCCACTGCAAACGTCGCCGGCCCAGCTTGGCGCGACTATGGCGAGATCGCCGTCTGTGCCGACGAGGAGGGGATGATCGCTTATTCAGACTTCATCGCGGCCGAGCATCTGCAGGTGCACACGCGCGATCCGCATGCGACCGCCAAGAAGCTGCGTAACTACGGCTCGCTTTTCATCGGGCCGCTGTCCAGCGTGGTTTATTCGGACAAGTGCTGCGGCACCAACCACACGCTGCCGACAATGGGTGCCGGCCGCTATACGGGTGGCTTGTGGGTCGGCTCCTACGTGAAGGTCTGCACGCACCAGTGGCTTGACGAGCGCGGCGTTGCGGCCGTTGCGCCGCCAGCCTGCCGCCAGAGCGAGAGCGAAGGTCTCGAAGGGCATCGCCGCGCGGCCGCGTTCCGCTTGAGCCGCGAGCAATTGTTGAAAAACGGGCCGATCTAATCTGACGACCGGCAGAAACCAAACCTTAACGACCGGCGGCAGCGCCGGTCGCTTGCTGTTTATCAGGATGCTCAGACCCGAGAGACAATGCCGGCCAGGGTCTCGTCCATGGCGGAGAGGAAGTGGTCGGCGTTCGTCTTCGAGAAGACCAGCGGCGGTCGGATCTTCAGGCCGTTCGCCGCACGTCCCGTCGCGCTGATGAGCACTCGCCGCTCGCGTAGGCCGTTCACCAGGGCCGCAGTCTCCTGCGGCGCGGGCTCCTTGGTGGCACGGTCCCGCACCAACTCTACGCCGATGAACAGACCGGCCCCGCGCACATCGCCGATGATCTGGTAGCGGTTAGCCAAATCCTGCAGGCCTTGTCGGAGATAGATGCCCACGCTGCGGGCATTCTCTACCAAGCCCTCCCGCTCGATGACCTCCAGCACGGCGATGCCGACAGCTGAGGAAACGGGGTTGCCGCCGAAGGTGTTGAAATAGCGCGCGCGCTTCCCGAACTCGTCCAGAACCTCAGGCTTCGCCACCATGCCGGCGACAGGATGACCGTTGCCCATGGGCTTTCCGAGGGTCACGATATCGGGCACGATCCCATGGCGCTGGAAGCCCCACATGGCCTCACCTGTGCGGCCGAAACCGGGCTGGACCTCGTCCGCGATGAAAATCCCGCCGGCCTTGCGGATTTCCTCGACCGCAGGCTTCAGGAAGCCTGCGGGATCCGAGAACACGCCGTCGCTCGAGAAGATCGTGTCGACTATCAACGCCGCGGGCCGAATGCCATGGGATCTCATATCCTCGATAGCGGCGCGAACATGCTGCGCAAAGGTTGCGCCCAAGTCCTGCCCGTTCGTTTGGTAATGGTCCGGTGCCGGCACGGTGCGCACGTGATCCCCGAGCCGCATCCCAGCACCGAGCGAAGGCGACATCTCTGCGATGATGCTCGTAACGCCGTGGTAGGCGAAATCGGTGATGATGACGCCGGTGCCGCCCGTGTGCGTTTTCGCCACCCGCAAGGCCAGATCGTTCGCCTCGCTGCCCGTGCAAGTGAACATCACCTGCGGGTTCTCGATCGGGAAATACCCGAGAAGCTTCTCGGCATAATCGAGAACCATGTCGTGCAGGTAGCGAGTATGAGTATTGAGGATGGACGCCTGCTTGGACAGAGCAGCAACGACGTGCGGATGGCAATGGCCGACAGACGCCACGTTGTTGTACACGTCGAGATAAGCCTGGCCATCGGGATCATAAAGCCAAACGCCCTCCCCGCGCACCACATGGACCGGGTTAGCGTAGAACAGCCGGTAGGCAGGCCCGAGCAGGCGCTGGCGACGGACGATGATCTCCTGCTCGCGTGCGGCAACATCGCTGGCTTTGGCGGGATCATAGGCGTTGATCATGGACATCGGTCACTCCGGGCGGCTGTTTCGACGAAGGTAGGCTTGCGCTTCGGCGCGGTCCAAGGCGGCAAATCGCTCCAATCCTGCCCAGGCTGACGGCACGTTGCGCAGGATGTATTCGCGGTTCTCGGGCTGGATCGCGGCGCGCCAGCTTGTGATCAACACCGTCAGTATCATGCGGGTCGCCACGAGGTCGAACAGGATCTCGAACTCAGCGTCGTCAAGCGGAAGGACGGCATGGTATCCGGCAATGAACTGGGAGACAGTTTCAAGCGGATGCCTGGCATCCAAAGTCCGATAGGCCGCAGCGACCGCTGGGTCGTTCACCAGAGGGGCCAGCACAGCATCGCCGAAGTCGATCACGCCGGTCACATGGTCATGATCGCAGTCTGCCACGAGCACGTTGTACGGGTTCAGGTCGTTGTGGATGACCTGCGTGCGCAGGTTCGGTATGGCGGGCAGCACAAACTGCTCAAATCGGTCGACGAATTGTTCCACCAGAGCCCGCCGTTGCAGGTCCTCGATATGCACCAGCAGGGGACGCAGGCGGTGGGCATGCTTCATGTCCCACATCAGCTCGTGGTTCGAAGCCGGGTGCTGGAACTCCCGCATGGCGATATCGATCCGGGCGAGCACTCCGCCCATGTTCCGCTGCTGGCGTCGGCTGGACGGTGTTTTGTGCAGGGGAACGCCTTGCAGAAACGTATAGAGGCGCACGACGCTTGGCAGTTGATCCGGAAGCGCGAGGATGATTTCGGGCGTGCCTTCGACGGATCTGATAATGCGCGGCACAGGCAGAGAGGGGTCGGTCTGCTCAATGTGCAGCAGGAGTTTGGTCTGGAAATCCGTCACCTGACGGTCTTCGACAGGATTGCTGATCCTCAGGAGGAAATGATTGCCCTCCTCCGTCCTGATGTGGAAGTTGCTATCCCGCTCGCCTGGCAGCCGGGTTGGGTCGCCGCGAATGCCGAAATGCTGAAGCGCAATCGCCTTCACTTCGTCGGCCGCAGCCACAGGCGCAGCGGTTTCGAGCACTGCATTGCTGCTCGCTTGCGACGTCATCGACATGATCGGGCTTACCTCGACAGAACGGCCTGTGGTCACTCAGACCCTGGAACATGTGGACGGTTCCGCATGGCAGAGGCCTCAGGTGGACAATAGCCGTCCGAAGCAGTTTGTCAGCCATTTTCCGCCAAAAGGTGAGCGTTCTTCCTCAGCACTCTTGACCGAAGCGTCTCGAGCACGGCGGTTCCGCCTCCATGCGGGCTGGTCGAGGTAGCTCTCGACCGGCAGGGCATGCTGTGCAAGCGGAGAGCCGCTACGGCGGCTGGTGCGCCGATAACCCTCGATCTGGGCGGTTCTGTTGCAGCTTTGAAGCTTCCCACCACCCAGGCTATGACGGGATGGCGTTGAGAGGGTCTCAAGGTGACGGCAGGTAAGAAGAACCCGTTCAAGGGTCGGCAGTTCACGGCGGAGATCATCCTATGGGCGGTGCGCTGGTATCTGCAGTTCCCCATCAGCTATCGTGATCTCGAGCGGATGTTTGCGGACCGCGGCGTTAAGGTGGACCACACGACCCTCTTTCGCTGGATTCAGGTTTACGCTCCCGAACTGGACAAGCGCGTCCGTCCGCACCTGCGCATGACCAATGGCTCCTGGCGCGTGGACGAGACATATATTCGTGTAAAGGGCGCGTGGGTTTATCTCTACCGTGCAGTCGATGCGGCCGGACAGACGATTGACTTTCTCCTTTCGGTTAAGCGTGATGCGGCTGCTGCCAAGCGCTTCTTCCGGAAAGCCTTGAAGCAGGCACATACAGTCAATCCGCGGACTATCACGGTCGACAAAAATGCAGCCTATCCTTTAGCGACGAAAGCTATGAAACGTGCCGGAGAGCTCTGGCAGTTCGCCAAACTCCGACAGGTGAAGTTCCTGAACAACATCGTCGAGCAGGATCACCGGAGGATCAAGCGGCTGGTCAGGCCTGGGCTGGGGATCAAGAGCTTTACAGCTGCCTCGCAGACGATTGCCGGCTATGAGGCGATGGCGATGATCCGCAAGGGACAGGTCGTCGGCGTACCACCCAATGACATGGGCGCTCAGCGCGACTTCATTACTACCCTGTTCGGCGCAGCCGCGTAACCAGCGCCCTTATCCAGCCTCCGCTTGACCTATGTCAGGAGTTGCAACAGAACCGGCACAGACAACAGACTGAAACCCGAGCATCGGCCTCACTCGCCTCTTGATGGCCCGATGGTCCTGCTCAATGCGATTGTTCAGATAAGCACTTTGCCGGATGCGAATGGGTTTCAGGTCACGTCGCGATCTGTTCTCGAGCGGGTCTGCGCTATCACAGGACAGGATCGCTTCGCGATTGGTCTGGCTACCATCGACCACGATGCGCTCGGGCCGGCCATGGCGCTTAAGTGCCTTGCGTAGGAACCGTTTGGCAGCCGTGAGATTACGCTTCTCGCTGAACCAGAACTCAACAGTGTCACCGCTGCTGTCGATGGCGCGGTAAAGATACATCCACCGCCCAGGGACTTTGATATAGGTTTCGTCTATGTGCCATCTCCGGCTGACGCTTCGTTTGCGAAGGTTGAAGCGCTCAAGCAGTTCGGGCGCATACCGGAGAACCCACCTATGAACGGTCGCATGATCAACAGAGACACCCCGCTCGGCCATCATCTCTTCCAAGTTCCGCAGGCTGAGATTGTAAGCCAAGTACCACCGCACGCAGAGCAGGATCACGGATCGATCAAAATGACGGCCTTTGAACATCTGAACCTCCAAAGCTTGCTGAAGGCGTAGACCGAACCGAGTTATCGAACGGTTTGCGACGGAACCGAATGGATCGGCTGGCGCGGCGTTTTCGGGTGTGCCGCCGTTCTGACTGCGATTGCGGCTGGAGCGGCGATGTTGATGTTGCCCAAGCCGAATGGTCAAAGGGCAGCGCCGCCGAGCATGGCGCAAGCCGTTGACCGCTATCGCATGGTGCTGCGTAACCCTCGATCCTTCGTGTGCTTTTCGATCGTCTTTCTGGAAGGTCTCGCGATCTATGGCATCATGCCCTACATCGTTGAGCTCCTGCGCTCGCGCGGAGTCGGCGGGTTGCGCGAGGCCGGGTTTGTGATCGGCGGCCTCGGGATCGGAGGCCTCCTGTATGCCTTTGTTGTGCCCCTCATCCTGAGGTTCGCGAAGCGGCCTGCGATGATGGTCGCTGGCGGGACCATTGCCGCCGTGGCGCTGGCGACCGTCGGACTGGACGCGAGCTGGGCCACGCAGATGGGGTCAATGGTGATGCTCGGGTTCGGCTTCTTCCTGCTGCACAATTCGGTGCAGACCGAGGTTACGGAACTGGCGCCCAGCGCGAGGGCATCGGCCTTCTCCCTGCACGCCTTCAGCTTCTTCATGGGCCAAGCGATCGGACCGATAGCGTATGGGGCAGGGTTGCCGATGTTCGGGGCGACAGCCAGTTGTGCTGGAGGCGCTGTGATCCTAGCGGTTACGGGCGTGGCAGCCAGCAAGCTCCTCGGATCGCCTCTGCACCGGTCGGCTTAGGAGGGGCCAGGAAGCCGAAGCCTTCCCGCCCTCACAGTCAGGGCTACACGCACGGCCAAAGGTCGCCCGGGCCACCAGCCAAATCTCTGGCGTTGTCATGGTCGCAATTACATTGCTCCTGCTCGCGGAGCAGTTCTCTCGCTGAAAGGGCAGGCGCAGAAATCAAACCTGCTATGGTCCGCAATGGGGCAAAGTTTTACGTTCCGGTCTTCTCAACGAGCGTCGGCACTTGAGTGTCGAAGCGGACCAAACGCGTACGTCTCAGGAGTGCCAACAGCGGCCGTTTGTGCTTTAGACACCGGAGGGGTGTGGATCAGGGATTTCTGCTCCACCAAAGGCCTAAGTTCGAAGTTTGATATGAGTTGCAAGGAATGCTGCGTCCTCGCCGACCCCAGCGAGCAGAGACGACTTGCGCTTGGAGAGCCACGGCAACCCAACGAAGTACAGCCCCGGAACCTGTGTGATCCCGCGCCGGTGGATTGGTGTCGAGGTCTGGTCGGCACCCATCGCGGCAAAGACCGGCAACTGAAGCCAGCCGAAGTCATACTGGAAGCCGCTGGCCCAGATCACCGAGGTGATCCCGGCAGCTCTCAGGTCCAGTTCCAGGATCGACGTGGAGGCCTCCTGCGGATCTGGCAGTCTCTCCCGTGTCCCCTCGTCCTCAGGCGCATCAAGCCCGTTCTGCTGTACATGTTCGTCCACGGCCTTCGTGAACTGGGTGTACCACTGGTCACCCCGCAGCAGGGTCGCCCGAAGATCTGGTGCCAGGGACAGCTTGCCGCCCTCGCCTTGGACAACATGCCCGATCAGGACGACCCCATTTTGGGCCAAACGGCGCAGGTTCAGATCGTAGCCTCCATTGACCCCGGTCAGGAGCGGTGAGACCCGCTCAGGTGGGCGGTGCTCGACGGTGCGGTCAAACTCGCCGAGCGCGAACTCCCAGAATGCAAAGTCGCGCCCACGGTAGCGGCGCGGCACCGGGCGGTGAGCGCCAGCGGCAAGATAGACCCGGCGGCCACTCGGCAGCAGGTCTTCGGCGATCTGGCACCCCGATGCTCCAGAGCCAACAATGAGGACTGCTCCCGGTGGCAGGGCGGCTGGGTTGCGGTAGTGGCTGGAGTGGATCTGGAAGACGCTTCCCATAGCGGCTGCAAGCGCTTGCGGGATGGCCGGACGCTGATAGGGACCGGTCGCGACCACCACGTTGGCGGCCTCGATGGTTCCATCCTCTGTCTCGACCAGGAAACGAGCCGATCCCGGTCGCTGTCGCAGGGCGGTCACAGAAGTTCCGCAGCGCAATGGCGCCTGGATGAGGTTGGCATAGCTCTCGATGAAGCGAACGACCTCATCGCGGGGCGCGAACCCATCGGGGTCCGGCCCATGATAAGCATAACCGGGTAGTTGCAGGGTCCAGTTTGGGAACTGGAAGGTCAGGGTGTCCCACCGTTGGCTCCGCCAATGTTCCGCGACCCGGTGTCGTTCAAGGATGACGTGCTCGCAACCGTGGTGGCCCAAGTGGTAGCTCACGGCCAGCCCGGCTTGGCCGCCGCCGATGACAACGGTATGGCAACTGTCTCTGGCCACTGTCGCTCCTGGCTGGGTCTCCTACGGGAAAGCGAGCCGGACAACCGGCCCGCTTTTAGGGGAATGCCTGAAGTGAGATGTCAGGCGGCCATGGCCCCTTGGCCGGGGACGTTCACGACGACCTCGCCCATGGTCACTTCCGGCTCGCCCTCGTAAAAGTCACTGAGGTTGTCCTTGATCCAGGCTATGGCGCGCCGATGCGCCTCCTGCACCGCGTCCTGCGTATCGAACAGGGTAATCGAAACGCCGACGTCGTTGCCGCCGTTGATGACGTAGTAGCCCCGGAACCCCGGCGACTGCCGCAGGATCGGCGCCAGGCCAGCCTCGGCCCGCCGAGCGACCTCCTCAACCGAGCGCATTTTGTTGAACTTGCGGATCACGGCGTACATGAGAGCCTTCCGTTCGAGATCACCCCGCAGCCGAGGGCATTATACCACGAATGCCTATGACCTGAGCACCCAATGTCCGTCTTCCCGGAGCCTGCAATGGGTCATCCCAGGAAACTGCAGGCGCCTCGCGATGTCTGCTCCTGCATCCCTAAGCGGACGCTTGGCGTACTTCAGGCAAGTGCCAAATGTATGGTCCGGCCGTGTGAACCGCGCCGAGTATTCCGGAGGCTGATTGGGTTGGATTTTACGCGGCTATTGGCACGACCTCAAGCTGGGCGTAGTAGGCAGCTTCCGCCTCGGCAGGCGGGATGTTGCCGATGGGCTCGAGCAGGCGTCGGTTGTTGAACCAGTCGACCCACTCGAGGGTGGCGAACTCGACGGCCTCGAACGAGCGCCACGGACCGCACCGGTGGATCACCTCGGCCTTGAAGAGCCCGATAACGGTTTCCGCCAGAGCATTGTCGTACGAGTCGCCGACACTGCCGACTGACGGCTCGATGCCCGCCTCGGCGAGGCGTTCCGTGTACTTAATCGACACATATTGAACTCCCCTATCGCTGTGGTGGATGAGGTTGGCTCGCCAGGGCTGTCGGTCATGGAGAGCCTGCTCCAGCGCATCGAGCACGAACTCGGCCCGGGCCGAGCGCGACACCCGCTATCCCACGATCCTGCGGGCGAAGGCGTCGACCACGAAGGCCACATAAACGAAGCCCGACCAGGTCGCGACATAGGTGAAGTCGCTCACCCACAAGGCGTTCGGCCGCGGTGCCTTGAACTGCCGGTTCACCCGGTCGCGCGGGCAAGGGGCCGAGGCATCGCTGACGGTGGTCCGGATGCTTTTGCCACGAACCACTCCTTTGAGGCCCATCTGCCGCATGAGCCGGGCGACCGTGCAGCGCGCAACATCAATGGTGTTGTCACATTAAACGACATCAGGCGCATTGAGGCCGCCTTGGTCGCCGGACCGGCTCAAGCCGCAATGTTGGCCGCAGACTTCCATTCCGCCA
>NZ_JAEQMY010000083.1 GCF_016743775.1 Microvirga aerilata | reverse complement strand
ACCTGCATGTCATTGCACTGGTCTGCATCATGCTACGGCAGGCTGTAAACTACATCGCAGTCCATAACAGCCTCTAGCTTTTGTCGGCACAAATTACGTCAATAGTCCCGAAGTAGATATTGCATATGGCCAATCCAGTACTTAACTGTGCGATTGGCAGTCGTACTACGAAAAGGGGAACGAACGGCTCCGTTGTGCTCAACCCGCGCTCCATCGCCGGTAGCTAAATGAGCCAGCCGTTTGGAGTGCAAGCGCAACGCCAACCGCGATCCATCCACCGAAGAAGCGGAAGCTGTCAATGCTAAAACCGAGCAACAGCCATCCAGATAATGTCATAGCGATTCCTAGATGCACGGAGGTGCTGCTGTCTTGAACCCGAAATGTGCGATGGAGAGATCGTATTAGATAAACTACAATAAAGCCAAGCCAAGCCAAGTAACCAACAATACCCGTCTCAGCAAGCATTCGTGCATGCAATGAGTAAGATGGAGGCCATTGGTCATTGTCTTTAACAGCCGCACGAACCTCATAACTTCTGAAGTCATCGGCGTCCAAATGCCTGGGATAGTGAAAGCCGAACTGCGCAAATCCCACTCCAAGAATTGGTCGCTCCAGCAGCATCGATATCCCAGCCGAGATCGATGCCGATCGGGTAATATTGGAGACATTCTCCTCGGCGGTTTCCGAGCGACTAAACCTCCCGTACTCAACCACATTGAATGCTGTTTCAGTCACGAGAGTATAAACCTTGACGTTCGATACCAGTAAAAGCGCTGCAATGCTGCTTCCTGCAACGATGTGTACCAACACGTCGACCCTATGGCGGAAATAGAACCATGAGATCAGCAGAATCTGAAAACCAAATACTAACATAGCCGTTCGGGACTGACTTAGAATCACAAGAAAGGCTACGATGGCGATGTAAAACAATATAACCTTTTTTCTGCAACCATCGTTGATAGTGGCAAAAGGAAAGAAGAAAGTGAGCATAACGCCAGTCCATGACACTTCGAATGCTGTAGATCTTAGACGCTGGGGATAGTGCGGGGTCCCTGAGTGTACCACAATAGAGACCAAGTCATGGAGTTGAGTTAGTCCTGGGATCGAGTACCACGAGGCGACCTCTATTATGCCGAATGCTGCCATAACCAGAATGGCGGCACGTGCACCAAGGACGATCGATCCGACGAAGCCACGAAGAGTCAGGTTATAGAATACAAATGCAATCAGGACCCCAAATGCAAACGACATGCCCTGCGTGACCACTCTGCTAAAACCCGACCGCCCTTTAAAATGTGTGTCTATAATTTCATTATAGTTGACGGCGACCCCCAACAGGACAATGACGCTGAAGGCTGCAACGAAATACACGAGCGGTGTCGGGATTATTATGCGGTCCTTAGACCACATTAGATAAAGCGTGAGGAACGGCACCATGTAAATGAAGCCGTCGCGCGATAACTCCCCAACAGGGAGGATAGATGGAAGATCATTGAACGCTAATGGCACCAGTGACACGATCACAAAGACTCGCGCCATCTGATTGCGCGCCCCTTCCCCCACAATGCCCTCACGAAGCAGATCGGCCCAGCCTCCAGCGAGGGGAAGCGATCTCACCGCCATACGTAACCCTTCAAAGCAGTGATCATGCTGAAAGGCAGCCCCATGAGTAGCACTGTTCTGCCAACGCCAAGATAAGAGTGCAGATCACGCCAATAGAAATTATCGATCTGCACCCGCAATCGCGAGACCAAGGTTCTCCTCCGCTTGACTGACGTGATCCCCTTCCTGCTTACAACATATTCGGTGAGCACCTCGGGAATATTTGCAGCACGGTACTTGCGGCTTATACGAACGAAGAGGTCAAAATCCTCCGCGGCCTTATACCGATCTGAATATAGATCGATCTCTCGAAGGGCGTCTGCCCGTATCATGACGGCAGGATGAAGCAAGGCCGGCAGGTAGCGGTGCTTTCGGATGATTCCTTCGTGACTTGTCGGAAATCTGAGTGTGAAAAGGTAGCTCCCGTCGTCGCTCACACACTTTGCCCACGTCCCCACAATACCGACGTCTGGGTTTTGCTCCAGGAAATTCACCTGCCTATCTATCCGGTTCTCCATAGGTATGTCACCGGCGTCCAAGCGAGCTACGTATTGGTAACATGCCTTAAGGATGTACTCCAATCCTGCGTTCAGTCCGTGTTCGATGCCAAGATTCTTCTCCAGCCTGATCAGTATTACCGCATGGCAGCCGTATTGATCGGCACAGACGATAGGAGAATCGCTGCCGTCATCTACGACCACAATATCGTAGGGAAAAGAATCGCTGGCCATAATATGAAGTGTCTTGTTGAGGCCCGCCTGATCATTGAAGACCGGGATCAGTACGCAAACTTTCGAGGACTCACTCATGGGCAGCGTCCCTTTTTCGGCGAAATCTTACCACTGCGCAAGAAGCTCCTATAAAGAAGCCGGCAACCCCGCCAAGCCCAAGGAATAAGCTCCTGCCCAGGCCGCTGGGCTTCAAAGGAGGTCGTGCAACGGAAAGCAGCCAGGCGTCTGCTCCGGGAAGGTCCTGCCGACCCTCTGCCTCGCGCTGCCGGAGCAGAAAGCGCTCGTACACTGCCGCGATGGCCTGTGCCTCGCGTTCAGCCTCACGAGCATTGGCATAGGCTTGCGCATTGTCAGAGATGACCTGCTCCTGTTTGCTGCCTGTCAGGGCACCAGACCGAAGCTCCTGTATCCGGACTTGCTCGCGCAACATTTGCGCGTTTCGCTCAGCGGATTGGAGTTCATGCTTTAGGGAGTTGATCTTATTCGAAAGATTGGATCCGGTCTGGACGTATATTTGACGCTTTCGCTCAGAGGTATATGCAAGGTATTCGTTAACGAGGGTGTTCGTGATAGCCGCTGACAGCATCGGGTCTTCAGATGTATAGCGCACCTGTATTGTGTATGATCTTCCTCCATTAGCGACATCCAGCCATCCCGACACGTGATTGATCAGCCGCTCAACATCATGAGAACTGACTTCACTTTCTTCGGGAATTTGGGACTCGCCAGCAGATGGCATGAGCGCTTGGCATAAAACGGTAGGACACGCTGAGAATGCCGAGCTTCCTTTTCTTAATGCCGTATTAGCCAGCATTGCGCGAATATCGTCCGGCAACTTCTGGATGGCCCTCTCAATAATTGGGGGGGCTCCTATAGTTTCGACTATAGTTCTCATGGCAAGAAGGTCGGCCGCTGATTGCTGCCCTTCCGGCGCAACATCAAATATACGAGATGATGGCAAATCAGCTACAAGGACAGCCTCAGCAGTATAGCGAGGCGTGATGGTGTGAGACACAAGGTAAGAGCAACCTAGTCCGGCAATCACAACAGCCACAACCATCAACTTGTATTTGCGGATCGCTACGAGGAGCTCGGTCAGCGTAAATGAGGTGGCGTTCAGATCCGAAGGAGCTGGAATGTCGAAACGCACTTGATTTAGCATTTTCTAACGCCTCTGTGCCGCTGATGAACCAAGCGCCTCGAAGCCATTTGAGCTTCCGAGGCTGGCTGACATTTAGCATTCCATCCGCAAAGTAAACCGCAAGACACTGCCTTATCCGCTTCCCATCTAGATTGACGTTAGTATTCTCGAAAATAAGCAAGGTGCAGGCCGTGACAATTGCCACGGGTTGTTACCTCCAAATTTCTCATAAGCAGCCTCCTGATCAGTGTAATGAATCCATAGTGGCTACTATGGTGCCGACCAGTTGGGTGCTATTGGGAACGAGCTATAAGCAGATTGAAGACTTCATGCTTGATTGAAGGAAAAGAGCAAGCTGAAGGGATTTCTGGATCGAGCCCTGTATCAGAGGGCTTTTGTTCGTGGAGTTTCCAAATACCTCTTCTGAGGTTCAGGTTAATGTCCTCCGCTTTTGGAATAGCTCAGAGAGGTAGAAGGTAGTATGATCGACGTGTCGTTCGTGGTTTGCACAAGAGACAGAGGCAGTCGTATCACTGACACGCTGAAATCTATAGAGAGAGCGATCGAGTACTGTCCGGACACGGCCTGTGAAATTGTTATAGTCAACAATGCCTCGACCGATGATACTGATAAACATTTAATAATTTGGTCAAAAAAGACGCGAGTCAACCATCATATAGTATTTGAGGCTCGCCCTGGAGTCTGCCGAGCGCGAAATGCCGGGGCCCACAAATCAACAGGTCGGAACATCGTATTCACAGATGATGATTGCATCCTTGCGCGGGATTACTGCCGTAATCTTTTGGGCGCACACGAGCTTCCAAACGACTCGGCCTATCTACGAGGCGGCCGCGTGGAGTTGGGCGATGAAAACGACCTCCCAATTACTGTCAAAACATCGAAAGACGCTTCACGTCTGAAGCGTGGCGAATTCCCGGGGGGATTCATCCATGGCTGCAACATGGTCCTGACTCGGAGAGCGTACGAGAGCCTCGGGGGGTTCGATGAGCGCTTTGGCCCTGGGACCTCCGTGGGGGCGGCCGAAGACACAGAATATATCACTCGAGCTCGATTGATGGGCTTTCCTATTCTATATGACCCGAGCTTGTTAGTCTATCATCTGCACGGACGCCGGGCGATCGAGGATGCTAGGCGACTCTGTGTTAGTTACCTCGTCGGCGACGGAGCTGTCACGGCCAAATACCTCTTTCAGGATCATACTGTCAGGCGTTACTTTGCTGGCCGAGTATGCCGCGCAGTGCTCGAAGTGTGTATAAGCGCTATCATGATGCGGCGCGCAAGCTCAGCAACATCTAAAGTGGGATATTGGAGCGAGTTCGGCATTTCACAGTGTCTTGCACTACAAGCGACACTCAGGGGAATAGCGCTATTCGCTCGAGAAGGGCGGTCAAACCAGAGCCAAAGTGGAAATCGACCATGTGTTGCACATACCCAAACCGACGGTCTTGCGTCAGTCGATGTGATCGATTTTCATAAGACACATCCGTCCGGTCGGTAAGTAAATCACCGTTGATAGAGTCGAGAATAACTACAACCAAGTGATCTGGTTTCTGAGGTGGGCACAATGATATTAGCACACTGAATGACTAGTTTGTGTTCAAAGTGTGCGGTTCCGCTTGAGGGCAGAGCTACACCGTACTGGAGCCTTAAGTGATCGAGTTTGTTTCAAAGCGCCTGAGCCGCCACTGGTTCAGCAAAGAATTAAACAAAGCCTTGGGCCATGTGGGCCTTAAGCTCGTCCGAAGAGATGCTCGGATCATTGATCTAAGAAAAGTCACTAATAATCTGTCGGAGGGATTTTATCGAGCCGGGGGCAGTCCATTCGTGGTCGAAGTTCCCCTCGCTGGCTGTCGAAGTCTTCACACCGCTGCATTTCCCTGTACCAGGGAATCAAACAATCCATTTGTTTCAACGTTGCTTAGCTACCAAAATGAAGCCTGCAGCGGCTACGCTAGGTCACCCCTTCAAGAATTTCATATTGGATGGCAGCCTAGCAACGCGGTTGAGGCTCTTGGGTTAGACCCTGAAAGTGCAAGTCCGGACCTTGCCTCCTCGCCGCCCTTCGGCTGGGTTCTGCCGTGGATGTCGGAGACCCCTCAAGAGTTCGCAGCGTTCTGGATTAACATTGTCGCTGCAGACTACAAAGCTCATGGCTTCCGCTTGGATGCATCCCATGGTTGGAAGGTATGGGGGCCAGTTAGTGATGAAGCTGGCAACGCAGAATTTTCCCGTTTGATACGTGTGTACGATTCGATCAGGCATCGTGGTTATATGCGGAGCAGCAAGCGTGACGGTGATATAACAGGTACCGTGCTAACCAAGGATTCCGAAAGCCGAGTGTTGATTGGAGCAGGGCAGCATCGCGTTGCCGTTCTTGCCGCATTAGGATGTGACACAGCGCCAGTACGTATATACTCGCCTCACATTCGTCGTTCAGAAGTTGAGTATTGGCCGAACGTACGATCAAAATTATTCAGTGTTGAACAAGCGCTGGAAATTTTTGATCGGATATATGATGGGCGACAGCCGCCAATATCTTCAACTGAAATCAATATATCCAGCTCAAGAAAAGTAGAAACTGCGTTCGTTTCACCCTGATCAAGAGTGATCCTTTTTCGACTACTGGTGCGAGGTCGAAGCTGATTTGGCGGTCAGTCGGCACTCCGCCAGAGCCTCCCAATCCCGCCGATCCAATAGCGGGGTAGCCACTTGCGGCTGGTGGTATGCTCTCTGATTAAGGCAGGCCGCCACTTCTCGGATAGGCTAGCCTTCTTCCAAGATGCGGCGGGTCATTTCCGCTCGACCCAGTCGGGTCATGCGGGCATTCTGGTGGGGCCTGTTCATTCCTCACGTCCATCAGTAATCGTGTAGCGACGACCACCTTCAGGCACTCAAACGAGACGAACAATCTCCTCAGATCTCACAGTTAGTCAGTTTGAAGCCGCCTTACTATCATGGTGATCAAAGCTGGACAGGGCTACTTCATGTGAACAACTCTGGGGAGCCCAGATTGATCTGGTTGTACCAGATTTCCCGCGCATTGGCGTTGGCCGCGACCATATAGAAAGCGCCATCCATGCTCTCATCGACCGCATGAACTGGGGGCTGCGGGTCGATGAGAGAACTCCCATTATTGGTACGCATCACCCGCGTTCCGAGAGTACTTGGATCGAACGCCAGGGGGCCATCCAGAGACACGGACTTCATGTAAATGTCTCCATAAGGCAGGTTGGTTGATTGTTGATACAAAACATGCAGGCTGTCGGTCGCGTGATCCACAACCAGGGTCGGGCGACTCGGCCCGGAGACCGAGCCATTATCGCCGTTGACGGCCTTGACCGTCTCCCACGATCCCAGCGCACCGGGCAGACCCTTCGTCACCCAAACAGCATTCTTGTCATCTTTCATGGTGATGTAGATGTTGGAGCCGTCCCAAGCTGCGCTCAGGTGGTTGTCGATCGCAACCGTGCTGTTGAAGGTCTCGATCTGCCAGCCGGTGGCGTAATCCGCCGGGTTGGCGGAGGCGGTGTGCCAAGCAAACTTCCAAACGTCACCGGTTACGCCTGCAGTGCTGGGAGAATCGGCGCTGTAGGCAAGCCCGATGTACTTCTGCGTTCCTTGTGAGAACGTGAGGATATCCACTTTGCTGTTGTCCCCCCTGCGCTGGGAACAGGGTCGATCGTGGTCTCCGCCCAGGTGCTGAGATCCTTGCTCGCCCATGCAAGATGAATTCCCTGGTTAGCCCCACTGGTCGCTTGGCCGACGTCTGCCACCAGCGGGGTGCCGAATTGATCCATTCCGATCACCAGCTCCTTGTTGCCGCCCCAGTGGGTAGATGCCAGCTTGCCGCCAGCCCCTGCGATCTGAGCCTCCGCCTCCTGAACGAATGTACGAGTGGCAGGATCATAATCCAGCTTGAACATGCGTGGCTTCGTGGATGTCTCCCAGTACTGCAGAACGTAGAGCTCTTCCGTGGCACTGTCCCAGGCAATGTCGGAGGCGCGATTGTTGTCGAGGAAATTATCTGTGCTGGCCTTGGTCCAGCCGCCCTGTTGGCCTGCGGCCGGGATGTTGCCGTTAAAGCGTTCAACATACCACTTGGCCCCGTCGGGCAGCACGGCGTACCAGTCCCCATCAACAAAGAAGCTCTTAGTTGCGTTATCGTGTTCCAGAACCCGCTGGCGGCCCCCTGGGAAAGTCGTGGCGATATAGGACTCGTCAAAGGGCCTATCTGTCGTCGGAGCATTGATGGTCAGATTTACGGTTGCCGTATCTGAGCCGCCACGTCCGTCGCTGATGCTGTAGGTGAAGCTGTCATCACCCAGGTAGTTGGCTGTTGGCGTGTAGGTAATGGTGCCGTTCGAGTTGAGTGTGGTCGTGCCGTGCGTCGCGTTGGCTGTAATGGCGCTGACCGTGAGTGTATCGCCATTCGAGTCGGTGTCATTGGCCAGCACCGTGATGGTCACAGGGGTGCCCTGATTGGTGGTCGCGCTGTCATCGGCCGCCACTGGGGCTGTATTGGTGGGTGGAGGTGTGGTGCTGGTGGTATACTCGACGGTAAGCTTGGGTTTGGTGGCGCCCTCTGCGGAGAGGAAGTCCCAGCCATCGCCGCCGGAGGGCAGGAAGGCCCAGCCATTGTTGGCAGCCCCGCCCGCCCAGGCCTGCACACTGGCGGTGACATCGAGGGTGGTGACGCCGATGGCTGTCCGGCCGGTGACCCGGTCGGCAGCCGCCACGGCCTCTGTGCCGTTGGCCTGAATGCCATTGCTGAGAGAGCCCCAGGTGGCAGCCTCACTCCAGCCGGTGAGCATCCGGTGCAGGGCTGCTCCGTCACCAGCATTGGTGGTCTGCAGGCTCAGGGTCGCCTTCGTGATCGTGGCGCCCAGAGGGATCTGGTTGGTGGCTGAGCCGAACAGGGCGCTGAACTGCAGCAGCACCTGATCATCCTGGCCCGTGCCGGTGGGCGTGTCGCTGTCGGCGTACAGGGTACCTGCGCTGCCAAGGTTGGTGTTGGGGCTGGACTGGCGCAGTGTGGTGTCCTGCGTGCCCGCATAGCCATTCACACCTTGCTGGAACGTTATTGACGGCATAGGCGATCACCTCATGGCTTCGACTTTGTCTGACACCGGGTCACATACGAGTCGAATAGGGCACGTGTTTGACATGTAGCGCTTCATAGTTTCGCTCAGTCTTGAGACCAAACTGCTATTTCAATGCATATCACGCCGTACTTCTGGGCAAGAACCCATTGGCGCTACTTAATTATAGGTATGTCTGTATAGGTTTGCCCATGCCGCATCTCCTGACGCGGGGCCGCTAAATTAGAGGAGGAGCCGCTCAATGGCTCTATAACGGCCATGGAGCGGCTGATTTCTGGGCAGAGATTTAGATGACGAAGAAGTCCTTGAAGGTCAAAGCAAGTCCCTTCTTGAACTGGGCAACTTCCACGGCAACCTTCGATCCAGAGCCATCGGCGTCAAAGCGGAGAACACCCGTCTTTTTGTTGTAGACCAAATAGTCATCCTTCTCGCGGGCTCTGGAGTCCACGGTGAAGAACTCCTTGTTCAGTTTGCCCGGCTTCGACGATGATCCAGAACCGATTTTCTTGAAGATGGCGTTGTCGAGCCAGACGCTGTCATCTCTCACGCTGAAATCTGCGATCTTGTCGAAGTTCACCTTTCGGTCGGTGCGAGACGTCCCCAGCTTGCTGCTGAACACAAAGATATCGCGGCCCACGCCGCCATAGAGCAAGTCATTCCCCGCGCCACCATTGATCGTGTCGCTGAGAGATCCACCGTGAAGCCAGTCCTCACCACCTTCCCCATAGAGCTTGTCACTGCCGGCGCCTCCATGGATCGTATCGTCACCGCCCGCGCCACCGAGGACGTCGCGGCCTCCCAAGCCTTCGATGGTATCATTGCCGGCGCCTAGATGTCGGTTGAGACCCTGACCCAGCCTGATGGTGTCATTGCCCTGCGTACCAATGAGATGAATTCCGGACGCGATCGGAGCCTGCGGAGTTTCAACGTCGGCGCTAAAGGCTTTGACGAGGAACTCATCGTTTCCGCCGCCTCTCTCGCCAATATAGAGGTATTTTGCGCCAGTCGAGACGGCGTAGTTCAAGTGAAACGTGATTTGCCCACTTTCGCCAAGGGAAATCGAACCGGTATCGTTAAGGCTCGAGCCGTCGAGAGTATCCAGTGTAGCCTTGGATGCACTGTAGGTGTTTCCGTCAGTGCCAGAGAGATAAGGTTTTCTCCAATCCGAGTCCTCGGCGGAACCAACAGGGCGGAGGAAGCCCGGTTGCAGAACAACGCCGGCAGAGGTGAAGTTGAAAGCATTCTCGCTGGCAAGGGATGCAACGGCCGAGGCATTGAGTGTCCCTGATGAGGATAGTTTCAGGAAATCGAGATCAAAGCCTGAAACAGTGCCGGATCCGCCCGAGATGATGTTATCGTCGGCGATGGTGATGGCCTTTATGCTGTCCAGCCCACTTTGACCCAAATCAACCCGATAGATGGTCGTGTCCCCGATCTTCCCGATCATAGTCTTAGTCAGGTCTGCCATGTTGGCTCCTAGTCGCGAAATACACACATGAGCAGTATAGAGATCTGAGGCAGAAAATATTCGGATAAAAAGGATTGCCTGTATTCAGGGGCATCTCATCAGGTGGGTTAATACCTATAATCTGTGACCGCAGAATAACTTCGAACAAAGGTTCTTGAGCAATTGAGTATGAGGCTAAAACGGACTGGTTGCCGAGCTAGATTATGCCAAGCCTATAAGGCCAACCTACGAAACAAGACCCAGGCAGCTCTATAAAATGCCGTATTGACTCTTATGCTGTTTGAGCAGCGCCAGTCGACAGCTCCGAGCAGGATTGGCCGCTCAAGGGGAGCATCTTCGCGTCTTAATATCACGTCCACCGAAAGGAAACGCATACCACCTGGGTCGTCGTAGCGGCTAGAACCGGAGGCGCATACAATCAGGCTGCGGGCCTTTGCTCCGCGGCTGTCGAATGAGCCTCAAGTCCAATGATAGCCAATCGTAAAAGACTTAGCATGATGCACATGAATATGAAAAACACGGGTACTTTGTAGATGAGGGAGTCGTCTGGCGTTGACGCAAGCACCTGGATCGCGAATCCGACAATCGCAATGGTGATCGCAAAGTGCCACCAGTTGATTGGAACAGGCAGAAACCGCTGAGACACGCACCAACCGAGAGCCACACTAAGAAAGGCTGTAAGCGCCGTTCCCCAGGCCGCCCCAGACAATCCAGCCCAACTCACAAGTAGCCATGTCGATCCCAAACCAAGAGCGCCCGCAACCGCTGCAACAGCCGGCATGTAGTGGGTTTGCTTCATAATCAAAAGGCCTGCTCGGAAACTAGGCCGCACCGAAGCCAAGCCGAATCCCAGCGAGAGCGGCAAAACTAGTGCTGCGGCTGAGGGATATGCATCTGCTGAAATCAAGGAGATCAACTCCTCAGCGAACCCTCCCAGAGTAATAAGCATCGCTCCCAGCAACGCGACCAGAGCTGAGGCCATTGCGCTGAAGAGCTTCGGCGCATTCGGTTTAGTGCCTATCCGGAGCATCCAGGGAGTCAGTATGAATCCAATCGGCCCATAGGCTGCCTGCACCAGTGATCCGACTTTCTCAGCGATGCTGTAGGTAGCAATCATGCTCGTGCTTCCAAGGGCGGACACGCAAATGAAGCCTGCTTTTGCAGAGATGAGCTCAACAATGCCGAGCGGAACATACGGCGCCGCGTACTTAAGGAGATGTATGGACAGTTCCCATTGCGGACGAGCCCAATACCGCAAGGATAGCCAGGTCCCGCAGATCAGGAAACTTCCGACGCTGCCCACAACGTTTCCAGTCAAAACGCCGCTGATACCTTTTCCCTCCCATACTCCAAGGTAAAGACCCAGAAGAGTAGCGGGAACAACTCGGCAAAGTGTCACGACAGTAAAGCCTAACGGCTTACGTTGCGCACGGAACAGTGTCTGCAGGAGTGAGTTTCCAGCATCCGCAACGCTTATGAGTGCAATGATGGGAAGCCAATGTACAACATCCTTGGCAAGATCACTCCGCAAGATCATCCAGTTGTTGAGGCTAGCTGCAAGGAGCGAGATAACGCAGGTTGTGACGATCCCGCCCACTGCCACGAGAACAAGCGCCGTGGTAAAAACTTTCCTTTGGCCCAGTTCCTCCTCTTCATCCGCATAGTACCTCAACATGGCATTAGATACCCCAGCATTCGCTAACATGCCAAAAAATCCAATGCACGTCTCCATGAGCGCAAGAAGCGCGAATTCGACGGACGGCAAACTCCTCGCGTAGATAGGGAAGGTGGCCAGAGTGGCCACTTTCGGTGCATAGAATCCGACACCAAAGGTAGCTAAATGCTTGATCTTAGAGAGAAAGCGCACGCAAGATCCTTCTCGTGATTATCAACATCTATGGCACTTGGGATATCGGGCACACAACTAGAAAGAGGCATCAATCCATGCTGCCAACTCCGCGCATGTGCGAAGAGGATTGCTTCTACTCAAGAATGAGAGAAGCGAGAAAGCCTGAGTTATCACCTCCCACTGCGGGAGAAGGCAGCCGAGCGCATTGGCCTTCTGCCGCAGGACTGTGGAGCCGCTGCTGCATGTTTGAAGCCCTTGTAAGATCAGCCGCGAAACGCCCAACAGCAAAAGCGGTGGCGTCAGGTGCTTAATATCCAGCTTCGAATACCTGGCGGCACTCTCTTCCGAAGCCATTGAGGAGCCAGCTTCCGCGACTTTCTCGCGACTTCCGCAGCATGCCTAAAGATCGGGCTTGATCCCGGCTTCCTGTAGATGGTGATGTGGTCTGGCCAGAGCACACGTGTAGCCTTTCTGTTTACGTGCACCCCGGCATCAAGGGGTGTGTAAAAGCTGTATCCGCTTGCCTTGAGAAAGCTTTGGACCACAGTCGCTGCGACATTTGCGTCAGGGAGAGTCCGCAGTAGTTCAGGGCCTAGACCGATCTCTCTCCCAAGCTCGTCAAGCCTTAAGATGTATTTTTCCGCAAGGAAAGGTTTCTGCAACACCCCGTGATAAAGCATTGAGAAGAAGTAATGGTCAACGCGAGGAATCCTCACGATGCCATGCAGAAGCTCGCTTTCCTTCAGCATATCGCGTTGCCAATTAGTATCGTAATAGCCGTCACCAACGAACCTTACGTCAACAGGAATGCTTCTGCCTGCAACCTGTATCGTGCATTTTACGCGACTGCGATTTTTATCAACATTGGCGCCGTTAGCGGCTGCCAGGAATGAGCTTGGTTCTGCGCATAACACGTCCAAGTCGGACTCCGAGTAATCGCCCAGAGCCGACTCGAAATTTCGAAGAACTAAGTAATCAGTGGTTTTGTTGAGGTGTCTGAATAAGGACTCGAAGCTATCCCACCCGTCCGACCCGATCATATCTTCCTTTCTGGTTGCAAATTTTTGATCGCTCGTCGGAGCGGACATAATATTTTCGACTTCCTGCTCTGAAAGGAGTAAAAACACCTGCTCTATGAACTCTATCGGGTTGGCTGTCGAATGAACGAGGAAGCCGCCAAGCCAACTCCGGGCTGTTCTTTTTACCTCGACCACCCTCTTGTTGCAGAGCTCGAGATTACCGGACACCGTCGTACTGTAAAGATAGCAAGGGTCAAGATCCTCGCAGACAATACATAGAAAAGGTCCAGATCCAGCGCTCTCTTGCTTGTAGTTCCGGCCATTGCCGATAGTCTTGTAGAGCCGTCCAAAGTTCTCTTCAATCTTGCCGTGCGACCATTCAAATTCATAAATCTTGATGACGCTAAAGTTTTCAGAGATGAGGCTCAGTATGCTCTGCTGGATGTGGCGGGCGTTCTCCCATATGCAGAATATTTGAAGGTCTCTCTCCAGATTATGGCGGAAGCAGCCGCGGTCATGGTCATACCGGTACTGGATGTCCCTCACACACAAGGGGTTGCTAGTAGCACTTGAACTGGCGGCTTCGAATTTGCTCATCGTTATGAAACTCAATAGGACAGTACGCTTTATCTGCGCTCGTGCTGTCGAGAGGATGATTTGAGGATACCGGTTCCGCTGGGCAGAGGCCGGTTTGTAGTCGATCGTCTTGCGTCTCTCCCTTACACCACTGGATTGCCTCTAAGTGAGGCTGTCTTGATGGGTCCATTCTAACAAAGACTCATCTAGATTATCGATGTTTTTACTGTGCCGCCTCCGCTCTTGTGGGTTAATCCTTTGTAAGAGTTGTTTCGATCCCTACAAGTAAATAGAGGTCTTCAAAGAATAAGGACCGATAGTACGCTGCTTTGTTGAGTATGAAAGTAATGGTGGATCTGCATGCGGGTGGCGCCATGGTAGGGACTTAGAAATCCTAACCGCAGATGCCCGCTGAGAGTTTAATCCTCGCAAGGCCGCCGCAGCCTGAGGAAGTAGCCTCGATTGGGTCACGCAAAGGGCAACGGGCTGGATGCCCGCCAGGACTCACCTATAAGAGGAAAGCCGGGCTGATGCGGCAGAGTTAAGCCTTCATCATCTATGCTTTGAGGTGGACGGTATGATCTCTGCCTGCTGCGATTGTCTTGGTTCTTGTGGCGTCCTGTATGGTCGACGCATCTAGGGAGACGAGAGAGTGAGTGACCGAACCTTACGGGTGGCCCACGTCACCGAGGCCCCGCTAGGCGGAGTTCTTACATACCTTCAAGAGCTTATCCCTCTACAGCTGGAAGATGCCCGCATCGCATCCATAGAGGTGCTAGCGCCGGAGGTGAATGTAAAAGCACTCAGCTCCATTGAAAGCGATAGGATCAAGCTGAGGTCTTTTGCTCACTCGCGAGGCTCTCTCCTAGGGCTGCTCCGGCTTGCCCTCGCGACAATTAGAGTCGTGCGTCAATCCCGGCCAGATATCTTGCATATCCATTCCACCGTTGCGGGCGCTCTTGTCAGATGTTGTCTGCTTGTTGTCCCAGGGCGGCCCAAGATAATCTATTGTCCGCACAGTTGGGCTTTCGCACGGGAGGGCAGTCGCCTGAAAAACGGGGCCATTGCGGCTATCGAGCGGCTCTTGGTACGTGTCACTGATCGAATTATCTGCGTATCGAACTGTGAAAAGACAGATGCCATTGCCTGGGGGATACCGTCGCCCAAATGCGTCGTGATCGAGAACGGCATCAAATCTCTCACGCCCCCCACAACGATTGACGGTTATGGAAGCTCTGCTTATCGGCGCCGCAAGAAAATTCTGTTTGTCGGGCGGTTTGATCGACAAAAGGGCTTCGATGTCTTTGCCGAAATTATGAAGGAACTGCAGGACTCTGAGGGTATAGCGATTGGCGATTTTATCGTAAATCGCGCCGAGACGATTGAAATCCCCTCCAACGTAACCACGTTGGGCTGGCGTTCTAGGGAGGAGGTAGAAGAGATCTACAGCACAGCAGATCTTCTATTGATGCCCTCCCGGTGGGAAGGACTTCCACTTACCGCACTTGAGGCGATGCGTGCAGGTGTGCCTATCTTTGCGAGCCGGGCAGGTGGGCTCAAGGATGTCGTAGTTGATGGGGTAACGGGACGACTGTTTGATCTCGGCTCAGTGAAGAGCATCGCTGATCTTATTCGAGCCACGGATGAAGAGACACTGCGTGAATTCGGAAAATCCGGTCGCGCGCACTTTCTTGAGCGTTACAGGGCCGATCTGATGAGCAAGAAGATTATGGATCTCTACCTGGAGATGTTACCTTAGGTAACGCCTTTCTACGGATCTTGCTAGATGTTTGGTTCCGGCATTTGCTGGAGCGGGTCGAACATGAATCTAAGGCTTGGTTTGTCCAAATCTTGCAGATGTACTCATAGAGGGTAAGCCCGCGCAGGGTCTTGAGCCGACGTGCGAAGTTGTAGGCGGTCAGGAATTCGCCCGGGTAGCCGCAACTGATAACGTACAGATAATTTCGCACATTTGCTGATGCCGGCGGCTCCTTTCACAATGGCTGAGAGGAGCAGGTGATGGACGAGAAGACAGGAACCAAGTCGCTGGGTGAGGTGATCCAGATCGGCGAGGCCAGGATCAGGGATCATCTGGGTGAGATGGTTCGCGGCACAGTCGAGGAGGCCTTGAACGCGATGCTCGAAGCAGAGGCTGACCGGCTCTGCGGCGCCGGCCGCTATGAGCGGACACAGGCGCGGACAGATACCCGGGCAGGCCACTACGAGCGCAGCCTGGAGACGCGAGCGGGTCAGGTCAGCCTGAAAGTCCCGAAGCTGCGCCGTCAGACCTTCGAGACGGCCATCATCGAGCGCTACCGACGTCGGGAGAGCTCGGTCGAGGAGGCGCTGACCGAGATGTATCTGGCCGGTGTCTCCGTGCGGCGGGTCGAGGACATCACCGAGGCGCTCTGGGGCACGCAGGTCAGTCCGAGCACGGTGTCGAACCTCAACAAGAAGATCTATGCCGAGATCGAGGCGTGGCGGAGTCGGCCGATCGCGGGCGAGCATCCCTATCTCTTCCTCGACGGGATCGTCATGAAGCGCAGCTGGGCTGGCGAGGTGCGCAATGTCTCGTTGCTGGTGGCGATCGGCGTGACGGCGGACGGCTATCGCGAGATCCTCGGCATCTGCGAGGGGGCGAAGGAGGACAAGTCAGGCTGGTCGGCCTTCCTGCGCCACCTGGTGGAGCGCGGGCTCAAGGATGTTGAACTGACCACGTCGGATGCCTGCAGGGGCTTGGTGGAGAGCATCGGCGAGTATCTGCCAGAAGCCCAGTGGCAAAGGTGTGTGGTTCACTTCTACCACACCGTCTTCAGCCATGTGCCGGCCACGAAGGTGCGTGACGTCAGCCACAGGCTCAAAGCCATCCATGCTCAGGAGAGCCGGACTGCCGCTGAGGCCAAGGCAAAAGCTGTTGTCGAGGAGCTGCGCGGCCTGCGCATGGCCCGTGCGGCCGAACTGGTGGAAGCGCATGTGGGTGAGACGCTGACTTATACCAAGTCCCACTGATCAGAACTGATGCGCCCATTCACGCAAGCCGATGGACATGATGGTCCAGGGCTGATC
>NZ_JAEQMY010000082.1 GCF_016743775.1 Microvirga aerilata | reverse complement strand
ATGATGGCTGTCGGTTGTGCGCTTGAACCGCCGCTTCGGGCGAGCCTTGAGGCCATTCTCGCGCATCAGTCGGGCGGGAGATGTCATATTATCTGAGTATAGCCGTTAGGGCGCCTGACGAGGCCAGCTTTTGCACAGCCCAAGTCGTTGATTTCCCTAGGGGCGAGATTTTTTCTTGACGAGTAAAGGGCAGTATTCGCGGTTAATGTGACATCCCCCTTCACCCATGAGCTTCGAATTCCCGAAGTCTATCGGGCTCCCATCGAGGGAACGCCGGAGGATATCGCCCGAAATTATGCCAACGAGGCAGGAAGCCTCATTTCCGGCCTC
Source organism: Microvirga aerilata (assembly GCF_016743775.1). Classification (GTDB taxonomy): domain Bacteria; phylum Pseudomonadota; class Alphaproteobacteria; order Rhizobiales; family Beijerinckiaceae; genus Microvirga; species Microvirga aerilata. The sequence goes on along the minus strand of NZ_JAEQMY010000082.1, from coordinate 16,302 downwards.
GCGTCGGAAGGTCATACTCCGGCAGCTTTCATCGCTAAGACGATCCCGAGTGTGGCTGGCCAGATCTTTCTTCCTCCGGGATACCTGAAGGAGGTCTATGCACATGTTCGTCGTGCAGGCGGCGTCGTGATTGCTGACGAGGTGCAGGTCGGGTTTGGTCGTGTCGGAAGCTCCATGTGGGCCTTCGAGGAGCATGGCGTCGTCCCGGATATTGTCACGATGGGCAAGCCCATCGGCAACGGTCACCCGCTCGCGGCCGTCGCAGTCCGCCGCGAAATTGCAGAGGCCTTCGTCAATGGCATGGAGTACTTCAACACATCCGGCGGGAACCCCGTATCCTGTGCCGCGGGCCTTGCGGTTCTAGAAACCCTTGAGCAGGAAAACCTGCTGGCAAATGCTTCCGAGCAGGGCGCCTATCTTCTTGAGGGAATGAGGGACTTTCAGGCGAAGTATCCGGCAATCGGTGACGTGCGCGGCCGTGGTCTGTTCCTCGGGATCGAGATTGTGCGGGATCGCTCAACAAAGGAGCACGCGGGCGACTTCGCCTCCAAGTTTTCCAATAGAGCAAAGGAACTTGGCGTCCTCATGGGAACGGACGGTCCGTATGAGAACGTCATTAAGCTTCGCCCCTCGATGATCTTCAAGCGCGAGCATGCGGACCTGCTTCTGCAGGTTCTTGATCGATCGATGGCCGACATTCTGCAGTAATCCGGGAAGAAGCGAAGCACTAAGCTCGATGCAATGGCATTCTATCAGGCATAAAGGACGGTCGAGGAGGCTTTGCGACAGCTGGCTATCCCGTCAGGTGGCTCGGTCTGAGGCCCCAAAAAACCAGGCGCCTGGGAGGGCTACCGTAGTGGGCAACGAGAAACCATTCATGTGACAGAGCTCTCTGCTAACCTCGACCTTCGTTCGAGGCGATTTTCACCAGGGGGCTCTGGTTGGGCCGGGGATTCCTTCGATGGATGTTGTCCTGTTCTGCCGAACCGCTGCTCCAGAGAGGCAATGTAGGTGTCACGGGACGGGCTGAGGTGGTCCCGGCAAAGCTGAACCAACTTCTCCTGATCTGACGCTTTGAGGGCCTCGATCATTGCCCAGTGGTCATCTCTCGCCCGGGCAAGGTGCACGGGGCTTGCCGCTGTATAAGATCGCACACCATGAACTTTCTGGGCGAGGTTCCGGATAATCTCAACGAGATGCGGGTTGCCACAGGCCCCGAAGAGCGCATTGTGGAAGGCTATGTTCTCCCGGAATGCGGCCCGGGGGTCTCCCCGCTCAACTGCAGCAGCATGCTGCTCCTGGATTTCGATTAGTGTCGCGATCGTCTCTGGCCGAGGCGGCAGTAGGATCTGCTGTGCTGCCAAGGTTTCCAGGGCTTCTCGGACGGAATAGATCTGACGAACCTCTGTCGAGCTCAGCATACGAACGGCCGCACCCTTGTTCTGCACGCGTTCGACGAGCCCCATGCGCTCGAGTTCGGCAATCGCCTCCCGCACCACGTGCCGCTTGACATCAAACCGGGAGGACAAGTCCTCCTCGATCAGCCTCTGCCGAGGCTGCAACCACCCAAGCACGATCTCCTCCTCAAGGGCATTCGCCACCTGTTTCACGCGGGCTGTCGACGCCTGACGCTCCACACTGTCCATACCAACCCCAACCAGAGTACAACATTATTGTTGACAATTATGGTAGCACACCGATGATCGCTTGTCATGAGCAATGATCCCAAACCTCCTGCATCCGGCCTGCGCCGCAATCTCACCAGCTACGGCGATCCCGGCTTCTCTCTATTTCTGCGCAAGGCCTTCATCAAGGCCGCTGGCTTCTCCGATGACGCCCTGGACCGACCGATCATCGGCATCACCAACACCTTCAGCGACTTCAATCCGTGCCATGGCAACGTGCCCCGCCTGATCGAGGCTGTGAAGCGCGGCGTTATGCTGGCGGGCGGGCTCCCGATGGAGTTCCCCACGATCTCCATCCACGAGTCCTTTGCCAGCCCAACCAGCATGTTCCTGCGCAACCTCATGGCCATGGACACGGAGGAGATGATCCGGGCCCAGCCGATGGATGCGGTGGTGCTCATCGGGGGCTGCGACAAGACCGTGCCAGCCCAGCTCATGGCGGCTGTGAGTGCCGACGTGCCGGCAATCCAGCTGATCACAGGGCCGATGCTCGTCGGCTACCACAAGGGCGAGATGCTCGGAGCCTGCACGGACTGCCGCCGCCTGTGGGGAAACCACCGGGCCGGAGTCATGGATCAGGATGAGGTGGAGGTCGTCAGTGGACGTCTGGCCCCGACCCAGGGCACCTGCATGGTCATGGGCACGGCAAGCACGATGGGCTGCCTTGTTGAGGCGCTCGGCATTGCCTTGCCAGGGACCGGCTCGATCCCGGCGACCCATGCGGATCGGATACGGGCCGCCGAGGCGAGTGGTCGCCAGGCGGTCATGCTGGCAAAGAGCGGAACGCGCCCGAGCGAGGTGATGACCGAAGCAGCCTTCCGCAATGCCATGGTGGTACTGCAGGCGATTGGCGGCTCCACTAATGGCCTGGTTCATCTGGCCGCTATCGCCCGCCGCCGCGGGATCAAGATTGATCTGGAGGAGTTCGACCAAATCGGGCGCAAGGTTCCCGTGCTGGTCGATCTGAAGCCCTCGGGCGCCCAGTACATGGAGCACTTCCATTGGGCGGGCGGTGTTCCCCGCCTGATGCAGGAGCTGCGCCATCATCTCGCCCTGGACGCTGTGACGATCACCGGCGAGACCATCGGGGCCATTGCCGATGCGGCCGAGGACGTGCCTGGACAGACGACGATCCGAAGCCGGGATAATCCCCTGAAAGCCACCGGCGCCATGGCGGTCCTGCGCGGGAACTTGGCTCCTTCGGGCGCGGTGATCAAGCACTCGGCGGCATCGCCCGAGCTTCTTCAGCATACGGGCCGGGCGGTGGTGTTCGAGTCGGTTGAGGATCTGGTGACCCGGATCGACGATCCGGATCTCGATGTGACGCCAGACGATATCCTGGTTCTGCGTAATGCCGGCCCCAAAGGGGCTCCCGGCATGCCGGAGGCAGGATACCTGCCGATCCCGAAGAAGCTCGCGCAGGCAGGTGTGAAGGACATGGTGCGCATGTCCGATGCACGCATGAGCGGCACCGCCTTCGGAACGATTGTTCTTCACATTGCTCCAGAGTCGGCGGCTGGTGGCCCCTTGGGTCTCGTGAGGAATGGAGATCGCATCCGGTTGGATGTGCCCGAGCGCCGTCTCGATCTCCTGGTGGACAAGGACGAGCTGGAGCGCCGCGCGAAAGAATGGCAGCCACCGGCCCACCTCACCGAGGAACATCGCGGATACCGTGGTCTTTACCTCAAAAGCGTGTTGCAGGCCGACGAGGGGTGCGACTTCGACTTCAGCTGATGGGCGACAAGACCCAGGCGAACTCAAGAACAAATATCATGGAGGAAACATCATGCTTCGCAGAACGCTTCTCATCAGCGCCGCAGCCCTCATCGGAGCGGGTGTGTCGGCTGGAACCGGCGCCTTTGCCCAGGAGAACTACCCAACCCGTCCCATCACGCTGGTCGTGCCCTATGCACCCGGCGGGGCGACGGACATCATCGGCCGCGTCGTTGCTGAAGAGGTGTCGAACACCATTGGCCAGCGCGTGATCGTCGAGAACCGGCCAGGCGCTGCCGGAAGCCTGGGAGCCGCTGCCGTCTCGCGGGCGGACCCTGACGGTTATACCCTGCTGATGGGAGCGCTCACCAGCCACTCCATCAACATGAGCCTGCAGGCCAAGCCCGGCTTTGATCTCAAGAAGAACTTCGCCCCCATCACGCTGGCCGGCAATGTCGGGCTTGCGCTGGTGGTCAATCCCGCTGTCGAGGCCAAGTCCGTCCAGGAGTTGATTGCCCTGGCAAAGGCGCAGCCTGGGAAGATCACCTATGCATCAGCGGGCGCCGGCTCGCCCCAGCATCTTGCTGGCGAGATGTTCAATTCCATGGCCGGCACCAAGCTCGTTCATGCCCCATACCGCGGCAGCGGGCCGGCGATGACGGACATGATCGGCGGGCATGTGCAGGTGATGTTCGACACGATCCCGTCCATCCTGCCCCATGTGCAAGGAGGCAAACTGCGGGCGTTGGGGGTCACCACCCAGGAGCCGTCCGAGTTCATGCCGGGTGTGCCTACGGTCGCGTCCCAGGGCCTGGACGGATTTGAGGTCGGCTCATGGTTTGGTGTTCTTGCCCCGGCCGGGACGCCAGAGTCGATCCTGACGAAGCTCAATCAAGAGATCGTCAAGGCCCTCAAGGCGCCAAAGGTCATTGAAGCCATGCGCATTCAGGGCGTCACGCCGAAGCCCGGAACACCCGAGGATGCAGCTCGCCTGATCGACAGTGAGATGCAGAAATGGTCTGAGCTCATCAAGACCACGGGTGTTAAGGCGGCGGAGTAGAAAGGTCAGTAGCCCGCCGGCTGAACGGGCTGGCGGGCCGTTCGCTCAGCTTCATCAGGAGATCTCAGGGTGACAACGATCAAACGGGTGGCTGTGATCGGCTGCGGAACCGTCGGCGCGAGTTGGGCTGCTCTCTTCCTGGGCCATGGCCTTGACGTGGCAGCCTACGATCCGAGCCCGGGTGCCGAGGATCGGCTGCAGTCGTTTGTGGATCATGCCCTCGATCAACTCGCGGAGCTCGGAATCCGTGGGAAGGGCGAGCTGCGGTTCTCGGGCGATCTGACTGACGTGCTGGGTGCCGCTGACTTCGTCCAGGAGAACGTTCCAGAGGACGAAGCCTTGAAGAGGCGGATGCTCGCGGACATTGATGCACTGGCGGTGGAGGGTGTTATCGTCGCCAGCAGCACGTCGGCTCTCCTGCGAAGCAGTATCGTTGCGGAGTGCAAGACATCGCACCGCTTCATCGTCGCCCATCCCTTCAATCCCCCACACCTTGTGCCGCTCGTGGAACTCGTCGGGGAGGACGAAGGCATTATCCAGGAGGCGGCCGAGTTCTATCAGACCCTCGGCCGCCGCCCTGTTATCCTGAGACGAGAGATGCCGGGCCACATCGCGAACCGGTTGTCATCAGCCCTTTATCGAGAGGCGGTCTACCTGGTGGAGCAGGGGGTGGCTAGCGTTGCTGACATTGACGCCGCGCTGTGCAATGGGCCAGGTCTGCGCTGGGCCGTCATGGGCCCGCACATGACCTATCATCTCGGCGGCGGCCCAGGTGGCATCAAGCATTACCTCTCCCATTTAGGCCCAAGCCAGGTCAAACGATGGGCCGCGCTGGGAAATCCAACACTGAGCCCCGAGGTGCAGAAACAGATTGTGGAAGGCGTGGCTGACGAGGCCGGCGACCGTTCGATCCAGGAACTGGAGGAGCGGCGGGATCGGGGGCTACTCGAGATCCTGAAGTCCCGGACCGAGGTTGCGGGAAAGCCATGATGGACCCGCTGATCATTACGGTTGCTCCCAATGGGGCACGTCGTGGAAAAGCCGATCATCCGGCCATTCCGCTCACGCCAGCCGAGATCGGGATTGAGGCGGCCCGTTGCCTGGAGGCGGGAGCTGCCATGATCCACCTGCATGTCCGCGATGCAGAGGGGCGGCATTCCCTTGATCCGGACCTCTATCGGGCTGCCAATGCAGCCGTACGGAAGGAGGCAGGTTCTGATCTGATTGTCCAGGTCACGACCGAAGCGGTTGGAATCTTCACGCCGGATCAGCAGATCGCTGCCATGCAGGCGCTTCAGCCTGAGGCCTTCTCCGCCGCTGTTCGCGAGCTCATTCCCGATACGGCGTCCGAGCCCGCGGCCGCCCGGTTCCTGAAGGAGCAGGCCGACCGAGGGGTGTTCATTCAGTATATTCTCTATGATGCCGATGATGTGCGCCGCTTCACCAATCTCCTCGATCGCGAGATCATTCCTCATACAAGAGCAAGTGGGTTGTTCGTCCTCGGGCGCTATACGCAAGGACAACAGTCATCGCCGAACGATCTCTTGCCATTCTTGGACGCTTGGACCCTCGATCTGCCTTGGTCCCTCTGTGCGTTCGGTCGGCGCGAAGCGGCATGCGCGATCACGGCGGCCTGCTTGGGCGGCCATGTTCGTGTCGGGTTTGAAAATAATCTTCACCGGCCGGACGGGAGCTTGGCTCCAGACAATGCTACTCTGGTCCGCGGCGTTGCAGATGTAGCCAAGTCACTGGGGCAGGCGGTTGCAACATCCGAGGAGGCTAGGCACGTGTTCGCCCATGATCGATGATCCGCGGAGTGGAACGGAATATGCTTGCCGCGGGGAAGTCAGGCACGGAGTGGCTTCCGATCCCGGATCCACAACGGCAGAGGCGGTGGATAGTAACCGATGACAAACTATGTTGCGGTGCGCGCTCAGATGCTCTCTCTGGCAGTCGCTCGGGCAATACATGGCATAGGTTCAAATGAAACTGAGGCCCGGCTCATCGCTGATAACCTCGTTCTTGCCAACCTGTCAGGACACGACTGACCAAACTCATCGGAGCCGCACGAGCGATTGGTTTATCCCTAACGTCCTAGCAGCCACCCTGGTTGAATGACTTCAACTCCGCCAATTTGCCCAAAGATCATTGACCAATGCAGCCATACCTCAAGACCTTTTCTCTTGCCGGCAGGGTCGCGCTCATCACGGGGGCGGGGCGGGGATTGGGTTTGGAAATAGCCAAGGCTATGGCTGGCTCAGGGGCTCACGTTATCCTGAACGGACGGAACGCAGATCGTCTTCAAGACCTAGCCAGTTCGATTAGAGCTAATGGTCAGCAGGCGTCGATAGCGCCGTTCGACGTGGCGGACTCCAAGGCGCTCACCAAGGCCTTCGACACCATCCGAGAAACACATGGCTGTTTGGACATCCTCGTCAACAATGTTGGTGCACGTAGCCGCAAGCCCTTGCTGGAATTCTCAGATCAGGAGATCCGGAGTCTCATCGAAACCAATCTCGTTGCAGGGTTCAGCTTGGCACGTGAGGCCGCACGACTGATGCTGCCTCAGCGCGCAGGTCGCCTGATTACAATTACGTCTATCGCAGGCCATGTCGCCCGGAGCGGTGACGCAGTTTACTCGAGTACGAAGCATGGCCTCACCGGGATGGTCCGTGCTCTCGCCGCTGAGTATGGCCCCTATGGGATCACGAGCAATGCAATCGCGCCAGGCGGCTTTGCAACCGAGGCCAACGCAGCGATGCTGTCTGACCCACAAGTCGCGGAGCACTTTGCAACCCGGAGCGCTCTCGGCCGGTGGGGAAAGCCCGAGGAGATTGCAGGAGCGGCTATCTTTCTGGCCAGTGCTGCATCCTCTTACATTACAGGCCATGTCCTCACTGTCGATGGAGGCTTAACAGTTAAGATGTAGACGTGGCTAATCCAGCAGGATTAGGCCACAGTGTAGACGACACGCGAGCCCCAACGTAACCTAGCTCGAACAGCGTCAACAAAACACGTCAAAAATCTCGGAGGAAACAAATGAAACGCCGTGAGTTTATGAAGGCAGCTGGCCTTGGAGTTGCAGCCAGCGGCGTCGCCATGCCCGCGATCGCTCAGAGCACAACAACGATCAACTGGAGACTTCAGTCGAGCTATCCTACTTCACTGGATACAATCTATGGCGCTTGCAGAGTTTTATCGCAGGCTGTTGCGGAAGCGACTGATAACAAGTTTAAGATCCAAGTTTTTGCCGCAGGTGAGATTATTCCACCGCTGTCGATCGTCGACGGAGTCCAAAATGGAACTGTGGAAATGGGACATACCGGGTCCTACTTCTACATCGGCAAAGATCCATCCTTTGCATTCGGAACGGGCATCCCGTTCGGCCCCAATACTCGCCAGCAGCAGGCGTGGTTTTACCATGGCGGCGGAAACGATCTTTTGAATGAGTTTTACGCAACATATAAGCTCTATCACCTTCCGCTTGGTGGAACCGGAACCCAGATGGGCGGGTGGTTTCGAAAGGAGATCAAGAGCAAGGCTGATCTGGCAGGATTAAAGATGCGGATCGGCGGCCTTGCTGGCAATGTTCTGCAGCGCCTGGGCCTCGTCCCCACGCAGCTCGCAGCTGGCGACATCTATACCTCACTTGAGCGCGGAACTCTCGACGCAGCGGAGTTTGTTGGTCCCTTCGACGATGAGAAGCTCGGGTTAGCTAAGATCGCACCATACTACTATTATCCCGGCTTCTGGGAGGGTGCCGCATCGCTGAGCCTCTTTGTGAACCTCGACAAGTGGAATGAACTTCCACCTGGGTATAAGTCAGTCCTAAACACTGCAGCAGGGTATGCGGCTGCGGACATGCTTGCGAAGTACGATGCTCAGAATCCGGTGGCCCTGAGGCGCCTTGTTGCCAATGGCGCCCAGCTGAGAGCGTTTCCGCAGGATCTTCTGCAAGAGAGCTACAAGGCTGCGACTGCGCTGTATGCCGAGATAGGTGCAAGTAACCCGACCTTTAAGAAGATCCTTGATCACCAGATGGCATTCAGGAACCAGGTATATCCATGGACGCAGATTTCAGATTTCAGTTACGACAGCCTGATGCTCCTCGCCATGCGCCAGAACTGATGCGGAAGTTCAACGGCATTTCAGATCTCCCTTAAGTTTAGTCCGGCACGGCTAGGAAGCTGCCTACTCGTGCCCGCGCTGGTGGTATCACGTTAACTGCCGACAGGCGCATGTAGGCCGATTTGATTGTCGGAGAGGCTCAAGCAGCAATGTTGGCTGCAGCTTTCCATCCCGCCATCGCGTTAAGGCGGTGCAGGTGGGTGGCAGCGGCAGAGCGGCGGGAGCGGGGTGGAACGAAAAGATTGCGGACGGCAGAGAAGACACTGACGAACCGCTGCAGGTATCTGGGGGATCGAAAACCCTGCATCGCCCGCTCTCGTCGACGGAACGGCAGATGCGAATTCTCCGCCCGATTGTTGAGCCCCTTGTGTGAGCGGTGCTCGACTTCTGGCATAATCTGACGCTGGGCGGCTGCGTAGGAACCGAGCTTGTCGGTGATCATGCGCCGGGGTGGGCAGCCCTGTTTCTTCAAGAGGCGGGTCAGCAAGCGTTTCGCCGCTTTAGTGTCGCGTCGGCTCTGGAGGATTTCGTCGAGCACATAGCCATTCTGATCAACCGCCCGCCAGAGCCAATGCTTCTTGCCAGAGATCGTGACCACGACTTCGTCGAGATGCCAGATGTCACGACGGCTTGGAGGCTTGCGCCTGAGGCGGCGAGCGTACGCCGGCCCGAACTTCAGTGCCCATCGGCGGATGGTCTCGTACGAGATAACGACGCCGCGCTCGAGCAACATCTCCTCAACCAGCCGCAGGCTCAGAGGAAACCGGAAGTACAACCACACCGCATGGGCGATGATCTCTGGTGGGAAACGATGGCGCTTGTAGCTGATGGGCTTGCTCATGTCAGCCAGTCTACCCGCCTCGCGGTCATGCCCGAGTTAACGTGACAGCACCCCATCCGGATATCTGGGACGTGCTTGCCCAAGCACCACCAGGCGACCTCTGGCTGTTTGGCTAAGGTTCTTTCTGATAGAAGCACGGCTTTTTGATCTATGAGGTGTGTCTCCTGCCTGTGAGGAAGGCCGTTGCCATCCGTCCCTTACCTCTCAGGCTAACGACACCCCGGGGCTCGAACTCGTAGGACTGCTCGAGGGCACGTTGTATCTCCTCCGACACCTGGATGCGTCCGGGAAGGCTACAGGCCTCAAGGCGGCTGGCCACGTTCACCGTATCGCCCCACACGTCGTAGATGAACTTGTTCATGCCGATCACCCCGGCGACGACTGGCCCCGTGTGCACTCCGATCCGAGCCCGAAACCGGATCTTGGTAGCTTGGTTAAGCCCCTCGAGCGTCTCAAGCATGCGCAGGGCCAGTTCCGCCATGACCTCGGCATGATCCGGCCTGACTTCAGGAAGTCCCGCGGCAGCCATATAGGCGTCGCCGATGGTCTTGATCTTCTCGACACCCAAGCTCCCGGCAAGGGCGTCGAAGGCTGAGAAGATCCGATTGAGGTTCTCGACAAGGTCGCCGGGAGCGATGCGTGCGGCCACCTTGGTAAACCCCACAAGATCACAGAACAGGATCGTGACATTCTCGAAGCGGTCGGCGATCACCACCTCGCCACCGTTCAAACGCCCGACGATCTGCCCCGGTAGGATACTGCGCAGCAGCGCATCGGACTTCTCCTTTTCGGCCTTGAGCTGCGCCAGATAGCCAAGCTCACGATCATGCCAGCGCTTCCGCTCCAGGCAGGCATGGATGCGAGCCCTAAGCAGGACCTGATCGAAGGGCTTGGGCAGGTAGTCCTCGGCGCCTGCCTCAATACAGCGGATGACACTGCCGGTCTCCTGGAGACCGGAGATCATGATCACGGGAATGTCCCGTAGCCGCTTGCTTCCCTTGAGCCGTTCCAGAACCTGGAGGCCATTCATGTCAGGCATCATCAGGTCGAGCAGGATCAGGTCAACATCCTCCTCCTCGAGAATCTGGAGGGCTTGTCGACCTGACCGGGCCTCGATCGGCTGATGACCCTCACGCTCGAGCCGACGCAGAAGAAGGTCCCGATTGCTCGCATTGTCGTCAACGACCAGGATCCTTCCCGTTTCGCGCGGATGCTTACGGGAAAGGTCCGGAGCCCTAATGGCGAGCAGCGGGTCGGCCGCCATAAGCCGCGTGCGTTCGTCCTCGGTCTCGGCCGTGGCAGCATGATAGCAGGTGAAATTGACGATCCATTCGAGGCTGACAAGGAGGCGGGCTGCCTCGGTCAGAAGCCGCTCCAGATCCTGGCGCAACGAAACGGCACCAGCATCCACGATGTCCTCGAGCAGCATCTCGCCGTAGCCCTTGATGGCGTTGAGCGGGTTGCGGAGGTCATGAAGCAAGCGTTCCTGGAAGTCTGGCAGGCTCTCCCCTTCGCGGCGCGTCAGTGTGGTTCCGGCGTCGAGGAGCCCTTCGACAAGTCCGAGCAAGGCCTCGGCAGACTCCAGAACGCGCTCAATGTCCGGCATGAGAGCAGGCAGCCCGAGCCGGGTTGCCTCATCACGCAGGATATCGGCGTACCCGGCGATCGCGTTCACAGGAGCCAGCAGTTCCTGCCGGACATGAGAGAGGCGTGCGTTCGTCTGGCGTTCGCTCATAAGGCGCTCGGACCGGCCATCTTCAGTGAAGGGTAAATCCCGGTTCATGGGGAGCCAGCCTGAAGAAGGCGTTCAATCTTTGCGAGCAGGCGCTCCAGCTCGACCGGCTTCGTATCGTAGTCGTCGCAGCCTGCCGCCACGGCCTTTTCCCGATCGCTCGACATGGCATGCGCCGTCAGGGCGATCACGGGGATGGCCCGGGTTTGCGGCTCCGCCTTGAGCCGCCGCGTGGCTTCCCAGCCGTCCAGAACCGGCAGGCTCATGTCCATCAGAATGAGGTCGGGTTTGCTATCGGTTGCTGCGCTCAACCCTTTAGCGCCATCCTCGGCAATGAGAACGTCATAACCCTTGCGCTCGAGCCTGCGCGAGAGCATGTCGCGGTTCAACTCGTTGTCTTCGACCAGCAGGATCGTGGGCATGGGCATCTCCGGTGCTCAGGGGAGGAAGGTAAGGCTAACGTGCACCTTCCATTGATTGGCGTGAGACGCTCGTCCCCGTGCCTCTCGCGATCATGTCGTGAACAACGCCGACGAGTTCGGACCGCTTGTAGGCCCCCTTCTGGAAGACCTTTTCAGCATGCTGATTGAGCCAGGTGGCCTCCTCGGCGCTTAGGTCCTTGGCCGTGACGACCACGACGGGGATCTCGCGCCAGGTGGCTTCCCGGCGCATTGCGTCGAGCACTTCGAAACCATCTATCCCGGGCATCATCAGATCAAGGAGAACCACCGCCGGTCGCGTCCTGCCGAGGATGGACAGTGCATCGGATCCATCGGCCGCTTCAGTGACCGACCAACCCCGCTTCGATAGGATCCGCCGCAGCATCTCGCGCGTGATCGGATCGTCATCAACAACCAGAACAGGAACCTCGCCATCACCGGCATGGAATCGTCCCAAGACACCGAGCAATGCATCTGCGTCAACTGGCTTCGTTAAATAGTCCGCAGCTCCGAGGGCATAACCCATCTCCCTGTCGCCTAGGACTGTTACGAGAACCACGGGGATGGCTTTCAAGTCCGCATCCGCCTTGAGCTCCCGCAACACGGCCCAACCATCGAGTTCCGGCATGATGATGTCGAGGGTGATGGCATCGGGCCGCACTTCCCGTGCAAGGCGCAGACCCTCGCGCCCGCCAGCCGCATGCACCACCCGGTAGCCGCGTGCGCCGAGTTCACGCTCCAGCAGATCATGCGTGGTGCGCTCATCATCGATCACCAGGACCGTTCCGGCCGTACCCTCCGCCCGCTCCGGGGGCAGCGTTTCGTCGGTGGTGGGGCAGACGGCCGGAAGGGTCACTACGAAGGTGGAGCCCTTGCCGTGCTCGCTCCGGACCATTACGTCACCGCCGAGCATGAGGCAGAAATGCTTGGTGATCGCCAATCCCAGGCCGGTTCCGCCATAATTCCGGGTCGTCGATGCATCCGCCTGGGTGAACGCCGAGAAGAGTTTTGCCATCTGTTCCGGTGTCATTCCGATCCCGGTGTCTGAGACCTCGAACTCGAGCCAGTCCCCGTCATCCTTTGCAATCCGCCTGACCTCGAGCGTGATCCGGCCCTGCGTGGTGAACTTCGCCGCGTTGCTGAGGAGGTTGAAAAGGATTTGGCGTACCTTCGTCTGGTCGGAGCGCATGGTGCCCAGTTCAGGAGCATGGCTGACCACGAGCTCGTTCCTGTTCTTCTCCATCAAGGGAGTCACGATCGCCCGCACCTCCGCGAGCAGGCTGGGCATGTCGAGGGTCTCGACGAAAATATCCATCTTACCGGCCTCAATCTTCGACAGGTCCAGAATGTCGTTGATGAGGCCCAGCAGATGCTTACCGGCAGACCGGATCTTCTCCAGATCCGGCTTGAGCTCTGTCTGCCCGAGATCCTCAACCTCCTCGAGGAGCATCTCGCTGTACCCATTGATCGCATTCAGCGGCGTGCGCAACTCATGGCTCATGTTCGCCAAGAAGGCGGACTTGGCCTTGCTGGCCGCGGCCGCCTCATCGCGTGCCTTGCTCAGGCTAATAGCATATCGTTCAAGCGCCTCCTCGTCGGCCCGGACTTTCCGTGCGATCTTGTGCCCGTAGAAGGTGACACCGGCGACCATCAGAACGATCAGAGCTCCAATGAGGTACTCAAACGTTTTGAGGTACTCTGCGGCTGCGACTTGCTCCTGGAAGTGGCGTTTCTGGATCTCGCGAATCTGCCCACTCAGCCCCGCCAGCTCCGCGTTGACCCGGGCGTACTTGCGGTCCATCGTTGCCATGCGCTGGCCGGCCTGATCGGTCTCCCCCGAGCGAAAGTAGTTGAAGATCAGGTCGGCCTCGGCCGACATGTCGCGCATGGCCGCTGAGACCGCTTCGAGCCGTGCGAGTAGTGGCGCCGCCTGGTCCTCGGTAACGGAGGCCATCAGATCGGACCGAGCGATGGAGAGTTGCCTGTTGAACTCCGCGAGTGCTTCGTCCCGTCGCTTCACCTCAGCGGGGACGTCGCGGGTATCGAAGACGTCGTTGCCGGGAGCATTGACTGCTGAGGCGACTTGGCCGAGGTCAGAGAAGCTGGCGAGCCGGTCAGCCCAGCGCTGGTTGATGTCAACGGAGGCCGAGTAGATCTCCATGATCTTGTGGTTGAGGGTCAGACTGCCTGCAACGGTCAGGATGTCGAAGGTCGCCAGGGCAAAGTAGATCAGATGCCACTTTGGCTTCCGCTGGCTGGAGCTTTGTGGCTGGATGATCGCTCGCTTGACGCTATTGAGCACTCTCTGGAGGCTTGGCCATATCGGCTGAACCTGTCCAGCCGACCTTGCGTCCGTGGAGGAGGCGGCGGCATCGCCCGCCGGGTCTTGGGTGATCATCTTGGCAGCCTCCATGGCTTGGCCGAAGCTTCGGGTGCCCGTTAGGTCCCCGCCCCATGTCTGACACTACCATAGCTTATCCTTTGCAGTCATACGTGCTTCTGCTGACTACAAGGGAGGATGTAAGCAGGGAATTCTGGCTTGTTAGGCGCAAATTGACCTCCTCAGCGGGCGTTAGAGTAGGAAGTGAGCCGTGGCGGAAGGTCTTGGATTTGGCACATCCCGGAAGTAGAGCGTACGTCCCCAGTTGAGCAGAAGAACGGACATTCATGAAGGGCAGGGGATCGTCGCCGCCTGACCCAATCCGGACCTTGGATGTCATCCTTCCACCCGGCATTCGGTGGCCGTTGCCACAAGACGGCCCTGTCAGGATCGGGGAATCAGCCGGTCCGCCCGGAGTTCCGCAAACAGGTCGAAGAAGGCATCGTCGGTGGGCTGGTAAGCGGTAAAGCCGAAACGTCGGCTCTTCGACATGTCGGTCACCACCTCGATCGGACGTCCGAGATCGGCATCCGTATGCCAAGGGGAGGCGAGGCGGCCAAGGTCCGGCTCCGCCAAACCCTCCCGCTGCGCAATCTGACGCCAGACCGGCGCGTCTTCCTTCATCTGCACTTCCAGCGGCAGGACGGAGCCGTCGAAGGGGGCGGGCTCAAGGTCGAACCACTCGGCAATGCAGCCCCACATCCAGCTCCAGCGGAAGACATCGCCATTGACCACGTTGAAGGCCTGATTGAAAGCGGCGGGGGTTGTTGCAGCCCACAGCAGGTGCCGGGCGAGCTGCCGGGCGTCGGTCATGTCGGAGAGGCCGTTCCACTGCGCCGCCGAGCCGGGGAAGCGGAAGGGACGTCCCGTCTCGCGGCAGAGCGTGGCATAAGCGGCCAGCGTGGTTCCCATGTTCATGGCGTTGCCGACCGCCTTGCCGATGACCGTGTGCGGGCGATGGATGCTCCAGGTGAAGCCGTCGCGCTGGGCTGCTGCGAATACCTCGTCCTCCTGCGCATAGTAGAAATTCTCGATGTCGAGCCGCCCTTGGGTCTCGCGGAAGGGTGTCTGCGGCAGCGCGCCCTTGCCATACGCCTCGAAGGGGCCGAGGTAGTGCTTAAGACCTGTGACCAGCGCGACATGGCGAACAGAGCCCGCGGGACGCAGCCCATCGAGAAGGTTGCGCACCATGGCGGCGTTGACGCGGATATTCTCGGCTTCTGTCGCCTGCCGCGACCACGTCGTGATGAACACGGCCTCCGGCTTGACCTCGGCGAGAGCCGCGGAGAGCGATGCTGCGTCCTGGAGGTCGGCCGCAATCGGCGTCACGCCCGGCTGCGGGGTCGGCCGTCTGGCCAGACCCAGCACATCCCAACCCTCTGCCGCGAGATGCGCCGCCGTCGCGCTTCCCACGATCCCGCTCACGCCTACTACCAGTGCCGTCTTGGCCATTGCAGTCTCCTCATCAGGGTGGGTTAGCTAGGGATCGATGCCGACGGCGACCAGAGGGCGTCGTTCGGACAGGTCACCACAGCCCTGTGGTCCTTGGCTCCCGACTGACGGGGCGCCGCCGATGTCCGCCAACCCGCCTGCGCTCATGGCGGGCCGACCAGGCCGGCCGCGGCCTCCAAGTCATCCAGAAGGTCGGACGCATGCTCCGGCAGGGGATAGGGCAGACGGGCGAGGCTTGAGAGCATCAACCCTAAGGCTGCCAGCAGGAGCAGCGTGGATCCCTTGCCATCGCCATGACCGCCTTCCCGGACGATGCAGGCCAGGAGGGATCGCAGTTCCTCGCACGGTTCCTCCCGCTCGCGGGCCAGCAGCAGCGGCGCGAAGGACCTCCCACCGCGTTCGTAGTCCCGGCGCAGGTGCCGCACGAACGCCTGGAGGACGGGCTCCGACCCGGCCTTGGCCTCTCTCAGCTTGTCGGCCATGCGGGACGCCATGCGGCGCTGCATGCCGGAGATCAGGCTGTCCTTCGAGCGGAAATGGTACAGCAGGCCGCCCTTGCTGACCCCGGCGGCCCGCGCCACCCCATCGAGGGTGAAGCCGGCGATGCCGCGGGTGCAGACCAACTCCTCCGCGGCATCGAGGATGCGATCCTGGACCAGCTCCGTCCCGTCGCAACGCTGGGCTGTCACGTCCAACACCTCCGTCATGGATGGGCAGGCGCAGCGGTCCCGGGAAGTGCCTCCGTAGCTTGGACCTCTTCCCCTTCGCGCGCGTCCTTCACGTCCACCTCTTCGGACGGCCGCTTCGTTCTCAAGGTCTTCAGAACGAAGACGAAGAACGCGGGAACGAAGAAGATCGCCAGCACGGTTGC
>NZ_JAEQMY010000081.1 GCF_016743775.1 Microvirga aerilata | reverse complement strand
CACCATCACCGCCCAGGATGCCCGAGGCTGGATCAGGCATGCCGGCTATGCTCTACACTGAAACTAAAAGCGCTTTAGCTGCCCTTCGCTTAACTTCTCAGGAGTGCCAGATCCGGACCTCCCGCTTTAGAGTGAGAATGCTTCGTTACCGAGCAATGTCTGCTAGGGGGCGGTATAGAACTGCTTTGCTGGCGAGAGATTGGGCATTTCACAGCCGGCCGTCAGCAAGCTGTTGAAGGGCTTCGGTGAGAGCTGCGGCTTCAAGCTCTTCATGCGCAGCAATGGCCGCTTGGTTCCAACGCTGGAGGCGCGCCTTGTGGCGGCAGAGGTCGAGAAGCTGATCGCCGGCACGGAGCGGATTGAGCGAATAGCAGCGGCCGTGCGGAACCGCGAGTGGGGCCAAGTCACAATCGCGGCGCTCCCAGCTCTAGCCTCACGTTATCTGCCACGGGCCCTTTCTCCCTTTTTGGCTGAGCAGCGGGATCTGCGTCTGACGCTCCAAAGCCGGGCCTCGCCGCGCATCGCGGAACTCGTCATGGCGCAACAGGTCGATATCGGTCTCAGCATCCTTCCCTTCGACCATCCGGACGTGACGGCCGAGGCTGTCGTCCGATTTGATCTCATGTGCTTTCTGCCAGCACGGCATCCGCTCGCCAGGAAAGCCACTGTCGGCGTGGAGGCTTTGCGGAACGAGTCGTTTATCTCCCTGGAAAGAGACGATTGCTCCCTAATGACAATCGATCGGGTATTTCAGATGCGCGGCGTACAAAAGCGCAATCAAATTGAAGTGCCGATGTCGGAGACCGCCTGCAGCTTCGTCGCCAATGGCATTGGCGTCTCTATTCTCCCGTCTTTCGTCGGGATGGACTTCCCATCGGATCAGTTGATCCGTCGGCCGCTGCTTCCTAGGACCTCGATGGATATTTGGCTTCTGACATCGAGCAGACGTCCGCTATCCCTTGCGGCCCAGCAGCTCGTCGAGTTCATCCGTGAGGCTTTGGTGCAATTTCAGCAATCGCGATCTGCGGTCTCCATCGAGCATTAAGGGCTCGCCGCGATGCACTGCCACACAGTGGACTACGCGCAGACTCGTCGAACGTAACCTCTGCTTGCGGGAACCGTCGGGACATTGGGTATGTGCCAGTCCGGCGTAGGGCATACCGGCTCCCGCGCGACGCCGGGGGAAGGTCAGTTCCGGGTTAAAGTGAAAGGTTGGACGAACCAAATGAAGGTCCGCTTATCGCATCTTTGCAGAAATTCGGCGTACTTCCGGAACGTGCCAAGAGCGGCCATTCACTTCGTTTGAATTTCGGCTGCAACTGATGTGCTCAGTCATTACGGCAAAGTACCGCAAATGTAACTGCAATACTGTCTTTAGAGACGAAGGTGCGGATTCGAAATAGTAATCGGGCTAGGGTCAGTCCAGTACCACCTACCGTCTTATGCGATTAATTTTGGGGAACCGAATATCCTGGGCTTTGTTGGTTGGTATCGCCTGCATGGGGAGGAGCTCGATGATCTGCTGGCAGAAGACTCTTCAGGTCGCAACCTTCATGCTGTCCGTCTCTGCCGCCGTTTCGGGAGCAGCAGTTGCTCAGCAGGCAGAAGAGGCGTCGTGCTCAGGGACGATGACTCAGCAACTGAGACGCTTCAGCGAGAAGTGCCTGTCCGATCTAGTGACTTTCGTGGCCTCGCAGCCGGACATGACGGCAAAGGTCTACAGCGAGAAGGAGAAGTACTTCGTCTCCGTCATCCGAACCGACGATGGGCTGCTCGCAGAGGCCATTAGCAAGTTCAACTATCCTTTCATGAAGGAGGATACCCCTGAAGCGCTCAAGCGGCTCGGCTGGATGCCCCCGGAGAACGAATCCGACAATTGGAAGAAGAAGATCCCCAGCGGTCAGGTCAGGGCCGGCGCCGCGGCCCAGGAACTGAGCCAGGCTCTTACAGCTTATGGGCTCAAGCAGGGGGAGGCGATCTCTCTGACCGTGGGCCCCAAATTGGCGGACAAGCCCACGAGTGGCTAGCCGCACTCGAGCTCACTAGGGCCGAACGGCTGGTGTTTCCAGAGGCATGCCCATGGCACGGGTCATCAGGAACAATTCGAGTTCGACATATTCCTGCGAGCCGTACGGGTACGGCTCCGCCCGCACGCCTATCATGCAGTTTCGTAGCCGCCGCTGCAGGGATCCCAAGCCCTGCCATTCCAAACGATAGAGAGGGTAGCCCGTTG
This sequence comes from Microvirga aerilata, assembly GCF_016743775.1. Taxonomy (GTDB): domain Bacteria; phylum Pseudomonadota; class Alphaproteobacteria; order Rhizobiales; family Beijerinckiaceae; genus Microvirga; species Microvirga aerilata. The sequence continues at coordinate 15,073 of NZ_JAEQMY010000081.1, read as the reverse complement.
GATGAGACTGAGGGATCACGCTGCTGGCAAGTCTTCTCCCCCAGTTGTTGTCGTGGCAATTGGCGCAGGAGAAGTTCAGCTGGCCCTGCCGCTGTTCATAGAGTTCCTGCCCCCGGGCGCGGAATGGGTCAAGGCGCTTGTCTTCACCCGTGGTGATGGGCATGCCTCGCGACTGCCTTCCGATGAAAGCCGAGAGCGCGAGGAGTTCTCGGCTTTCGAGCGGAAAAGGGGTCGTGTCCTGGTTGGTCTTCCGACAGACATTGATGCGGCTCTGGAGATCAATCGGTCTTCCGCTCCCGGCAAAAAAGACAGGATAGCGCGCGGCAACGCCTTTCATGCTCACTGCTGCATCTCCGTGGCACTCGGCGCAGGAGCGCCCGGTCGCACCTGCCTTCGCGTTCCAGAGGGCCTCGCCTTCGGCGACCCACAACATGCCTGGGTTCGAGAAGTCATCCTGCTGGGTCGCCTGAGATTCCGGGCTCATGAACTCGAATCCGGACTTGCGCTCGGACGGTGGCGCTTGAGCAATGGCAAGAGAGATGCAAATGCCCAGCGCGCCTCCGAATCCGGCGGTTAGCGCAAAACCCTTCAGCACACCCCTCATTCGACCGCGATCTCTGCTGTCTCGAGATAAGCCTGCCCCCGATCATCGATCCATCGGAACGCGATCCGTCCGCTCTCCGTTGCTGTGGTGGTGAAGGAGAAAAACGGGTTGGCGGCTATGGCCGGGAACAGATCTGCGCTGAATATCTCTTCGCCATTATACGTGCAGATGAAGCGATTGATGATGTCGCGCGGCACAAGCGCACCGTCGGTCCCGGTTCGATATCCCGTTTCCATCGGGTGCGAGATCAGGGCCTTGATCTCGATGATGTCGCCTCGCTTGGCCTTGGCGGGAACATTGATGAGCGCGCGTGCCATGTTCAACTCTCCACGCAGGCCGGCAAGGTGACGATGAGTTCGGCCTTGTCGGACCAGAATGTGCCATCGCTCAGCTGGGCAATCGCAACGATGTTCTGGGAGTCTCCCAAGCGGATGCGGGTGGAGACAAGGGCGTGCCCGGCTCGCGGATTCAAGTAGAAAAGGGCCACGTTTGGCTGAGGATTGCGTTCGTTGAAGATGGCGATCCTCTTCACGTAGTCCTGTGCGGTCATGGGGCTGTCGACCTTCACGGTCAGGGGTACGGAGTTGCCGTTTTCCACGAGCGGGGGGATCTCGAGGATCACCCTTCCCTCACGCACGTCCGCCCCGCCAACGAAGGCTTTGATGGCCGCAGCCATGCTCTCAGGCGTCGCCCGAGCGGGGCGTGCGATGATCAGCGCCAGAGCGCCCGCACCGGCTGCAAGTATTTCACGCCTTGAAGTCTCAACGGGTCCCGGCTTCCGGCTCATGGCGTCTCCGTTAGCGTTGTGAGGAACGCCACCACGTCCTCGACCTGCTCTGCGCTCAACACGGGCTTATCCTGCCAGTTCCGCCCGACCCGAACGAGACTATCCATGGCGTAGTAGGGCGGCATGATTGTCGCAGGATTCAGCCGTCTGCTGTCGACGATCTTGAGCCTCAGCTGGCCTTCCGACCAGCGGGTCCCCACCCCTGCCAGGTCTGGGGCGAGGTTTCCTTGAAAGCGCTGCTCCGGAAAGGGGCCGGCGTGGCACAGCAGGCAAAGGCCTCTCTGACGATCCACCACGATGGCACGACCGCGGGCAGGATCCCCCTTGGCCCCAGTCAGCGGCACTGGAATGGCATCACCCACGATCTCGTAGGGGCGCACGTCCTGCGCCATGGCCTGACTGGAGAGGAGGGCAAGTAGGACCAGAGCTGCCGCCATCGCCAATCGCCTATCAGCCGTAGACTTCACGGGTGATGGTCTGGAACCAAGCTTCGGCATAGATAGCTTCCTGAGCCCTGAAGGACGGCGGTGCATTGACAGGACTGGTGCCGCCGGCACCCTCCACATCGGCCAGTAGACCATTTCGTGGAGTGTACACGCCAGCGACGGAAATGCCGTAATCGGGCGCCACAAGGCTGTAGCAGGTGTTGATCAGCTTGGGCTCAGCTGGAGCCTCGCCTCGGAGGAGGCTGGCAACAGCCGCAGCGCAGACCTTTCCTTGGGCATTGGCAGAAAAAGCCGACTTGGGCATGCCACCTGCAATCGAGGCATCGCCGATGACGTGAATATTCGGCTGGAGACGGGACTCGAAGGTCACGGGATCGATGGGACACCACCCAGTCCGATCCGCAACGCCCGCTACCTGAGCGATTTCGCCGGCGCGCTGCGGCGGGATGACGTTGACGACATCGCCTTTATGCCGTCCGAAATCGGTGACCAGTGTCTTGGCCTTGGCATCGACCTCGATCACCTTGCCCCCGGACGATAGGGACACCCACTCGATCATGCCGGGATAGAGATCCTGCCAGGCTGCCTGGAATAGGCGCTGTTTGGAGAAGCTGTCCTTTGCATCCAGGATGAGGAGTTTGGATCGTGGCTTATGCGTCTTGAGGTAATGCGCAACCAGACTTGCCCGCTCGTAGGGTCCCGGCGGGCAGCGGAACGGATTGGCGGGAGCCGCCATGACGAAGGTGCCGCCGTCATCCATCGCTTCGAGCTGGCGGCGCAGGAGAGTCGTCTGCTCCCCAGCCTTCCAGGCATGCGGCATGACCGTGGCCGCCGCCTCGTCATAGCCGCGCAAGGCATTGAACCTGATGTCTACTCCTGGCGAGAGAACGAGACGGTCGTAATCCAGCGACGAGCCATCCTCAAGCGCGATGCGCCGCGATTGCGGATCGACGCCGGTTGCCTTTTTCTGGATGATGTCAATTCCGCCCTTCTCAACAGCATCCAGCTTGAGCTGTTGCGCCTCAATTGGGCGCAGGCCGGCAAGCACCGCGTTGCTGAAGGGGCAGGCAGTGTAGACAGCGTTCGCTTCGACGAGGGTAACGGCCAATCCCTTCTGCTTCAGTTCCCGAGCGCACGTAGCCCCTCCGAAGCCTCCTCCGACAACGACCACCTTTGGCGACGCTTGAGCAGCCGTTCGTCGGGAGAATGCAGCGGCGGCTGCTCCCACGGCTGCCGTTTTCAGAAGCATCCTTCGGGTAAGCACTTGCAGCATGCGAGCCTCTTATGGTTGCTGACTGAGCCAGGATGCGATGGCCTGGGTTTCCTCATCCGTGAAGCCCTTGGCAATGCGATCCATGACCGTTGCCGGACGCTGACCCGTCCGGAAGTCCTGCATGGCAGCGACGATCTCCCCTGAGGGATAGCCGTGAAGCGGAGGAAAGACCGCACCAGGGGTGCTAGGATCATGACAGCCGGAGCAGGCTGTGGCGCCGGGGGGCGCCACGTTTTGAGCCATCGCAGGCACCGTTAAGGCCATGATGGCGAACGCCGCCGACATCTTGCCTCTCAGCATGCGAGCAGATGCCAGATGCAACCTGATCACAGCCTCAAGCCCTGCGCAGATCGGCTTTCGTCAACGGACCTGAGCGGATTCGCTTTCCAGTCGCGGCGAAGATGGCGTTCAGCACCGCTGGCGCCGCCACGAAGATCGTCGGCTCGCCGACACCGCCCCAGAAGTCCCCCGATGGCATCACGATGGACTCCACTTCGGGCATCTCGTCCATGCGCATCATTTGATAGGAGTCGAAGTTCTCCTGCTCCACTTTGCCGTCTCTCAGCGTGATCTCGCCGTAGAGCAAGGCTGTCAGCCCATAGACGAAGGATCCTTCGATCTGGGCAGCGATCTGCTGAGGGTTAACCGCATGGCCGCAATCCGTCGCTGCCACGATGCGGTGAATTTTCAGCACCCCGTTATCGCCGACCGAGACCTCCGCACAGGCTGCAACGTAGCTGCCATATCCCATGTGCTGTGCGAGCCCGCGGTAGACGCCTTGCGGCGCTGGCGTGCCCCAACTAGCCTTCTCTGCCACCGCGTTGAGCACAGCGAGGTGCTTGGGATGGTTGACGAGCAGCTTGCGCCGGAACTCCAGTGGATCCTTGCTGGCGGCATGCGCCAGTTCGTCCATGAAGCATTCGAGGTAGAGAGCATTCTGATTGTTGTTCACACCTCGCCAGAAGCCCGGCGGGATCGGCGGGTTTCGCATGGCATGATCAATGAGCAGATTCGGGATTGTGTAGCCGAGCACGCCTTCCGTCCCGCTCGGGTTCAGACCCTGGAACGTCGCCGGATCCCGCCCGTTCTGGAGCCCTTGAGGGTTGACACCCGCCAGGATCGATTGACCCGAGATGCGCATGCGCAACCCGGTCAGGTTCCCGTCCGCATCGAGAGCTCCGACTATCCTGGCCTGCGTGATGGGGTGATAATGCCCGTGCAGCATATCCTCTTCGCGGGACCAGATCAGCTTCACGGGCGTGCCCGGCATCTCCTTGGCAATCAGGACCGCCTGACGGACGTAGTCATGGCTTGTGGCGCGCCGGCCGAAGCCCCCGCCGAGGTTCTGGCGATAGACATCGCATTTATCGATCGTCAGGCCCGAGGCGGCGACTGCCGTTGCGAGGGCAGCCTCGGCATTCTGCGTTGCCGTCCAGACTTCGCATCTGTCATTGGTCCAGAGAGCCGTGGCGTTCATCGGCTCCATGGTGGCGTGATGCTGGTATGGGAAGCCGTAATCCGCTTCCACTTTCTTGGCTGCACCTGCGATGGCAGCTTTGATGTCACCGGCCTGATTGCCGACGAAGGCCTGCTCCGCCGCAAGCCCCTCCTTCAGCATCTGATCGATGCTCTCACTGGAGAGTGCCGCATTCGGGCCCCCGTCCCACTCGATGGGTAAGGCATCGAGCGCCGTCTTGGCTCGCCACCATGTGTCGGCAACAACTGCGACTGCGTTGTCGCCAACGGCGACGACTTTCTTGACGCCGGGCATGCCTTGGACTTGTGCGGCATCAAAGCTCTTGAGCTTCCCGCCGAAGACCGGGCAGGCCTTGATGGCAGCATTCAGCATCCCCGGACGTTTCACATCGATGCTATAGATCTGGGAGCCGTTCAGCTTTTCGGCGGTGTCGAGCCGCTTAACGGGCTTTCCAGCGATCGTCCAGTCCTTGGGATCCTTGAGCTGCACGTCCTTCGGAGCTTCGAGCTTCGAGGCTGCTTCAGCGACCTTGCCATAGGTTGTCGTGCGGCCTGACGGCGAATGAGTGATCACGCCTTTTACGACTGTACACTCACCGGCTGGCACGCCCCACCCGTTGGCAGCAGCCTGGATCAGCATCTGCCGGGCAGCGGCGCCTCCCTTGCGCATGTAGTCGTGCGAGTCACGGACACCCCGGCTTCCGGCCGTTTGAAAATTGCCCCAGACGCGGCTGCGGGCAACGTTCTGGCCCGGGGTCGGATACTCGGTCGTCACCTTCGACCAATCGCATTCAAGCTCCTCGGCAACGAGCTGGGCAAGGCCCGTTAGGGTCCCCTGCCCCATCTCAACGCGACCGATCCGAACCACCACCGTTTCGTCGGGTCTTACCATCACCCAGGCATTGATCTCCGGGGCGCTTTGCGCGAGAGCTTCGCTGGCGAAGGGAATGCTGATTCCTAACGCCAGCCCCCCTGCTGCTGCAGCGGAACCGACAAGAAATGAGCGGCGAGAGGCATCGAGTGCTGCAGGCATTGGTTCCTCCTGATCTCGGTCAGCCGCGGTTCTCTGAGGCGGCGAGCTTGATGGCTGCCTTGATGCGATTGTAGGTTCCGCATCGACAGATATTTGTCATCTCGGCTACAATGTCTTCGTCGGAAGGATTGGGGTTGGCCTGAAGGAGCGCCGCAGCGGCCATGATCTGACCAGTCTGACAATATCCGCATTGTGGAACATCAAGTTCGAGCCAGGCCTTCTGCAACGGGTGCGACGTGTCTGGAGACAGCCCTTCGATGGTTACGATCTTATGCTCAGAAGTAACCGCCGATATCGGAAGACTGCAGGACCGTGTGGCGACGCCATCCACATGAACGGTGCAGGCGCCGCATTGGGCAACGCCGCAGCCATATTTTGTGCCGGTCAGTCCGACCTGCTCGCGTATAACCCATAAGAGAGGTGTGTCCGGTTCAGCGTCGACACGATGAACAGTTCCATTGATCGTCAGGTTGACCATCTCGTTCCTCCCGATTTTTGGATTATGGGTGCATCTTCACGCACAGCTGAACTATGAGTCTTAGAACAATTCGAATGCTAGTCAATCATTCGTGACTGAATGGAGTAGGAGACCAACAATCCTATATCTCAGTTCCAGCTATGATCGATTTTACCAATTGAGTGATACTGCAAGATGTGTTGAACGAACCTCTTGGGGAAAGTCGACACAATGATCGGAAGTTTTGACGCATTGCACATAATGATTGTGCGATGCGTCAATTCAGTAGAGAGCGAACCGTTAGCGGCTGTTTTGGGCCGATCGCTCTCCTCAGATTCTCTGCCCGCAGCAGAACTGCGGGGCAGAGTCTATGGAACCGCTATGTCATTCTCTAGTTTTGCCTTGGCAACCGTGACCACTGATAGGCTTTCCGATGCGCATTTCACTTCTCACATTCATCACTCTGGCATTCAGTCCGACAATGGTTCAGGCCCAGGACGTAGAGGCCGGCGAGAAGGTTTTTGCGCAATGCCGCGCCTGTCATCAGGTTGGCCCTGCTGCCAAGAATGCAGTTGGTCCGGTGCTCAACGGGCTCTTCGGCCGAAAGGCTGGAACAGTCGAGGGTTATAACTACTCCCCTGCCAACAAGAACTCAGGCATCACCTGGGATGAAGCGACATTTTCCGAATACATCAAGGATCCCAAGGCGAAGGTGCCGGGCACCAAAATGGTGTACGCTGGCCTCAAGGACGAGCAGAGGATCAAGGACCTGACTGCTTACCTCAAGCAGTTCGATGCCTCCGGCCAGAAGACGGCGTCCGCCAGAAGCGGGATCACGGTCGCAGGGCACTAGACGGCGCTGGCTGCTGCTCTGCACCAATAACCCGCTCCAGGACTTCTGCTCCTTCAGCGCCGCTGTCGCTGGAAGTCCACGCGACGAACTGGTCAGGGCGGATAAGGATCAATCTTGCCTGATACTGCTCGCGGCCCTCAACGAAGGTATCCGTGATGATCTTGAGGGGCACACTTCTTTGTTTGGCGGCTGCTTCGAAGGATTTCAGAGTCCTTTCATGGACGTCCAAGCCCAGCAGACAAAAACCCTGACCTAGATCCTCGAAGATGTTGCGGCCTGACGAGAGAAGCACAGGCGCAAGGTGATGTCCTGCGCGCGCCGCAAAGCTATGTGAACCGAGGGCGCTGCATCCGCTGTCAGGTTCTCCCCACACAATCGAGGAGCCGCGGTAGTTAGGCTCAAAGGCATTGATCTCGGCCTTTGCGCCGGAGCTCCGAGCGTGCCATTCTCGCTCAAACGTGCTCCGATCACGATCCGGATTGAACGTATCGAGGAAGTGTCTGTCGGCCGCGATGGCTCGCTCGATAAAGTCTCGCGCCGTCGACTGAAAGACCGGCTTTCGCTCTTCATCGTAAGTGTCCAGGAGCTTGGAGCCGGCCCAGCCTCGCAACGCGGCGGCAAGCTTCCATCCAAGGTTTGCCGCGTCCTCAAGACCAGTATTGATACCGTAACCACCATAGGGCGGATGGCTGTGGGCCGCATCACCGGCGATGAAGATGCGGTCCTTTCGGTAAGTGTCGGCCGTGGCAACTCGCAGTTCCCAGAATCCGATGTGTTCAAATTCCACGTCGAACTCTGCCCCTACGGCGGATTGAAGATACTGGCTGAAGTCGAAATTATCCTTGGTCGTTCCAAGGGGGACTGGTGCATGGAAGAACCAAGTTGTTCCAAGGTCTACACGACCGAAGAATTTCCAGTATCCCTTAAGTTCTGGGTCAAGGACATTGTAGTACGATTTACCGGGGAACCGCTCAAGAAGCTGATGGAGACCTTTGGAGCGGAACACCAGAAGGACCATGAGCCGGTCGTGGTCAGAGCGTGTCTGGGTAATGCCACTCTGCTCCCTCACCAAAGACCGGCTACCATCACAGCCTACAACGTACTGGGCATGCAGAACTCGTCGGTCACCCTGCTCGCGCTCGGTAATGACGACATGCACGCCATCATGGTCCTGACTTACCTCCTCGACGCCCCACCCATATAGCGTGCTGACTTCCGGGATCTCGGCAGCCCGCTGCCGGAGTACTGCCTCTGTTGCGTATTGGGGCAGCCGCTCGTTATCGGTGAAATAGAATGGCCTTACGAGTTCCCGCTGAAGCCAGTCGTAGGTATAATTCCCAAGTAGAGTTCCATAGGCCGTCAAACCTCCAATCCCGTATTCGCGTGGGATCGTTCGCGCAGCACGCAAAGCCTTTTCCGCACCCCAAAAGTAGAAGTGCTCCATCGTCCGCTGAGTTAGATTCTGCCCTTTTGGAATAGGCTGCGGAGACGTGTAGCGCTCGACGACGACGCAGTGGATTCCACGCTGCCCAAGCTCGATCGCCAGCCCCATGCCGACAGGGCCGCCTCCGACGATGACGACTTGCGCGTCTTCCTGTTTTCCGTAGCTCATGGTCAGCTGGAGAAACTATGGCCGGTGAGCTTTTCCAGGTTCCTGAAGTAGATCTTCTCCTTATCCTCCTGGGACAGGTTCAGCCCCTCCAGAATCTGAAGTGTCTCACGGATGTAGCCGGGTCCCTGCTCGGGATCGAAGGGGCAGTCGGATGCGAACACGACATTGTCGACGCCGTAGAACTCGAGTCCGCACATGGTCGCAGCCTTCGAGCCGAACACGGCCGTGTCGGCGTAGAAATCCTGCTTGAAGTAGTCCAGCGGACGCTTCTTGAGGCTTTTCAGGAGAGAGAAGTAGTCCTCATCGGAGGTGCGCTTCCCAAGCTGATCCCATCCCGGCCCAACCCGCCCTTCGAAATAGGGCACCATGGCGCCGAGGTGATGCGCAATTATCTTGAGGTTCGGATACTTATCGAGCGTCTGCGAGAAGACGAGACGCGCCATGGCGACACTGGTCTCATAAGGCCAGCCGAAGGTCCACCAAATCTCATAGAGCGACTTCTTCTCATCGAAATAGTCCGGATGATTGGCGCCTCGGGACGGATGCAGCCATATGGGTTTGCGGAGTTCGTTCATAGCCGCGAAGAAAGCTTCGAATTCCGGTCGGTCGAGCGGCTTGCCAGCCACATTGCTGTAGATCTGAGTGCCGATCGCGCCGAGATCGCGGATCGCGCGCTGGGTTTCCGCGACACCGGCATCCAGAGTCGCGAGAGGGGTTTGGGCAACAAAGGCGGGAAAGCGGTCAGGATACTTAGCGCACAGTTCCGCCAGCCCGTCATTGCAGCGCTTGGCAAGTTCGAGCGCCGTATCCGGGTTGCCTCCCGAGATGATCTCCAGCGGCGGAGCCGGCAGCGATAGAACCTGTGCATAATCGGGGAACTTGTCCATTACGCGGAATCGCTCGTCGAGATCATGGATCGCCGGGATAGCGCGGGCACGGAGAACCATGTCTCCCATGTGGCCTGCCACTTCTCCCATTAGATCGTAGTAGCCCTTCGGAAAGAAGTGCGTGAACGCATCGATTCGCTTCATCGAAATCTCCTAATGAAATGTCTTGTGGAATGGGGCTTGGTGTCTCAGAGGTGGGCCAGGACAAAGCTCGCATTCAGAACTTGCTGATCGCTTTGCACACGGAACCGGTTTGGGTGCCTATTCCTGGGTGATGCCCGCGTCCTTGACCACTTTCGCCCAGCGGGGCAGATCCTGTTCGATGAGGGCCGCCAGCTGCTGGGGCGAGCCCCCGACCGGAACGAGTCCTTGCTTGGCGAACTGGTCACGGACATCGGGCGAGACCAGGATCTCGTTCACGACCTTGTTGTAGCGGTCGATGATGTCCTTCGGCGTGGCCGCCGGAGCGCTCAAGGCATACCAGAGATCAACCTCGAATCCGGAGACCCCTTCTTCCGCCAGGGTCGGCACATCCGGCGCAAGCGTGGAGCGCTTCTCGCTTCCAAGGGCGAGCAGTCGAACTTGGTTCTCAGCTGCCATCGGAAGCACGGTGTGCACCGGGACGAACATCGCGCCTACGTGCCCCCCCACCAGATCCTTCACGGCGCCAGCAGAGCCTGTATAGGGGACGTGTCGGAGATCCACGCCCGCCGTGAGCTTGAACAGCTCCATCGCGAGATGCTGCGGCGTCCCACGTCCGGGCGATGCGTAGGTGACCTGGCCGGGCTTGCCCTTGGCGTAGTCGATTAGTTCCTGTGTGCTCTTCACCGGGATCGAAGGATGGACGGCCAGAACAAGCGATCCTGTAGCAAGTTCGACGATCGGCGCGAAGCTCTTCACGGGATCGTAGGGCAAGCTCTTGGAGAGCGCGGCATTCATCAGGAACGTGTTGACGCTGAGCAGGATCGTATGGCCATCAGGCTCAGTACGAGCCGCCGCGGCCGCACCGATGTTGCCGCTGGCACCCGGCTTGTTGTCGATGATGACCGGCTGGTTCCACCGTTTACGCAGTTCCTCACCGACAATACGCGCCAGCACATCGGGCCCACTGCCTGGAGTGAAGGGGACAATGATGAAAATGTTCCTATCAGACAGGCCCTGAGCCTGTGTCAGGCTAGGTACGGCAGCCGACATCGCCAAAGCGGCGAGCAGGCTGCGGCGCGACAATACCGCCATGGGCTTCCTCCGAGTCGATTTCTTGCGAGGCTGCGATGGCGCGCAGTTACTGGCCTATTCCGGACCCCTCTTGGTAAGAAGAATGGAGTTCTTAAGGCTTTGGACAAGGGAGCAGAGTACTTCAGATGGAGGAACGGGATGGAGCGGATGGCTGGCGGATGCACCTGCAGAATGCTTCGGTGTGAGACGGGACCAAGCCGATCCGATGCTGAAATGCCACTGTTGCGACTACCAGCAGGCGACCGGCAGCGCCTGTGCGCCTCTCATGGTTGTGCCGGAAGAAGCTTTCCGGGGCTCTACATCCGGTTTGGGTCACGAGCAGGGGATCAGTGCGAAGGAAGGGACGTCCGACTTACCCCCAGCCCCCAGCTATGCAGCTTGAACGCGAGGCGCGTCTCAGACGGCCTCGGGCAGGCGGTTGATGAGCTTGTCCAGCGTGAGCGGATAGTCGCGGACGCGAACGCCGGTGGCATTGTAGACCGCGTTCGCAACCGCCGCTCCGACGCCGCAGATGCCGAGCTCGGCCACGCCCTTGGCCTTCATGGGCGACGACATCGGGTCGACCTCATCCAGAAAGATGACTTCCTGGTGCGGGATGTCGGCATGGACCGGTACCTCATAGCCCGCAAGATCGTGGTTGACGAAGAACCCGCGCCGCTTGTCCACGACCAGTTCCTCCATCAAAGCCGCCCCAACGCCCATCGTCATCGCGCCGATCACCTGGCTCCTCGCTGATTTTGGATTGAGGATGCGTCCAGCCGCGCACACCGCAAGCATACGCCGAACCCGAACCTCGCCAGTCGCTGCGTCGACCCCAACTTCGACGAAGTGGGCCGCAAAGGTCGACTGCTGGTGCGTTTTGGCGAGATCGCCATACTCAATGAGGTCTTCCGCAACAAGTTCGCCCGCGCTTGCGGCCTCGGCAAGCGCCACGCTGCGGTTACCCGATCGCACCTCGCCGTCCGAGAACACGGCGTCGGCGGCGTTGAAGCCGAGCTGCTGCGTGACAGCTTCGCGCAGCTTGACACAGGCAGCATAGACGCCAGCAGTCGCGTTGTTCGCGCCCCACTGTCCACCGGAGCCGGCGGAGGCTGGGAAGGCGGAGTCGCCGAGCCGGACGGCCACCTTGTCCAAGGCTACGCCCATCATTTCAGCCGCAGTCTGGGCGATGATGGTGTAGGACCCCGTTCCGATATCGGTCATGTCGGTTTCAACCGTGACCACCCCCTCATGGTCGAGCCGGACCCGCGCCGCGGACTTTGTCAGGAGGTTGTTGCGGAAGCCCACCGCCACGCCCGCTCCGACCAGCCAGTGTCCGTCCCGCACATGGGCAGGCTTCGGAGTGCGCTTGTCCCAACCGAAACGCTCCGCGCCAAGTCGAAGACACCCGACGAGATCCCGATGCGAGAAGCGGCGGTCGCGATTCTCCGGGTCGACCTGCGTGTCGTTCAGAATGCGGAACTGGACCGGATCGAGGCCGAGCTTTTCCGCCATCTCGTCCATTGCGACCTCAAGCGCCATCATGCCGGGCGCTTCGCCCGGTGCGCGCATGGCGTTGCCTTCTGGAAGGTCGAGGGGGGCGAGCCGCATGGCCATCAGGCGGTTTGCGCCCGCGTAGAGGAGCCTTGTTTGTGACACCGCCGTCTCGAGCTTGCCCTCAGCCAAATTACCGGAGGTGCTCTCGTGCGCGATTGCCGTGATCGTGCCGTCACGGTTCGCGCCGATACGGATGCGCTGGATCGTGGCAGGCCGATGGGTGGTATTGTTGGCAATGAGCGGGCGAGTGAGTGCCAGCTTCACCGGCCTGTGCGCCGCTTTGGCAGCAAGCGCTGCCAGCACGGCATCGGCCCGGATGAACAGCTTTGCTCCGAAGCCACCGCCGATGTAGGGCGAGTCGAGCCGAACGTTCTCTGCCGGGATACCAAGGATTTTGGCAATGCTGCGTTTGCTCCAGGCGATCATCTGGTTCGATGTCCAGAGGGTCAGCCGATCGCCATGCCATGCCGCGATCGTGGCGTGTGGCTCCATCATGGCGTGGCTCTCATCAGGTGTCGTATAGCTCTCGTCAAGCGTCACCGCCGCCGCCGCGAACGCGCCCTCGAAGTCGCCGACGCGGACCTCAGGGGGGCCGCTGCTGCCCTCGCCGCTATCGTCGCCAACGAGCGGGGCGTTCAGCGCCTCAGCGGCGAGGTCGAACTTACCTGCCTCGGGCTGGTAGTCGACACGGATCAGGTAGGCCGCGGCGCGGGCCTGCTCGAAGGTCTCCGCGACTACCACGGCGATCGCTTGGTGGTAATGCTGAATGACCGGTCCGCCGAACAGATAGGCGGCGTTCATCATGCCGCGCTCCAATCGCGGCATGTCGAGCGTCGTGACGATTGCCAGAACGCCTGGCGCAGTCTTGGCCTCCTCCAGGTGCATGGCAGTGATGCGGCCTTTAGCGATCCCAGACCCCAGCACGAAGCCATAAGCCTGGCCTGGGACAACATCGTGCCTCTCGTAGGCGTAGGGTGCCGTGCCGGTCGTCTTGTATGGTCCATCGATCCGGTCGGTGGGTTGGCCGACAACCTTGAGCTGATCGATCGGACTGGTAGTGGCGGGAGTGTCGAACCGCATGTCTCAGCTCCTCGCTTCGGAGATCACCGCGCCGAGCGTGCGCTCGACCAGCATGACCTTGAACGCGTTGTCGTGGGTCGGCTTGGCACTGGCGAGCAGCTGTTCAGTGACCACTCTGGGGCCGCGCGGCAGATCGGCTTCCGCCGCTTCGACCCGCCACGGCTTGTGCGCGACGCCGCCTACAGCCACACGTCCTGTACCGTCCCGCTGAATGACGGCTGCTACCGAGACAAGAGCAAAGGCGTAAGATGCGCGGTCACGCACCTTGCGGTAGATCTGCCGACCTCCCAGGTGAGGCGGCAAGCTCACGGCGGTGATGAGCTCGCCGGGCTCCAGCGTCGTCTCCAGGTGGGGAGTGTCGCCGGGCAGGCGGTGAAACTCAGCAATCGGGATAGTCCTGGTAGTGCTGTCGGGCCGCACGGTCTCGACCGTCGCGTCGAGCGCGCGCATGGCGACCGCCATGTCGCTCGGGTTGATGGCGATGCAGGCATCGCTCACCCCGATGATGCCGAGCTGCCGGCTGAACCCGTCTATGGCCGAGCAGCCGCTGCCGGGCTCGCGTTTGTTGCAAGGCTGGGCGGTGTCATAGAAATAGGGGCAGCGGGTGCGCTGGAGGAGGTTCCCCGCAGTTGTCGCTTGGTTGCGCAACTGGCCGGACGCGCCGGCGAGCAGCGCACGTGACAAGACACCGTAATCGCGCCGAACACGCTCGTCGGCAGCAAGGTCGGTGTTACGGACAAGTGCGCCGATCCGAAGCCCGCCTTCCGGAGTCGGCTCAATGGTGTCGAGCTTCAGCCCGTTCACGTCGACGAGATGGGTGGGTGCCTCGATCTGCAGCTTCATCAGGTCGAGCAGATTCGTGCCGCCTGCGATGAACTTCGCGCCAGGCACGCGGGCGACGGCAGCAGCGGCTTCAACAGGCGTATTTGCGCGCTCATAGGTGAAAGATCTCATCCTTGGCTCTCCGCAACTTCGGTCATAGCCTCGACGATGTTGGAATAAGCGCCGCACCGGCAGATGTTGCCGCTCATCCGCTCGCGGATCTCCGCCTCGCTGAGCTGCACCGTGGCAATGAGGTCGGCCGTAACATGGCTTGGGATCCCGGCCTTGATCTCCTCGAGCACCGCCACACCTGAGCAGATCTGTCCGGACGTACAGTAGCCGCACTGATAGCTATCGTGCTTGATGAACGCCGCCTGCATTGGATGCAGGTTCTCTCGCGTGCCGAGCCCCTCTATCGAGGTGACCTCCCCGCCTTGGTGCATCACAGCGAGCGTCAGGCAGGAATTAATCCGCCGCCCATCGACGATGACCGTGCAAGCTCCACACTGGCCATGATCGCAGCCCTTTTTCGTTCCGGTGAGGCGCAGGTGCTCTCGCAGGGCGTCGAGGAGCGTCGTGCGGGTGTCGAGCTCCAGCGTACGACCTTGCCCGTTCACGGTGAACGAGACCTGGGTCATCACAGGCGTCCCAACTGGCGCGGGTTGTGCCTTCACCGAAAGCGGCGCCGCCGCAACTGCCGCACAGGCTTCAGCTCCAGCCATCACCTCGCGCCGGTTCACATTCAGCTCGCCAGGATCCGACATATCGGCCCCCTTTCCTTTAAACCGCGAGGGTCATTTCCGCTCCGCAGTTGCCTGAGCTTGGCCCCATTCGCCGGAGTCGCGGCCGACTTTGCATCAGTCGACAACGGCCGATCGCCTAGAGTTGTTTCAACCTAACACTACAGTTGCACCTCCTGCGCATGGGTTCATAATCTCCTGATCTGACACAGGAGGCTGCCATGACGGGTG
>NZ_JAEQMY010000080.1 GCF_016743775.1 Microvirga aerilata | reverse complement strand
TGCGCGCAATCGGATAAGCCCAACGATCCCTGGAAGCCAATCGCCGCCTGATCAAACGGCATTGTTCAGGGCCGACTTCTCTAGGGTGCGCTCAAGGCCTTTTTTCCACGGTCGAGAAAAACAATGCAAAGTGACGTGCACTCGTTACTAAACCCATAGTAATGGGGGGAGTAGCTCGTGGCTGGCCTTCACGGAACCATCTGGATCCACCCTCAAGGGAGAGGATCTGAAGGTCATTGTCCAATGACCATGAATACAGCCGAGAGAATGGCTGCCAGTAGCACACCGCTCAAGAGCAGTGTCCCAACTGGAATATGACGGCTCTTCCAGGACAAACGCACCGCTTCCTTGTGCTCTGCTCGGCGTGGGTCTGGCTTTCTGTCCGCCATGGTTGCCTCTACCGTTCCAGATAGGTCCTGCCGGCCCTAGCATCATAATGCTGGCGAGAGGCTTCATGTCTATAGAAGAGCGATGATCAACAGTGTGAGCTAGCGCACGGGAACGCCTGTGCCTGGTGGTCGAAGCTCATGAACTCGGATGCGGTCCGGCAGGCTGGAAGAGCAAGGGCGCTCCGCGCCAGCCGCCCCCTGCCTCCCAAGCAGCGGAGAATGCCCGATCTCCTCACTTGAATGGAAGCCATCGGAGCGGCTGTTTAGCCTTCCACTCCAGATGCTTAAGGCTAAGGTTAACGGAAAGTTAACCATAGTGCTCTCAGTCTAAGGGGCAAATGCATTGCGTATCGAAGGTAAGCATCCGTGCCTGACCGAAAAAGAAAATCCGAAGCTGCGAGCATCAATCGCGACGCCAAGAACCGGATCGCTGAGCTGATGCGAAGCGTCTACTTCCCACCTGATACCAGCCCCATATCCGACGAACAGCTTGATCTTCTTCTTGCCCTGCGCCGAAAGGAGCGGGAGCGTAATCAGCCGACCTGAGAAGGCGGGACCCTGGTTCTATCTCAAATCCGTAACAACGCTGGGAAGGCAGAAGGTGCATCGCGCCGACCTGGTGCGGCGGGCAGCTGAATATGATCAGCGAGCGATAGCTGGTGACGGCAGGCATATTTCACCTGCTGTTTACGCAGCATATGGTACATGGCCCTAGCTTAACTTCGGAAGAATGAAGCCGCGCCCGGCTTTTGCTCCGCTGGAGGAAGGTTTCGTATAGACCACCTGCCTGTGCCAAGGACACCAGCTTGAGCCTTCCTGGGTCCGACCTCCACAGAAGATGGCCTCTGAGCCGCCATCTGAGATGACGTAACGACATTGCCGCTCCCTAAGCTTCAGGAGCGTCGTTCTGTTACGAGGGGAGGGCTCAGGAGCCTCAGTCTCAGGCATCATTCTCAGGTACTCAGGGGCAACCGACCTGAGTCCTAAAGGCTGAGGTCCTTAGGAGTTCCGTTGCAGTCAAGAAAGGGGACAAGACGTGTCGACCGTGCGCTGTGCCCTTCCCAGCACAGCCAAACCAGCAAAGATCCAGCATGGTCGCTGTCATTGGACTTGTAGCTCAATGGTTAGTGCCCACCGCTCATAGGGGTTTGGTTGGGAGGCAACTGCCTCCAGGCCTCCCACATCTGCTCCGTGCTGTGGGCACTCGGTATCCTCTGCCAAATGCGCACTCGCCCAAGTCTCCCGTATGGGGCAGCCCATTAGGAGCCATCGACTGACCCGCATAGATGGTCCTGATAACGCCGATGCAGAGATAGGCGAGAGTCACTCTCAAATGTTTGTCTCTGTAACCACACTGGCTAGAAGCTTTACGTGTCTCTCTCAGAGTTCAGCAGAGTTGAACAAGGGCTCGTGAGCCGCAAATCTCCGCCTTTGACTGCTGCCTCAGAATCGAGTGCGTAACTTCGAATCGGCTGGAACCAGGTTTTTACCTGCGGATTGACTCGGCTTTTCAGCTAAACGATTCAAGCTAAAGAAGTTTTCCAACGAAGAATCCACTTATTGTGAATGGATTCTTGCACTCCGACTCCACAGCCACCTGAGAATCGGGCATTTCTCGTAATTGCTACGAGTGTGACAGGTGAGCGCCATGCCAGCTGTGAAGGGAACTGATGCCGTTCAACGTCTCCGGAAAGCCCGCCGTGAGCGGGGGGACCGGGAAATGAATGTATGGGTTCCCCAGCTGATCGGGTCCGCAATCGACGAAGCCGTCGAGAGTGGCCGCTTCCGGTCTCGGCAGGAAGCAATCAACCACGCCCTCGCAGCCACCTTTGTTCCGAAGGAGCCAAACACGGTGACGTAAACCAGGCAAAGCAAAAGGCCCACGAAGCTGGAAACTTCGAGGGCCTTTGGAGAACCACCGAGGGGTGGTCGTAAGCGAATGTGTGACAACTTCCTTATGCCATCCCGACAAGCTGGCTGTCAAGAGCATCGGTTTCGGTGAACGCTCCCGCTTTGCCCTCACATAGGAGGGTACGATGCAACTGGCATCGTCAGGAGGCCGGCGGCTGAGACATGCTGCTCTGGCCGCGAGAGAACTTGCGCTCGAAGACGGGCGTACAGTCATACGAAAAGAACTATCTGCGGCGGCCAGGGAGGCTGCCAAGGCCTTAGAATTGCGCAATGGTCCCCGGTCGGTCCTATCCGAGCTCGTCGCCTGCTGGGGCGAGCAAGAATGGGAGCGGCTGCTGGTCTGGCCGTCCAACGATTATCTGGTTAGCCGCACCGGATTGTCAGAGCGGGGGATCCGCAAGGCCTTCCGCGTCCTCATCGACCAGCAGCTGATCATCCCGAAGGAGTCTCCCAACGGAAAACGCTATGCGGTCAAAGATTTGGCTGGCGAGATCGTGGACGCGTTCGGCTTCGACCTCACGCCTGTCTATGCTAGGCGAGGGGAGTGGGCTGAGCGCCTGATCGAACAGAAGCAGGCGCGGGAAACCCGCAAGCGTACCTTCGACGAGATCACCATCGCCCGAAGGGCCGCCCAGGAAGCGCTCAACAGCCTTGCACAGGAATACCCCGACCTTGATCGCTCGGACCTGCAGGATCCGTTTGCTGGTCTTATGGCCCGGACTCCATTGCGCAGCACGAAGGCCGTACCGATCGATGTTCTGGATGAGTGGAAAGCCCTGAGGAGTGCCTGCGAAGAAGCGTATTATCGGGCGGGCTATGCCGGAACTGAGTGCCGACACACCTATAACAACAACGAATCTCCTAGCGAACCTTGTAACAAAAGCTTTCCGAAGAAAGCTGAGGCCGTTCGTTCAACCGAACAAACCTCGGAGCACCTATCACCGGAATTGATCCTAGAGGCCTGCCCCACCATCAGCGACTACGGCCAGCCCGTGCGGGATCTCGCTGATATCGTCTCAGCTGGCCGCTACCTGCGAGCTTCGCTCGGGGCGCATGAAAGCGCCTGGGCGGAAGCTGTCGAGGAGGTGGGACCCGTCAGGGCGGCGATTTCCGTGATCTACGTCCTGCAGCTCTACGAGGACGACCTTGCCAAGAACGGCGGGGAGAGCCGGATCAAGAACCCGGGAGGCTACTTCCGCGCGCTCACGCGCATGGTGAAATCCGGCAAGATCGACCTTGCCGTCGAACTCCTGGCCATGCGGAGACGACGAATGATGTGATCGCCATGGTGCAACCTCCGAAAAGCTTCCAGCCTTATGGGAGCGACGCGGTAGCCCATCACTGATGAGGATGACGACGGCGCCCAGGTTGGCTCCAACTCCCAATCGGCTCGTTCGTCATCGGTCTTGAAAGCGACATCCAGTACGCCGACTTCAGACACGAGGGCGCTTTCGACATGAACGGCAACGGCACCCTTGATGACAATGGCGTGTTTGAATCCAGCAACTGGTTCTGAACCGTGCGGGCTCGCGCTGGTGTGGCTCTCATCTACGGTACAGGCCGCTTCGCGTTTGCTGCTGACGCGACCGGCTGGACTGCCGGTGGTCATAACCCTGACCTTTTGTTTGCCTCCAAATGGGGAATAAACGTCGCGCAGTTTCGTTAGCCCTGATGGCTGCATTGTCTCGCGTGGCCTTGGCTGCCCTGCGGCTGCCTTGGCGATCATCAAGCCTTTCAGAAACCTTAAGGAGACCTGATGAACGAGCAGGATATCTACATTGTCCGTGCTTCTGGGGCAGGATGGGCTGTTCATCTCAACAGTCAGACGCTTGGTGTGTTCGACAAGCGCCCCCAAGCCATTCAGGCTGCTGTAATGGTGGCTCAGGCTTCGGGACGCGCGGGAAGGGTCTCAGGTGTGCTGTCAGAGGAAGCGGGTGGCGAAATGTTCCCGATCTGGCAGGTCGGGCGGGACTCATACTCAGCTCTGAATTGAGGTGAGCCGTGTTCCGCTTGCGTCTTGTCGCTTCCGCTCTGGTCCGGGTGGAGGCGTTCTGACCCAGGTATCGCTAGCCAGACGTACGATCAGATCAACAGCCGTGCGCAGCGCTTCGCTGCTCGCGCTCATCCGGGCGCCTTCCAGGATCAATCCCAGACGCCGACGGTCGCGCCAAGGCAACGCCCTAAGCGCGGTTTCAAGGTCCAGCCGATCGGACGACGACACCCCGGCCCTGGCCGCAACCTCATCAATTTTTTCGGCAATGGCGCTCAGGTGAAGGGCAACACTGGCGGAAGGGTGAAGCGAATGATTGAAGGTCATTTGGGCTCAATGTGATTGCTCCCCAGCCTCCATCTTGACCTCAAGAAACGAACTGTGGCGGCGCTGGTTCCAGTCGCCAACGTCCAAGTCGGTGATAGAATCAGTGAGCCTTGTGAGAAGTGCCGTGAAGAACTTCAGCGGCAACGTAATAGATCATACTGTTAATCAAGCGTTCATCTTCGGTAATGCGCAAGGAGCGTCATTCAAATATTTACAAGCTTGCTGAAACTACTCAGACGTAGCAGCGTTCTACTGCCAACGGGTAATGCGTCCGAAGCTACAATTCAGGAGTTTTTCATGTCGAAGAAGATCCTTTTCGCCGGTGCTATTCTCGCAACCCTTGCTCCCGCGGCTGCTTTTGCGCAGTCTGGTGGTGCAGCCGCCGGAGCTGCCACAGGCGCGGTCGGTGGTGCAATCGTAGGCGGTCCGGTCGGTGCCGCAGTGGGTGGTGTCACGGGTGCAATCGTAGGCGGCATCGCTGATCAGCAACAGCCGGAGTTCCGTACCTACGTGACGACGCAGAAGGCTCCGTCTTACACCTACAAGGAAGAGGTTCGTGTGGGTGCGGTCCTGCCGGAAGCCGGCGTGACGTATCACGAGGTGCCCGCCCAGTACAAAGTAAAGGGCTATCGCTACACGGTCGTGAACGACACGCCCGTGCTGGTCGAGCCGAGCAGCCGCAGGATTGTTCAGGTTATCCGTTAAGCATCGCGCATCATCGGTGTGACCAGTGGGCGGCCCTTTGAGGCCGCCCATAGCGCTTCGGCTATAAGCTTACTGAGATGAACGGGCGCAGCTGACGTGGACGCCTCTTCGTCACGCCAGAATGCGTGTCCTACGTGGAGGTCGAAAGGCAGATCAATGCTCTGCAGGGCGAGTTGGATGAACTGCGCGAGAGAGCTCACAGGGCGTTTCAAGCCACATAGTGGTTGAATTCCGTTGGCTGGTACGGAGTGTCAGGCTTCTCGATTGATGAAAACTCGTTGTTAAAAACCGAAGCGCGCCGTGCCAAAAGAACCAACCCGAAAAGAAAGCAAGGTTAGGCCTTCAACGGTTCCTATTAGAAGTCGTAAAAGCAGGTTGCGACCGAATGTTGATGCTGCAAGTTATTGTTTAGCAACGATAACACCGGACAGCAGACCTCTCTCACCACTTTGTATTTCTCACGATCAACGATGCCCCGCTATTTTATTGACGTCAGACGGGTGGTCCAGACCCGCGCTAGCCTTCCAGCCAGTTCTCGATCCGGAGGCCGTCGATACGGTTGAACTCCTGCACGTTGGCGGTGACCAGCGTCAGTCCAAGTGAAAGCGCGTGCGCAGCGATGAGGAGGTCATTCTGGCCAATCGTCCGCCCCTCGGCCTCGAGGCGGCTACGGACCAGGCCGTAATGCGTGTCGGCTGGCACGTCGAGCGCCAGGATCTCGACCTCCCGCAACGCGGCCTCGACCCTGGCGGTCAGCTTCTCCGAACCCTTCTTCTCCGCACCGTAGCGAAGCTCCGATGCGACCACGATGCTCGTGCAGACGCTCGCGTCCCCAACTTGGCGCAGGCGCGTCGCTGCCATTCCGCTCGGGTTCCGGATCATGTCAGAAAGGATGTTGGTGTCGAGCATGTAGCGGCCGGCGCTCAAAAGATGTCCTCCGGCGCGCTGGGTTTGTCGTCGATGGCGGGGAAGTCCTCATCGAGGGGCTCCAGCGTGTCGAGGAGGGCGATCAGGCCGCTCTTCCGGATCGGCTCGATGATCAGCCGGTCGCCGTCCCGGTGCATGATGGCCTCGTCACCCGGGAGCTCGAACTCGACCGGGATCCGGACCGCTTGGTTCCGGCCGTTTCGGAACAGCCTGACATGTCGTTCGTGCTGCATTTCGATCGCCTCCGTTTTGGCCTATGCCATGACATAGGCCTCTCGATGCAAAAGGGCAAGAGAGCAACCGGGCATCTTTGCTTGGCGTGTGAGGCCGGTAGATCCCGGCACAACTTGACGCGCAGGCTTCGGCCATCCTGGCTCCATTCAAGGCCGCCACCAGGATGACGCCGTACGCTTTTTTTAACTGCATGGCGCAGAGGTGGGGACGGACATAGACCAGACGCGGCCAAGATCCCAAAAAGGACGGATCCCACTGCCCCGAGACGACTTGCTGTCGATCACGCACCTTGGCATCGTGGCAGAGAGAGCCCTCGACGACCTTGGTCAGCTGCCTGAGCTCTGCAACGGCTGAGTGTGCCGCATTGCTAGGGCGGTTGAGGCCTAAGGAGGCTTCGTGCCTTCGTGCTGGACCTGCAGGAGGAACCATCCACCTTAAGACTTCATTGCCCTGAGCAGGACATGGAGATCCCAATGCCTGACGAAAAGATTGATCAGAAGCGCCCGGCGCATGCCGAGAATGAAGCCAAGCCGATCCAGCAACGGCACGTGGATGATGCAGTCGTCGACAGCTTCCCCGCCAGTGATCCGCCTGCCTGGACCACATCAGCTTCGAAAAGTGTCGCTGCCGAATGCGAGCCGGAGGCGTTGAACGAGATTCCGGTGCCGCCGGGCGAGGGACTTGAGGAGAGAACTGGATGCACCGCGCAGCTGGCGGAGCGAGCCTCTGGGCTCGCTCGTGACGTCTACCGGCGTGGCCAGACGTATATGGAGCAGGGAAGACGTTATCTGCCCGACGCTGAGCGCTACTACCACGAGGGCACTCAGGCCATCAGCAAGCCTGTGCAGGGACATCCGCTTGCAGCTCTGGCCATCATCGGTGCTCTCGGCTGCGCGTTGGGCTGGATGTTAGGTCACAGGGTGTCAACTACGGCTGCGGCGCGGCAGTGGCATCCCGATGCCAACAGGCGCCCGCGCGAGCCGCACCACTGGCATCCGGCGCCTCGAGCCACGCGTCCTGCACGGCATTTTCCTACCGGCAATGAGGCCGAGGCCGCCAGCCACACAAATAACAGTTTCTGATCCTGGCAGTGCAGCTGGGACTGGCCTGAAACCACTTTGATCCTGGCGTTTGCAGTTTCGCTGCAGAACGTTGCTAGCTCCTGCTTTCAAAGCATGGTTTTGCCATGGAGCCATCGCCTAATACGTCAGCACTTCAAGTAGGAGATCGGTTGATGCGGTACGGCGCTCTAGCAGCAGTTCTCGCCTTCATGACGATTGCTTTCTCGGCTCAGGCCCAGGTGCCAGTGGAAGTGGACGCCTGCCGGCTTGCTGGTCTGGTGGCGCTGAAGGAGCGATCTCCCGCGATCAAGGACCTGACCTTCGACATCGATGGTCTGGCAATCTCCAAGGCTGAGACCAAGGTCGAGGATACCCCAGTCAAGATGGTGATCATGGGCGACGCCTACCTACAGCGCGAAAAGAGCGACCAGCCAAACCGCTTCGTTTGCCTAATCGGCGAAAAGGGCAAGGTCCTGCTAACCTTCTTCACTGAGCAATAGGCGGATCAGGGTGGGTTCAGGCTGGGCCCGAGCTCAGCCGACCGTCGTTCAATGGACCTCCAATGCCGACGTGGAACTGAGCTTAAGCCCAGGAAGCATCTCGCCTGGGTGAGCTTCTGTTAGGTGCAAAGCATCCCCCATAGTCACCGCTGCGACACGTCCTGCCGCCATCCATAATGGTGCGCTCTCCTGATTGACAACGATCACACCTGAGGAGCACCATCCCTGTCTTAGGTGCATAAGGATGGTCATCATGCATGGCTTCGACCACATCCTGAACTGGAAGCTGAAACAAGGCTCGCACACCTTTCCTGGACAAGACGGCGGAACCTGCATCAACGAGGCGGCCATCGTAGCAGCCGGTTTTCCGTACCAGTCCGTGCGATCCGTTCACGACATGCCGAAGTGTTTCTCCCGCCCGATCTGCGCACTGGCGATGCAGATTAACGATGAGGCGTCTGATGAGGAGCGACAGCAGTTGTTGCCCTTTGTCACCCGTCTGGCCTGCGCCGACACGCTGGAGGTGGAGCAGGAGCGGGAGGCTTACATTGCTGCCCGCATGCGCTGGCGGCTTTCATTTCGGCAGGGTCTTGAAATCCTCACTGGCGCTCTCGCCATCGGTCGGCAAGCTGATGAGCTGGCGCCGGATGAGGTGAGGACGCGCATGGCTGGTGTCCAGCAAAGCGCTGCTGCGCCAACGTCTGTCGACGAACATCCCTTGATTTCGAAGTTCCAAGGGTGGTTCATCGGCGTGTTCTAGGCTCCGACCCGATGCGGCGATAATCCAACCAGAATAGGCCTGCAATAAGGTCTTTCTCACCCAAACCGACCTTCAAGTTTCGGTTTGTGAGGCAGAGGGTGGAAGCCTTGGTCACGCGAGTGGCCCTGCACGGCAATGCTGGAGTAGACGGACAGCAGGAACCGGGGACATCCACGATGGTATTTCCTGCCATTGAGGCACCTCTCTACCTCACGGCAATTGGTGAGGGTGATACGGCACCATTGCCGCCCGGAACTGCCCGGGTTGAGAGTTTATTCGTCACGGTGGGGAGTGCTATTTTCCTGGCGCTGCTTGCGGGTGCGGTCGTCATCCTGATCCGCAAGCACCAACGCCGGTAGCCATGCTCCAGCTGCCGGCGCTCTACAAATCCCCACCTGATAAGATGTGGGGAGAAAAAGACGAGACAGGGGGCATCTGAGGAGGCACTCATGCAAGTCAGTGAACTCATGACACGGGATGTGCAGCTGATCGAACCCACTCATACCATCCAGGAGGCAGCCCGGCTGATGGCCGAGGTTGACACCGGCATTATGCCGGTGCGCGAAGGCGACCGCCTCGTGGGTATGATTACCGACCGGGACATCACAGTGCGCGCCGTGGCCCAGGGCAGGGGGCCTGACACCGCTGTCCGCGAGGTGATGACGGGTGAAGTAAAATATTGCTACGAGGACGACGACACCAACGATGTCGCCCGCAACATGGCCGACATCCAGGTTCGCCGCCTGCCGGTGCTCAGCCGTGACAAGCGGCTGGTTGGCATCATCTCGCTCGGTGACATGGCGATGTCGGACAGCTCTGAGCGGGTTGG
Organism: Microvirga aerilata; assembly: GCF_016743775.1. GTDB lineage: Bacteria > Pseudomonadota > Alphaproteobacteria > Rhizobiales > Beijerinckiaceae > Microvirga > Microvirga aerilata. Next base: position 8,051 of record NZ_JAEQMY010000080.1, on the reverse strand, counting down.
TGCTGCGGTGACAGGCATCTCGCAGCCGGGTGGCCAACACAGCCAGACCGGGGGACCACGCACTTGATACGAAGAGGGGCCGCGCAAAGGCGGCCCCTATGCCAATGAAGTCTGCTCAGTCGGGATGGGTTGGACTAGCCCCCCGATCATTGGGAGCTCGGAAAAGTTAACCTCCCTGGGCTCCTATGAGCCAAGGCGGATCAGTCAGCATGCTGCAACCGTGCAGTCTTGCTCTTGCCCATCCCTCGGGACAGACTTACTTGGTGGGATACCGCCATAGCACTTCGCTTCTCGCCTCGCCAACTGGGCCGGGGAGACGCCCCATGATCTGGGCTCGCAAGAGCATCGATGTGGCCGAATGGGACCAGGCACAGGACCAGTTCGAAAGCTTGTTCATGAAGCTCGGGTGTCCCGGACAGATGATGCTGGTTTCCACCTCCGGGCCTGGTCCAACCATGCTCTTTGCCAGTCTTCCTAATCCAATCCTTCTGAACGCATTGGAGGGATTTGAGCGCATCGCTGACGGCGAGCTCCCATGTGAAGCTTCGCTTCTTGTCGGCCATCATCAGGCATTCGCAAAGCGCTTCAGGTATCCAAAACAGAAGCTTGGCGATTAGGGGAGGCTACACTCAAGGCAGCTCAGGAACGGCTTGACAAGTTCAGTGCACCTGAAGGGGCTATGCCACCAAAATCTGACCGCCGCTTTTTCGACGGCCCAGCCCCTGCAGTACATGGGGAGTTAACCTCTGGTTAACCCTGTTCGCACACCATACTCGCGACAGGCCAATCACAGCACAGTTGCGAGGCCTGACTTCTGAACAACCTTTCCATTTCGGAGGGCGTCTTTGCGCGCTCCATCCAAGGTATTTCATCATGAGTCGACAGCCGCTTGTTCTGCTTGTTTCCGGTGATCGGTTGGCTGAACTGACAACCGCCAACAGCTTGGCGAGCTATGGCTATGAGGTGCTCCTCACCAGCACCCTGCAGGAAGCCAGCCATCTGCTTCGCACGAACGGGCGCATCAGTGTTCTGGTCGTCGACACCGACCTCGGGCACGCAGGCGCTGGCCTCTCCTTGGCCAAGGACGCACGTATGTCCGATCCCGACCTCAAGGTGATCTACACCTCACGCATGCCGTTCAGGCTGGCGGATGCCGAAAAGGTCGACGGGGCTCCGTGCCTGCGCACACCTTACCGTCCCCACCAACTCGCCGGTGTGATCAACCAGCTCGTTCGGCGCGTTGCGACCGAGGCAGAGGCGTACGCAGCATGAGCATACGAAGGTAAGAACAGGCCGGCACTGCCCTTCAGGAATATGAAAGATTGGGAACCGGGGAGCGTCACCGAGCGTAATCCTCGGCTTCCATTGTCCCCGGTTCCGGACCTACATGACGTTTGCCCTATCGGTCCGCCAACCCTTTGCCTGGGCGATCTTCCACGCTGGCATGAATATCGACAATCGCGACTGGCCGACTCAGCACCGCGGACGTGTTCTGATTCACGCCCCAGCCATCGTGCGGCTGGAGGATTACTACACTTTTCAGCGTGCCTGCCGAATCCTGAGCACTAGCTGGGCCGGGCGATCACGCTTGGTGGAGGTCTGCCAAAGAAAGACGATCTCCCCAGAGGAGGGATTGTGGGGGAGTGCGAGATCACCGACTGCGTCACCGAGCATTTATCACCTTGGTTCACCGGCCCCTACGGCTTTGTGTTGCGGAACGCCTGCGTGCTCCCGTTCATGCCGCTTCCTGGGGCGCTCCGGTTTTTCGACGTGGAGGAGCGCGTGTGATCTTCAGATGGCCCCCTTGAATTGATCATTGCCGATTGGATCAATCCAATCGAGCAAGCGGCGGATCGTTGTATCCTCTGCGATTGAGCGAAGCATGATCAGGTGCAAGCCCTGCTGGCTTGGATTTCATGCCTGAACGGCACCTGAAGGGCTCGTTCGGTATAAGGTCATCCCAGACCCGCCATCCTGCTTGGTCAGGCCCCGAACATCGAACATCCGTAAAGGGAGAGGGATGATGCGGTCCTCATTGTGGCTCATTGTAACTGGGCTGATAGCCCTCGGCGCTACTCATCCCGCTGCGTCCCAGCCTGCTCAGGGAACGCCGGTCAAGACAGGAGCACCACGTCCACTCCCACCGGACAAGCAGAAGATGATCCTGGATCAGGTGAAGCGTTCCACCGATCTGCCACAAGCCAGTTTGAGCGAGCCGGTCCGGGTTGGGATGACCATCCCACCGGAGGTGGAGTTGTTGGGACTGCCGCAAGACGCTGCAACGACTGTCCCGACCGTCACAACCTACAACTACCTGATTGTTGGAGACCAGATCGCCATTATCGAGCCGGAGAGCCGGAAGGTGATTCAACTCCTCAAACGCTAGTCAATCTGCAGTGCCCTGAGCCTCCATGGGCTTTTCACATCATCCAACCTTGGGAAACGGCACCACCTTTCCCTCGGCCAAATCTGTCTCGGCTGCTGCGAAACACGTCGCTCTGGTGGCTTGGGCCCGGTCTGCGGCCGATCGCACATAGGACACCAAGGTTTGGCTCGGGCAGGGCTTAGCCAGGAACGCAGCTCCCGGCGGCAGGTCTCCTCCCCGGGGCCACTCCCGCCCTGATGTGATCAGGATCTCGATAGGGGACCAGCGCTCGTGAACCTGCTGGGCTAACTCGTAACCGTTCACCCCTGGTGGCATCTCCACATCCGAGAGCAGAACGTCCACCTCAACACAGGCCTGCAGAAGCGTCAGGGCCTCTTCGGCATTCGCCGCTTCAATGACACGGAAGTTCGCCTCAAGCAGAATGTCGGCCGTGACCAACCGCACCAGCGGTTCGTCTTCGACCAGCAAAACAATCCCTGCAGAATGATTGGACAATGGAGCTAACAGAACAAAAGAATGGTAGGGTTGAACTCACCGGCTACGCTTTGGTTCCTCTCCCTTGGAACATGAACTGGATCCAATAGGCAGATGCCACTGCCCTGCTTCAGGGACAAACCGGCACATGTTCTGCGGAGAACCAGTGGAGCTGCCGCACGTTACTCGCCCATTGAGTAGCCTAAGGGGTCACCATGGGTGATGCATCGGTAACGGCTTTTCCGCGTCGAACGCCTCCCACCATTCTGGTCGTCGAAGACAACGTTCTAACACGTTCGGCCATCAGTGATGAACTGCGAGCCCATGGCTTCAAGGTCTTGGAGGCCAGTTCCGCCGATGACGCCCTTATGGTGCTCGACACCATGCGCATCGACTTGGTGTTCGTCGACATCCACTTGCCGGGATCGGGAGATGGGCTGGACGTCGCTCGTCATGTGCACGCCCGTGGCGGGCCCACCCAGATGATCCTCACCTCAGGTGTTTCTGATGCTTCAGCGATCCCGGATCTTGATGATCTCGGCGTGTTCATCCGCAAACCTTACCTGATCACACGGGTGATCACTCTTGTTAGTTACAGTCTCAACTGGCCTGACACCCCAAGCGCCTGAGACCTGGAACAAAGGTATAAGCGTGACGATTAGCTTCGCATGAGTCCCGCAGCCACCAACCTCACACCTCAATCCGACATTCCCCAACAAACTATCCTCATCGTAGAAGACGAGGTTTTGGTCCGACTGGTCATCGCCGACTACCTGCGCGAGTGCGGCTACAAGGTCCATGAAGCCGTGAACGCCGCCGAGGCCGTTGCGATGCTGCAGGCGCCTGAGGTGTCGATTGACATCGTGTTCAGCGACGTTCAGATGCCGGGTGACATGGATGGCTTTGGGCTGGCACGCTGGATCCGTGGCAACAAGCCGGGTGTCCAGGTAATCCTTACGTCCGGGGTCGAGCGCTCGGCCGACATCGCCGCAACACTCTGTGAAGCGGGGCCTCTGCTGGAGAAGCCCTACTCGTCCCAGGGCGTGGTCGACCGCATCAAACAACTTGTCGCCAAGGGGCAGCGATCCTGATCCAGTGGGGAGACCCTTCAGGGCTCTTCTTATAACTATGCTGCTCTATCTCTTGGAACCGGGTTGAGGACAGTTCGTTGCCAACCCTATGAAGGTCAAGCCGCGTGGTCCGATCCTCGATCATCCTGTCGTGCTCCTGGTGGAGGATGAAACGCTTGTGCGTCTGACACAGGTCGACATCCTGCGTGAGGCTGGCTTCTGGGTGCTGGAAGCGCAGGATGCAGATGAAGCCTTTGAGACACTCAGACGGCGCAAGGATGTGAGTGTCGTCCTCACCGACGTCGATATGCCAGGTTCGCTCGACGGCTTCGAATTCGCACGCCTTGTGGCGCAAGGCTGGCCGGATCTTGGGGTGCTGGTGATTTCCGGCAAGGCCTTTCCGGACGAGGGGGATCTCCCGCCCTCGGCAGTGTTTGTTGCTAAGCCCGTGTACCCTGATGCTCTTGTCGAGCACCTCAATGATCTGATCGCCCGCTCCAACCCTGTTGCATAGGGGAGTCAATGCACGAAGTGCTCTCCGTGAAGGTGCCAAGGAGATGCGGGCGACAGCCTTATGGCATGGGCGGTACATCTTGGATCTAGCTCCTTTCATTCGCTTCTGGTTCAATCAATGAGAACGGAGGTAAGCCGTGACTGGTGATCATCCCTCAGGACGCAAACGACCAATCCAAAATACCGAGATGCTCGTCGCATCAGCCGTCAACCAGGAACGAGAAGCCGCTGAGCTGGCGACTAAGGCGGCTGAGCTTGAAGCGGACGGGAAACTGTCGGAAGCCAAACTCCTGGCCCGCGCATCACGACATCGGCGGGTCGAAAGCCTGAAAGTCCGAGCCGTCGCAGCTGCTGCAAAGCAAGCCCGCTAGGCGTGTTCGACGGAACCGCGAGGCGGTGATCCGTCAGTGGAAGGCTAGGGAGTACAATCTGCTGATGGCTCGATCACGCGAATAGCTGACGGCTTTGCTGCTTGCTATAGCCGACGAAAAAAGAGCCTGACGGTCTGTCCCGTCAGGCTTTTAATTTGTTATGGAGGGGAGAACCAAGCTTCCTGCTAAGCTAACGGTCAAGCTGGTCCTGAGTTCCACCTGCTACTGTTCTCTTCAGGGCAATGAATAAGCTCAGCGGCAGATTTCCCGCCGGAACTGAACCACCTCGCCCCAGCGGTTCACCCGATCCTTGATGATGACCTTGCACGTCTCGCGGTAGCCCCTGTGCGGTCCAGCAAAAATAGGCCGCTGCCAGTGATGCCGCTCCACAACCGGGATGCTGCGATATCCACCATGGTGCGGCCGTCCTTCACGCCACGCAGGCTCAGACCCTTCGTAGGAGCGGTGGGGATCACGATGCTCATACCTGTAGTCGCTACGCCTACCTTGGCGCCGCTCGAGCTGCTCTTCACCATAGTCAGCAACACGATGAGGTACACCATAGTCGCTGGTTCGGACTGTGACGCTGATCTCTGACGCCTGAGCGGCGCTGCAGAGCGTAAGAGCAGTAGCAACGGCAAATGCAACCTTTCTCCAACCATAGCTCATCAGAACTCTCCTATCGGGACTGAACTCGTCGTGAGCCACCCATTGCTTGAGAGGATGCCGCCTGATCGTTGAAGCAAAGCCGAATGATCCATGCAGCCTTTGTTCATCCCGCGACATGCGTTTTTGGCACTGGAACTTCTGCAGCTGCTCACAGTCAAGGTTCCTTCTTTGTTCTTGATAGTATCAGCGCCCGCCCTCATCCCTTAAGGTAACGAATGGCAATGCTGGGGGCAGGTTATGGGCGAAGTGCAGAGGTGTCGCGTCCTTATTGTCGAGGATGAGGCGGCGATCTCGATGCTGATCGAGGATATGCTGCTGGACTTGGGCGTTGAGATCGTTGGTCCTGCCTCAAGGCTTGAAGCCGCGCTCATGCTTGCTTGTGACGCTGACATCGAAGCGGCCATCCTCGATATCAATGTTGCTGGAGTTCACTCTTACCCAGTCGCGGATGTGCTGCGCGACAGGGGTGTACCAGTCATCTTTGCTACCGGCTATGGCTCATCGGTTCTTCCTAAGCGATTCAAGCACACCCAGACGCTGCATAAGCCCTTTGACCAACATCAGTTCGCCCAGGCGCTGCAAACAGCCTTGGCGGAGAGTCCGTGCGAGATTGAGGTCGCTTGATAACTGCTCCTTTGATGCAGCCCCACGATCCCTCAAGATAGTTTTGTATTCGCAAAATTTGATGTTTTGAGCTTCGCAATCTGGAGTCCGCGTAAAAATGGCTGGGCAATCCTAGGTAGGGGCGCAGATCTTGGGAATAGCTTTATTGAAAGGTGGGTGGCCGAAAGGCGTGGGCAAAGACAGCCTTGAGATTAGGGCCGAACCTCACGAAGGGTGGTTTTATTGCCGGCCGTAAAACCGAGAGGGGAGAGGGCCTGTCTCAGCCTTTTGTCCTGCCTTCAGAGGATAGCTTCGGGGCGGATGAGGCCTGTGCTGTCTTCGAGCTGCGCCTGCTCGAGTCTGCCTTAGGCCTAGGATCCGGCGAGCCGCCCGCCCTCCAGCTCGTCGGGCCTTGCGCCTTCGGCGACGATCTCGAGGATATCGTCAGGCAAGCGGCGTTGCAGTTTGAGCGCCACTTCTGCCGGCGTGGTGAGGATCACCAGCATGGCCTTCGGACGGATTAGCCCGACGACGCTGTTCGGCTCCGGGTAAGGAACGAATAGAGCAGGTGCTCGCCCTCAGTTGACTCTGCTTTCGTGGCGCGTACGCCGATGGGGCACCGCGCCGAATGGAGAGCGGCAAGATCGATCCGCTCGTGAGCCAGATGACCGCCAAGCTGAAGGCCGAGCACGGCGACGTGAACGTCCAAGTGCGTGAGACCGGCCGTTATATGAGAGCGCTCATCGAGCCGCATGACAGGCCTTATGCTTCAGGCGAGCGGGCCAAGGCGCTGATTGGCGAGGAGGATGCCTGGCAACTGATCGAGGCCGCCGTGGAGCAGCGGGAGGACGCACCTGATCGGACATAAGCAATCGGGTCAGGCTGGACACAAATGGTGCTGGATCCTACCCGTTCAAAGGCAGCGACAAACGCAATCGGAGGCGGGACGCCCCGCCTCCTTTGGCAGCCTTACTGCTTCGGCGCGTTCGGCGGTGTGTTGCCTGCAGCGCCCGCTTGGTTGGCATCGCTGCTATAGCGGAACTCAGGCGCGTTCTGCAGGTCGGCCTTGGTCATCTTCACCATGGCGCGGGCAGGCGTATTGGGATCGCTGCCCGCGGCTGTGGTGCCGCCTGCGCCGGCGGTGGTGCCAGCCGGTCCTGCGCCACCCAAGGTTCCGGCCGCTCCAGGCGAGCCGGTGGTGCCAGCAGCTGTGCTGCCTGTGGTAGCCGGCTGGTTGGCCCCGCCGGCAGCCGGAGCTGTCGGCGCAGTCACGCCACCGGCGGTGTTGGTGCCGGAGCCGCCCTGGTTGGCATTCGCGGAGGCCTGGACCTCCTGGTTTGATTGCCACTGCACCTGGTCAAAGGGAATGGCCACATCCTTCTGGCCGATGCCCAGGAAGCCGCCCACGCCCACGACGAGGCCGTGGATCTTGCCCTGGCGATCCACCAGCACCTCATCGATGTCGCCGATCTTCTGGTTGTCGGCGCCATAAACGTCGATGCCCATCAGTTGCGAGCCCCGTATGAGGTCAGGCGGCATCTGCGTCATCACCTGCCCGGGCCCGGCAGGCTGGGTGGGAGCAGTGGTCTGGGCTAGGGCTGTACCGGTCATCAGGACTGTCGCGGCAAGGCCAACTGCAAGCTGCATCTTCAGCATGTCTTCCTCCTCAGTGTGAGGGCGTCATCAGACGCTCGCAAGGGGAACGGACCAGCTTGAACAAGGTTGCCGCCAGGGTCCAAGGCGATGGAGCGCGGGTCAGCTCTGTGGCCGCGGGACCAGTCTTTCGCCGCTCTCCCGCGGCCGGCCGCGGCCTGCGGTGGGAACGGCGGAGCCGCGCACCGGAGTGAGCGTGTCGCCGGTGTCCCGGATCGGGGGCTGGCCGTCCATGAGGTTGCGGATCTCCTCGCCCGTCAGGGTCTCGTACTCCAGCAGGCCGTGCGCCAGAGCCTCGAGCTCGTGCCTCTT